>JBJMJR010000109.1:0-22209 GCA_045806245.1 Gaiellaceae bacterium | reverse complement strand
GGGTCGGCTCGGCCGTCGCGGCCATCGCGCTGCGGCGCAGCTTCTTCGACCGCATGACGATCGCCGACCGCGACGAGGCTCGCGCCCAGCGCGTCGCGGCAGCGGCGGACGACGGGCGTTTCGCCGGCGTCTTCCTCGATGCGTCCTCGGCCGAGGCGATCGTGGCCTGCGCCCGCGCGGCCGAGGCGGACGTGATCCTGAACGCCACGGACCCGCGCTTCAACCCGCAAATTTTCGCCGCGTCTTTCGAGACACGGTCGACGTATCTCGACATGGCGCTGACGTTGTCCGAGCCCGACGCGGCCGCGCCGTACGAGCGACCCGGAGTGAAGCTCGGCGATCGCCAGTTCGCCGAGCACGAGCGCTGGCACGAAGCGGGGCTGCTGGCGCTCGTCGGGATCGGCGTCGAGCCCGGGCTCTCCGACGTGTTTGCGCGATACGCCCGGGACCACCTCTTCACCTCCATCTCGGAGATCGGCGTCCGCGACGGAGCGAATCTCGTCGTCGAGGGCTACGCCTTCGCGCCGACGTTCTCGATCTGGACGACGATCGAGGAGTGCCTCAACCCGCCGCTCGTCTGGGAGCGGACGCGCGGCTTCTACACGACCGAGCCTTTCTCGGACCCCGAGGTGTTCGAGTTCCCAGAGGGCATCGGCCCGATCGAGTGCGTCAACGTCGAGCACGAGGAAGTCGTCTTGATCCCGCGTGAGATCGAGTGCGAGCGCGTCACCTTCAAGTACGGGCTGGGCGACGACTTCATCGAGGTGCTGAAGACACTCAACCTGCTGGGGCTCGACTCGAAGGAGCCGGTTGCGGTCGGCGACGTCGCGGTTGCGCCGCGTGACCTGGTCGCCGCGGTGCTGCCCGACCCGGCGCAGCTCGGCGAGCGCATGACCGGCAAGACGTGCGCCGGGACGCTCGTCAGCGGGGTCGGAACCGACGGCGCGCAGCGGAGCGTCTACCTCTACCACGTCGCCGACAACGAGCAGACGATGCGCGAGTATGGCGCGCAGGCTGTCGTGTGGCAGACGGCGATCAACCCCGTCCTCGCGCTCGAGCTGCTCGCCGACGGAACGTGGACGGGGCGCGGCGTGTTGGGCCCGGAGGCGTTCGATGCGGTGCCGTTCCTCGACCGCATGCGCGACTCCGGCTGGAACTATGGGATGGTCGAAAGGAGCACAGCTGATGTCGTCTGAGGGAGTTGCAACGGCGTCGCGAGCCGCGGAGGTGATTGCGGAGCGCGAGCGCTACGTCGCGCGTGGCGTCGCAACGACGCCGCTCGTCGTCGCGCGCGCCGAGGGAGCTCGCGTGTGGGACGTCGACGGCCGCGAGTACGTCGACTTCGCGGGTGGGCTCGGTTGCCAGAACACCGGGCACGGGTTCGCGTCGGCGGCGATCCACGAGCAGGTCGACCGCTACCTGCACCAGTGCTTCATGGTCGGGATGTACGAGCCGTACGTCGAGGTCTGCAGGCTGCTCGACGAAGTCTGGCCCGGCGAGACCGAGACGCGCTCGCTGCTGCTGAACTCGGGCGCGGAGGCGATCGAGAACGCCGTCAAGATCGCGCGCGTCGCCACGGGCCGCACGGGAGTTGTCGCCTTCGACCACGCGTTCCACGGCCGCACCAACCTGACCATGGCGCTGACGGCGAAGGTCGTCCCGTACAAGGACGGATTCGGCCCACTGGCACCGGAGGTCTACCGCGCGGCCCTCGACGTCGGGGACGTAAAGCGCGTCTTCAAGCAGGACGTCAAGCCCGAACAGGTTGCGTGCGTCGTGCTCGAGCCCGTCCAGGGCGAGGGCGGATTCATCCCGATGCCGGAAGGCTTTCCGCGGCAGCTGAAGGAGCTCTGCGACGAGCACGGCATCCTCTACGTCGACGACGAGGTGCAGTCCGGCGTCGGCCGCACCGGGCCGGTCTGGGCGATCGAGCATTACGGCGTCGAGCCCGACCTGCTCGTCAGCGGCAAGTCGCTCGGCGGCGGGCTCCCGCTCGCCGGCGTCACCGGAAAGGCGGAGATCATGAATGCCGTGCCGCCGGGCGGACTCGGCGGGACGTTCGGCGGCAACCCGCTTGCGTGCGCCGCGGCGATCGCCGTTCTCAACGAGGTGCGCCGGCCCGAGTTCCGCGCCCGCGCGGAGGATCTCGGACGGCGCATTCGCGGGCGGCTCGATGCGCTCGGCGTCGGCAAGGTGCGCGGGCTCGGTCCGATGGTGGCCGTCGAGCTGCCCGAGAAATCCCCGGAACGGGCGGCGCGCATCACCGCCGCCGCGCGGGAACGCGGCCTCGTCCTGCTCTCGTGCGGCATGTACGGAAACGTCATCCGCATCCTCGTCCCGCTGACGATCGACGACGAGCTGCTCGATCGCGGATTCGCCCTACTCGAGGAGGCGCTTGGCGACGCAGACGGCGACTGAGGCCCAAACGGTCTCGACGACAATGCCTGCTGCGGTAGACGTCCGGCTTGTCGACGTGCGCAAGGCGTACGGCGACGTCGTCGCGGTCGACGGCGTCGACCTCGAGATCGCCGCGGGCGAGTTCTTCACGCTGCTCGGCCCGTCGGGATCGGGGAAGACGACGACGCTGCGCTTGATCGCCGGCTTCGAGCGCCCCGACGCCGGGCGCATCGAGCTGAGCGGCGTCGACGTGACGAACCGCGCGCCGTACGAGCGCGACGTCAACACCGTCTTCCAGGACTACGCCCTCTTCCCGCACATGAGCGTGGCGGAGAACGTCGGCTATGGGCTGCGCGTGAAGGGCGTGTCGCGCTCCGAGCGACGCAAGCGCGTGGAAGAGATCCTCCGCATCGTGCGTCTCCCGGACGTCGCGGATCGCAAGCCGATCCAGCTCTCCGGCGGACAGCGCCAGCGGATCGCGCTCGCACGGGCGCTGGTCAACGCGCCGAAAGTGTTGTTGCTGGACGAGCCTCTCGGCGCGCTCGACCTGAAGCTCCGGCAAGAGATGCAGATCGAGTTGACGCGCATCCAGCGCGAGGTCAGCGAGGTCGGGATCACCTTCGTCTACGTGACGCACGACCAGGAGGAGGCGCTGACGATGAGCGACCGCCTCGCGGTCTTCAACGAGGGGCGTATCGAGCAGCTCGGTACGCCGGCCGAGGTGTACGAGCATCCCGCAACCGAGTTTGTGGCGGGCTTCGTTGGGATCTCGAACGTGCTCGAACGCAACGGCCGGCGCTTCACCGTGCGGCCCGAGAAGATCCAGATGCATTTCGAAGCAGCCGGCGGCGGCGAGCCCGGACGCGTCCGCGACGTCGTCTACGTCGGCATGTTCACGCGGTACGTCGTCGCGCTCGACTCCGGGGGCGAGCTGACGGTGGTGAGGCAGAACCTCGAGACGTCCTCAGCCGAGGCGCTCGAGTCCAGGGGCAGGGCGGTGCGCCTCGAGTGGCGTCCCGAGCACACCTACGAACTGCATGGAGGGCACGAATGAGGAGGATTCGCAAAGGGCACGTGCTGCTCGCCGCGGTGGCGGTCGCGCTGTGCGTGCCGGCGTCGGGAGTCAGCTCGTCGAGCGACGACTCGATGATCACGAAGGTCGGCAAGACCGAAGGCGTGGTCAACCTGATCGGCTGGGAGGGCTACATGCAGCCGCAGTGGGTGAAGCCGTTCACGAAGGCGACCGGCTGCAAGGTCAAGCCGAAGTACGGCGGCTCGTCGGACGAAATGGTGACGCTCATGAGGAGCGGGCAGTACGACGCCGTGTCCGCATCGGGCGACGCGAGCCTGCGTCTCATCTTCGGCAAGGACGTGCGGCCGATCGACCCGAAGCTGGTCCCGGATTTCAAGAACTTCATCCCACAGTTGAAGTCGCCGGGTCACAACACGATCAAGGGCGTCCACTACGGCATCTCTCTGCAATGGGGCCCGAACACCCTCCTCTACAACACGAAGAAGGTGAAACCCGCGCCCAAGTCGTGGGGCGTTCTGTACAGCTCGAAGTTCAAGGGGAAGGTGACGGTTCCGGACAACCCGATCCAGATCGCAGACGCCGCGCTCTATCTGTCGAAGGCACAGCCGGGGCTCGGCATCAAGGACCCGTACGAGCTCAACTCCGCCCAGTTCAAGGCGACCGTCGACCTACTGAAGAAGCAGCACCCGCTGATCAAGAAGTACTGGGCCACGGCCGGTGACGAGGTCGACCTGTTCAAGAACGGCGGCGCCACGGTCGGCGCTTCCTGGCCGCTGCAGACAATCACGCTCCAGAAAGCCAAAGCGCCGGTCAAGGATCTGATCCCGAAAGAGGGAGCGACGGGTTGGGCGGACACGTGGATGATCTCGTCCAAGGCCAAGCATCCGAACTGTGCCGTGAAGTGGATCCGATGGGTCTCGACGCCGAAGGTGCAGGCGCAGCAGGCGTTGTCGTTCGAGGAGACCCCTGCGAACGCGAAGGCATGTCCCCTCATGAACAAGATGCAGAAGGGATCGTGCACGCAGTACCACCTCAACGCACCTGCTGCGTACTTCAGCTCGATCCGGTTCTGGAAGACGCCGGTGAAGGACTGCGGCAACGGCAAGAGCGATTGCATGGACTACACGAAGTGGCAGCAAGCCTGGACTGACATCAAGAGCTAGCTGTGGCTTCACGGGCGTATCGCGCGGGCGGTCGTTGGACCGCCCGCCGCCGCCTTTCGGCGGCGTTGTGGCGACGGCCGTGGCTGCGCGGCGGTGCGCTGCTGCTGCCACCGCTCGGTTGGATGATCGTCTTCTACCTCGCCGCGCTCGCGGTGCTGTTCGTCTCGGCTTTCTGGAGCATCGACTCGTTCACCGGCAAGCTGACACACACCTGGACCTGGACGAACTTTCACGCCATCGCCAGCGACCCGACGTACCGCGAGATCGCATGGCGCACGATCTGGATGGCGGCAGCGGTGACGGCCACCGACGCCGTCATCGCCTTTCCCTTCGCGTACTACATGGCACGCGTCGCGGGACCGCGGCAGCGCACGCTGCTGTTCGTGCTCGTGCTGCTGCCACTGTGGTCGAGCTACCTGGCGCGTATCTACGCCTGGCGGCTGATCCTGAACCACGACGGCGCGCTCAACTGGACGCTCGGCAAGCTCGGCCTGCCGGCTCAGGGATGGGCGTTCACGAGCACGGCGATGTGGATCGTGTTCTCGTACATCTGGCTGCCGTTCATGATCCTGCCGGTCTACGCAGCGTTGGAGCGCATCCCCGACTCGTACCTCGAGGCGTCCCGCGACCTCGGAGCGCGGAACGTGACCACGTTCCGCCGCGTGATCGTGCCGCTCGCGCTGCCGGGCCTCGTCGCCGGGTCGATCTTCACGTTCTCGCTGACCCTCGGCGACTACATCACGCCGTCGCTGGTCGGCAACGTCGACTTCATCGGGAACGTCATCTACCGCAACGTGCTCGGACTGACGAACAACCTTCCCTTCGCAGCCGCATACGCGACGGTGCCGCTGATCGTGATGGCGCTCTACCTGACCGTTGCGAAACGGCTCGGCGCTTTCGAGGCGCTCTGATGGAAACGCGGGCGACACGCCTCTCTCTCGGCATCTGGTCGGCGGCGGTCGTCCTGTTCCTCTGGCTGCCGCTCGTGCTGATCTGCGTCTACGCGTTCAACTCCTCGAACATCCAGAGCTGGCCGATCGCCGGCTTCAGCACGAAGTGGTTCACCGCCGCGTGGCACAACCAGGACGCGCGGGATGCGCTCGTCCTCTCGCTGAAGGCCGCGGGGCTCGCGACCGTCGTCGCGCTCGTCCTGGGAACGGCGGCCGCCTCCGCGGTTGCCCGCTACCGCTTCTTCGGGAGGGACGCGATCACGTTCCTGCTCGTCCTCCCCATTGCTCTTCCGGGCGTGGTGACGGGGATCGCGCTGAACTCGTTCTTCTCCAACAACCCTGTGCATCACCTGACGCCGTCGCTCTGGACGATCGTGATCGGGCACGCGACCTTCTGCATCGTGATCGTCTACAACAACGTCGTCGCGCGGCTGCGCCGGACGCAGACGTCGCTGACCGAGGCGTCGATGGACCTCGGGGCCGACGGCTGGCAGACGTTCCGGTTCGTGACGCTGCCGGTTGTCTCCACTGCGCTGGTGGCAGGCGCGCTGCTGGCGTTCGCGCTCTCGTTCGACGAGGTGATCGTGACCACGTTCACGGCGGGCGCACAGAACACGCTGCCGATCTGGATCCTGGGCAACCTGCGCCTCGGACAGCAACTGCCGCAGGTGAACGTCGTCGTCTTTTTCGTGATAGTCATGACCGTGATTCCCGTGGCGATCGCCGCGCGCCTGACGCGCGACACCGGGATCCTGAGAAGGAGGTAGCTCGTGAGCACGACCGTTTCCAAGCACCAGAACCTGATCGGCGGCGAGTGGGTCGACTCGGCCGGAGGCGAGACGATGGAGGTGCTCAACCCCGCCACGGGCGAGGTGATCGCCGAGGTTCCGGCCGCGACCGCCGACGATGTCGACCGTGCCGTGCAGTCCGCGAAGAAGGCGCTGGTGGAGTGGCGCGAGACGACGCCGGGCGAACGCTCCGAGCTGTTGCTGAAGCTTGCCTCGGCGATCGACGAGCACGCCGACGAGCTCGCCGAGCTCGAGTCGCGCAACGTCGGCAAGCCGCTCTCCTACGCGCGCGACGAACTGCCCGTCTGCGCCGACAACTTCCGCTTCTTCGCCGGGGCCGCCCGCGTGCTCGAGGGCAAGTCCGCCGGGGAGTACATGAAGGGCTACACGTCGTGGCTGCGCCGTGAGCCGATCGGGATCGTCGGCGGGATCGCGCCGTGGAACTACCCGCTGATGATGGCGGTGTGGAAGATGGCGCCCGCGCTGGCGGCCGGGAACGTGCAGATCTTGAAGCCGTCGGAGCAGACGCCGCTGACGACGCTGCGGTTCGCACAGCTCGCCGCGGAGATCCTGCCCGCCGGCGTGCTCAACGTCGTGACCGGCGACGGCGTCCCCGCCGGCGAGGCGATCGTCAAGCATCCGGAGGTGCGGCTCGTGTCGCTCACCGGCGACGTCGAGACCGGCAAGATCATCGCGCGCACCGCCGCCGACAACCTCAAGCGCGTCCATCTCGAGCTCGGCGGGAAGGCGCCGGTGCTCGTGTTCGACGACGCCGATCCGGCGGCCGTCGCCGAGGGCATCAAGATCGGCGGCTACTGGAACTCTGGCCAGGACTGCACCGCCGCCTCACGCGTCGTCGCCGGTCCGAAGATCTACTCGAAGCTGATCGAGGAGCTGGTGCCGGCGATCGAGTCGTTGCACGTCGGCGATCCGGCGGAAGGCGACGAGATCGAGATGGGCCCGGTCATCTCCAAGGCACAGCAGGAGCGCGTGCTGGGCTTCCTCGACCGCGCCAAGGGCGCAACCGTCCTGACCGGCGGCGAGACGAACGGGAGCCGCGGCTTCTTCGTCAAGCCGACGGTGGTGACGGACGTCGAGCAGACGGACGAGATCGTGCAGCGCGAGGTCTTCGGCCCGGTCGTCACGGTGCAGAAGTTCGAGTCCGACGACCAGGCGATCGAGTGGGCGAACGACGTCAACTACGGGCTCGCCGCATCCGTGTGGACGCGTGACGTCGGGCGTGCGCTCAACGCCTCGCGGAAGCTCCAGTTCGGCACGGTCTGGATCAACGACCACATCCCGCTGGTCAGCGAGATGCCGCACGGCGGCTACAAGCAATCCGGCTACGGCAAGGACCTCTCGACGTACTCGCTCGAGGACTACACGAACATCAAGCACGTCATGGCCAAGATCGACTAGTACGAGGGACAGTCCCTGAGACATGGCTGATGTGACCAAGGCTCCTCCCTTGCCCGAAGGCGGCACGATCGGCGTTGCCGCGGCGTCGAGCCCGTTCGAGAACCGCTCGGAGATCGACCGCGGCGTGCGCTGGTACGAGGAGCGGGGGTACCGCGTCAAGCTGGCGCCCAACGTCCACGCCCGCGACGACTTCGTCGCCGGCGATGCGCGGGCGCGGGCTGATGACGTCACCGCGCTCTTCGCCGACGAAGAGGTCGACGTCGTGCAGATGCTGCGCGGCGGCTACGGCGCGTCGCAGGTCGTGCCGCTGCTCGACTACGACGTGATCGCCGCGAACCCGAAGCCCTTCGTCGGCTATTCCGACGTGACGGCGCTGCACGTCGCGATCCGTCAGCGGACCGGCCTCGTCACCTTCTACGGGCTCGGGCTGACGAGCATGGGCGCTCCCAAGCGTCAGGAGCTCGACAAGGAATGGTTCCTGCACGCGATGACCGCAGCCGGTGCGCTTGGCGAGGTGCCGGCCCGTCCGGACGATCCCTACATCGGCGCGCTCGGGTCCGGGCGCGCGACGGCCCCGCTCGTCGGCGGGTGCCTGTGGCTGCTGCGCGAGACGCTCGGCACGCCGTGGGAGGTCGAGCTCGACGACGTGATTCTGTTCTTCGAAGACGTGCACGCTCCGCCCTGGCACGTCGACGGCATGCTCACGCAGCTGCACAACGCCGGCAAGCTCGAGCACGTGAAGGGCGTCGTCATCGGTGAGATGTACAAGTCCGACGCGTCGGACCAGCTCGAGCCGTGGCTGCGGAGCCGCTCGATGGAGGACGTCTTCGAGCATCATCTCGAGCCGCTCGGCGTTCCGATCATCCACAACCTGCCGCTCGGACACGGAAAGCACCTCTGGACGCTCCCGCTCGGAGTGACCGCGACCGTCGACGCCGATGCCCGCACCCTGACGGTCGACGAAGCGGCGCTGGCCGCCGAAGCCCGGACCGCAGTAGGGGCGGCCGGAGCCGCCCCGCTGAACCGCTAAAGAGGTCTTCTTACTACTCGACGGGCTTCTCGACGAAGCTATGTGCCTCGACGTCTGGCTCCTCGCTGTTGGCCTCCATGGGGCGCTCTACCGGGCGCTCCATGTTGCCGTGCGCCTCGACGTCAGGCGACTCGGTGTTGGCCTCGACCGGCCGCTCTACTGGCCGCTCCGCGTTGCCGTGCGCCTCGACGTCGTCGTTCTCGGTCGTCGTTGGCTTGGTGTTCTCCTCCACTGCTCCTCCTTTTCGCCGCCACATTTCAGCGGATTCGCTCACTAGACGAGGGAACCGGGTCCTATCTTCCCTCGCCCGGATAAAAAAGACAAAGCGTCGTACGATCGGCCGGATGCGGCAGACGTTCCGCGACGTGCTCCAGGAGGCCCGAGACGCGTTCTCCTCGGTCTTCAGCAATCCCAACCTCCGACGGGTCGAGGTCTCGTGGGCCGGCACGGTCTGTGCGTACTGGATCTTCATCGTCACGCTCGGCCTGTACGCGTACCAGCACGGCGGCGCCGCCGCCGTGGGCCTCGTCGGCCTCCTGCGGGTCCTGCCGTCGGTCGTGGCGGCGCCCTTCGGCGCCGTCCTCGGAGACCGCTACCGCCGGGAGCGAGTCGTCGTCGCCATCAACGTGGCGAGGAGCGTGACGATCGCCGCTGCAGCCGGCGCTGCCTTCCTGGGCGCCCCGGCGGGTGTCATCTACGCGCTGGCGAGCGTCATGGGCTTGCTGCAGTCGGTCTTCCGACCGACGCAATCGGCGCTGCTGCCGGTGCTCGCCCGTAGCGCCAAGGAACTGACCGCCGCCAACCTCACCCTGACGACGATCGAGAGCGTCGGCATCTTCGCCGGGCCGGCGATCGGCGGTGTGCTGATCGCGACCGCGGCGACCCAGACGGTCTTCCTCGTCACCGCCGCAGTCTTCCTGGCCGCCGCGCTCCTGCTCGTGCGCGTCTCCGTCGAGCGGACGACGGACGCCTACGTCGCGAAGGCGAGCTTCGTCAAGGAGGCCTTCGCCGGCTTCGGAACCGTCGCGCACGACGTGCGCCTGCGCCTGATCATCTCTCTGTACGGGATGCAGACGCTCGTGGCGGGCGCGGCCAACGTCCTGATCGTCGTGCTCGCTCTCCAGACGCTCGACATCGGCAAAGCCGGGATCGGCTTCCTCACGTCGGCAATCGGAGTCGGCGGCCTGCTCGGCGGAGTCGCCGCCCTCGGGCTCGTTGCCCGCCCGCGACTCGCAACGGCCTTCGGGCTCGGCCTCGTCGTCGCCGGGTTGCCCTTCGTTTTCGTCGCGCTGATCCCTCACACCGCGACGGCGCTCGTGGCGCTGGCGCTGATGGGGCTCGGCACGGCGGTCGTCGACGTCGCCGGCGTGACGCTCTTGCAGCGCACGACTCCCGACGACGTGCTGACCCGGGTCATGGGCGTCGTCCAGAGCGTCTTCGTCGGAACACTCGGCCTCGGAGCGATCCTCGCACCGGCACTGATCCATGCGATCGGCGATCGCTGGACGCTCGTCGCCGTCGGCACGCCAACCGCCCTCGCCGCCGTCATTGCCTGGCCACGCCTGCGGCGGCTCGACGTCGAGCTCGCGGGCGCGCCGGCCCACGTCGGCCTGCTACGCACGATCTCGATCTTCTCGCCGCTCCCGGAAGCGATCGTCGAGCAACTCGCCCGCGACGCGCAACCCCGCAAAGCATCGGCAGGCGAACGGATCGTCACCGAGGGGGAGCGCGGCGACGACTTCTACGTGATCGTGCGAGGCGACGTCGAGGTCACAGCGGCAGGAGAGCCCAAGCAGACGCTGCACGACGGCGATTCGTTCGGCGAGATCGCGCTGCTGCGCGACGTTCCGCGGACCGCGACCGTTACCGCTCTCGCGGACACCGACTTGCTGGCGATCGACCGCGACGTGTTCCTCGGCGCTGTGACCGGCCATCCCGAGAGTGCTGCGACCGCGCACGCCGTCGCGGCTGCGCGGCTCGGATCGCTTCGGCCCGAGATCGCCTCGGCCTAGGCGCGCGCGCCGAGCCGCAGCCCCACGACTGCCTCCGCGGATGACAGGCTCGGGGCATAACCGGTAACCGCGGCGAGGAACTCGTCTCGGTGCAGCACGACGAGGGTGGAGTCGAGGAGTGCGCTGACGGTCGCCGTGCGAGGGACGTCTCGCAGCAGCGCAACCTCACCGAATGAGTCGCCCTGCGCGAGTGTGCTGACGTCACGACCGTCGACGGTGACCGACAGCTCGCCCGAGGCGACGACGTAAAAGCTGTCGCCGGGATGGCCTTGGGTCACGACGGCCTCGCCCGCGCCAACCGCTCGGTGCTCAGCGGCCTGGGCGAGGCGTTCGATCGCCAACTCGGGCAGCGTGGCGAAAAACGGGACGCGTCGAAGCAAATCGACGTCCCCGGCGGGTACCGGCACAGACGCGTCGATCCGGCGCAGGGTCGCGAGCGAAGGCACGACCAGCACCGGCAAGAGACAGCCCGCGGCGACAAGCGCACCGCGCGTCCCGAGCACAGAGACGAGCGCCGGCGCCGCGGCGGCACCGAGTGCGACGGTCAACAACAGCATCGACTCGAGGACGCCGAAGACGCGTCCGACCAGCGCCGGCGGCGTGACGCGCTGGAGGAGTGTCATGCCCGACACATCGACGAGTGTGTTGCCGACACCGACCACCGCCAGAAGGAGCAGCGCAAAGCCCTCGCTTCGCCAGCCGGCCAGCAACGCGAGCGGCAGCCCGAAAAGGATCACTCCGATGCCGAAATCCAGCGCGAGCCGGCCTCTTCCCACGAGTACCCCTGCCACGACCGCGCCGAGAATCCCTCCTATCCCGGAAGCGGCGTTGAGCCAACCGACGGTCGCGGCGCTGCCGTGCAGGTAGCCGAGCGCGACCACGGCGATCAACACGCCGAGGAGGCCGTCGACGAAGGTCTGCGCGGCGAACAGCCCGACGAGGAGCGCGACGCTGCGGTTACCGAACACCGCTCGGGCTCCGGCCACCAGCTCGCCGCGCACGTCTCCTCCGTCCTGGAGGTCGCCCGACGCGCTCGCGGCCCCACGGCGGATCCGCACCACCAGCACCGCCGAGAGCACGACGCCGCCGGCCGTGACGAGGAACGTCGTCGACACGCTCGTCGCCGACAGGAGCAGCCCCCCGAGCGCCGGGCCGACGAAGATGCCGACACTCTCGATCGCCGACGCGACGACGTTCGCGGCGCCCAGCTCCTCGGGCGTTTGCGTGAGCTGCGGAGTGAGCGCAGCCTCCGCGGGACGGAACGGCGTACCCGCAACGGCGACGAACGTCGCTAGGAGGTAGACGACTGCCGCGGGCGCATCGAGCGCGACGGCTGCAGCCGCGAGGGCCATCATCGCGGCGCGGAGGAGATCGGAGCCGACCATGACAGCGCGGCGGTCGTACCGGTCGGCGAGGAGCGCGGCGAACGGCGAGACGACCCCGGCCGCGACCCAGCGCAGCAAACCGACGATGCCGACCGCTGTCGCGCCGCCCTGCGCGTAAGCGAACACGACGACCGCGATGCTGTACGCCCACGTCGACACGATGGAGCTGGCCCACGCGAGCTCGAGGCGGCGGAGGTCCCCGTTGCGCACAACACCCGCGAAGTCGCGCCGCGCTGCGGCGAGGCGATTCATGTGAGAACCATTCCACGACCCGGGTTGTGGCCAAAGCGGCGAGCAGGGAAGATGTGGGCGCCGAACGGCGTCTAGTGGCCGTCAGCGGTTTTTTATCTCGCCCTAAGGAGGAAGCACGATGTCGGAGGAAGAGCGGTTTGAAGCCGAAGAAGAGAGCGACGACGTCGAGGCGCATCGCCGGCGTCTGAACGACGAGCCGGCCGCGAAAGAGGAAGACGAGAGCGACGACGTCGAGGCGCATCGCCGCCGCGCATAAGTTCGGGCTACCGCCTGACACCGAGCCCCGTGAGCCTTGCTCCGGGGCTCGCGTTCTTTTAGAGGATCTTCTCGAGCGCGGCCAGGAAGTCGGCCGCCGCCGAGGCGTCGCCGTCTTCGTCGTCCCCTCGCCGATCGAGCTTCTCCGCGATCCGCGCGATCACGGCGAGCTCGCCGTCGCCGGCGAGGGCTCCCTGGGCGCGGCGCGCACGCCGGAGCAGGTCGAGGGCGATCGCCGCCTGATTGGCGAACAGGCCGAGGAGCTCCATCTCCGCGAGCGTGAAGCGCGCGTCGCTGGGGCGATCTAGCACCTCGAGCACACCGAGCGCACGCTCGTCGTGCAACAGAGGAACTGCCATCAGCCCCTTCGGTACGAAGCCAGTGCTTTCGGCCGTCTCGCGCGAGAAGCGCGGGTCCGTGAGCACGTCTTCGATCACGAGCGGCTGGCGGCTGACGAGTACGAACCCCGCGATCCCCGTGCTCGACGGGAACCGGCGGCCGACGAGCTCTTCGGAGCCTTCACCGGCGACGGCTTCGAACACGAGCTCGTCGGTCTCCTCGTCGAGCAGGAAGATCGACGAAGCCTTCGCGCGGAAGATCGCCCGGGCGACCTCCACGATCGATTGCAGCAGCTCGGCGTAGTTCTCCTCCGCCCCGAGCGTGCCGGCCGCAACCGCGCTGCGAAGGTCGTCGCTCACGATTGGCCGCCGACGTTCGACGAGGTGAGGTAGAGCAGGCTCTTGAGCTGAAACGGCGTCAGCTCCCGGTGCTTGGACAGCATCAGCGAGACGATGCCCGCAACGTGCGGCGTGGCGAAGCTGTTCCCCGTGCAAACGAGCCTCCCCCCGCCCATCCACGCGACCTCGACGTCGACGCCCCGCGCGAAGAACTCCACCGGGGGGCTCGGGTTGTAGTAGTAGGCAAGGGGGTCGTCCTGCTCGTGACTGCCCACCGAGATGACGCTCGAGAAGCGCCACGGGTAGCTCTCGACAGGCATGTTGTGAGCCGAGGCGACGAGCATCGTCCGCCGGAAGTATGCGGTGTCGGCGAGATCGTGGAGCAGATTCGCGAACTTCTGCTTCGTCGTCGAGAGACTCATGTTGATGACGTCGTAGCCCTGCTCGATCGCCCAGCGCAGGCCCTCGAGCAGGACGGCCCCGCTGCCTGTGTAGCCGGCCCCCAGGACTCGGACGCTGGCAAGCTCGCAGTCCGGCGCGAGCGAGCGGACGATCCCTGCGCAAGCCGTCCCATGTCCGCACAGATCGCCCGCCGCGTCGGCCTCGTCGACGATCACCTCGTCGCCGTCGATCGAAATCGCGACCGACTGCTGCACTTCTCCGACCAGTGGGTGGTCGCGCTCGACTCCGCTGTCGAGGATGCAGACGCGGACTCCTGCGCCCGTTGCCCCTCCCCACGCCCAGTCGCGGGTGACCTCACCCGGCCACGCTTCGGCCAGCGCGATCCGATCGACGGCGCCGGCCGGCAGGCTCCAGGCGGGAAGCGGCTCCTCGGTCACGGGAAGAAGCGTACGGCGTTCCCCGTCCAGTAGGCGAAGTGTTCCCCCAATCCCACCAGGAGCTCGCTCGCGCGCATCACGCGGATCTGATCCGCGAGGCGGCGCGGGAGCGGCTCGCCGCGTCCGTGCACGAGGGGACACGGGAGCGACGCTGGGAGCTGGGGCTGAAGACACTTCGCTGGGCTAGGACCGTCACACGACGGCCGGCGGTTCGGACCGCCTGATCTACTCCCGAGCCGCCCGCGCCGCTTCGGCGGCGTGGGCGGCTTCCTCCGCGAGCAGGTTGACGCGGCGCACACGCTCGTCGCCCGCGGACATGGTCAGGTTGACGGCGACGAGCTCCGCGGCGGCACGGGCGCAGCCGGCGGCCACGAGCCCCGCGGTCACCGCGTCCGCGCGCCGGGCGGGATCGACGTGCTCCGCGACCAGCGCGGCGAGCGCGGCGACGTCCGCGGCCGCTTCCGCGATGCGGAGGGGCGGCTCGGCGGCTCCGGCGTACGCGCGGCCGACCTCGTAGTCGCCGCCGTCGGCGTTGAGCGCGTGGTCGTAGGCCTCGGCGGTCAGAGCCGCAAGCGGTTTGACGCGGTCGTGCAGGGACTCGGCCTGCGCGGCGACGCCGCGGGCGTCGGGCCAGTCCTCGCTCGAGGCGCGGGCGATGTTCGCAAGCAGCTCGGCCGCGGCTGCGGTCACGAGCGCCGCAAGCGGGCCTCCACCCGAGGCGGAATCCATCCGGCGATTCTGCGCTACGCGGAGGTGAAGCGGGCGCGGAGCGCCGCGAGGACCGCCGGGTCGCGCTCGTAGCCCTCGGCGGCGAGCGCGCCCTCGAGATCGGCGATCAGTCGCTTACGGAAGGCGGCATCGGCCTCGGCGCGGCCCACTATCTCGTCCAGCTCGCCGAACGGCAGCTCCTGCGCGGCGCGCACCCAGCCGGTGGGGGCGGGCGGCAGCGCGCGGATCAGCTTGGCGAGGCGCTCTTCGTCGTAAGCGGTCATCGATCTCCAGACGGGCCGGCCCCGTCTTTTCTTCCTTCCATGTGCGCACGAAGACGGGCGAGGCAGCGGGAGATGCGGCTGGCGATCGTCCCCGAGGGCAGATCGAGCGCCTCGCCGATCGTCTTGTAGCTCTCGTCCTGGGCGAAAAAGCGGTCGAGGATCTCGCGGCAGTGCTCCGGCGCGGCGGCGAGCGCCTCGTGGACGGACAGCGCTTCGTCGAGCGTTGCGAGCGTCTCGTCGGTGGCGGTTGCATCGAGGTCTTCCTCGGCGACCGGGCGCTCCCGCGAGCTCGCGCGGAGGCGGTCGATGCAGAGCCGGCGGGTGAGCTGCGCGAGCCAGGGGCGGACCGATGCGTCGTCCCGCAGCTTGTCGAGGTGCTGGTACGCGCGCGCGAACACTTCCTGGAAGACGTCCTCAGCATCGGCCTCGGACAAGCGGAACGCCTGGACGGCGATCGCAAACACGTACCGCGAGAACCGCTCGACGAGCTCGGCCCACGCCTGCTGGTCCCCCGTCCTGCAGCGGGAGACGAGCTCGCTGTCACTCAGCGCCGAAGCCATCGAGGAGATTGTGACGCGTTCACGAGCCGGGGTCTGGCCCCAGACGTTCGCTTACGCCGCTGGGGGCTGCTGGGCGGCGTTGCTCCCGCCCAATTGTTTGGACCACCATTCCGCCTCGCGGCGGTCGAAGTTCTCCTGGAGCTGGGCGACGTACATCGAGAGGTCGCTCTCGCGGGTCGACAGCTGGGCCTCGAGCTCGGCGCCGGCCTTCTCGCGCTGCTCGAGCCGCTGCTCGCGGACCTCGAACTCGGCTTCCAGCTGGGCCTCGCGGAGATTGAGGCCGGCCTCGCGCTCCTCGAGCTCCTTGGCGCGGCTGGCGAGGACCTGCTCGCGCTCGTCGAGGGCCTTCTCCTTGCCCTCGTAGCGGCTGCGCGATGCGAGGATCGCCTGCTCCGCCTTGTTCAACGCGGCTTCGCGTGCAGCGAGCTCGTCGTCGCGCGCCTTGAGGCGCCGCTCGGCGAGCTCGTCGACCTCCGGCTTGCGCGCCTCCTCGAGCTCGCGCCGCAGCGCGGCCTCGGTGCGATGGAACTCGGCCTCGCGTGCGATCAGCTCAGCCTCGCGCTGGTCGATGTTCGCAAGCTTCCCGCGAGCTTCCTGCGCCGCAGCGTTCGACTGCTGTGCCTCGCGCTCGAGCTGTTCGATGCGCGCGCTCAGCTCCGTCGCGCGCGTGGACAGCTCCAGCTCGCGCTGATCGAGCTCACGCGCCCGCGCCGCCAGGCGCTCGTCGCGGCCGTTGGCTCCGGCGACGTCCCCCTCACGCTTTGCCAGCATCTGCTCGCGCGCCTGCAGCTGCGAGCGACCTTGCTCGAGCTCGCGCTGCGCCGCGGACACCTGCTGCTCGCGCTGAGCGAGCGCCTCCTGCAGTGACCGAACTTCCGCCTCGTGTGCGCGCGCCGCCTCCAGCGATGCTGCGCGAGTCGAAGACTCCTGCTGCATCTGCTGCATGCGCGCGGCCAGCTCGTTGGCCTTCGTCGTCAGCTCGAGGTCACGCTGGTCGAGCTCGCGTGCACGTGCGGCGAGCTCGCCGTCCGCGCCGGCGACGGCGCCGACTTCCTGCTCGCGCTTCGTGAGCATCTGCTCGCGCGCGTCGATCTCTGCGCGTGCATGCGCGGCGGCCTGCTCCAACGACGCGACCTGTTCCTCGCGCTCCTCGAGCCGCTGCAGAATCGCGCGCGCCTCCTCGCCCTGCTTGCGCGCCTCGTCGAGCGTCTTCGTGTGCTGCTGCGCCTGCTGCTCGAGCTCCTGGACGCGCGCATTCAGCTCGCTCGCCTTCGTCGAAAGCTCCAGCTCGCGCTCGTCGAGCTCGCGCGCGCGTGCGGCGACATGCTCCTCGCCCTTGCCGACCTCGGCGCTGATCTCCGCCTCGCGCTTCGCGAGCACCTTCTCGCGTGCCTCGAGCTGGACGCGCGCCTGCGTTGTCTCCTGCTCCGCCTTGACGAGCTTGTCCTCGCGCTCCGCCAGCTTCTTCTCCAGCGAGCGCGCTTCGTCCTCGGCGCTGCGTGCCTTCTTCTCGCTCTCCTCGAGCGCTTTGATCAGCTTCTCGTGACGCTTCTCGGACTCGGTCCGCGCCGTCCCGATCCGGGCCTCGGCATGTGCGAGCTCCTTCTCGCGCCGCGTCAGGTCCTCGACCTGCTCCTTCCAGTTCTTCGCCTCGTTCGCGCGCTGCTCGTCGGCCTTCTTGAGCTCGTGCACCTTCATGTCGACGAGCTTCTCGCGCTCGGCGATCTGCTCCTCGAGCTTCGCCAGCTTCTCCTTCTCCTCGAGCGCGCCGTCGAGCTCGGCCAGGCGCTGCGAGATCTGCCGCTCGCGCTCCTCGAGCTCGGCTTCGGTCGCGGCCAGCGCAGCGGCGCGCGCATCGAGCGCCGCGGCCTGGCCGGCAACGTCTTGCTCCAGCCTCACCTCGCGGCCCGAGACCTCGACCTGTTCGTGCAGCGAGCCGCGCAGCGCCTGCTCGCGCGCGAGCGACGCGTTCAGCTCTGCGCGAAGTAGCTCGACGTCAGGGTCGCCGTCTGCGGCGGCGGCGATCGCCTCCGCCGGAGACCGCGGCTCGTCGATCGTCTCCTTCGCGAGCTTCGCGCGAAGGCCAGAGCCGAACCCGCCTTCGTGTTCCGCCACGGCCAATCCGCTCCCTAGAACTTGAAGATCTTCGAGAGGTTGAGGAACGCCGGCCCGAGGATGACGATGAACATGGCCGGGAAGATGAAAGCGACGGTCGGGAACAGCATCTTGATCGGCGCTTTCATCGCCTTCTCCTCGGCGAGCAGCTGACGCTTCAGACGCGTGTCACCTGCCTGGATGCGCAGGATGCGGCCCAGCGAGATACCGAGCTGGTCAGCCTGGACGATCGCGCGGATGAAGCTCGCCATCTCCTGCGAACCGCTTCGCTCGGACATCTTCTTCAGCGCCTCCACCCGGCTCTCGCCGATGCGCATCTCGCCGAGCGCGAGCTCGAACTCCTCGATCAGCGGGCCGTGCATGTGCTCGGTCAGCTTCTGCACGGCGCCGTCGAAACCGAGGCCCGCCTCGACACTGACGGACAGCAGGTCGAGTGCATCCGGGAGGTCGGCTGCGACGGCGGCCGAGCGCGAGCGAACCTTCGAGTTGAGCACGAAGCTCGGGCCCATGAAGCCGAGCACGCCGCAGAGGAGACCGAAGAGCGGTGCCATCGCGGGCTTCGCCGCGCCGAAGAGCAGCAGCCCGAACACGCCGGCGCCGACAGCGAAGATCCCCTGGGAGGCGATGAAGCCGTTCGGCGACGCGTTGCGCAGGCCCGCAGCCATCAGCTTCTTCGCGACAGCGTCGGTCGACGCCTTCGGGTTGACCTTGAACATCAGCTTCGCGACCTGCGTGGTCAACGGGATCATCACGCGCTCGCGGAACCGCGGCATCTCCTTGCCGGCGACCTTCTCCCGGCCGTACGTCGCGGCGCGATGGACGAGGTTCCTGCGCGTGCGCATCGGCGCAGTGGCGAGCTCGGCGAGGTAGTACGCCGCGAAGCCCACAGTTGCTACAGCAATCACGAGAAGCATGGCATCAACCTCGGAAGGAGACGATCTTTTTCAGGACAAGGGAGCCCAGCCCCATCATCACGAGGCCCAGGCCGATCAGGAGCCGGCCGGTGGTCGTGAAGTAGAGCGGGCGCATGTAGCTGCGGTTCAGGACGGTGACGGAAGCCGCGATGAAGAACGGGATGCCGATCAGCGTGTACGCCGACATGCGGCCCATGGCGGTCAGCGCGCGGATCTTGCGCGCGAACTGCTGCCGCTGCCGAACCGTGTCCGCGACCATGTCGAACAGGGACGCGAGCGAGCCGCCGACCTGGCGCTGGATCGTCACGGCGGTGATCGCGAACTCGAAGTTCGCGGAGCCGACGCGGTCCGCCATCTCGGCGAGCGCGTCGTCCATCGGGCGTCCGAGCGACGCCGTGGTCAGCACGCGCCGGATCTCGACGTTCGCCGGCGGGTGACCCTCGTCGACGACGGCCTGCAGGCCCTGCTTGAACGAATGGCCGGCCTTGAGCGACGCGGCGATCGTGATCAGCAGGTCCGGCAACTGATCCTCGAACGTCCGCACGCGCTTGCGCATCTTCATCCAGACGACGGCATATGGGATCGAGCCCGCGATGACCATCGCCGTCAGCATCAGCGGCATTGACGCGCCGATCAGCACGGTGACGAAGAGGGCGGCGACGACCGCGCCGATCTCGATCCAGAAGAACTCGACCGTGCGCAGCGGGACGTCGGCGCGCTCGAGCATCTTCGCGACCCGCCGCCAGACGGCGAGCTGCCCGAAGAGCTTCTCCGTGAGCTTGAAGACGTTGCCCAGCATCGCAACCCGCTTCTCCTTGCGTGCGGCCTTCGACGTGACGCGCGTCTCGCCGACGTGCACAGAGATGCGGCTGCGCACCCACGAGCCGCGCATCGCGGCAAACGTGAACAGGCATGCCAGCAGGATCAGGAAGCCGACGACGGCAGCGATTCCGAGCGGTCCGCCAGGCCCGTAAGCACCCTTCGGGA
This sequence comes from Gaiellaceae bacterium, assembly GCA_045806245.1. Classification (GTDB taxonomy): domain Bacteria; phylum Actinomycetota; class Thermoleophilia; order Gaiellales; family Gaiellaceae; genus 3-1-20CM-4-69-9. The sequence goes on along the minus strand of JBJMJR010000109.1, from coordinate 2,441 downwards.
CGATGTTCGACGGCGCGCTGTCGCTCGGCGGTGCACCGGGAACCGTGAACGCGCTGGTCGCAGTCCCGTGGCCGATGACTGCCGCCTGGACGTGGATGTGGTCGCCCGGCCGGGAAGCCGTCACGTACTGAATCCGCCACGTGCGCTTGAGGGTGTCGGCGATCTTCGTGTACACGCCCGCGAGCGCGGACGTCGACGAGGCACCGTAGTACTGGCCGCCGGTCTGGCCCGCGATGTCGATCAGCGGGTCGGGAGTGAAGCCCGTGCCCTCGATGCCGATCGCGTACACCGCCACGTTCGCCGAGCGCGCGGCTGTGATCGCCTGCTGGATCGAGTGGTGACTGCCCTTGTCGGCGCCGTCCGTGAGGACGACGATGACGCGGCCGGGCAGCTCATTCGCCTTCAGCTGACGTGCCGCAACGACGATCGCGTCGTAGAGCGCCGTGCCCTGCGTCTTGTCAGCCGTGAGGCCGGTGAGCGACTCCTGCGCGTCGAGCGCAGCCGTCGAGAACGGCGAGATCGTCAGCGGCTTCGAGCCGAACGCGATCACGGCGAGCTGGTCCGAGCCGTTCTTCCTGCCGACGAACGCGCGCGCCGCTGCGATTGCGTCGGCGAGCGGTTTGCCGCGCATTGACTGCGAGCGGTCGATCAGCGTCGAGATCGCCTTGATCTCGCCGAGGTTCTGCTCCTGCAGCCCGGCGACGGGCTGGGAGTTCTCCGTGATCGCAGGCATGACGGCCGCTCCCGCCGGCGAGACGACGGAGACACGGATCGTCGGATACGCGGTCGCATCCGGCCGTCCCAGCTGAACTGCGGCCGCCGCGGCGGTCGGCAGTACGAGGACGGTGAGTGCGAGTCCGGCGGCGGCGAGCCGGAGCCTTCTCACGAGAAGGCCCCCTTGAACTTCGAGGGAGCGTGCCCCTGGCCCACGGCCGGTGCGTCGCCGTCTTCGGTGGTGAAGAAGCTCGACTGCATCATCACGCCGTTGGCGGCCATCTTGTCGAGGAAGTTCGGCTTCAGGCCCGAGCACGTGAGCGGCGACAACAGCCGGATCGCACCGTGCGAGGCCTCGGCGTCCTCGGTCGGAGGCTTGGCGATGAAGATGTCCTGCAACGTGATCACGTCGGACTCCATGCGGAGGACCTCCGTGATGTGCGAGATCCGGCGCGAGCCGTCGACGAGACGCGTGATCTGCACCAGCAGGTCGAACGCGCTCGACACCTGCTCGCGGATCGCGCGCAGCGGCAACTCGACGCCGGCGGTCAGCACGAGCGTCTCCAGGCGGGACAGTGCGTCACGCGGGGAGTTGGCGTGGATCGTCGTCAGCGAGCCTTCATGGCCCGTGTTCATCGCCTGGAGCATGTCCAGGGTCTCCGGGCCGCGGACCTCACCGACGATGATCCGGTCGGGGCGCATGCGCAGGGCGTTGCGGACGAGCTCGCGGATGCGCACCTCGCCCGAGCCTTCGATGTTCGGCGGGCGGGACTCGAGCGTGATCACGTGGTCCTGCTGGAGCTGGAGCTCGGCCGCGTCCTCGATCGTCACGATGCGCTCGTCGCCCGGGATGAACGCGGACATGGCGTTGAGGGTCGTCGTCTTACCGGTACCCGTACCGCCGGAGATGAGGATGTTCAGCTTGCCCTTGACGCAGCTCGCGAGGAACTGCGCCGCCTTCGGCGAGATCGACCCGAACGAGATCAGGTCGTTCATCGTGTACGGGTCGCGGGAGAACTTCCGGATCGTCAGAGTCGGGCCCCGCAGCGCGAGCGGCGGGATGATCGCGTTCACGCGGGAGCCGTCCGGGAGACGGGCGTCCACCATCGGGGAGGCCTCGTCGACGCGCCGTCCGACCTGCGACACGATCTTGTCGATGATGCGCAGGAGGTGCGAGTTGTCGGCGAATGCCGCCGGCGTGCGCTCGAGCTTGCCGAGCCGCTCGACGTAGATCCGGTCGTACGCATTGACCATGACTTCCGTCACGGAGTCGTCACGGAGGAACGGCTCCAGCGGCCCGTAGCCGAGGATGTCGTCCGTGATCTCGCGAATGATCTGGCGCCGTTCCTCGCGGGTCAGCGGCGTGCGGTCGAGCACCAGCTGCTCGGTCACCGCGCGCGTGACGCGCTCGTTCAGGTCGCCGGTCGCTTCACGCTTGAAGAGCTCCGCACCCAGCGTCGCGATGCACGCGTGGTGGATGCGGGTCTTCAGCTCCGCGTACGGATCCTGGGCCTTGGAGTCGTGCGCGACTTCCTGGACGGCGGTGCCGCCCAGGAGCGCTTCGGCGGTCGCCGCGCTGGCTCCGTTGGAGGTCTTGAGGCGGTCGTGGAGGCCCATGGCCTACGCCCTCGAGAAGGCCGGGATGATCCGACGCTTCTTGCCCGCGGCCTCTTCCTTCGGTGCCCGGAACATCTCCTTCGCCATCGACTTGATGGCGCGCGAGACAT
>JBJMJR010000108.1:0-30639 GCA_045806245.1 Gaiellaceae bacterium | reverse complement strand
TCGAAGAGGACGGCGCGGAGCTTCAGACCGGCGCCGGCCACCGGTACGCGTTCGCCTGCCTGTTCGCGAGCGACGGCAGCTTCGCGCGGATGCCCTCGAGGTGCGAACGGTCGAGCTCGGCCGAGATGACGGTCTCCTCGTCCGCGGCCTGCGCCAAGACGAGCCCCCACGGGTCGACGATCAGCGAGCGGCCGTATGCGGGTTTGCCGGGCAGGGTTTCTCCGATCTGCGCGGCAGCCGCAACGTAGAACTGGTTCTCGATCGCGCGCGCGCGTAACAAAACATGCCAGTGATCCTTGCCGGTCGGCGTCGTGAAATGCGCCGGAACCGTGACGAGTTGCGCGCCGTCCAGCGCGAGGATCCGATAGAGCTCGGGAAAGCGAACGTCGTAACACACCGACAGCCCGAGCTTCCAGTCCTCGGCGTCGGCGACGACGGCCTCGTCGCCCGGCTCTTCCGACTCCGACTCGCGGTAGACGACACCGCCGACCTCGACGTCGAAGAGATGGATCTTGCGATACGTCGCGATGATCTCGCCCGACGGGTCGAATACGAGGCTCGTGTTCGAGCGCTTCTCGCGGCCGTCGCGCAGCTCGACGATCGAGCCGCCCACGAGCGTGATCCCGTGCGTGCGCGCCCATCCCGACATCGCGGCGACGGACTCGCCGCCGTCGAGCCGCTCGGCCGACGCGTGGTAGAACGCGGCGTCGCCGATGCCGTTCCACTTCTCCGGCAGGACGACGACGTCGGCACCGGTGGAAGCTGCTTGCCCGACGAGCCTCGCCGCAGTTTCGAGGTTCGCGCCCTTGTCGGTACGGCTCGTCATCTGGACGCACGCGACGCGAATTCGATCGGGCATGAGCGCAGGATAGCCTCGGCCCGGTGTCCGTCCCGCCTCGCTTGCGCGTGCTCGAAGCGCTGCGCCACCGCGACTTCCGGCTGCTGTGGGCCGGGCAGACCGTGTCGCAAATCGGCGACGCGGCCTTCGTCGTTGCACTCGGCTGGCGTGCGTTCACGCTGACGAACAAATCGAGCTCGCTCGGAATCGTGTTGATGGTCGAGTCGCTCGGGCTCATCACCACGCTGCTGATCGGAGGCGTCCTCGCCGACCGCTATTCGCGCAAACTGCTCCTCCTCGGCTCCGACGGCGCGCGGGCGATCGTCATCGCGTGCCTTGCGCTCGTGGACGCGAGCGGCCATCTCTCCTTCGGACTGCTGATCAGCTTCGTCGCGCTGCACGGGCTCGCCAGCGGGTTGTTCCAGCCGGCCTTCGGCGGGATCGTGCCGCTGCTCGTCGAGGAGCCGAGCCTCGGCTCTGCCAACGCGCTCGTCGGGATCTCGCGGCAGGCGGCGTTCGTCGTCGGGCCGGCGCTCGCCGGCCTCATCTACGGGCTTGCAGGCTCGAGCGCGATCTTCGCCGTCGACGCAGCCTCGTTCGTCGCGTCGGCCACGTTCCTCTTGTTCGCGCGCCCGCGCGTGTACGAACGCGGTCCGCACGAAGCGCTTCGCCGCGAGCTGACGACGGGCTTCCGGTACGTGCTGAAGGTGCCGTGGCTCTGGATCACGATCGGGACGTTCTCGCTCGTGCTGCTCGTCGGCTACGCCGCCTTCCAAGTCCTGCTGCCGAAGCTCGTCCGCGAGGAGTGGAACGGCGGGGTCGGCTCGTACGGGCTGCTGTTCACCCTGCAGGGCTTCGGCATGGTGATCGGCAGCGTGGTGCTCGGCCAGACGGCGCCGACGCGGCGGCGCGGCGTCCTGATCTACTCGCTGTTCGTGGCGAACTCCGTGTTCGGCGCGCTGGTCGGCCTGTCGCCGTGGTTCGGCGGCGCGGCGGCGCTCCAGGTCGGGCGCGGCTTCTGCATCGGCTTCGCGATCACGCTCTGGGACACAATGGTCATGCAACGCGTGCCACGCCAAATGCTTTCGCGCGTGATCAGCATGGACTGGTTCGGCTCGCTCGGCTTGCTGCCGGCCGGCCTGGGGATCTGGGCCGCCCTCTCGGGCCTCGCCGCCCCCGGCACGCTCATCGCGGTCAGCTCGGCATTCTGCGCGGGCGTCTTCCTTGTCGGCCTGAGCGACCGGCGGATCCGCTCCGTGGAGTAGGGCCAAGTTGCGCAGGGAACGGCTCTGCAGGAACACTTCCTAAAGCTTCAAAAACGAAAGTAAGGAGGAAGGATGGCCTACGGGCTTTTGTTGCTCCGCATCGTCGCCGGCGGCACGATCTTCGCGCACGGCGCCCAGAAGCTGTTCGGCTGGTTCGGTGGCCACGGCCTGCGCGGGACGGCCGGGTTCTTCGAGAACATCGGCTTTCGGCCCCCGTTCCTGCTGGCGGCGCTCGCAGGATTGGGCGAGGCCGGCGGCGTGCTGTTCGCGTTCGGCTTCGTCACGCCGCTCGCGGCACTCGGCATCGCGATCGTCATGTTCAACGCGATCGCCGTCGTTCACTGGTCGAAGGGCTTCTTCAACGGGAACGGCGGCCTCGAGTTCCCGTTGCTGCTGGCGACCGTCGCGGTTGCCGTCGCCGCGACCGGGCCCGGCCGTTTCTCGGTCGACCGGGCGCTCGGCTGGGACGACAACCTCAGCGGTGTCTGGTGGGGCGTCGGTGTCGCAGTCGTCGCTGCGGCGGTGTCCCTGCTGACGGTGGCGACAACGCGCCGCCGCGCGCGCGTCGAGGCAACCGCCGCGGCGTAGGAACCCGCGGCTCCGAACAATGGGGGCCCCGCGAAGCGAGGCCCCCTCTTTTATCGGGGTGCCCAGATTTGAACTGGCGACCTCTCCGACCCGCCGAGGCGCCGCTCGCGGCGCCGACATCCAGGCCGAACGAGCTTTGCTCGTGCGGCCGTCGGAAATGACCGGGCTCGCGGCGTGAACACATAGGGGCCCCGCGAAGCGAGGCCCCTTTCTTATCGGGGTGCCCAGATTTGAACTGGGGACCTCTCCGACCCGAACGGAGCGCGCTACCAGGCTGCGCCACACCCCGAAAGCGGCACAAACAGTAGCCGGTTTCGGCACAAACCCGTCACAGCTTTCACGCTACGTTGCCTTGAACGACAACGAGGAGGCAACGCATGAACGCGGTCATCCTGACCGGCAATCTGGCGACGGACGTCGAGCTGCGCGAGTTCGGCGACGACAAGCGGCTCGCGACGTTCGTGCTCGCCGTCGACCGAGCGTCCAAGGAGGACGCCGCCGATTTCTTCCGTGTCGCCGCGTGGGACCAGCAAGCGCAGCTGTGCGCCGACTACCTGGCGAAGGGACGAAAGATCGGCGTCGAGGGCCGCCTGCGCCACCACACGTGGGAAGACGGCGAAGAGAAGCGCAGTCGCGTCGAGGTCGTCGCGCGAAGGATCGAGTTCCTCGGCTCGAGGCCGGCCGAGTCACCCGGAGCGGAGGTGGTGCCGTTCGAGGCTGCTGTCGCGTAGAAACGTCTCGATCGCGTCGGCGCACGCCTCGGGGCGCTCTCCGATCAGGAGGTGTCCGCAGCCGGGAATCACTCGCAGGCGCGCGCGCAGTCTGCGCGTGTACTCGAACGCGTCGTCGAGCGGCAGCTGCGCGTCCTCGGCGCCCCAGAGGACGAGCACGGGGCCGCGCACGGCCTCGAGCTCCTGACGCGGGTCGTCGCGGCGCAGTGCCTGCCACGCGCTGTCGACGTCGGTGTGCAGCAGCTGGCCCGCGAGGAACCCCTCCACCGCCTGGTCGGTGAGGCCGACCGGATCCGCGACCGAGACGAACCCGAAAACCAGACGACGGAGCAGCGGCGACCGGCTCACGAGCGACCGGTGCCGGGCCGCGATGCGGCCGGGGCGCACGGCTGTGAAAACCGACAGGAGCTGCCGGCCCCAGACGTTGCCGATGCTGAGCCCCGCGGCGCCCGCGAGCACGATCGCCTGCACGGCCTCCGGGCGCCGCAGCGCCAGCCGCAGGACGACCATCCCGCCGAGGGAGTGGCCGACGACCGGCGCCGGGAGCATCCCCTCTCGCTCCGCGACGGCGGCGACACGGTCGGCAAAGGGCTCCAGCCCGGACACGCCCGGAAGGGCGCTCGAGCCACCGTGCCCGGGTAGGTCGGGAACGAGCACCCGATGGCGCCGCAGCAGCAGCGGCGCGAGCTCCGTCCAGTTCGACGCGGCGCCACCCAGGCCGTGCACGAGCACGAGTGGCGGCCCCTCCCCCGCGACGAAGTAGCGCATCCTGACGCCGCGGATCTCGGCGAAACGCTCCTCGAATCCGGGCAACTTTGCGTCCGTCATGGAGGCCGATTATCCTTCGGCCCGATGAATGGACTTGGAGGGCCGGCACGGTGAATCCGGCACCCACATTTGGAGGTTCGACTTAGCCCGCTGAGCGCGATCGCGCAAGCGGGCTTTTTCGTCTACGGAGAGGAGAGTCGATGGCAAACCACCTCACGCCCGACGAGCTGTCAAAGGAACTCGGGATCGACCGCCAGGAGGTCATCCGACTGTGCGTCGAGGAAGGCGTGCCGATCTACCAGGGCAAGATCGACAAGACGCTGTTCCAGGCGCAGCTAGAAGCTCTCGGCGTGTTGCAGAGGCACTAAGCGCTAAGCAGATTTGCGTGCCGGCTGGCGCCGGCTGCCAGAGCCGCTCTTCGGGGCGGCTCTCTTCTTGGAGGCCGCGGCCTTCGTCGTCTTGCGGCCCTGGACCTCCTCGACGCTTCGCTTCAGCGCCTCCATCAGGTCCACGACCGGCGTCTCCGCAACAGGCTCGGGCTTCGCGATCTCCTGGCCGTCGAGCTTCGCCTCGAGCATCTGCCGCAGGTCGCTGCGGTACTGGCTGTGCAGCTCCTCCGGGTCGAACTCTGCCACGAGGCTCTCCATCACCTGCCGCGCCAGCTTCAGCTCGGCTTCCTTGACCTCGGTGCCCGCGACCGCCTCGTCGATCTCCGCCTGCGACCGGACGTCCTCCGCGAGGAACATCGTCTCGAGCACGAGCGCATCGCCCTTCGGGCGGATCAGGCAGAAGTACTCGGCGCCGCGAAGCACGAAGCGGCCGATGCCGCCCATGCCCGCCTGCTTCATCGCCTCGAGCAGCAGCACATACGGACGGCGCTGCGCAGGGTTGGTCGCCGGCGCCAGGTAGTACGTGCGGTCGAGGTAGACCGGGTCGACCTCGTCGAGCTCGACGAACCGCGTGATGTCGATCGAGCGCGAGTCGTCGTGCTGGGCGATCGCCTCGAGGTCGGCGTCGTCGACGATCACGAACTCGCCCTTCGCCACCTCCCAGCCCTTGACGATCTCGTCCGGGCCGACCTCACGCTCGTGCGTGGGGCACCAGCGCTTCTGGCGGATCGGCGTCTTGCACTCGCGATGGAGCGTCCGGAAGCTGACGTCCGACTGCTTCGCCTTGGGCGTGGTCGCGAGGGCCAGGCCAACAGGGATGTTGACGAGGCCGAAAGAAATGGATCCGTTCCAGATCGTGCGCATGGGGCCGCTCCTCAATTCTACGGACGGACCGGCCCCATTCGCCGCTCTTTGGAGGGATTCCTTCTAGGCCGCCTCGTAGGCCTCGCGGTAGCCGAAGGCCCTGCCGATCGGGGCGCCCATTGCCAGCGCGACGCGCTGAAGCACGTGCGGGATCAGGGGGAGCCGGACGTCGTCGAAGTGATGCCGGGCGATGACGGCGAGCCGCAGCGGGCTCGGCATGCCCTTCTTCGAGGTCTTCCCATCGGCCGCAAGGCCGAACATGGTCTCGATCAGCTGCTCGAACGCCCCCGCCGGACGGATCTCGCAAGTGAAGCGCGCGCCGCCGTCGCCGGCGTTCCAGAACTTGTGCGCCGTCCGGGGCAGGACGGTGACGCCGTCGCCGGGCCCGAGCTCGACCTTCTCGCGGCCGACCTTGAAGCCGACGCGGCCCTCGAGCACCTGGAAGCTCTCGGACTGGTACGGGTGGGAGTGTGCGGCGGCGACCGTTGCGCCGGGCCGCAGGATCGTCTCGACGAGCACCGACTCACCGCCGGTGTCATGCGAGGTCTGGTGAAAGATCAACACCTCGCCGGTGACCGGATTCTCGATCGTCTGTCCAGTGCGGATCATCGCGTTGTCTCCTTGGGTTCAGTGTCGGGTGCAGCGGCCTCAGCCTGCCCGGCCGCCTCAGACCCGGGAAGGCGGCGCGCACGTGTCTTCGCGTGCGGTAAACCGCACCGGACTACGATTTGAACGTGGCGACGACGACCGCGACGGGCACACGGACGATCGCGCGGCTCTGGCAAGACGCCGTCGCACGCCACCCCGACGAGCCGGCGTACCTCGTCGAGGAGAACGGCGACTGGCACGCGCTCACATGGGCCGAGGCCGGCCGCCTCGTCGACGAGCTCGCACACGGACTCCTGGCGCTCGGCGTTCGCAAAGGTGACGTGTTCGGCATCCTCGCCTCGACCCGCGTCGAATGGGTGCTGTTCGACTTCGCGCTCGCCCTCGTCGGCGGCGTCACCGCGCCGATCTACATGAACAGCTCGACCCGTGACATCGCGCACGTGCTCGAGCACTCCGAGGCGATCGGCGTGCTCTGCGAGGACGACGAGCAACGGCGCAAGATCGTCGGCGTCGACCTCGAGCACGTCTTCACGTTCGCGGAGCTCGACGAGCTCCGCGCGCGCGGCCGCGAGCACGCGCTGAGCACCCCGGACGCGGTTCAGCAGGCAGCCGCCGAGATCGCCGACGACGACCTCTACACCTATATCTACACATCCGGCACGACCGGGCCTCCGAAGGCGTGCATGATCCGCCACCGCAACTACTACGCAATGACGAACAAGGTCAACGGCGTCGAGCGCTCACGATCCCCGGCGACGTGATGCTGCTCTTCCTGCCGCTGGCGCACAACTTCGGCCGGTGCATGGCGCTCGGCGGCGCGCAGATGGGCTACACGGTCGCCTTCTGCCCCGATCCCCACGCCATCGCGGACGCGCTGCCCGCAGTTCGCCCAACCGTCTTCCCGAGCGTCCCGCGCGTCTACGAGAAGATCCACGCCGGGCTGACGCAGAAGTTCGCGGCGGAGAAACGCGTCAAACGGGCACTGATCGAGTGGGCGCTGCGGGTCGGCCGCCGCGCGAGCACGCTGCGCCAGGACGGCCGCGAGCTGCCACGCGGCCTCGCGTTGCAGCACAAGCTCGCCGACAAGCTCGTCTATTCGAAGGTGAAAGACCGGCTCGGCGGGCGCCTGCGGATCGGGATCTCAGGCGGAGCGCCGCTGGCGAAGGAGATCGTCGAGTACTTCCACGCGCTCGACATCCTCATCCTCGAGGGCTACGGCTTGACCGAGTGCACGACCGCCGCCACGGTCAACCGCCCCGCGCGCTTCCGCTTCGGAACCGTCGGACCGGCTCTCCCCGGAGTCGAGCTCCGCGTTGCCGACGACGGCGAGGTGCTGATCAAGACCGACACGATCTTCGCGGGGTACTACAAGGACGAGCAGGCGACGCACGAGGTGCTGCCCGGCGACGGCTGGCTGCGCTCCGGCGACGTCGGCCACCTCGACGACGACGGCTTCCTGACGATCACCGACCGCAAGAAAGACATCCTCGTCACGGCCGGCGGGAAGAACGTCGCGCCGCAGAACCTCGAGAACGCGCTGAAGACGCATCCGCTCATCTCGCAGGCGCTCGTCGTCGGCGACCGCCGCCCTTACGTGGCCGCGTTGATCACCGTGGTCGAGGAGACGACGCCCGACGAGGCACGCCACGAGGTCGAGCGCGCCGTCGAGGATGTCAACCGCGACCTCTCGCGCTTCGAGCAGATCAAGCGGTACACCATCCTGCCGCGCGACTTCAGCGCCGAGGAGGGCGAGGTGACGCCGACGCTCAAGCTGAAGCGGCGGGTCTGCCAGGAGCACTTCGCCGCCGAGATCGAGGCTCTCTACTCCTGAAAGACGCGTTTCTCGTTGCGTCGACGTTCCTCGCCAGCGCGGTCGAGGGCGTCGAGGCGCTCACGATCGTCCTCGCGATGGGCGTCACGCGCGGCTGGCGCGCAGCCCTCGCGGGCACGCTGGCCGCCACCGTCGCGCTCGCGGTGATCGTCGCCGCGCTCGGCCCCGCGCTGACGGTCATCCCGATCGAGATCCTTCGGCTCGTCGTCGGCTCGCTGCTGCTGGTGTTCGGCCTGCAGTGGCTGCGCAAGGCGATCCTGCGCGCGAGCGGCTGGCGTGCGCTCCGCGACGAGAGCTCCGTCTACGAGCGCGAGGCGGCGGCCGCGCGAACCGCCGTGAGCGAAGAGCGCGCCGGTCTGGACTGGTACGGCTTCACCGTCTCGTTCAAGGGCGTGCTGCTCGAAGGTCTCGAGGTCGCGTTCATCGTGCTCACCTTCGGCAGCACGCAAGGCAGCATTCCGCTTGCGATCGTCGGCGCCGCCGCCGCCGTCGTCCTCGTCGTGGTCGCGGGGGTGATCGTGCGCGGGCCGCTCAGCCGCGTGCCCGAGAACACGCTTGCGTTCGCGGTCGGCGTGATGCTGACGACGTTCGGGACGTTCTGGGGCGCCGAGGGTGCAGGGGTCGACTGGCCGGGCGGAGATGCCTCACTGCCGGTCGTCCTCGCCTTCGTCGTCCTGATCTCGGTCGGCTACGTCACTGCGCTGCGCCGGCGGCGCGTTGCCGTCGCATGAAGCGCTTCGGGCTCTTCTGGTGGGACTTCGTCGTCGGCGACGACTGGCGTGTCGCCGTGGGGATCGCGCTCGCGCTCGGGCTCACGGCGCTACTGGCAACGACCTGGTCGGCGGCGTGGATCGTCCTGCCGCTCGCCGTCGCGGCCGTGCTCTGGCTGTCGCTGCGCCGGGTGGCCGGCTAGATGCGCCGAGCGGTGTAGAACGCCGAAGCGTAGTAGCCGCTCAGCGACGAGATCTTGACGACGTCGCCGGTGTGCGGGGCGTGGATGAACTGCCCGCCGCCGATGTAGATGCCGACGTGGCTCGCGCCGGTGAAGAAGACGAGATCGCCGGGCTCGAGCTGGCTCATCGAAACCGGCGTGCCCATCGCGGCCTGCGAGTAGGAGCTGTGCGGGAGCGAGACGCCGATCTGCGCGAACACGTACATGACGAGCCCGGAGCAGTCGAAGCCGCGCGGGGTCGATCCGCCCCACACGTACGGGACACCCAGGTAGTGCATCGCGATTCCGACGACACCGCCGTGCACGTTCGGGGGCGCAACCGTCGAGCCTTCGGGCGTCGACGCGCCCACCCCGACACCGCTCACCGTCGGGGCCGACTGGCCGGCGATCCTCGCCTGCGCGGCGGCCTCGAGCTGGCGCTGCTGCGCTGCCTCGGCGGCCTTCAGATGCGCGATCTGTCCGCGGATCGACGAGAGGAGCTGGCGTCGGGTGGCGAGCTGCGACTCGATGTGCTGTCGCTGAGCGGCCTTCTGCGCGACGATGCGCTGCTGCGCCGCATGCGCATCGCGCAACTCGACCTCGTGGTGCTGGATCGCGACCTTCGACGAGCGCACCTCGCGGACGATGTTCGCGTCCTGCGTCGACGTCGAGCTGATCGCCTCGACGCGGTTCAGCAAGTCGTCGAAGCTCGTCGAGCCCAGCAGGAGCGCGAGCGTCGAGTTGTCCTCCGTCGACGTGTACGCGGTGACGAGTCGTGTTGCGAGCGACTTCTGCGAGATCTTCAGGTTCGCGCGCGCGAGCGTGAGCTGCTTGCGGTTCTCACGTAGGTCGCCCTCGATCTTTTGCAGCCGGACGTTCGCGAGGTTGTATTGCTCGACGGCGCCGTCCAGGCTGCGGTCGATCTGGTTGATCTGGCCGAGCACCTGCTGCGCCTGTGCCTGCTTCGAGGCAACGCTGCCGGGGTCGGCGTTCGCCGCCGTGGCAACGCAAAGCGCGCCTGCGACGAAAAGGATTGCCTGCGCCTGTCGTCTCCGGAAAACGGTCACCAGCAGTCGGGATCGGAGTCGACGGGCACGGTGCCGGAGGGGGCCGGTCCGCACAAGTTCGGCACCCTAGCAACGTCTTCGGACGTCTGCAACCGCTTTCCGAGCCAAAAACTACCCCTTTCTGCCTAGTGGCCGGACCGCACAAAGTCCCCGATTTCGGCGGTTTCCAGGCCTAAACATCCCCAAAACATCCCCTTTTGTGAGTACGGCCAGAGGACCGTGCGGTTGCTACTGTCGCCCGGTGCGTGGTGGACGGGAGAGCCGCCTCGCCCTCGGGCTCGCGCTCGTCTCGGCACTTTTGCTCAGCGCGTCCCTGGCGGGAGCTCAAAACGCGGTGTCGCTCAAGCGACAGCAGTCCGCCCTGGGGACGAAGTCCCGCAGCGCACTGCTCGGCCTGTACTCGCTCGACTCGCGGCTCGCGCAGGCGCGCGGCGAGCTCACGCGCATTCATACGCACGTCGTCGAACTACGCGCCGAGCGCGTGCAGATCGCGCAGCAACTGAAAGTCGTCGCGAGCAACATGCGCGTGTCACAGCGCCTGCTCGGCGATCACCTGCGCACGCTCTACGAGGACGGCGAGCCGAATGCGATCGCAATCCTGCTCGGCTCCAGCTCGCTCGACGACGCCGTCACGAGATTGAACGACCTCGACCAGAGCGCTCACGAAAGCGAGGCCGCCGTCACCGATACACAGCACGGACGCGCACAGCTCACGCGGCTGGCAACGACGCTCGCCGCGCGCGTCCGGCAGGCGGAGGGGCTCGAGGCGCGCGCCCGCGCCACGACCGCCTCCCTCCAGCAGGCCCGCGCAGCTCGCGTCGGGTACCTGGCAAGGCTCGCGACGCAGCGCCGCCTCACCGCCCGGCAGATCTCGGTGCTCGAAACGCGCGCGCGGCGCGTGGTCGAGCAGGCCCAGACGATCCAGTCGCACTCCACCGTTCCGGCTCCCGTGCCGCCGCCGCCGGCCGGTGTGCCCGGAACGATCACGGTGACCGCCACGGGCTACTCGCTCCCGGGCCACACAGCCACCGGGCTGCCGGTCGGCTACGGCGTCGTGGCCGTCGATCCCGCCGTGATCCCGCTCGGCACGCGCCTGACCATCCCCGGCTACGGCGAGGGGGTCGCGGCCGACACGGGCAGCGCGGTGAGCGGAAACACGATCGACCTCTGGTTCCCGACCCTGGCCGATGCCCTTGCATGGGGCCGCCGCACGGTTACGATCACCCTGCACTAGCCCAGTCACTATGAGCAGCGTCAGTTTCGACCAACGAGCGTTGGAAGACGTCCGTGTCCTGATCGTGGACGACCACGATCTCTTTCGGAGCGGACTCCGCAACCTGCTCGAGGACGAGGGGGTGCAGATCGTCGGTGAGGCGGCTGCGGGCCAGGAGGCGCTCAGGATCGTCCGCGAGCTCGCGCCCGACGTCGTCGTCATGGACCTGAACATGCCGGGCATGGGCGGGGTCGAGGCGACGCGTCACATCTCGACGATCGCGCCGCTGACACGCGTCCTGATGCTGACGATCTCCGATCAGGACAACGACGTGATCGACGCGATCCTCGCCGGCGCCTGCGGATATCTGCTGAAGGACTCGTCCATCCAGGAGCTGATCTCCGGAATCCGCGCCGCGTCGGCGGGGGAGTCGCTGATCTCTCCGACGATCGCATCGAAGGTGCTGCAGCGCGTGCGGGCGTCCAACCATCAGCCGGAGATCGAGTCGACCATCCGCGCGGAGCTGTCCGACCGCGAGATCGAGGTCCTGAAGCTGATCGCGAACGGCAAGGACAACTCGATGATCGCCGCGGAGCTGCACATCAGCCCGAAGACGGTCAAGAACCACATCTCGAACATCCTGATGAAGCTGCAGATCGACAACCGCATCCAGGCGGCCGTCTACGCGGTGCGCAGCGGGATCGTCTAAGCGGCTGCGCGGACTTCGTCGGCGCGGGTGCGCAGCGCGACCAGCAGGGTGCGGAGGCGGTTGAGATCCGTGTCGGTCGTGGAGAGGCTCTGGCCGAGGCGCGCCAGCTCGGTCGCGTCCTCGTCGGTGACCTCGTCGCCGAGACGGGTGGCGACGTCCGCAATCCGGCGCTCGATCCGCCAGCGCTCCGCCTCGAGCGCGAGGGCCCGTGCATATCCGTCGGTCAGCGTGTGCTCGATGTGGTCGAGGCTCGGCGCGTCCTCGCCCGTGGGAGGCGCTTCGAGCAGGCTGCGAATGTCGTCGTGGATCATCTCGGCACGGAGCAGAGGGGTTGTGGCCGATCGGGACAAGTATCCGGCCTGACAGCCCTTTCCCGCATGGGCCGCCCGGACTATCTTCGGCCTGCGACAGGCCCATCTTCTCAACCATGACGCGCCGACTCCTGACCGCCCTCCTCGTCCTCGCCGCCCTGGCGACCCCGGTGGCCGCGGATGCCCAGCAAGCGCCGCTGCAGGCCCGTCTGGCCAAGGCCCTGCGCGTGCCGCACGTCGCCCCGGCGCGCTCGGCGGCCGTCGCGATGGATCTGACGAGCGGCGCCGTGTTGTTCGATCAGAACCCCGGGCTGCCCCTCGCGCCGGCCTCGAACGAGAAGCTGCCGCTCACCTACGCCCTGCTCTCGAACCTCGGCGCCTCGTACCGCATCGAGACCGACGTCCTCGGCGAAGGATCGCAGGAGGGCGCGACCTTCGACGGGACGCTCGTGCTCGAGGGCGGCGGCGATCCGACGCTCTCCACGGCCGGCCTCCGCTCCCTCGCGGGACAGCTGCGCGCAGTCGGTATCCGCCATGTCACCGGCGGAATCGTCGGCGACGAGTCGTATTTCGACGCGCGGCGCACGGTCGCAGGCTGGAAGCCGAGCTTCTACATCGAGGAGTCGCCGCCGCTGTCGGCGCTCGTCGTCGACCGTGCACGCGTGGGGCGGTACGTGTCGCGCACGCCGGCGCTCGCCGCGGCAACCGCCTTCCGCACGATCCTGCGCAGCGCCGGGATCGTCGTCGATGGAGGCGCGTCGGTTGGGCACGTGGACGACTTCTCCGTCCCGCTCGCACAACTCGACTCGCCGACGCTCGCGTCGATCATCCGCTTCATGGATCGTGAGAGCGACAACTTCACGGCGGAGCTCCTGCTCAAGCAGCTCGGCGCCGTCGTGCTCAATCGCGGCACGAGCTCAGCGGGTGCAACCGTCGTGATGCAGACGCTCGCCGAAGCCGGCGTGCCGACGACGGGCGTGCGCATCGTCGACGGCTCCGGTCTCTCGCTCCTCGACCGCCTGACCGCGAGCGCGGTGGCTGCGGTCCTGCGGAGCGCGTGGAACGACCTGGACGTTCGGCCGGCGTTCGTTGCCGCGCTGCCGGTCGCGGGCGTGAGCGGAACGCTGCACGATCGTCTGCGCAAGCCGCCCGCACGCGGACGCGTCGTCGCGAAGACCGGCACGACGAACGACGCTTCCGCCCTGTCCGGCTTCGTCAGCACGCGCTTTCTCTTCGCCGTGCTGCAGAACGGGCATCCGCTCTCCTACTGGTGGGCGCGCCGCGCCCAGGACCGGTTCGTCGAGGTGCTAGCCGGCGAGTAGCTCGTTCAGCGCCTGCTCGTCGAGGAGCGGCACCTCGAGCTTGCGCGCCTTCGTCAACTTGGAGTTCCCCGGCTCCTCGCCGACGACCAGCCCGGTGGTCTTGCCCGAGACGGAGTTGATCACCTTCGCGCCCTTTGCTTCGAGCGCGGCAGCGGCCTCGTCGCGCGTGAAGCCTTCGAGTGTTCCCGTGATCACGTAGGTCTGGCCCGTCAACGGGCCCTCGACCGGCTTCAGCTCGTCGCCGATCTCGAAGCGCAGCCCGAGCGAGCGCAGGTCCGCGACGAGGTCGCGGTTCGCCTTGTCCGCGAACCACTCCGCGATCGCCTCGGCGCGCTCCGGCCCGATGCCCTCGACTTCCTCGATCTCCTCCTGGGTCGCGCCGAGGAGACGGTCGACGTTCTCGAAGTGCCGCGCGAGGTTGACGGCCGTGACCCAGCCGACGTCGGGGATGTTGAGGCCGAAGAGGACGCGGTTGAAGGGCACCTGCTTCGACGACTCGATCGACTCGATCGCGTTCGTCGCGGAGATGTCGCCGTAGCCGTCGACCTCGAGCAGCTGCTCCCTCGTCAGCCGGTAGAGCTCCGGGATCGAGCGGACGAGCCCGAGCTCCCAGAACTGCCGCACCGACTGCTCGCCCACGCCCTCGATGTCCGCCGCCGCCTGCACCCAGTTGATCAGCGACTCGAGCCCGCGCGACGGACAGGCCCGGTTGGGACAGCGGTGCATCGCCTCGCCCTCCGGCTTGACGATCGCCGCGCCGCAGAGCGGGCACTTCTTCGGCATCTTGAACGGCTTCGTCCCGGGCTCGTGCTCGCCCGCGGGGCCGACGATCTGCGGGATCACGTCGCCCGCGCGCTGCACGACGACGATGTCGCCTTCGCGGATGTCCTTGCGGTTGATGTCCTCCTCGTTGTGCAGCGTCGCCCGCGACACGGTGACGCCGCCGACCTCGACGGGCTCGAGCAGCGCCCAGGGATTGAGCGCGCCGGTGCGGCCGACCCGGATGAGGATCTTGTTCAGGCGCGTCGTCGCCGTCATCGGCGCCCACTTGAACGCGCGCGCCCAGCGCGGGCGCTCGTGCAGCGAGCCGAGACGGCGCTGCTGCTCGAACGAGTCGACCTTGATCACGATGCCGTCGATCTCGTAGTCGAGCTCGATCCGCTTCTTCTCCCACTCTGTACACGCGCGCGCGACCGACTCGACCGAGTCGTGCAGCTCCGCGAAGGGATTCGTGCGAAAACCATGCTCGCGCAGCCACTGGAGCGAGTCCCAGTGGCCGCCGGCCGGTAGCCCTTCCTTGTGGCCGAGCCCGTGAATCCAGATCGCGAGCGGCCGCTGCGCCGTGATCGACGAGTCCTTCTGCCGCAGCGAGCCCGCTGCCGCGTTCCGCGGGTTCGGCGTAGGCTTCTTCCCCTCGGCGACGAGCCGCTCGTTGAGCTCGTTGAAACCGCTGAGCGGGAGATAGACCTCCCCGCGCACCTCGAGCAGCGGCGGCGGCTGCTCGCCCTTCTGCAGCTGCATCCGCATCGAGATCGCCTTGATCGTCCGCAGGTTCGGCGTGACGTCCTCGCCGCGGTAGCCGTCGCCGCGAGTCGCGCCTCGGATGAAGACGCCGTCCTCGTAGATCAGGTTGATCGAGAGCCCGTCGATCTTCGGCTCGGTGACGTACCTGACCTCCGACGTCCCGAGCCGCTTGCAGACGTCCTGGTGCCATTTCTCCAGCGCCTCGGCTGTCGTGACCTTCTCGAGCGAGCCCATCGGGCTCGGGTGCTCGACCTTCTGGAACTTGTCGGACGGTGGCGCGCCGACGCGCTGCGTCGGCGAGTCGGAGGTGACGAGGTCGGGATTCGCCTCCTCGAGCCGCACGAGCTCGTCGTAGAGCGCGTCGTACTCGGCGTCAGTGACCTCGGGATCGTCGAGGACGTGGTAGCGGTAGAGGTGGTAGTCGAGCACCTCGCGCAGCTCGGCCGCGCGGCGCTTCGGCGACGCCGTCCTAGAGGACGCCATACAACTCCTCGCCGCTGTCGACGATCGCATCGGGAGTCTCGGCTTCGAGCTTCGCCCGCTCGTGGATCCCGCCCCACGTCACGGCGACGGCGAACATCTCCGCCGCCTTCGCCGCGCGGATGTCGAACGGCGAGTCGCCGACGTAGGCGCAGTCTTTCGGGCTCACGTTCATCCGTTCGGCCGCCAGCAGCAGCGGCTCCGGGTCGGGCTTGTGGCCCTTCGTCTCGTCGCCGCCGACCACCGTCTCGAAGAAATGACGCAGCGGGAGCGCCTTGAATGCGAGCTCGACCGTCGCGCGGCGCTTGGCCGTGACGAGCCCGAGCCGACGGCCTTCGTCCTTCAGACGGACGAGCACGTCCTCGATGCCGGCGCAGCACGCGAGCTCGTCGTGCAGCGGCTCGTTGTGCGCGCGGTAGACCGTGACGAGCTCCTCGACACGGTCGGGAGCGAGCGCGTGCATCTGGGCTTCGAGCCCGGGGCCGCCCACCGCCGCCATCAGCAGCTCGTCCGGCGGCTCGGCGCCGAGCACCTCCCTGGCCGCGTGCTTCATCGACGCGAGGATGATCGCCCCGGAGTCGATCACGGTGCCGTCGAGGTCGAAGAGGACGACCGGAAAGCGCATCGCGATGATGCTAGCCGGGAGGCTGGCGCAGGAAGATCGTCCATGGCTCGACGCTCTCCGTCGCGAGCATGTCCTCGCCCCACGGATCGTCGGCCAGCCGGGCGCGCACGTCGGCCTCGCTCTCGGCCTCGACGACGAGCAGCGCCGAGTGGCCGTCACCTGCCCCGACCGGGCCGCCGAGCACGACGAACCCGTCGTCGACGAGCTCGTCCATGAACGCGGCGTGCGCATCCCAGCCGTCCTGGTCGCGCCGCAACCGCGACGCGTCCCACGACGGGCCGTGCGCACGCCTGACGAGGAAGTACACGTCAGTACTCCACGTGCTCGAGGTAGAGCGCGTGCGGCGGCGCCGTTGCGCCGGCCTCGCTGCGCGGCCGGCCTTCGAGGAGCGCCGCGATCTGCTCGGGTGTCATCTCCACCATGCTGCCGACGAGCGTCCGGACCATGTGGCGGAGGAAGCTGTCCGCGGTGATCTCGAACTCGAGCGCGTCGCCGCGGCGGTGCCACTGCGCGCGCAGCACGTTCCGTTTGAAGACCTGGTGCTGCGTCTCCGTCGGCGTGAACGCGCGGAAGTCGTGCTCGCCGCGAAGCAGGTCGGCGGCGTCCGCCAGGCGCTCCTCCTCGAGCGGCCGGGGATACCACCACGACCGCCGCTGCTCGAACGGCGACGGGGCACGGCGACGCCAGATGCGGTACCGGTAACTGCGCGCCCGTGCTGAGTGCCGTGCATGGAAGCCCGCCGCCGCCGGCTCGGCGGAGGCGATGGCGACGTCACCGGGCAACACGGCGTTCAACGCCTCGGCGGCGCGCTCGACCGGAGGGCCGCCGTCGACGTCGACGCTGACGACGTTGCCGAGCGCATGCACGCCCGTGTCGGTGCGGCCGGCGACCGCGAGGTTCTCGAGCGTCCCGAACGTCGACGCGAGGGCGGCGCGCAACTCGCCCTCGACGGTGCGCAGCTCCGGCTGCGCCGCCCAGCCGTGAAAGTCGCCGCCGTCGTACTCGACGGTTAGTTTCAACCGCACGTCAGGCTCCCCTGACACTGTTTGTCAGGATTGCCTTATGATCTACCTCATTGCCAGTCGTTTGATACACTCTATTCGTGGCTGACGAGCACGTCTTCCTGCTGCAGCGCGTGCAGCCCGCCATGATCGGCCTGATCGACGGATCGCTGTCGACGCTGGCGCCGATCTTCTCGATCGCAATCGTGACGCACAAGCCGCACTACGCGTTCATCGCCGGTGTCGCGACGGCGATCGGCGCAGGCATCTCGATGGGGTTCTCGGAGGGACTCTCCGACACGGGAGAGCTGACCGGGCGCGGCAACCCGCTCGTGCGTGGCTCGATCACGGGCGTGGGCACGTTCATCGGCGGGATCGTGCACACGCTGCCGTTCCTGATCCCGCACTACAAGACCGCGATCATCTCCGCCGTCGTCGTCGTCGCGCTCGAGCTGATCGTGCTGGCGTGGTTGCGCTGGCGCTTCTTCGAGGTGAGCTTCGTACGCGCGCTCGCTTCCGTCACGCTCGGCGGCGTGATCATCGCCGCCGTCAGCGCGGCGCTCGGCGCCGCGGGCTGATCCCGGCTATCTCGGGATGACCGACGTATGCGTGACAACGCGGATCAACCGCGAACGGTATGCCACGACTCCCAGGTGATGTGCAGGATGACGAACGTGATGACGAGGCCGATCAGCGGGTCAGCGATGGGCGCGCCGAGCGCAACCACCGCTGCGCTTGCAAGAACGCCAAGGCTGACGAAGCCGTCAACGCGCGCGTGATTGCCGTCCGCGACGAGCGCGGGGCTGTCTAGCCGTTTCCCCGCCCTCGTTCGTATCTGCGCGGCTATCTCGTTGCCGACGAACCCGATGACCCCCGCGGCGGCGAGCCACCACAGGTGCGTCAGGTGATGCGGATGGATGAACCGGAGGATCGTTTGTACGAGCGCCACTACGGCGCTGGCGAAGATCGTCGCGACAACCGCTACGCCAGCCCACCGCTCGCCGCGCGCGCTACGTAGAAAGAACGCCAGGCCGAGCGGAATCGCCGTGAGCGCGTCGCCAAAGTTGTGGATCAGGTCGGCGAGCAGGGCGACGCTGAGCACGACCACGTAGATCGCGGTCTGTGCCGCTGCGGTGACTGTGAGCACCGCAAGACTGAGCGATACCGCCTTGATCCCGGCACGAGACCGGACGATGGATCGATCCACGAACGGGCCGTGGGAATGGCCGTGGTCCTCGTGGTGGTCGCTGCGCTCAGGATCTTCGTGCGCGCCGAGCTGGTCGCATGTCGCCGTATGACTCATAAGCCCAGGCTGGCCTGCTACCCGGGTCTCGTTTGGCCAATCCTCCTAGGCCGACGGGGTGGGCGCAGCGGGCGCCGTGCCTGCGGGCTCGAAGTCGACGAGCTCGAGGTACACCATCTCGGCCGCGTCGCCGTAGCGCGGGCCGAGCTTCACGATCCGCGTGTAGCCGCCCGGCCGGTCGGCGAAGCGCGGAGCGACGTCCGCGAACAGCTGGTGCACGACGTCCTGCGAACGCAGCTCGGCGAGCGCGAGCCTCCGTGCGTGGAGGTCACCGCGCTTGCCGAGCGTGATCATCTGCTCCGCGAACGGCTTGACCGCCTTGGCCTTCGCCACGGTGGTCTTGATCCGGCCGTGCTCGATCAGCGCGCCGGCCAGGTTGGAGTACAGCGCCTTGCGGTGCGCCGAGTCGCGCCCGAGCTTCTTGCCTGCGCGACGGTGGCGCATGGTTAGAGGCCGCCTCCGTTACCGCTCTCGTCGCCGCGCAGCGTCAGGCCATGCGCGGACAGGGTCTCCTTGACCTCCTCGACCGACTTCTTGCCGAAGTTCGGGATCGCGGCCAGCTCGGCCTCGGTCTTGACGACGAGATCGCCGATCGTCTCGATGCCGACGCGCTTGAGGCAGTTGTACGAGCGCACGCCCAGCTCGAGCTCCTCGATCGGGAAGTTCTCCATCCCGTGCGCGAGCGGCATCTCCGCCGGAGCGCCGTCGGCCTGCGCGGCCTCGCCGAAGCCCTCGATCCGATCGAGGTCGGTGAAGATCGCGAGCTGCTTGATCAGGATCTCCGACGCCTGCGCGATCGCGTCCTTCGGCGACAGCGAGCCGTCGGTCGTGACGTCCAGGCGCAGCTTGTCGTAGTCGGTGCGCTGGCCGACGCGGGCGGCCTCGACGTCGTACGACACACGCCGCACGGGCGAGAAGATCGAGTCGATCGGAATGACGCCGATCGTGTGCTCGGGCCCACGGTTCAGCTCGGCCGGCACGTAGCCGCGGCCGCGGCCGATCGTGACCGTCATCTCCAGCATGCCCTTGTCGGACAGGTGCGCGATCTCGAGGTCGGAGTTGAGGATCTCGAGCTCGGCGGGCGCCTCGATGTCGGACGCCTTGACGGTACCGGCGCCGCGCTTCGCGACGTGCACCTCGATCTCGGGCGAGTCGCCGTGCAGCCGGCAGACGAGCCCCTTGAGGTTGAGGATGATGTCGGTGACGTCCTCGCGAACGCCCTGCAGCGTCGTGAACTCGTGCGAGATGCCCTCGATCTTGACCGAGGTGACAGCGGCGCCCTCCAGCGACGAGAGGAGCACGCGGCGCAGCGAGTTGCCGAACGTGTAACCGAAGCCGCGGTCGAGCGGCTCGATCTCGAAGACCCCGCGCTGCTCGTCGACTTCCTCGTGGACGATCTTCGGGATCTGGAATTCCATCAGGGATGTGCGTGTTGCCAAAGCGTTCCTTTCTACTTCGAGTAGAGCTCGACGATGAGTGATTCCTGGACCGGCGTGTCGATCTCCGACCGCTCCGGCCACTTGAGGATCTTTCCGGTCAGTCCGTCGTGGTCGGCCTGCAGCCACGGCGCGACGGACGCCGTCAGGTCGGTCGCGTCACGAATCACCTGCTGCGCCGAGGAGTTCGGCGACATCGTGATGATGTCGTCCGGCTTGACCTGGTAGCTCGGGATGTTCACGCGGCGGCCGTTGACGTGGAAGTGGCCGTGGCGAACGAGCTGCCGCGCCTGTGCGCGCGACGCCGCGAACCCGAGCCGGTAGACGACGTTGTCGAGGCGCGTCTCGAGCATGCGCAGCAGCGCTTCGCCCGTGACGCCCGTCGCCTTCGTCGCCTTCGCGTAATACGTGCGGAACTGCTTCTCGAGCAGCCCGTAGTAGCGGCGCGCCTTCTGCTTCTCGCGCAGCTGCAGCAGGTACTCCGACTGCTTGATCCGGCCGCGGCCGTGCTCGCCCGGCGGATAGGAGCGGCGCTCGATCGCGCACTTCTCCGTCAGGCAGCGCTCGCCCTTGAGGAAGAGCTTCATGCCCTCGCGACGGCACTGCTTGCACTTGGGGGAACGGTCTCGGGCCACTAGACGCGCCTCCGCTTCCGCGGGCGAACGCCGTTGTGGGCCTGCGGGGTCACGTCCTTGACGCCGAGGATCTCGAGGCCGGCCGCCTGCAGCGAGCGGATCGCCGTCTCGCGCCCGGATCCGGGGCCCTTCACGAACACCTCGACCTTCTGGAGGCCGTGCTCCATGCCCTTGCGCGCACACGAGTCGGCGGTGACCTGCGCCGCGAACGGCGTCGACTTGCGCGAGCCCTTGAAGCCGGCGCTGCCGGCGGACTCCCACGCGATCACGTTGCCGTCCTTGTCGGTGAGCGCGACGATCGTGTTGTTGAACGACGTCTTGATGTGCGCCTGGCCGATCGCGATGTTCTTGCGCACGCGGCGGCGCGTGCGGCCACGGGCCGCTGTCTTCCGGGGAGGCGCCATTTAGGTTTTAGCCGCCGACTTCTTGCCGCGGCTGACGGTCTTGGCCGGGCCCTTGCGCGTGCGCGCGTTCGTGCGCGTGCGCTGGCCGTTCACCGGGAGGCCGCGGCGGTGACGGATCCCGCGGTACGCGCCGATCTCGCCCAGGCGCTTGATCGCCTGCGAGCGCTCGCGGCGCAGGTCGCCCTCGACCTGCAGCTTCTCGTCGATGTACTGGCGCAGCTTGGTGACCTCGTCTTCCGTCAGGTCACGAATCTTGGTGTCGGGATTCAGGCCGAGCGCGACCGCGACCTTGTGCGCCGTCGGCTGGCCGATCCCGTAGATGTACGTCAGCCCGATCTCGAGCCGCTTCTGATTCGGAAGGTTCACTCCGGCGATGCGTGCCACTTACCCCTGCCTTTGCTTGTGTCGCGGGTTCGTACAAATGACCATGGTCCGGCCGTGCCGCTTGATCACGCGGCAGCGCTCGCACATGGCCTTGACTGATGCTCGTACCTTCATCTGCTTCCTATCGGTGTCTGTAGGTGATCCGGCCGCGGGTCAGGTCGTAGGGAGAGAGCTCCACCTTGACCTTGTCGCCGGGAAGGATGCGGATGTAGTGCTTGCGCATCTTCCCGGAGATCGTCGCGAGCACTGAGTGGCCGCCGTCGATCTGCACCCGGAACATCGTGCTCGGGAGCGCCTCGGTGATCTCGCCTTCGACCTCGATCTTCTCTTCTTTGTTCGCCAATTCGCCTTTCTTCTTCGCGCACGAAAACACGGCGGGAAGGCCCGCCGCGAACCGATTATGGTAGCAAACCGGCCTTTGCAGGCGTCTTTGCCCGGGTCAGCACCTTGGCCGGCCCGTCCTGGATCGCCACGGTGTGCTCGAAGTGCACGGCCAGCGAGCCGTCGGTCGACGAAATCGACCAGTCGTCGTCGTGGAGGTACACGTCCGGGCCCCCGGCGGTGATCATGGGCTCGATCGCGACGGTCATGCCGGTCTGGAGCAACGGGCCGCGCCCGGGCTCGCCGAAGTTCGGGATCTGAGGCTCCTCGTGGTAGGAACGGCCGACCCCGTGCCCGACGAGCGAGCGGACGACCGAGAACCCGGCGCCCTCGACGAGCTGCTGCACGGCGTGGGAGATGTCCCCCACGCGGTTGCCGGCCTGCGCCTCGGCGATGCCGGCCTCGAGCGCCTGCTTTCCCACCTCGAGCAGCCGCGCGGCCTCCTCGTCGACCTCGCCCACGGCATACGTGTAGGCGCTGTCGGCGACGAGGCCGTCCAGGGTGATGCCGACGTCCACGGAGATCAGGTCGCCCTCCTCGACGCGGTGGCCGCCCGGGATCCCGTGCACGACCATCGCGTTGGGCGAGATGCACGTGGCGGCCGGGTAGCCGCGGTAGCCCTTCGACGTCGGCACCGCACCGTGGTCGCGGATGAACTCGTCGGCCAGGGCGTCGAGCTCGGCGGTCGTGATGCCGGGCTGGAGGTGCTCCCCGAGCAGCGCGATCGTCTCGGCGACGAGCTCGCCGGCCCGCGCCATGCCTTCGATCTCCTGTGCGCTCTTTCTGATGATCATGCGGGCACCTGCTCCAAGGCTGACTGGATCTCGGCGAACACCTCGTTCTCGGTGCGGTCGCCGTGGATGGGGACCAAGTTACCCCGCACGCGGTAGTACTCGACGAGCGGCTCCGTCTCCCGGTGGTAGTTCTCGAGCCGGCGCCTGATCCCCTCGTCGGTGTCGTCGGCGCGGCCTTCGATCTCGGAACGCTTGCGCAGCCGCTCGAAGGCGACGTCGTCGGGGATCTGCATCGCGAAGACGACGCTGAAGGAGCGGCCGATCTCGCCGAACATCTCGTCGAGGGCCTCCGCCTGGACCGTCGTCCGCGGGAAGCCGTCGAGGATGAAGCCGTTGTCGGCGTCCGGCTGCGCGAGCCGCGTCTTGATCAGCTCGATCATCAGGTCGTCGGAGACGAGGTCGCCGCGGTCGTACACGTCCTGGACGCGCTTCCCGAGGTCGGTGCCGGCCTGCATCTCCGAGCGGAGGATCTCGCCACTCGCGATGTGCGCGACGGCGTACTCCGCCGAGATTCGCTTGGCTTGCGTGCCCTTGCCCGCGCCCTGCGGACCGAGCAGCAGAACGTTCAGAGGCATGGCGCTACTTCAGGAAGCCTTCGTAGGAGCGCGCCATCATCTGCGACTCCATCTGGCGCATCGTGTCGAGCGCGACACCGACGACGATCAGCACGGACGTCCCTCCGAGTGCGCGCGACGTCGCCTGCGAGAACCCGCCGTACTTGATGAAGACGCTCGGCAGGACGGCGATCGCGGCGAGGTACAGCGAGCCCGGCAGGGTCAACCGCGTCAGCACGCGGTCGAGGTACTGCGCGGTCGGCGCGCCCGGTCTGATGCCGGGGATGTAGCCGCCGTAGCGGCGCAGGTTGTCCGCCTGGTCGACGGGGTTGAACTGCACCGCCGTATAGAAGTAGGTGAAGACGATGATCAGCACGCCCTCGAGGCCGATGTACAGCAGCGAGCCGTACGAGAAGTGCGCGTTGATCCAGCTCTGCGTCGTCGGGAAGAACTGCGCGATCGTCGGCGGGAACGCCATGACGGCCGCGGCGAAGATGACCGGGATGACCCCCGCCATGTTCACGCGCAGCGGCATGTAGGTCGATCCACCCGCCGTCTGACGGCGCCCCACCATCCGTTTCGCGTACTGGATCGGGATCCGACGCTGGCCCTCCTGGATGAAGACGACCGCAGCGATGATGCCGATCGCGATGAGCGGGAAGAACAGCCGCTCCATCGTGCCGCCGTTGTACCAGGCGGCGATCCCGGTCGGTGCGGACGAGAGGATCGACGCGAAGATCAGCAGCGAGATCCCGTTGCCGACGCCGCGCTTGGTGATCAGCTCGCCGAGCCACATCAGCAGCGTGCAGCCCGCGGTCAGCGTGACGACGATCAGCACGATCCGCCCCGTGTTCGCGTTCAGGTTGCCGGCGCGCTTGAAAAGGTACGCGTACCCCGTCGACTGCGCGGCCGCGAGCGCGACGGTCAGGAAGCGCGTGTACTGGTTGATCTTGGCGTAGCCGGACTCGCCCTCCTTCTGCAGCTGCTCGAGCTTCGGCACGACGACGGTCATGAGCTGCAAGATGATCGAGGCGGTGACGTACGGCATGATCCCGAGCGCGAAGAGCGCGAAGCGCGAGAGTGCGCCGCCGGAGAAAACGCTGAGCAGCCCGAGGATCGTGCCGCCGCGGCCGTTGAAGTAGTTGTTGATCGTCTCCGAGTCGACGCCCGGCGCCGGGATCCACGACCCCAGCCGGTACAGGGCCAGGATGAAGAACGTGAACAGGAGCCGCTTGCGGAGCTCGGGGACGCGCCAGGCGTTGGCGAGCCAGGAGAGCATCTATTCCTCCTTGGAAGCGGTCGGCTCCGCGACGGGAGCCTTCTTGGCGGCCTTGGACTTTTTCTGCTTCGGCTCGCGCAGCAGCGACACGGTGCCGCCCGCGCCCTCGACCTTCTCGCGCGCCGTGGCGGAGATCGCATGCACCCGCACGGTCAGCTTCTTCGTGAGCTCGCCGTCGCCGAGCAGCTTGACGTCGGTCTTCGTGTTCTTGATCACGCCGCGCTCGACGAGAGCCTCGGGCGTCACCTCGGCGCCGTCGTCGAACGCGTCGAGCGCGCCGACGTTGACCGGGACGGTCGAGGTGCGGAACGGGCCGATCGGCATCGCGTCCTTCGAGGTGGCGCCGCGCAGCTTGCCCAGGCGCATGTAGATCGGCATCTGGCCGCCCGCGAACCCGGCACGCATCTTGTGCGAGCCGGCGCGCGACTTCTGGCCCTTGATGCCGCGGCCGGAGTAACGGCCCTTGCCGGAGCCCAGGCCGCGGCCGACCCGCTTGCGGTCCTTGCGGGCCTGCGCGGGCTTCAGCGACGACAGGTTGAGCTGCTCAGCCATTCTCGATCCTCACCAGGTGGCGGACTTTCCGCAGCATGCCTGCGAGCACCGGGTTCTCGTCGTGCTCGACCGTCTGGCCGATCTTGCGCAGGCCGAGCGCGCGGAGCGTGCCGCGGTGCTTCTGCGTCTCGCCGATCTGGCTACGGGTTTGTGTGATCCGAATCTTCGCCATTCGCCTTCGGCTCCTCCGGAGCCTTGTAGGGCAGGACCTTCGAGATCGAGAGGCCACGCATTCTCGCCACCTCGTCGGGGCGGCGAAGGTTCTTCAGCCCGTTGACGGTCGCCTTCGCCATGTTGATCGGGTTGGTCGTGCCGAGGCTCTTCGCGAGGATGTCGCGGATCCCGGCCAGCTCGAGCACGGCGCGCACGCCGCCCCCGGCGATCACGCCCGTCCCCTCGCTCGCGGGCCGCAGCAGCACGCGCGCGGCGTCGGCGCGGCCGAGGATCTCGTGCGTGATCGTCGTGCCGTGCTTCGGCACGGTGAAGAGGTTCTTCTTCGCGTCGTCGACGGCCTTCGTGATCGCCAGCGGCACCTCGCGCGCCTTGCCGTACCCGACGCCGACGCGGTCGACCTCGTCGCCGACCACGACCAGCGCGGTGAACGAGAAGCGCCGGCCGCCCTTGACGACCTTTGCCACGCGGTTGATCTCGACCACGCGCTCCTTGAGCTCGCGGCTCTCCTCGCGCTCGATCACCTGGCGCTCGACCGGAGTGAATTCGGGACGGGTGCTCAAAACTTGAGGCCTCCTTCGCGCGCGGCATCTGCCAGCGCCTTGACGCGTCCGTGGTAGAGGTAGCCGCCGCGATCGAACACGGCAGTGTCGATCTTCTCGGCCTTCGCCTTCTGCGCCAGCAGCTTGCCGACCTCGGCCGCCTGGGCAGTCTTGTTGCCCTTGAAGGATTTCGCCACCTGCAGCCACGTGGCGGACGCAACCGTGCGGCCGTTGGCGTCGTCGACGAGCTGCGCGACGATGCCGCGGTTCGAGCGGGAGACGACGAGGCGCGGCCGCTCGGCCGTGCCGGCCACCTTGCCGCGCACGCGGCGATGCCGGCGCTGACGAGCTTCTCTGACAGTCAGGGTCGCCATTACGCTCGCTTCCCGACCTTCCGGCGGACGTACTCGCCCTCGTAGCGGATGCCCTTCCCCTTGTACGGCTCGGGCGGGCGCACCTTACGCACCTCCGCGGCGATCTGGCCGACCTGCTGCTTGGCGACGCCCTTGACGACGACCTCCGTCTGGGTCGGGACCTCGAAGCTGATTCCTTGCGGCGCCTTGATCACGACCGGATGCGAATAGCCGACGTCGAGCCGCAGGTCGGTGCCCTGCAGCGCGGCGCGGTAGCCGACGCCCTGCAGCTGGAGGCGCTTCTCGAAGCCCTTCGTGACGCCCTCGACCATGTTCGCGATCAGCGTCCGCGTCAGGCCGTGCAGCGCACGGTCGTCGCCGCGCTCAGTCGGGCGGGTGACGGTGATGACGCCCTCCGTCTGCTCGATCTTCATGCGCGCCGGGACGTCCTGCGACAGCTCGCCGAGCGGGCCATTGACCATGACGCGCCCAGGCGAGAGCGACACGCTCACGCTCGCGGGCAGATCGATGGGGCGTTTTCCGATTCGACTCATCTCGTTACCAGACGAAGCACACGACTTCGCCGCCGATTCCCTTCTCTTCTGCGGTGCGCGAGGTGACGAGCCCGTTCGACGTCGACAGGATCGCGACGCCCATCCCGCCGAGCACGCGCGGCAGGCGGTCCTTGCCGGCATAGACGCGGCGGCCGGGCTTCGACACGCGCTTGAGGTCGGTGATGATCCGCTCGCGGCTCCGGCCGTACTTCAGCTGGATCACGAGGTTGTCGAAGCTCTCGCCCTTCTTGACGTGGAAATCCGAGATGTAGCCCTCCTCTTTGAGGATGCGGGCTATGCCCTCCTTCAGGCGGGAGGTCGGCATCTCCGTGGACTCGTGCAGCGCCTTGTTGGCGTTGCGAATCCGGGAGAGCATGTCGGCGACGGGATCGGTCAGCATCGGGTTACCAGCTGGACTTGGTCATGCCCGGGATGACGCCCTGGTGCGCGAGCTCCCGCAGGCAGATTCGGCAGAGCCCGAACTTGCGGAAGACGGCGCGGGGACGTCCACAACGGTTGCAGCGCGAGTAGTTGCGCACCTTGTACCGCTGCGGGCGGGATTGCTTGACGCGAAGCGATGTCTTGGCCATGCGGTGTTAGTGCTCCCTTCCGTCCGCCGCGAACGGCATCCCGAGGCCGCGCAACAGCTCGCGCGCCTGGTCGTCCGTCTTGGCGGAGGTCGTAATCGCGACGTCGAGGCCGCGGACCTGCTGGATGTCGTCGTAGTTGATCTCGGGAAAGATGATCTGCTCGCGGATGCCGAGCGAGTAGTTGCCGCGGCCGTCGAACGAGCGCGGGCTGAGGCCGCGGAAGTCGCGGATGCGCGGCAGCGCGATCGCGATCAGGCGGTCGAGGAACTCGTACATACGGGCGCCGCGCAATGTGACCTTCGCGCCGATCGGCATGCCCTCGCGGATCTTGAACTGTGCGATCGACTTGCGGGCGCGGCGGACCTGCGCGCGCTGCCCGGCGATGATCGTGAGCTCCTCGAGCGCCGAGTCGAGCTGCTTCGCGTCGGTCTTCGCCTCGCCCACGCCCATGTTCAGCGTGATCTTCTGCAGCTCGGGGACGTCCATCAGCGACGACAGCCCCAGCTCGTCCTTCAGACGGGCGCGCAGCTCCTGCTCGAACATGACCTTGAGGCGCGGCGCGTACGACGCGCGCGCGGCTTCCCTCCGGACTTCGCGGACAGTAGTGCTCACCGGTCGATCTCCTCGCCGCAGTCGACGCGCTTGCAGACGCGCACCTTGACCTGCGAGCCGTGCTCGTCGCGCTCCCGCATGCCGACGCGCGTGGGGCGGTTGCAGACGGGGCAAACGACCATCACGTTGCCGACGTGCAGGGGCGCGGGCTTCTCGACCACGCCGCCCGGCGTCATCCCGGCGCTGCCCATGCGGCTGGCGTTCTGGATCGGCCGCGGCTTCGTGTGCCGCTTGACGAGGTTGAGGTTCTCGACGATCACCTTCTTGTCCTTCGGGCGCGCGTCGATGACGCGGCCTTCCTTGCCGCGATCCTTGCCGCTGAGGATGTGGACGAGATCGCCCTTGCGGATGCGCATGGTGTGGGCCATCAGAGGACCTCCGGGGCCAGGGAGACGATCTTCATGAAGTTCTTCTCGCGCAACTCCCTCGCGACCGGGCCGAAGATGCGCGTACCGCGCGGGTTGCGCTGGCTGTCGATGATCACGGCCGCGTTCTCGTCGAACGCGATCGACGTGCCGTCGTTGCGGCCGTACGCCTTCTTCGTGCGCACGACGACGGCCTGCACGACCTCGCCCTTCTTCACGGCGCCCTGCGGCGTCGCCAGCTTGACCGTGCCGACGATGATGTCGCCGACGCGCGCGTAACGGCGGTGCGACCCGCCCTTGACGCGGATGCACAGGAGCTCGCGGGCGCCGGTGTTGTCGGCGACGCGCAGTCTGGACTCCTGCTGGATCACTTGGCAGCCTCGACGATCTGCACGAGCCGCCAGTGCTTGGTCTTGGACAGCGGCCGCGTCTCGACGATGCGCACGATGTCGCCGACGTTCGCGCTGTTCTGCTCGTCGTGGGCATGGAACTTGGCGCTGTGGCGGACGACCTTCTTGTACCGCGGGTGCGACTTGATCGTGTCGACCTTCACGACGATCGTCTTGTCCATCGCGCTCGAGACGACGACGCCGCGGCGCTCCTGCCGGCGGCCGCGCTCGGACTCGGGCTTCGGAGTGCGCACGATCGGCTTTCGCTCGGCCGCGCGCTCGCGCGCCGGCTTCGAGTGGGTGTGGCGCTGGGAGCGCGGCAGGCGCTTGCTCTTCTTCTTTTTCTCGGACACGGCGGCAGGCTGAGGCGCGGCCTCCTCGGCGGGAGCCTCTGCGGCCTCAGTTTCCGTCGCGGGCGCCTCCTCGGCAGCCTCGACCGGCACGTCGGGCGCGGCTTCCTCGGTCGCCTGGGCCTCGGGCGCAGCCTGCTCGGCTGCAGCCTGCTCCTCTGCCTGCGGCTCTTCGGTTGTCTCTTGGTTCTGCTCTTCTTCGGCCACTAGGTCTGTGCCGCCTCTCGTTCGGTGCGCACCGTCAGGATGCGCGCGATCTCACGCTTCGCCAGCTGCAGCCGGGCGCTGTTCTCGAGCGCACCGGTCGCCGACTGGAAGCGCAGGTTGAACAGCTCCTGCCGCCGGTCGGCCAACGCGTCCGCGAGCTCGTCGTCGGTCATGTCCCTCAGGTCTCTAGCTTTCAAAGAGATCCGCCTCCCGCTTCACGAACTTCGTCTTCAGCGAGATCTTCGTCCCGGCCAGGCGCAGCGCTTCCTTCGCGAGCGGCTCGGGCACACCGGCGAGCTCGAACATGACGCGCCCGGGCTTGACCACGGACACCCAGTGCTCGGGCGAGCCCTTGCCGGAGCCCATGCGCGTCTCGGCCGGCTTCTGGGTCGTCGGCTTGTCGGGGAAGACGTTGATCCAGACCTTGCCGCCGCGCTTGATCTTGCGCGTCATCGCGATCCGGGCAGCCTCGATCTGCCGGTTGGTCACCCAGCCGGTCTCGAGCGCCTTGAGGCCGTAATCGCCGAACTGCACGGTCGTCTGGCCCTTCGCAAAGCCGCGTCTGCGGCCGCGCTGGTACTTGCGGAACTTCGTCTTCTTCGGAAGCAGCATCAGTCGGTCTTCTCCGCGGACTCGTCACCCGACTGGTCGAGCTTCGTCGGGTCCTCGTGCGCCGTCTTCGGGGTCGTCGTGTCGGGCGCGTCTCCGACCGGCGCAGGCGTCGTGGAGACCTCCGGCTCGATCACGGGCTGCTCCCTGCCCTCCGCCGACTTCGCGGCCGCGTCGGTGCGCGGACGCTCGACGTTGTCCTGCCCACGAGTGCGGTCACGCGGTGCGCCGCGACCTCGGGTTGCGCCGCCACGACCACCGGCGGCCTGGCCGCGCCCGGCGCCGCCACGCTTGCGCCCGGGACGGACGGGGCCGAGGCCCTCACGGTCGCGCTGACGGTCACGCCCGCTCTCGCGCGACGCGCCGAGGCCTTCGACGTTGCCGCGCCGGCGGCGTGCCTGATCCTGCTCGCCGAGGCGCACATCCTTCTCGGTGTCGAGGCCGCCGTAGCCCTCCGGCATGATCTCGCCCTTGTTGATCCAGACCTTCACGCCGATGCGGCCGAAGGTGGTCTTCGCCTCGACGAAGCCGTAGTCGATGTCTGCACGGATGGTGTGCAGCGGGACGCGGCCCTCGGAGTAGGCCTCGGAACGGCTCATCTCGGTGCCGCCGAGGCGGCCGCCGCACTGGATGCGCACGCCCTTCGCGCCCGAGCGGATGCCCGAGGCGAGCGCGCGCTTCATCGCGCGCCGGAAGCTGACGCGGTTCTGCAGCTGCTCGGCGATCGACTGCGCGACGAGCTTGGCGTCGAGCTCGGGACGCTTGATCTCGTTGATGTTGATGTGGACGTTCTTCTTGGTGATCGCGTGCAGCTCTTTGCGGAGCGCGTCGACCTCGACACCGGACTTGCCGATCACGATGCCGGGGCGCGCCGTGTAGATGTCGACCGTGATCCGCTGCTTGTCCTTGCGGATCAGGATGTCGGACAGCCCCGCATGCGAGAGCTTGCCCGTGATGTGGTCGCGGATCTTGATGTCCTCGATCAGGTAGCCCGGGAACTCCTTCTTGCCCGTGTACCAGTTCGACTTCCAGTCGTGGATCACGCCGACGCGCAGCCCGCCGGGATGGACTTTTTGACCCATTAGGCCTTGGCCTCCTTCTTCTTGGCG
>JBJMJR010000107.1:0-16689 GCA_045806245.1 Gaiellaceae bacterium | reverse complement strand
GTGCCGCTCCTTGATGTCGCGCATCACGGCCTGGAACTTGCCTTCCTTCGACCGGAAGATCAGGTCGTTCTTGTCGTCGCGCGCGACCGGCACGTTCGTCGGGATCTCGACGACGTTCAGGTTGTAGATCTCGACGAACTCCTTCTCCTCCGTCTTCGCCGTGCCGGTCATGCCGGCGAGCTTCTCGTAGAGGCGGAAGTAGTTCTGGAGGGTGATCGTCGCGAGCGTGACGTTCTCCTCCTGGATCTTCACGCCCTCTTTCGCCTCGATCGCCTGGTGCAGGCCTTCCGACCAGCGGCGGCCTTCCATGATCCGGCCGGTGAACTCGTCGACGATCTTCACCTCGCCGTCCTGGATCACGTAGTCGACGTCGCGCTTGTACAGCGACTCCGCCTTGAGCGCCTGGATCAGATGGTTGACGAGCTGCGAGTTGCGCGGGTCGTACAGGCTCTCGATCCGCAGCGTGCGCTCGGCGGCGTCGATCGCCGCCTGGCCCGGCGCGACCGTCTTGTGCTTCTCGTCGTACTCGTAGTCGGCGTCGGGATCGCCGCCTTTCAGCAGCGGGTCGTGCGGAACACCCTTGAGGGCGCGCACGATGCGCGCGAAGTCGTAGTAGATCTGCGCCGCGGCCTCGGGCTCGCCGGAGATGATCAGCGGCGTGCGCGCCTCGTCGATCAGGATCGAGTCGACCTCGTCGACGATCGCGTACGAGTGGCCGCGCTGGACGACACCGTCGAGGCTGACGGCCATGTTGTCGCGCAGGTAGTCGAAGCCGAACTCGGAGTTGGTGCCGTACGTGATGTCCGCGTCGTACGCCGCCTTGCGATCGGCGAACGGCATCATGTTCTCGATGTACGCGACGGTGATGCCGAGGCGCTCGAACACGCCTCGGTTCCACTCGGCGTCTCGCTGCGCCAGGTAGTCGTTCACCGTGATCAGATGGACGCCTTTGCCCTCGAGCGCGTTCAGGTAGAGCGCGAGGCTGGCGACGAAGGTCTTCCCCTCGCCCGTCTTCATCTCGGCCACGTCACCTTCGTGCAGGACGATCCCGCCCATCAGCTGCACGTCGAACATGCGCTGGTCCGACTCGCGCAGGCGCGCCTCGCGCACCGCCGCGAAGGCCTCGAACAGCAGCTCCTCGACGGTCTCGCCGTTCTCCAGCCGCTGCCGGAACTCGGCCGTCTTCCCCCGCAGCTCCTCGTCGGAAAGCGCCTGGAACTCCGGCTCGAGGGTCGTGACGTAGGCGGCCTGGTCGGCGAGCCGCTTCATCCGGCGGCCCTCGCCGACGCGCAGGATTTTTTCGAAGGAACCGAGCTGCTGGGCCATCGGACCTAGGGTACCGACCCCTTGCTAGAGCGGATCAACACGAACCTCCCAGACGTTGCCGTCGAGCCGGGCGGCGCGGATGACCGCGTCTCCGGCGGCCAGGGACTCCAGCTCGGGGAGCGTCCCGAACGCCCGGTTGCCGTCGATCGCGAGCGTGCGCTCGTCGCCGCGGATCGCCAGCTCGACCTCGTCGCCGCCGGGCTCGGGCAGCTCGACGACGCGGAGCGAATGGGCGGCGACGGCCCACTGCGTCTCGCCCCGTCGGACCGCCGTCGCGCGGTACGGGCGCTTGACCTCCTGCTCGATCGCGTCTGCGAGCGGCGCCAGGTCGCCGTCTCCCTCCTCGATCAGCAAGGAGCCGTCCGGCATCCCGACGAAGCGCGCGCCCGAGCCCTCGACGTCCGGCGCCTCGGCGGTGACGACCGCGTCGTACTGGCGCTCCCGCGGAAGGCCGTGAATCCCGGTCTCGGGAATGACCCCCGTGTACAGAGGCTGTCGCGCCGGAGGCTCGACGAGGCCGCCTTCCTCGGCCAGCCGCTCGTGCAACGGCTTCGAGCGGCGGAAGAGCCCCACTAGCCCTGTGGCTCGATCAACCCGTAGCCGCCGTCGCGGCGGCGATAGATGACGTTGACGTCGCCTGACTCGTCGCTGCGGAACATGAAGAAGTCGTGGCCGACCAGCTCCAGCTGCAGCGCCGCCTCCTCGGCACTCATCGGCTTCATCGCGAACTGCTTCGTCTTGACGATCTTCGGACCGGACTCGTCGTCGGGAACGCTCATCGAACCTCCGGGCGCAACGTCGCTTCCACGCACCTGCCTGCGGCTGCGCTTGGCGCGGTAGTGCTCCACCTGGCGCAGCAGCTTGTCGGTCAGCTGGTCGATCGACATCTTCATGTCGGTGGACGCCTCGCGCGCGCGCAACGTCGGCCCTTTCGTCCAGACGGTCGCTTCGGCGATCTGGTTCGCCGAGATCGACGGGTTGCGCTCGACGCAGAGCTCGAGCTCCACCTGTGTCAGCGCATGCAGCTGACGGTCGAGCTTGCCCAGCTTGTCTTCGGCATACCGGCGAATCGAGTCGCTGACCTCGACGTTCTTTCCCTTCACCTGAAGTCGCATTGCGTCTCCTCGTAGGCCGGGGATCTGACCTTAGCGGATGATCAGGTGAGGCGAATCGTCCGGGCGAAGGCCACCACCTCGACCTCCCTGGCGCCCGCTTTTCGCAGCGCCGAGGCGGCCGCATTGGCCGTGGCTCCGGTCGTGTAGACGTCGTCGACGAGGACGATCCGCGCGGGCACGGGCCCGCGGGCGGCGAACGCCGCGGCCACGTTCCGTCGCCGCTCGATTCGGCCGAGCTCGCGCTGCCGGGGCGAGCCGCGGACACGTGCCAGCAGCGGCTCGAGCGGCAGGCTCCAGCCCGCAGCGAGCTCGCGTGCCAGCGCCTCGGCGGGGTGATGACCCCGTCGCAACCGGCGGTCACGGTCGGGCGGGACGAAGGTGAGGGTGCCGGCGCCCGGGGCCGCGATCGTGTCGGCGACGACGGCGGCGGCCCAGGCCGCGAGGCGCCGCAGCCCGCGCTCCTTCCAGGCGCTGACGATGCGACGCACGGGCTTGTCGTACTCGACCGCCGCGCGTGCGCGCGCGAAGGCAACCCGCCGACGCGCGCACTCGGCGCAGCGCGCCACGGGCCACACGGTCGGCGCGCCGCAGCGTTCGCACGAGGGCGGCGCGAGCCGCCTCAGCCGAGACGTGCAACGGCGACAAACCTGAGCGCCGGGAGCCGAGCAGACGAGGCAGCGTTGCGGCAGGAGCAGGTCGAGCACGCGCCCGACGGTACGGGGAAAGGTGTGACGTGTCTGTGTCGCGAGTGCGCCAAGCCTGGACGCCTCGCGGCCGTCACGACGCCGAGTAAGCCGCCCGTTCGGGGAGCCCGACGCGCCGCCGCATGCGGTTGTCGGCCTCGAGCAGCTGCGCGTGGTCGCCGATGTCGAACCACTCGCCGGCGAACCGGTATGCGTAGACGGGCTCGCGCTTGTGCAGCCACGCGACGAAGTTGCCCGGCTGATCGGGCGGGTTGCCCTCGGCGAGATAGGCGGGGACGAGCGCGGCGTGCTCGCGGCGGTAGAGATACGTCGCCGTCGCGCACAGCGTCGTCGGCGGGTCCTCCGGCTTCTCGACGAAGTTCGTTATGCGGTCGTCGGCGTCGACGTCGACGATGCCGTACTGCTTCGCCAGCTCGCGGTCGCCGACGTCGTGGACGGCGACGGCGCTGCCGCCCTTGGCACGCCAGTACGACTCGTACTCGGCGAGCGAGTACTCGAAGAGGTTGTCGCCCGCGATCGCGAGCAGGTCGTCGTCCAGGCCGACGAAGTCGATGTCGCCGATCGCGCCGAGGCGGTCCTCGTTCGACGTCGTGCCGTCGTCGTGGATCCGGACATCCTTGCCCTGGGCCCAGCGCTCGAAGTCCGCGGCGAAGCGCGCGTTCGTGACGAGATGGACCTCGTCGGCGCTCGTCTCCTCGACCCGGTCGAGGATCCAGTCGACCATCGGCCGGCCGCCGACGGGGAGCAGCTGCTTCGGGATCGTTTCCGTGAGCGGCCGCAGGCGCGTCGCGTAGCCCGCTGCGAGGATCAGCGCCTTCACAGCGCCACCGGCTCGCGGACGCCGTGCTCGGTCACGACCGCGGTGATCAGCTCCGCCGGCGTCACGTCGAAGGCGGGGTTTCGCGCGGCGAAGCGCGTCGTCAGCTCCGAGCCCGAGCGCTCCTCGATCGGAATCTCCGCTCCGGTCGGCGTGTCGAGGTCGATCGTGGAGGTTGGCGCGACGACGTAGAACGGAAGCTCGTGATGCGCCGCCAGAACGGCGAGCGAATACGTGCCGATCTTGTTTGCCGTGTCGCCGTTCGCGGCGATCCGGTCGGCGCCGGTGACGACGCAGTCCACCTCGCCCGCAGCCATCAGCGAGGCGGCGGCGGAGTCGGCGATGACCGCGTACGGGATGCCGGCGGTCTCGAGCTCCCAGGCCGTCAGCCGCGAGCCCTGCAGGAGCGGCCGGGTCTCGTCCACCCAGACATGCGCAAGCAGGCCGCGTTCCCAGGCGGCCCGCAGTGCTCCGACCGCGCTGCCGTAGCCGCCCGTCGCAAGCCCGCCCGCGTTGCAGTGCGTCAGGGCGCGCGTCCGCGGCCCGAAGAGCGCCGCAGCGTGCGCAGCCATCGCCCGGCAGCGCTCGACCTCTTCCTGATGCAGCCGCCGCGCGTGCGCAGGCGTCGGGTCGTCCCGCATCTCCGCGAGCGCCCACGCGAGATTGACAGCGGTCGGCCGCGAGGCCGCGAGTGCGGCGGCGGCCGCCTCGACGTCGTCGCCGCGCGCCGCGGCGAGCGCGAGACCGTACGCCGCCGCAACACCGATCGCGGGCGCACCGCGGACGGCGAGCTCACGGATCGCCGTGACGAGCTCGTCGACCGTCCGGCACTCCAGCTCGACCTCCTCGTCGGGGAGGCGGCGCTGGTCGAGGAGGACGACTTTCGGGCCGTCCTCCTCGTACCGAACGATTGCCTCGGGTTCTAGGTTCCCTCGTCCCACGAGGCCAGGTACTTCGCCTGCTCCTCGGTGAGCTGGTCGATCTCGACGCCCATCGTCTCGAGCTTCAGCCGGGCGATTTCCTTGTCGATCTCGGACGGCACCGGATACACCTTCCGCTCGAGCTCGGCGGCATGCTGGATTGCGTACTCCGCAGAGAGCGCCTGGTTCGCGAAGGACATGTCCATCACCAGCGCGGGATGACCCTCGGCCGCCGAGAGGTTCACGAGCCGGCCGTCCGCGATGAGGTAGATGCGGCGACCGTCAGCGAGCGTGAACTCGTCGACGAAGGCACGCGCCTCACGTGTCTCGCTCGCGAGCGACCGCAGCGCCGGGATGTCGATCTCGACGTTGAAGTGGCCCGTGTTGGCGAGAATCGCGCCGTCCTTCATCTGCTCGACATGCTCGCGGCGGATGACCGACTTGTCGCCTGTGGCGGTGCAGAAGATGTCGCCGATCGCGGCGGCCCGCTCCATCGGCAGCACCTCGTAGCCGTCCATCGTCGCCTCGAGGGCGCGCATCGGATCCGTCTCGGTGACGATCACGTGTGACCCCATGCCCCGTGCGCGCGACGCGACACCTCGGCCGACCCACCCATAGCCGGAGACGACGAAGCGCTTGCCGGCCAGCAGGACGTTGGTCGCGCGGATGATGCCGTCGATCGTCGACTGGCCGGTGCCGTAGCGGTTGTCGAACAGGTGCTTGGTGTCGGCGTCGTTGACCGCGATGACGGGGAAGCCCAGCGCGCCGTCGCGCTCGAGCGCCTTCAGGCGGATGACGCCCGTGGTCGTCTCCTCGGTGCCCGCGATGATGTCGCCGAGCTGCTCGCGACGCGCGGAGTGCAGCACGCCGATCACGTCGGCGCCGTCGTCCATCGTCAGCTGCGGCTTGTGATCGACGGCAGCCTCGATGTGCGAGTAGTACGTGTCGTTGTCCTCGCCCTTGATCGCGAAGACGGAGATGTCGTACTCGTCGACCAGAGCGGCCGCGACGTCGTCCTGTGTGGAGAGCGGGTTGGACGCGCAGAGCACGACGTCCGCGCCGCCGGCCTTGAGCGTGCGCGCGAGGTTGGCGGTCTCCGTGGTCACGTGCAAACACGCGGAGACGCGATAGCCCGAGAGCGGCTGTTCGCGGTCGAACCGTTCGCGGATCGCGGTGAGCACCGGCATCTGCCGGTCGGCCCACTCGATCCGGCGCACGCCCTCCGGGGCGAGCGCGATGTCCTTCACGTCATGGCGTTTCGTCGTTGCCATCCAGTCCTTTCGTTAGGCGACGAGCAGTCGCTCGTGCTTTCGTTGTTCCCAGTCGAGGGCGGAGACTTCGGTGCCTGCGAGCCACGTGTCCATCGCGGCGCGCAACTCGGGCTCGCGGCGCAGGCGCGCGGCGAAGGCGACGTCGGTGAGCTCTACCTTGAAGTGACGCCGCAGCCGCGCGAGCGACCGCAGCTGGTTCAGCTCCAGCAGTCCATAAGCCCGGTAGCCGGAGGCAGTCCGGCGCGGGACGACGAGCCCGGTGCGCTCGAGGTACCGCAGCATGCGCGGCGACCAGCCCGTGCGGGCGGCCGCCTGTCCGACTTTGACGCCTTCCATCCTGCCGACCTTAACACAGGACTGTCAGGGTTCGGCGGTGCCTTCGCGCCCGTACCGGTCCTCGAGCCTGACCACGTCGTCCAGTTGCGCGGTCGACACCTCGACGATGGTCGTGTCCTCGAGGGCGGTGACGCGGTGCACCGTCCCGGGCCGGAAGCGAAAGGTCGCTCCGGGGCCGATTACCTCCTCGTTCAGGATCGCATCGCCCGCAGAGCCCAGCTCGAGCTTCGCGCGCCCCTGCTGGACGAGCCACGACTCGTCCTTCACCCGGTGGAACTGGAGGCTGAGCGACTCCCCGGCCTTGACGAACAAGAGCTTCCCGACGTAGTCGTCCGTCTCGGCCCAGACCAGCTCCCAGCCCCACGGCTTCTCCACCTTGCGCGGCTCGGATGCCCAGGCGTCGAGGCCCTCGTGGTTGGGCGAGTCGACGCTCACGCGCCGACTCTACGCCTCGCCGCCTACCGGTTCCGCGCGAGCGTCGGCCGTAGCTCGGGATGCGCCGCATAGTGCTCTTCCGCGCGGTCGAGGTCCTTCGGCGTGTTCACCGTGATCCAGAGTCCTTCGTGGCGGAAGCCGTAGAGCTTGCCCTCGCCCGCCAGCTCGGGAAAGGTCGACTGCTCGTGGTCTCCGCGTTCCGGGAGACGCTCGAGCGCTTCGTCGTCGAGGACATAGACGCCGGCGTTGACCCAGTGCGGCAACCGCGGCGCCTCGCGGAAGCCCGTCACGCGATCGTCCTCCTCCAACTCGACGACGCCGAACTGCGACGTCAGCGGCGCCACGACGATGGTCGCCGCCGCCTCGTTCTGCTCGTGCGCGTCCAGGAACGCGCGCAGGTCGACATCGTGCAGCTCGTCGCCGTTGAACGCGTACACGGGGCCGCTCTCCTCGCGCGCCTGCGCCGCAAAGCGCAGCCCTCCCCCGCGCCCCAGCGGCTCCGGCTCTGCGACTGCGGCGATCTCTGCGCCGAGGCCGGAGAGCTTGGCCTCGAAGAGGCCGGCCTGTCCCGCCGCGCAGCTGACGATCACGCGGTCGACGCCGGCGCGCACGAGCTGCGACACCTGATACTCGACGAGGGGATGTCCCGCGATCGGCACGAGCGCCTTCGGCTGCCCTCGCGCTGCGTCGCCAAGGCGCGTCGCCTGACCGCCGGCCAGGATGATCGCTTCCACTAGCCGGAGACCCGCTCGCTCGGCTCGGGCGTCTCCGGCAGCGACTCGAATGCGGAGCTCTGCCGCCCGATGCCCTCGTAGGCGAAGCCGGCGTTGCGCGTCTCCGCGGGGTCGAGCAGGTTGCGCCCGTCGATGATCAGGGCGCGCGCCATCGCGTCGCGCACCTCGGGCGAGGCAAGCGTGCGCAGCTCGTCCCACTCCGTCACGATCACCGCCGCGTCGGCGCCGGTGACCGCCTCGAGCACGCTGTCACACAGAATTGCACCCTTCATCAGCTCGCCCGGCCGCGCGACGGGATCCCACGCGCGCACCTCGGCACCCTCGGCGAGCAAGCGCGACGCGAGCACGAGCGACGGCGCCTCGCGCATGTCGTCGGTCCCGGCCTTGAACGCGAGGCCGAGCAGCGCGACCTTCTTGCCGCGCAGACGCCCGAGGTGCTTCTGCAGCTTCTGGATCACGCGGCGCTTCTGCAGCTCGTTCACCTCGATCACCGCCGCGAGCAGCTGGAAGTGGTAGCCGGAGTTCGATGCGAGCTGCTTGAGCGCCAGCGAGTCCTTGGGAAAACAGGAGCCGCCGTAGCCGATGCCGGCACGCAGGAAGTGCGGCCCCAGCCGGTGGTCGAGCCCGATGCCCTGCGCAACCTCGACGACGTCCGCACCGACAGCCTCGCAGACGTTCGCGATCTCGTTGATGAAGGAGATGCGCGTCATCAGAAACGCGTTCGCGGCGAGCTTGATCATCTCCGCCGACGCGACGTCGGTCCGCACGACCGGCGCCTCGATGCCGCCGTAGAGCGCCTCGACAGCCGCACTGTCCTCCTCTGCGAAGGCGCCGATCACGATCCGGTCGGGATTGAGGAAGTCGCGCACCGCGTGGCCTTCCGCCAGGAACTCCGGATTCGAGACGTAGCCGACGTTCTCGAGCCCGCGCGCCTCCAGCGCTGCGCGCACCTTGTCGCCCGTGCCGACCGGAACGGTCGAC
This sequence comes from Gaiellaceae bacterium, assembly GCA_045806245.1. Lineage (GTDB taxonomy): Bacteria > Actinomycetota > Thermoleophilia > Gaiellales > Gaiellaceae > 3-1-20CM-4-69-9. The sequence continues at coordinate 8,050 of JBJMJR010000107.1, read as the reverse complement.
TTCATCACGAGCACCTGACGCCGTTCGCCGCGCGGCAGGTCGTCCAGCGCCGACCAGACGAACGACAGGTCGGCGTCGCCGGAGTAGGTCGGCGGCGTCTGCACGCAGATGAAGATCGCGTCCGCGCTGCCGAGGTCGTCTGCGTCGAGCGTGTACTTGATCCGGTCGCGGTTGCGCGCGAGCACCTCCGGCAGCTCGGGCTCGTGGAACGGCAGCCGCCCCGCCTGCAAGGCGGCGATCCGGTCGGGGACGACGTCGCGCACGATCACGTCGTGTCCGAGCTCGGCGAAGCAGCCGCCGGTCACGAGCCCGACCCAGCCCGCGCCGAAGACGCCGATCGTCCGCGATTCCGCCATGCCGACCGGGAAGCCTACTTGGGCAGCGGCTGCAGCCCGCGCGCGATCGCGAGCATCGTCTCGTTCGAGAGCGAATCGAGAATGGTGTTGATCACCCAGTACGTGGCGCCGTTCTCGCGCAGCACGACCATGTGCAGGTGCGCGCCCGAGTAGTAGAGGGAGAACAAGCGCTTGTGGATCCTGTGCGTGAAGCTCGCGTCGGCGAGCGCGGGCGCCTCGTCCCAGTTTGTCTCCTGGATCCCCCAGTACTCGTTCAGCCCGGTCGCGAACGTCAGGCGCACCGCCTTGAAGCCCCTCTTGATCGCGTAAGCGCGAACCGGCGCGTCGAACTCGAGCTTCGAGTAATTCGCGACGAAGCGCGGGAGCTCGAGCTGGAAGGGAACCCGGTGCCGCACGCTCAGCAGCTCCGAGCGCGAGGCCGACGGGTTCAGCGTCACCTGCGCGGGCTCCTTCTTGGGCGTCTGGTCGACCGGCGCCGACGCGATCGTGCCGTGGAAGTTGCGGCCGACGACGACGGTGGCCAGGGCGCCGTTCGCGAGAGTCGTCATCGTCGCGGGCAGCGCTTTCACGTCGGCGTCACCGAAGAGGTTCGCGAGCTGCGTCGCGGCCGCCTTCGCCTTCGGCTGCGCTGCGTCGTAGTACACGGTCGTGCGGAAGTAGTTGAACCGCGGCGCATTCTGCGGCTGTCCACTCGGCGGCGAGAGCACGTCGTAGCCGCGCTGGCCGAGCTCGTACGCGGCGTTCGCGGCCGACCCCGTGACGCCGTTTCCGTTCAGCACCGTCGTCGAGACGTCCTTCGGCGGCAGCGCCTTCGAGCGATGCTTGATGCCGAACGCGACGTCGCGCGCCTTCTCCGGTGCCTTCACGTCCGGCTGGACGAACTCGCGAACCGCGGCGGCGATGTCCTCCGGCGGTGCAGTGAGCGTGTTGTAGCCCGTGAGATTCTGGATGCGCGACTGGAAGACGTGGCCCGAGGGAAGCCGGTGCGCGAAGAAGAGGTAGTCGCTCAGCGTCTTGACGTCGAGCGTCTTGTTGCCGCCGCGCCCGACGACGACGTTGTTCTCGATCGCGTTCGCGATCGACAGGACCGTGTCGATGCCGAGCTGCGCGGAGATCTGCTGCTTCAGCGCCTTCAGGAACAGCTGCTGCCGCGCATTGCGGAAGATGTCCGAGTCGAAGTGGCGGAAGCGCACGTAGGCGAGCGCGTTCGTCGCGTTCAGACGCTGGTAGCCCGGCCACAGGTTGATCTTGGAGACGCCGGGACAGTTCGTCGGATCGCACAGGTAGCGATGGTCGACGTCGATCCAGACGCCGCCGAGGTTGTTGACGAGGTCCATGAATCCGCGGAAGTTGACCGTGACGTAGTAGTTGATCGGCAGGCCGGTGAGCGCGCGGACGGTCTCGATGCTCCCGGACGCGCCGCATTCCGAGAATGCGTAGTTGATGCGCTCCTGCACGTCGGGGTGGCCCGGGCACTTCACGGTGACGATCAGGTCGCGCGGGAACGACAGCAGCGACAGCGACTTGTTGATCGGATCGGCGCGGACGAGGATGAGCGTGTCCGAGCGGCCCGTCAGCTCCGACTGAAAGCCCTTGCGGCGGTCGGTGCCGATGACGAGCGCGATCGTCGGCTGGCTCGGGTCGGCGAGGTCGAGGCGTTTGGCGGCGGCGATGTCCGCCTTCTTCTTGGGACTGATGGCGCCGACGAACTGATGGCTCTTCAAATAGAGCCCGCCACCGGCTGCAGCGGCGAGGATCAGCGCCGCCAGCAGGGTCCAGAGGAAGATCTCCGCGACGAGGTGCCAGGCACCTCGCCTGGGCGGATCGGGCTGCCGGTACCGCGTCATCGGCGTCGGCGCCGACGGCGGGTAGACCGGGCGGCCGTTGCCATTCACGGCGCCACCGCGCCCCATGGCTCTCTTGAGCGTGGTCTTCATCGGGGTCCTGAAACAGCACGGCGCCCGTTGCCAGGGCGCCAGCCGACCCGCAGGATAGCCGACCGCCCGGCCGGCCTAGTGCTTCAGGCGGTGCGCGACGAGGGTGGCCAGCTTCCGCTCGAGCGAGAGCGGGATCGGGCGGGCCGGCGCGCCGAGCGAGGCGATCATGACGCTGCCGTCGGCACGGCCGCGCGAGAAGGCATAGATGTCGATGCGGCCGTCGATCTTGCGACCGCCGACGGTGATCCGGAACTTCAGCCCGTAGGTGAGCTGCCGCGGTGCGAGCGTGCCGATGGCGATCGGACCGCTGGAGACGACCGAGAACTTGACACCCGATCCCTGCGCGAACTCCTGCTTCATCGCGACCTTGAAGCAGCGGTCGAAGGGATACGTCTTGAGGCGCTTGAACGAGGCGATCGCGTCGCTCTCGCTCGACCACACCTCCCCGTCGGAGTCCTCGAAGCTGTCCTCGCGACCGAAGTCCGGGCTCTTCGCCTGACCGCTGAGGACGAGGTCGGACAGGTTCGGGTTCTTGCAGTACGACGGCGCGGTCCCGTCGCCCTGGGAGTCGAGCTGCTGGACGCGCCAGTCGCCCGCGCCGAGGTCGGCGCGCTGGACGATGATGCGGTGCGCCCACGCCTGGTCGGCGGCGTCGAACCGGTGCTGCGGCTCGCGCGGGTCGCCTGCAGCAGCAGCAACGGACCCGGCCGCGAGCGCGGCGACGAGCACGGCGGTCACACCGAGACGACGGGCCATACGGCGTGGATCGGCGTCACCGATTGAGGACTTCCTCCCTCGAAAGGGGCGCATAGCCGAGGTTCGGCCCGAGCCACCGCTCGACCTCCTCGAGCGGCATCCCTTTACGGGCCGCGTAGTCCTCGACCTGGTCGCGCCCGAGCCGACCCACGGAGAAGTAGCGCGCGAGCGGGTGCGCGAGGTAGATGCCGCTGACGGCGGCGGCCGGTGTCATCGCGTACGACTCCGTCAGGGACACGCCGGCGGCGTCCTCGGCTCCGAGCAGGTCGAAGAGCTTGCGCTTCTCCGTGTGGTCCGGGCACGCCGGGTAGCCGAATGCCGGGCGGATGCCGCGGAAGCGCTCGGCGGCCAGGTCTTCGCTCGACAGCTTTTCGTCCGGCTCGTACCACGCGCGCCGCACGACCTCGTGCAGGTGTTCCGCGAACGCCTCAGCGAGCCTGTCGGCGAGCGCCTTGACCATGATCGCCCGGTAGTCGTCGTGCTCGGCCTCGTAGCGCGCGGCGAGCTCGTCGGTTCCGTGGATCGCCACCGCGAACGCGCCGACGTGGTCGCCGTCGGGACTGACGTAGTCGGCGAGGCTCCGGTTGGGGCGCGAGTCGCCGTACGCCGACTGCTGGCGCAGGAACGAGAAGCGCGTGCCCTCGTCGAGCGCGACGTCGTCGCCGTCGGCGCGAGCGCCCCACCAGCCGTACACGCCGCGCGCGCGCAGCAGCTCGCCGTCGACGATCTGTCCGAGCAGCTCTTGCGCGTCTTCGTAGAGCTCACGCGCGGCGGGCACCTCGAGAATGCCCGGGAACTTGCCCTTCATCTCCCAGGCGTGGAAGAAGAACTGCCAGTCGATGTACTGCACGAGCGTCGTCAGCTGGGGCTCGAGCGTCCTGGCGCCGAGCGACGGCGGCACCGGGAGGTCGTCGAAGGGGACGCGCTCCCTGTTCGCGCGCGCCTCGTCGATCGTGAGCAGCGGCTTGCGCTCCTTCTCGGCGTGCTGCTCGCGTAGGCGTTCCTGCAGCTCCCGGTTCTCCTCGTCCAGCCGCTCCTTGCGGCCCGGGTCGAGCAGGCTCGAGACGACGCCGACGACGCGTGACGCGTCGAGCACGTGCAGCGTCGGCTCCGAGTACTCGGGCGCGATGCGGACGGCTGTGTGCTGCTTGGACGTCGTCGCCCCGCCGATCAGAAGCGGCAGGTCGAGCTCGCGCCGCTCCATCTCCTTGGCGACGTTGACCATCTCGTCGAGCGACGGCGTGATCAAGCCGGAGAGACCGACGACGTCGCACTCCTCCTCGACCGCCGTGTCCAGGATCTTGTCGGCAGGGACCATGACGCCCAGGTCGAGCACCTCGTAGTTGTTGCAGCCCAGCACGACGCCGACGATGTTCTTGCCGATGTCGTGCACGTCGCCCTTGACCGTCGCGAGCACCACCTTGCCCTGCGCCCGCGGGCGGCCGTCGCCGCGCGCCTTCTCCGCCTCCATGTAGGGCTCGAGGTACGCGACGGCGCGCTTCATCGCGCGCGCGCTCTTCACGACCTGCGGTAGGAACATCTTTCCCGAGCCGAAGAGGTCGCCGACGATCGCCATGCCGTCCATCAGCGGGCCTTCGATCACGTCGAGCGGGCGGGCCTGCCGCTGCCGCGCCTCCTCCGTGTCGGCCTCGATGAAGTCGACGATTCCGTGCACGAGCGCGTACGAGAGTCTTTGCTCGACCGGCGCCTCGCGCCAGGAGAGGTCGCGCTCGCGCTTCGTCGCTTCGCCGGCGACGCGCGACGCGTACTCGACGAGCCGCTCCGTCCCATCCGCGCGGCGGTTGAAGATGACGTCCTCCACGCGCTCGAGCAAGTCGGGCTCGATGTCCTCGTAGACCGCGAGCTGGCCCGCATTGACGATCCCCATGTCGAGCCCCGCGCTGATCGCGTGGTAGAGGAAGGCTGCGTGCATCGCCTCGCGCACGGCGTCGTTGCCGCGGAAGGCGAAACTGAGGTTGGAAATGCCCCCGGATATGTGCGCTCCGGGACAGCGTTCCTTGATCAGAGGAATCGCCTCGATGAACGCCTTTGCGAACTCGGCGTGCTCCTCGATGCCCGTCGCGACGGCGAGGACGTTCGGGTCGAAGACGATGTCCTCGGGGGTCCAGCCGTCCGCGGTCAGCAGGTCGTACGCACGCCCGCAGATCTCGACCTTCCGTCGCGCCGTGTCGGCCTGGCCCTGCTCGTCGAAGGCCATCACGACGACGGCGGCGCCGTAGCGGCGGACGCGGCGCGCCTGCCCGAGGAACGCCTCCTCCCCCTCCTTCAGCGAGATCGAGTTGACGACGCCCTTGCCCTGCAGGCACTTGAGGCCCGCTTCCAGCACCGACCAACGCGAGCTGTCGACCATGATCGGGATGCGGGCGACGTCCGGCTCGGTGGCGACGAGGTTCAGGAACGTCGTCATCGCCTGCTCCGACTCGAGCAGGTCGGCATCCATGTTGACGTCGAGGATGTTGGCGCCGCCGCGCACCTGCTCGAGCGCGACCTCGACGGCCTCCTGGAAGTCGCCGCCCTCGATCAGCCGGCGGAAGCGCGCCGAGCCGGTGACGTTCGTCCGCTCGCCGACCATCACGAAGGTCGAGTCGGCGAAGATGCGGAAGGGCTCGAGCCCGCTCAGCCGCGTCACGGTCTCCGGCGGCGGGACGTGTCGCGGGGACTGTCCCTGTACCAGGTCCGTTATGGCGCGCACGTGCTCGGGCGTGGTGCCGCAGCAGCCGCCGACGATGTTGACGAGGCCTTCCTGGGCGAACTCGCGCAGATAGCGGCTCGTGTCGCGCGGCAGCTCGTCGTGCGTCCCCATCTCGTTCGGCAGGCCGGCGTTCGGGTGGCAGGCGACCCACGTCGGGGCGACGCGCGACAGCTCCTCGACGAACGGCCGCATCTCGCGGGCGCCGAGGGAGCAGTTGACGCCGACGATGAACGGGTTGGCGTGCTCGACCGAGAGCCAGAACGCCTCGACCGTCTGTCCGGACAGGTTCCGGCCGCTCTTGTCGATCGCGGTGAACGAGAGCCAGAGCGGCAGCTCCGGTGCGACGTCCTGCGCGGCGGCGATCGCTGCCTTCGCGTTGAGCGTGTCGAAGATCGTCTCGATCAGCAGGAAGTCGACGCCGCCCTCGGCCAGCGCGGCGATCTGCTCCGCGTACGTCTCGCGCACCTGCTCGAACGTGTGCGTGCGGAAGGCCGGGTCGTCGACGCGCGGCGAGAGCGAGAGCGTGACGTTGAGCGGCCCCACCGAGCCGGCGACGAAGCCATCGACCTCGTCCGCGGCCTGACGTGCGAGCTGTGCGCCGGCAAGGTTCATCTCGCGCACGTGCTCCTCGAGCCCGTAGTCGGCCTGCCCGATCGACGTCGCCGTGAACGTGTTGGTCGTCGCGATGTCCGCACCGGCGGCGAAGTACTGCCGGTGGATCTCGAGCACGACCTCCGGCCGCGTGATGTTCAGCAGGTCGGGATCGCCGGCGACGTCGCGCGGATGCTCCCTGAAGCGCTCGCCGCGGTAGGCCTCCTCCCCGCGCACCTGTCGCTGGATCAGGACGCCCCACGATCCGTCGAGCACGGCGATGCGCTCGCGGAGGATGGCTTCGAGTCGTATACGCGCGTCCTGCATCCTGCTCCCTTGTTCGGCTTCGACAGGACGCACGCCTTCCGTGACGCGCAAGCTCTTTAGGCGTTTTTTGACCCGGTCGCCAAGCTGCCTGTCAAAGCTCTCCGGGGTTCCCAGTCTAGCGATAGCCCTGGGCTACGGAGTACTCCTCCACGAGGAACTTCGGCGCGCACATCGCCCAGGCGTTCTCGACCAGGTCGCGCATCTCCGCCGCGTCGATCGCGTCGAGCCGCACCTGCACCCAGTGGAAGCGCATGTCGGACTCGCTCGGCCAGCGAGAACTTCTCCGGCTCCGACTCGACGAGCGCCGCCCGCCACTCCTTCGGAAACCCGAACCCCATCGTCGAGCCGTCCTTCGAGAAGGAGAGAAAGACGATCTGCCCGACCCGGAACTTCAGCCGGCCGCGGACGAAGACCTCACTCGCGCGCGGCAGTGTCCGCGCCAGCTCCCGAACCTCCGCGACGGTCACCGCCATACCGCTCGAACCCTACGGGCATGTCCCAGGGACAGTCCCTCGGACATGTCCGATCAGTCGGCGGGTGCGGCCGTGAAGACGATCTCGTAGCTGAACCCGCGCCCGTCGACCTGGTACGCGTAACAACCCGGCCCCTGCAGGAACGTCGCTGCAGGGTTCAGGTCGGCATACGGCCCGACAAGGCGCAGCTCCGAGTGGAGCTTGTTCGTCCACTGCGGCCCCTGGTCGAAGCGGAGCATGCCCGGCCCGTCGAGCCGCGCGCCGCGCACGATGTACGGGCCGCGGTAATTCGGGACCGTCCAGAGGACTTTCGTACCGTCCCAGCCGGCGAATGCCCAATTCGACTGGTATGTCAGAGCTGCGCGGCCGTCGTGCGCGGCCAGGGTCGGATATGCCGGTCCTGGGCCGAACGCGGCCGCACCGTACGCGCCGAGGCTCCCGGTAGCCTCGCTTGCCGGGCAGGGCGCGCCCGGCGCGAGCGCCGAGGCTCGCAACGGCCGGCGCAGCAAGCCGCGCCACCAGTAGACGAGGAAGCCGTCGTGGCAGTCGAAGTACACGCGGCGATAATCCGCGTTCCAGCGCGACCGGCATGCCATCTGCCACTGGAGACACCGCTGCTTGCCGCCGACCGTCGCGCGGACAAACCGGTCGCCACACGCATGGCGCTGATGGGCACCGGCAGGCGCCGGCGCAACGAGGAGGACCGCAGCGCTAGCCGCGGCCGGCAACAGCCAGCTGATTCTCCGCATGCCTGATCCGCTGCTCGAGCTGCCAGCGATCGGCGTTCGACTCGCCGCGGTCGACGCGCTCGAGCTCCGCCTGCGCGGTCTCGAGCTGCTCGCGCGCACGCGCGTCGTCGACCTCGCCTGCGAGCACCGCGTCGTCGACGAGGGCGAT
>JBJMJR010000106.1:0-33032 GCA_045806245.1 Gaiellaceae bacterium | reverse complement strand
TCGGCCCACGTGCAATCGCCGTCGGCTGCGACATGCCAGACGCCGAACGGCCGGTCGAGCAGCTCTGCCGTCGCGGCGGCGAGGTGGCCGACGTAGGTGGGCGACGTCCGCTGGTCGCCGACGACCGACACCTCGCCGGACTCGCGGCCGAGTCGCAGCATCGTCGTGACGAAGTTCCCTCTGTGCTCGCTGAAGAGCCCGGAGGAGCGGACGATCCAGGCACGCTCCCCCGCCGCGCCCTCGCCGTGCAGCTTCGTGCGGCCGTACGCCGACAGCGGGTTCGGCGCATTCGACTCGACGTACGGCTCCTGCTTCGCGCCGTCGAAGACGTAGTCGCTCGAGTAGTAGACGAGCGGCGCACCGAGCTCGGCGACATGGTGCGTGCCGCCGACGTTGACGGCGGCGGCACCCTGCGGATCGGCCTCGGCGCCGTCGACGTCCGTCCACGCTGCGGCGTGCAACACGAGCTCCGCGTCGAGCTCGGGCGGCGGCAGCGTCACGTCCCAATCGGCATGCGTCAACGCAACCGGCTCGACGCCCGCGAACGTCTCCTGCAACGCACAGCCGAGCTGGCCGCCCGCGCCGGTGATCAGGATTCGGCCGTGTCCCGTTCCGACAGGATCGGCGATTTCGTGCTCCAGAGGTCGACCACGCGGGGATCGTCCCACGGCCACTCGTGCTCGTCGGGATCGTCGGCGTCGTACTCCTCGCTGACGTGATACAGCATCAAGACGTCGGTCAGCGCCTCGAAACCGTGTGCGAGGTTGCCGGGCACGTAGACGGCCGAGAAGTTGTCGTCGCCGATGTCCTCGCAGAACGTGTCGCCGGTGTCGCGGTCGAGCGCGACGACGCGCGCACGGCCCCGCAGGCAGACGAAGAGGTCGTCCTGTCCGCGCTCGTGGTAGTGCAGCCCGCGGATCGTTCCCTTGCGCGAGAACGAGACGTTCGTCTGCCGGATCGGCTTCGGTAGCCCACTCGTGCGTGCGATCTCGACCAGCCAGCCACGCTCGTCCTCGAAGCGCCGCAACGGGACCGGTCGCGTGCGATCGGAGCCGAAGTGCGGGCGGCGGACGCGCTCGTTCACCTCGTAGTACGCGTCGATCGACTCGCCGGCGTCGCCCCAGTAGCCGTCGAACACGTCGTGCTCCAGCGTTCCGGCGCGGACGTAGTGATTGTTCACGTCGGTGATCTCGAGCTCCCCGCGCGCCGACGGCTCGAGGCGCTCGACGACGTCGAAGACGTCCGCGTCGTAGCAGTACACACCGGTGACTGCGAGGCCGCTCGGCGGATCCGCAGGCTTTTCGACGATCTCGGCGATCCGCCCGTCGACGATCCTCGGCACACCGAGGTGGCGTAGATGCTCGGTCTCGCGCACGCGCGCGAGCAGGACGCGGGCGCCGGACGCCTGCGCCTCGAAGTTGCGAACCGTCTCGCTGATCGGCCCGCCGAAGAAGTTGTCGGCGAGCATCACGACGATGCGCTCGCCGCCGGCGAACCCGCGCGCGAGCCCGAGGGCCTCCGCGATGCCTCCGGCGCGCTCCTGCTTCGCGTAGCGGAGGTCGCCGCCGAAGTAGCGCTCGAAGTCCTCGACGTGGTCGGCGCCGGTCACGAGCAGCAATTCGGCGACGCCGGCCTCGCGCAGAAAGTCGACGGCCCACTGCACCATCGGCTTGTCGCCGATGGGTAGGAGATGTTTGTTGGTCACACGGGTAAGAGGATCGAGCCGAGAGCCCGTCCCGCCCGCCAGGACAACCCCTTTCACCAAGCCGATGCTATGGGAGGCACGATGAACGAGCCGCGAGAGGTCGAGCACGACCCGCAGGTGCTGGAGGGAGACGACGACATCCTCCGCCAGCCCGCGTCGCCGATCGACCCGTACACGCCCGAGACCCACGCCCGCCCCGGGGAGGGCCGCGCCTGGAAGGTGATGCGGCTCGCCTGGATCCCGATCCTGGTCGTGGTTGCGCTGGTCGTATGGGCGGCAGTGCGCTGATTCACATCCGCCGGGGGAACCTCCCGGTTCCCACAGACCCCTTCCACCGGTCCGCTTCGCGGACGGGCGCTACGGGCCGGGCGGCAGTGCGCTGACACTCGTTCGGGCTCCAGGCAGGCCGCGGCCGCGCCGTTACGAACTCTTAGCGGCCGTGCCTCAGACACCAACGGCCGGGGTACCCTGAGCTTGTGGACAAACGCCGGGATTTCGAACACGCCGCCGACGAGATCGAGCAGCTCTTCGCCGACCTCTGGCAGGTCTTTCCGTTCTCGCGGAGCCTGCGGCGCGGGTACCGCCCGCAGGTCGACGTCTACCGGAGCGAGAACCCGCCCACGCTGACGGTGCAGATCGAGCTGCCCGGCGTCGATCCGGATGACGTCCAGCTCGTGGCCTCGCCGCAGGCGCTGCTGATCGCCGGTGAGCGCCGCCGTCCGAAGGACTGCGGGCACTACCAGCAGCTCGAGATCGACTACGGCCCGTTCCAGCGGCAGATCACGCTGTCCGAGGACGTCGACCCCGAGGATGCGAACGCAACCTACGAGCGCGGCATCCTCACCGTGCGCCTGCCGATCGCGCCGCGCCCGGCGCCGCGCGAGAGCGTCTCGATCGTCGTGAGGGCGACCTGATGGCCGACCTGGTTCAGGAGACCCCCGAGCAGAGCGCCGACGAGCTGACGTTCCCGGCGACGCTTCCGGTGCTGCCGCTGAAGGACACGGTCGTCTTCCCCGGCTTCCCGACCCCGCTCGCAATCGGACAGGAGCGGTCGATCAAGCTCGTCGAGGACGTCGTCTCCGGCGACCGGACGCTCGCACTCGTCACGGTCAAGAACGAGGACGCGGAGCAGCCCGGCTGGGACGACCTCTACGAAGTCGGCACCGCAGCCCTCATTCACAAGATGATCAAGGTGCCCGACGGAACGCTGCGCATCCTCGTCGAGGGCACGCGCCGCATCGGCCTCGACCGCGCGATTCAGGAAGACCCCTACCTCGCGGGCGAGTTCGTCGAGCTGCCGGACGAGCTCGAGGAGACGCGCGAGGTCGAAGCGCTCACCCGCAACGTCCAGAACCTCTTCGGCCGCGTGATCGGCCTCGTGCCGTATCTGCCCGAAGAGCTGCAGATCGCCGCCGCCAACGTCGAGGACCCGAGCGCGCTCGGCAACCTGGTCGCGTCGACGCTGCGGCTCAAGACGGAGGAGAAGCAGTCGCTGCTCGAGCGCCGCGACGTCGAGGCGCGGCTGCGGCAGATCTCGTCGATCCTGAGCCGCGAGCTCGAGGTGTTCGAGCTCGGCTCGAAGATCCAGTCGCAGGTCCAGGAGGAGATGGAAAAGGGCCAGCGCGAGTTCTTCCTGCGCCAGCAGCTGAAGGCAATCCAGGACGAGCTCGGCGAGGGCGACGCCGAGCAGGCCGAGCTCAACGAGCTCGGCGAGCGCTTCTCGCAGCTGGAGCTGCCCGAGGACGTGCAGAAGAGCGTCGACCGCGAGCTGTCACGCCTGGAGAAGATCCCGTCGGCCGCAGCCGAGCACGGCGTCATCCGCACGTACCTGGACTGGCTCGTGTCCCTGCCGTGGAACACGGTCACGGAGGACGACCTCGACCTCGCGCACGCGCGCGGCGTCCTCGACGAGGACCACTACGACCTGGAGAAGGTCAAGGACCGCATCCTCGAGCACCTCGCGGTCTCGAAGCTGAAGAACGACGTCTCGGGGCCGATCCTGTGCTTCGTCGGGCCGCCCGGCGTCGGCAAGACGTCGCTCGGACAGTCGATTGCGCGCGCCATCGGGCGCAAGTTCGCGCGGCTGTCGGTCGGCGGTGTGCGGGACGAGGCCGAGATCCGCGGCCACCGCCGCACGTACATCGGCGCAATGCCAGGGACGATCATCCGGACGCTGCGCGACGCCGAGTCGATCAACCCAGTCCTTCTGATCGACGAGATCGACAAGATGGGCACCGACTACCGCGGCGATCCGGCAAGCGCGATGCTCGAAGTGCTCGACCCGGAGCAGAACAAGCACTTCCGCGACCACTATCTCGATCTGCCGTTCGACCTCTCGAAGGTCCTCTTCATCTGCACCGCGAACACGCTCGACACGATTCCCGGACCGCTGCTCGACCGCATGGACGTCATCCAGCTGTCCGGCTACACCGAGGACGAGAAGTTCGGGATCGCGAAGCGCTACCTCGTGCCGAAGCAGCTCGAAGCGCACGGCCTCGGCTCCGGCCAGGTGGCGGTCTCCGACCGAGCGCTCAGGCTGATCATCCGCGAGTACACGCGTGAAGCCGGCGTCCGCAACCTCGAACGACGCCTCGGTGACGTCCTGCGCAAGGCGGCCAGACAGATTGCGGAAGGCAAGACGCGCGCGAAGACGCTGCGAATCGACGAGCGCCGAGTTAAAAGCTGGCTCGGGCCGCGCCGGTTCGAAGGCGAGGTGCGCAAGCGCACGTCGGATCCGGGCGTCGCGACCGGGCTCGCATTCACGGCTGTCGGCGGCGACGTGCTCTTCTTCGAGGCGACTGCTTATCCGGGCAAGGGCCGCCTGACGATCACCGGCCAACTCGGCGACGTGATGCAGGAATCGGCGCAGGCGGCACTGTCGTGGGTGCGCGCGCATGCGGCACAACTCGGGCTCGATCCCGATTGGTTCCGCGACCACGACGTGCACCTGCACGTTCCCGCCGGGGCCGTCCCGAAGGACGGGCCGTCGGCCGGCATCACGATGGCCACCGCCATCGCGTCACTCGTGCGCCAGCAGCCCGTCGCCGACGACGTCGGCATGACCGGCGAGATCACGCTGACCGGGCAGGTGCTCCCGATCGGCGGCATCCGCGAGAAGTCGCTCGCAGCGCAGCGCGCCGGATTGAAGCGCGTGATCATGCCGCGCGAGAACGAGCCCGACCTTGCCGAGCTGCCCGCGGAGACGAAGCGCGAGCTCGAGTTCATCCTCGTCGACTCGATCGACGAGGTCTTCGCGGCGGCCTTCGACGGCAAGGCGCACGCGAAGCCCGTCGCGGTCGACGAGCCGGCTCAGCCGACGGTGAAGGTGGCGACCAGCCGGTCGCACGCGGCCGTGTCGCCGCCGCGGTCGTAGCGGCACAGCAGCAGGTACTCCGTTTTCCCGCGCAGGACGAACGCGAGGCGTTCGACGAGCGCCTGCCCGCCGCGCTCGTAGTCGATGTCGTAGCGACGCGCGTTCTGACCGGCGACCGTGACCGTGCGCGAATCGCCGACCTGTCCGCTCTGCTGTTCCGCGAGCTGCGCCGCCGCGCGGTCGAGCTCCGGGACGACGCGAAGCCAGAGCGCGGGACGGTACGCGCGCAGCAACGGATAGCGTGTGACTGAGACGAGCCGAAGCCCTTTCGAGGCCTGTACGGACCGACCGCTGCGGACGACGGCCCAGTCGGCCGGGGCCGAGAAGCGGTAGCCGCTCCCGTGAACGAGCTGGGCCGGTTTGACCCCCGCGCCTCCGCAGCCGGCGAGCACCAGTAGGCTGAGGGCACAGGCCGCTCGTTTGCGACGATTCCCCGAGGGTACGAACCGGCTGCCAAACCAGCGAAAGGACATCCGAGGCATGACCAAGACGAGAGACAAGCTATTGGACCGGACGGGAAGCGCCAGGCCCTATATCGAGCGGGCGATCACGGACGAGGATCTGCGGGACAACATCCGCAACGCGTTCGAGTCGGCGCGCGAGGTGTACGGCGAGTTGCTCGGCGGGCGCGGAGCGATCCCGCTGGCGACGCGTGTGGCGACGGACAAGGAGATCCAGGACCGCCTCCGCGAGGCGATCGACGAGCTCCGCCAGGCCGCCGACCGCGTGCAGGGCAAGAAGGACCACGGCGCGCGCAACACGACGTTGCTGCTGACGGGCATCGCGCTCGGGCTCCTCTTCAACCCGGTCACCGGCGCGCAGACCCGCAAGTGGCTCTCCGACACCCTCTTCGGGTCCACGGACGAGTTCACGTACCAGGGCGGAAACTCGGGAGCCAGCTCCTCGAACTAGCTAGGGAACGCGGGACGGCCGGATGATCAGCGGCCGTACCGCACGCTCGAGCGAGCCGGGCACGAGCCCGTCGGCGTTCGAGATGTCCGAGAAGGTCAGCAGGATCGCGCCGGGCTTTGGCGCGTTGCCGAGTGAGTGCGCCGGCGCCCACGCGTTGCCGCCGGCGAAGCTCACGTCCTGCAAGTGCTTCCACGCGAGCAGATACGTCGTCGGGTTCACGGCTCCGTCGTAGCCGAGGCCGATCAGGCCGACGGGATGGATCTCGAAGTGGAGGTGCGTCGGCGTCCCCTGCGCGTCACCGGTGTTGCCGACGAAGCCGAGGACGTCGCCGGCGTTCACGCGGTTGCCGTTGATCGCGAGCGGCGTGAAGGCGGAGAGGTGCGCGTAGTAGAAGAGGTTCCCCTGTCCGTCGCGCACCCACAGCCGGTTGCCGCCGACCGCGTTCCAGCCGACGGAAAAGACGGTTCCCGACGCGACTGCGAGCACGGGCGCTCCGAGGGGCGCGAAGATGTCGTCGCCGTGGTGCCAGCCACCTGACACGTCGCTGCGCGGGCCGCCGAACGTGTCCGTGAACGACGACGGGCCGTACACCGGGAACACGTAGCCGCCCGCGGTGAGCTTCGGCGTCACCTGCGGCGGCTGCCGGATCGGAATGCCGGTGCCGGGCTCCGGGGCGCCCGCCTTCGTCGTCGCCTTGGGCGTCTTCGGTGCCTTCGGAAGCTTGGCGGGCGGCGGCGTCGGCGGAGCCGCCTGCGCGGCGACCTCGGCGTACCCGACGAGGATCGTCGTCCCGGCCGGCAAGCTCGCGTGGTCGGCCGTCAACCGGATCTCCAACGCGGTGATGCTGCCGTGGTAGCCGTTCGCAGCGGAGCCGCTGCCGTCACCGGCGAGCGCGGTCAACGAGCCCCAGTCCGCGAGTTGCACGGTTCCGCCCGACACCGGCTGACCGAGCGCGACGAGGCCGGTGATCGCCGATCCGGACGAGTCGCCCTTCGCGGCGCCGGCACGTGCGGTCGCATGCGCCTGTGCGACGACGCTCGTCGCCGTGATCTCGCCGTTGAAGACGTTGAGGTTGTTGACGGCCGCGGACGCGGTCGCCGTCGCTTCGACGTCGGTCGATGCGGAAGCGCTCGCGTTCGCGGAACCTGTCGTGACGAGCGCGGCGTGCGTCGACGGATCCTCGCCGTAGGTGAAGCCGCCGCTGAAGAGCACCTGGTCGTTCGGCGCCGAGACGGCCGGCGTCGCGCCGCCGGGCTGGCCGGGGACGACGATGCGAACGGCCTGGGCACGGGCGGTCGCGCCCGCGATCTGCGGGCCCTGCCGGCCCGCGTCGGCCGACGCGGCAGCCAGCAGGAGGAGGGCGGCGATTGGAGCGATAAGCGCGCGCTTCAGCACCGAGGGCTGAATTATGCAGTCCGCTACGGGCTAGTGGAGGTTTGCGGCGAAGACCTCTTCGCGGTTGCCGCCGACGTCGCGGGTGTCGATCCAGAGCGGATGAGCGACGCCCGCGGCGGCGGCGACGCCCGGGTAGCCGCCGAAAGCGGTCGCGTCGCCGAAGCCGGCGATGGTCGCGTCCTCCCAGAGCACCTGCGGGTACTCGGACGGCGCGGCGGCTCGCACGGGCTTCGTCCAGTGCCTGCCGTCCTGCGACGACGCGCAGACGAACCAGGCCGTCTGCCGCGCCGAGTCGCCGCTCGTGTCGTAGTAGCAAGCCCACAGCTTGCCGGTGCTCCTGTCGAGCGACGCCGCGGGCCAGAACTGGTCCGCTTTCTTCTTCGCGTCGCCGATCGGCCCGCGCCAGAGGGGCCTCAGCGCGCGGTCGAAGACGGCGATGCCGACATTCTGCGTCCGGTCGACGCCGTTGGCACCGTAGGTGACGAAGACACGCTTGGCGCCGAGCGTGACGGTCGGGTTCGGGCCCAGGCATTTCACCGTCTGCTGCGGCATCACGAAACGGCCGAAGACGAGACATGTGGCGGCCTGGTTCCCCGGTAGCGGGACGGCGCCGCTCTTGACCGTGAATGTGCGGCCTGCGTCGGTCGAGCGGCCGACCCACAACCCTTTCGCGTCGACGCCGGCGAGATACACCACGCCGTGACCCGCCGCCGCGACGCTCACGAGCTGCGGCTCCACCAGCCGCCGGTCGACCATGAGCGGCTTCGACCAGCTGCGCCCGCCGTCGGCGCTCGAGCTGACCACGGTCGTCTGGAACCTCTTGCCGTACAGCCGCGACCACGCGACGTAGGCGCGGCCGGCGTCGTCGACGCTGATCGCCGGCTTGTCGTCGAAGCCGAACTTCGTCGCGGGCCGGGTCACGCGCCGCACGGTCCAGCCGCCCGACGTGCCGTCCCTGGCGCCGACCACGAGGTACGGCGTCAGATCGGTGCCGGGCACGCAGATCGACTTTTCGATGAAAGCGACGTACTGGCGTCCGCCACGCGCAATGGCCACGGAGGGATCGCCCCACGCGCACGTGTTCGGGTTGTACTGGGGGCCCGCGTCCTTCGACCAGGTGCGCCCTGCGTCACGCGATCCGTAGATGCGGATCTCGGGCTCGAGCGATTCGTTCGAAGCGCCGAACAGCACCTTCGGGTTCGACGGGTCCACCGCCACTGCAACCTCGGTCTGCACGCCCGGCTCGTGCGAGATGTCCTGCACGTCGGTGCCGGCGACCTTCCACGGGCTCGCGACCGGATGCCGATAGACGAGGAACACGATCAGCGCCGCGATCGCGGTGGCGCCGAGGACGGCGATCGCTTCCCAGAGAAGCTTGCGGCGGTTCTGCCGCCGAAAACGGCGCTCGAGCGCCTCGCCGGTCGCCATCGACGAGTTAGACGGTTCCGGCCGGCAAAAGACTGTTAAGGCAGTGTTGCGCCAAAGACTTCCTGCTTTTGTCCGGAGAGGTCGCTCGTGTCGATCCAGAGCGGATGGACCGTCCCGTGCGCTGCTGCGACGCCGGTCGAGCCGCCGAAGCCGACGAGGTCGCCGAACGCATAGACCCGCGCATCCTCCCAGAGCACCTCGGGGCTGGACGACTCGGCCGCCGCGCGGACGGGCTTCGTCCAACGCTGTCCGTTGTGAGAGCTGGTGCACGAGTACCAGGCGTGCGTATGGCTCCCATCGCCACTCGTGTCGTAGAAGCACGCCCACAGCTTGCCGGTCGACGCATCGAATGCAGAGGCGGGCCAAAACCGGTCCGCCTTCGGGTCGTCCGCGGGGACCGGCCCGCGCCAAACCGGCTGCAGTGAGCGGTCGACGACGGCGACGTGCACGCTTTGCGGCTCGCCCGGCCAGCCGACTCCGTACGTGACGAAGATCCGATGGCTCGAGGCCGTGACCGTCGGGTTGGGACCGAGACAGCGGATGGCCTGGAACGGCGTCGGGTGCCCTGACGCCGTCGCGCAGTCCGCCGCACGGTTACCGGGAAGTGGAGCGACCCGCACGACCCGAAACGCGCGGCCGCGATTCGCCGAGCGCGCAAGCCAAACGCCGAGGCGCGCGTCGATGCCCGTCACGTACAGCGTCCCGTCCAGACCGACTGCCGCGCCCGCAAGCCGCGGATATGAGAGGCGTGGCGATACGAGTCGCGGGTGCGACCAGGTCCGGCCGCCGTCTCCGCTGGAGCTGACGACGATGCCCTCGTACTTCCAGCGCAGCAACCGTGACCAGACGACGTAGACGCGACCGCCGGGACCCGACGCAATGCTTGGATGATCGTCCCAGAAGTCCTGCGGGCGTCTCGGGCCGAGCCGCCTCACCGTCCACGCCGCCCCGGGCGCCGCCCGCGACGCAGC
Organism: Gaiellaceae bacterium; assembly: GCA_045806245.1. Taxonomy (GTDB): domain Bacteria; phylum Actinomycetota; class Thermoleophilia; order Gaiellales; family Gaiellaceae; genus 3-1-20CM-4-69-9. The sequence goes on along the minus strand of JBJMJR010000106.1, from coordinate 23,248 downwards.
CACGACGTACGGCGACTGGTCGTCCTGCAAGCACGAGCCGCTCACGGTGAACGCGACGAACTGCCGCCCGCGCGGGTCGATCGCACTGGACGGCTCACCGCGGGCGCACGCGTCTCCGCGCAGCGCCGGCCCGGCCGCCGACGTCCAGGTCTGGCCGTCGTCAGCGGACGCATACACGCGAATCGTGCGGAGCAATGTGTCGTTCGAGACACCGAACAGCACGCCGGCACGGGCAGGGTCGGCAGTTGCGGACACCTCCGTCTGGGCTCCGTCGGCACGGGAGACGTTCTGCACGGCGGTCGCGGCGAGCGGCCAGGTGCTCGACGACGGGTTGACCTTCAAGACGTACACGAGCGTCGCGGCCGCCGACGTCAACACGACCACGACGACCGCCTCGACGAGCAGCCGCGGGCGGGACCTCCGCGGCCGTCGTCGCGCGAGCACATCGGTGGCGGCAAGGAGCCGCTCCGGCGTGCGGAGGTGAATGGACAGGCTCGGCCGTGGCACGGCACGCGCGAGCCGCGTCAGTCGCGAGGGCCCCCGCCGGCGGCGCGCCACCTCGCGGTCGGACACGTACCGTCGCTGCGTTGGGTCGAGTGCGTCGCGGACTCCCTCGCCGACAAAGTAGATCGGCGCGACGATCAAGATCATCACGGTCCCGGGGAAGACGATTCCCCACCAATGGAAGAGGCCTTCGGTCGAGGCGCCGGCGAGCACGTCGCCGATGCTCGGCAGTTGCGTATCGGTGCGGCCGCCGGCAAAGGCGATCCTGCCGAGGCCGAGGTACGACAGCGTCGCCTCCAGAATCACTGCGCTCGCGGCGAGTACGGAAGCCGAGACGGCAATGGAGCTCGTGACATTGGGGAGCACGTGACGGCGGATGACGCTGAGATCGCTCGCTCCCATCGCCCGAGCCGCCTGCACGTATTCCTGCTCTCGCACGACGAGGCTCGTGCTCCGGACGACACGTGCCACGGGCATCCATAACACCGCGCCGAACAGCACACAGACCTTGAAGAGCGTGTTGGTGTGCAAGAACGACGCCACGACGAGGACGGTCACGAGCGGAGGAACCGTCAACAGCAGATCCGCGAAGCGCATCACGATCGCGTCGAAGAAGCCGCCGAGATAGCCGGCCGCGGCGCCCACGAGTGTTCCGATGATCGTGCCGACGACGCCGACGACGATCGCGATCTCCGCCTCCGTCCGGAGACCGTAGAGCGTGCGACTGAAGTAATCCTGGCCGATCTGGTTGGCGCCGAAGGGATGTGACCAGGAGGGCGCTGCGTTCAGCGCATGGATGTCCACCTGTGCGTAGCCGTACGGTGCGAGATAGCTCGAGAGAAAGCCTGCTGCAAAGACAACAACAAGGATGGCGAGGCTGATGACGGCCAACCGGTGCTGCATGAAACGGCGCCTGGCCCGCGCCCACTGGCCCTCCGCGTCGAGGTCCATCGCGTAGAGGTCGTAGAACTCGTCCGGTGAAGCGGCGCCGGCGCTTGCGAAGGCGTTACTCGCCTGCAAACTGCTTGCGGGCGAACTCACGGAAGCGCTCGCGCGCTTCGTCGTCGGGGCCGAGCGGCTCGTCGTCCGCGTACTTTGGGTCGGCAGCGATCTCCTCGGCAACGGCACGCACCTCACGGTGAAGCGCGTCGTGGTGCTTCGGATCGCGCAGGAGCGCTTCGACCCAGGTCTCGTCGGCGTCGTTGGGCGTCCGCTCCTGCTCGAAGAGCAGCTCGCCGAGCAGGATGCCGACGCGGATGTACGCGAACGTGCGAAACGCGAGGATGCGGTGCGGCGACCCGACGAGCTTCTCGATCTGGGGATCTTCGGCCTGGATCTGCGCGACGATGTCGCCGACCGGCTCGTCGACCAGCGGGAGCCAGATCTCCTCGGGGTCCGCCATGCAAAAAGAATAGGTCAGGAGTCGGCGCGCCGCGCGCGCCAGGCGATTTGGGCGGCGACGAGAACGAGGAGGCCTGCGAACAATCTCCGCAGCAGAGGCCCGGAAAGCGATTCTGCAAGGGCTGCACCCCCTTGCGCCGCGGCGGCGGCCGCGATCCCGATCACCAGCGCAGCCCGGGCGCGCACGTTGCCGTAGCGCGCCTGCCGCCACGTGCCGACGAGCGCCGTCGGAATGACGGCGAGTAGCGACGTGCCCGTGGCGTCGTGCTGCGAAAGCCCGAGCGCGACGAGAGTTGGCACGAACAAGATCCCGCCGCCGACGCCGAACATCCCCGCGAGCAGGCCGGCGACGATGCCGAGCACGACTGCGAGCACGTAGCTCATTTGACGAACAACCAGACGGCGACGCCGAAGAGGAGGGCGGCGAACAACAGCTCGATCGTGCGTGTGCGCAGGCGCTGCTGCACGGCCGCCGCCGCCGGCACCGCCGCCGCGGCGGGAATCCCGACCAGCGCCGCGTAAGCGACATCCACGTCGCCGTGGTACGCGTACGCGATCACGCCCGAGACCGCGGCGATCCCGATCGCCGCGAGAGACGTCGCCGTGGCCGCCTGTGCTTGCCAGCTGCAGAGCAGCAGGAGCAGCGGGACGATGACGATCCCGCCTCCGACCCCGAACAACGCGCTGAAGAAGCCTGCGACGAGGCCGATGAGGACGAGCCGCACGCTCCTATCCTAGGTGGGTGGAGCTACTGACTCGGTTGGCCGAAGACCCGCCGCAGGCGGCGATCCTGCTCGACGTCGACGGCGTGCTCGCACCGATCGTCCTGCGGCCGAACGACGCAGGCGTTCCCGAGCAGACGCGCGAACAGCTGCGTCGGCTGCATGCGCGCTACGCGCTCGTCGCGTGCGTGTCCGGACGTGCAGGGGACGACGCGCGCGCCGTCGTGGGCGTCCCCGAGCTGACGTACGTCGGGAACCACGGCCTCGAGCTCGAGCCCGGCGCCCACGCATGGACGGCGCGGCTCGCAGCGTTTCTCGCCGACGTGCACTGGCCGCGAACGGAGAGCAAGGGACTGACGGCGTCGCTCCACTATCGCGACATGCCGGACGAGGACGCGGCGCGCCGCGAGCTCGACGACATCGCCGGACGAGCGCGTGCGGCCGGGCTCGTCGCGCGCTACGGCCGGAAGGTGCTCGAGATCGTCCCGCCGCTCGACGCGAACAAGGGGACCGCGATCCGCCGGCTGCTCGACGAGCGCGGGCTGACCCGGGCGCTCTATGCCGGCGACGACACGACCGACCTGGACGCCTTTGCGGCACTCGATCGGCTCGAGCTGGGCGTCCGCGTTGCGGTCGCGTCGCCAGACGGGCCGGAAGAGCTGCGAAGCCGCGCCGACATCGTCCTCGGCTCGCAGCCGGAGGTCGTCGGCCTCTTGCGCCGCCTCTAGCTGCCGACGCGCTGCTGTGTGTCCCTGTCGAACAACAGCAGCTTGTCGCGCGGGATCGAGAACTCCCGCTCGTCACCGACACTGAAGCGTTCCTCGACAGGAAGCTTCGCCTGCAGGCTGGTGTCGTTCCGCGTCATGTGCACGAGTTGCTCGTCGCCGAGGTACTCGACGACGTCGACGCGCGCGTCGAACGCAATCGCATCGACGCGTCCGTTGCCGACGTCGATGTGCTCGGGCCGGAAGCCGGCGATGCGATCCTGTCCGCCGACGCCGTCCAGCAGCGGAGCCGGGACGAGGTTCATCGCGGGCGAGCCGATGAACCCGGCGACGAACACGTTCACCGGGCTCGTGTACACCTCCTCGGGCGTGCCGACCTGCTGCAGGACTCCCTGGCTCATGACGGCGATCCGGTCGCCCATCGTCATCGCCTCCACCTGGTCGTGCGTCACGTAGATCGTCGTCGTGCTGAGGTCGTTCTGCAGCTTGAGAATCTGGGCGCGCGTCTGCACGCGGAGCTGCGCGTCCAGGTTCGAGAGTGGCTCGTCCATCAGGAACGCAGCCGGTTCGCGCACGATCGCGCGCCCGAGCGCAACGCGCTGGCGCTGGCCGCCCGACAGCTGCTTGGGCTTCCGCTTGATCAGCGGATCGAGGTCGAGGATCTCGGACGCGTGCCGGACGCGGCGATCGATATCCGCCTTCCCCACCTTCTGGTTGCGCAGCCCGAACGCCAGGTTGTCGTACACGGTCATGTGCGGATACAGCGCATACGACTGGAAGACCATCGCGATGTCGCGATGCTGTGGAGCGACGTTGTTGACGACACGGTCGCCGATCAGGATGCGTCCGCCCGAGAGCTTCTCCAGTCCCGCCAGCATGCGCAGGGCGGTGCTCTTGCCGCAGCCCGAGGGCCCGACGAGGACCATGAACTCCGCGTCCTGAATGTCCAGCAGCAGGTCGTTGACGGCCTTCGTGTCGCCGAACTCCTTCGTCACGTGGTCGTAGGTGACACTCGCCATGCTCAGGCCTCCCTGGCCGGATTCTTCGGCAGCGCGAAGTGGGCGGAAACGAGGAACGAGTACGCAATCGTGAGCGTGAGGAACGGCAGGATCGCCGCAGCGACGCCGGCGACGTTGACGAGCAGCAACGCCAGGCCAAGCCCGACGAACCCGAATGGACGCCGCGCGATACTGAATGCCGCCTCCCGCGCGACGGAGCGCAGCGGGCGGTCGGACTCGAACACGGCGAGCGGCCACAGCGCAAGCTGGAAGACGGCGAACAGCAGCAGCAGGTACACACACGCCGCAGCGAGCGGCCACGCCCAAGTTCCAGCGCGCGCGTAAAACGGGACGGCGAACGCACCGAGGCCGACAGCGAGCGCGAGCACCAGTCCGAGCGCGAGGCCGCGGCGCCAATGCCGGCGCAGCCCTCTCAGCGCCTCGGCGAGGCGGAGATCCTCAGTCTGGGCCAGTGTGACGGCGCAGTGCATCACGGCGGCGATCGCAGGGCCGATCAGGATCGCGAGCAGGAACGCGCCGCGCACCGCGACGCTCGCGAGCGCGATCAGGACGAGACTGAAGCCGAGCAGCGTGTTGAGGATCAGCAGGCGCCAAGCCTGGTGGTACAGGTCGGCTGCCGCAACGCCGAGTGCTCGCCGCAGCGTCATCCCTTCACTCCTGCAGACGCGACGCCGGCGACGAAGTACCGCTGGAACAGAATGAAGAGCACCAGGATGGGCACGATCGCGAGCACACTCGCCGCCATCAGCGGGGGCCATAAGGTCTGGTACGCGAAGCGGAAGTTCGCGATCCCGATCGGGATCGTGTACTGGCTCTGGTCTTGCAGCAGAATGGCCGGCCAGAAGAGGCCGTTCCATGCTCCCTGGAATTGCAGGATCGCGACCGCCGCGAGGGCCGGGCCGGCGAGCGGCAGCATCACCTTTCGGTACGTCTTGAAGTAGCCGGCGCCGTCGAGCTTCGCCGCCTCCTCCAGGTCACGCGGGATCGTGAGGAAGTACTGCCGCATCAGGAAGAGGCTCGTAGCCGAGACGAGCTGAATCAGGATGACGCCGTTGCGGTTGACGAAGCTCACGTCGTGCAAGCCGAGGTGCCCGACCCAGCCCGGGAGCCAGTTGACGAGCATCAGGTAGATGGGGACGAGCCGTAGCTGGTCGGGAATCATCAGCGTGCCGAGCACGAGAAAGAAGAGGACCTCGCGGCCGGGAAACTTGAGACGCGCGAAGGCATATCCGCCGAGCGACGCGAGGAGGAGGTTCGAGATGGTGATCGCAGCGGCGATGATCGCGCTGTTCAGCGTGTAGCGGCCGAAGTTGAACGTGTGGAACGCCTCGTGGTAGCCCGAAAGCGTCCAATGCTTCGGCAGGAGCGAGAAGCCTGCGACCGTGTCCGCCAGCGTCCTGAACGACGTCGACACGCTCCAGAGGAACGGGATCGCGAACAGCGCTGCCACGAGGAACATCACCGCATAGGCGATCGCCGTACGTATCCGCTCTCCGCGCTCGCGCCCCGGAATGCCGGTCGTCGTCGGAGGCGTTCCCTTCGCCGCCTCGCCGTCGACCGCGAGCTCTCGCGGGGCGACGACCGGGGGGATCGGCGGAAGCTGTTCGGTGGCCATCAGGCGACCTCGGCCTTGCCGAACAGCAGACGCTGGACCACCGTCACCGTGAAGATGAAGACGAACAGGACGACGCCGATCGCCGCGCCATATCCGAACGAGATGTTCTTGATCGACTGGTTGTAGAGGTAGAGGACGACCGTCATCGTCGAGTAGTTCGGCCCACCGGAGGCGCCGCCGATCAGGAAGGCCTGGTCGAACATCTGCAGCGCGCCGATGATCGAGACGACGAGGACGAAGAAGTGCCCAGGCTTGAGCAAAGGGAACGTGACCTTCCAGAACGTTCGCCAGGCGCCCGCGCCGTCGATCGCAGCAGCCTCGTATACGTCGACCGGAATCGCCTGTAGCGAGGCGAGGTAGAAGAGCATCATCGTCCCGGACGTCGTCCACGCGTTCAGCCCGATGATCGACGGCAGCGCGGTGCTCTGCTCGCCGAACCACGCGTTGTTGTGGTGATAGCCGAGATGGTTCAGGACCGTGTTGAAGAGCCCATCCGACGCGAGGATGTACGTCGCGATCGACGCGATCGCGGCGGAGGCGGCGAGCGACGGGAAGTAGAACGCGGCCCGGAAGAACGTCCGGAACCGGATCGCTTGATTGACGACGACCGCGAGGGTGAGCCCGAGCGTCATCTGCAGCGGTACGACGAACACCGTGTAGACGAGCGTGTTCCGAACTGCGTGATGCCAGAAGACGGTGTCGTGCCAGAGCTGGCGATAGTTCCCCCAGCCGACGAAGTCGCCCTTGAAGATCTGCCAGTCGTAACGGCTGATGTAGAACGCGTAGCCGACCGGGAAGATGAAGAAGAGCAGGAAGAACGCCATCGGCAGCGCGATGAACCCGTAGCCGACGAGGGCCTCCCTCGCGCGCTCGCTACCGAGCCCCCGCGCCTGCCGCCGCTTCCCTACCGCGACCGCCATCCGCCCCTCCGTGTCTTAGGGGCTTCCCGCGCGCCCCGAAGGACCCGCGGGAAGCTGTTGTCGTTTCGTTACCCCTAGCGTGCTGCCGCTGCGATCTTCTGCAGCATCTCGTTCACCGACTCCTTGCCGGCGAGAACCGCAGTCAGCTCGTTGTTCGCGACGTCGTTCCAGACGTGGCGGAAGCCCTTCTGGGCACCCCAGCCGTGGACGGACGCCGGGTACTTCGTGAACGCACCGCGACCCGAGACCGCGTGCACGTCCGACCGGGTCGGCAGCGCGAGGCCGAGCGAGACCCACTGCTGCATGCCCTGGCGGCCGACGAGGTACTTCAGCAGCGTCCACGCTGCCGCCTTGTGCTTCGAGTCCTTCGCCATCGAGTACGAGACGGTGAAGGCGAGGTTGCCACGCGTCTTGCCCTTCGGCAGCGGAGCGGTCGTGAACTTCACGCCCGGGAAGCTGGCCATGGTCGGGAACATCCAGTTGCCTTCGAATGCGAACGCGACCTTCTCCTTGCCGAAGGCCTCGCCGCACCAGCCGGCGCCGAGCTTGTCGGGCGTCGCTGCAAGACCGTCCTTGATCAACCCGACGTAGAAGTTGACCGCGTTCCGGAACGGTGCGGTGTTCGCGCTCTTCCACTGCCCGTTCCCGCCGGCCTGGTACACGAATGCCATCAGGCGTGCCCAGTCGGCGCTGAGGCAGATCGGCTTGCCACCCGGCACGTTGATCTTCGAGGCGACGCTGCGCAGCTGCGCCCACGTCTTCGGGATCGGGTTGTTGCCGAGCAGGGTGGTGTTGACCTCCATGCCGAGCGACGACCAGTCCTTCGGGAAGCCGTAGATGTGCCCGTTCACCTTGAACGCGTTCAGCAGGTTCTTGATGTACGGCTTCGTCGAGAAGTGCGACGACTTCACGTACGAGTCGAGCGGCTGGATGACTCCCTGCCCGACCCAGTCGCGGATGTCGGCGACGTCGACGTAGAGCACGTCCGGCGGCTTGCGGGCGGCGAACTTCGCGAGCTCCTGCGCCTGGTAGTCGCCGGTAACGGCCTGGTAGTTGACCTTGATCGACTTGTGCGTCCGTTCGAAGTCGGCGACGACCTTGTCGAGCTTCGTCTGCTCGGCCGGCGAGACCTGCCAGCCGTTCAGCGTCACGGTCGTCACCTTCGCTGCCTGCGGTGCCTTCGCACGGTCCGTCATGGCCTGTGAACCGGCTGCGAGCGCGGACGCCACCACGGCGACCGCAAGCAAAGCCGGCACGATCAGCCTCTTACGCATGCTTTTCCTCCTCGTTTTTGGCCCCGGGGGTCCCCGGAGCCGACCCCCAGATCTGCGTGGAGCCAGGCTCCATTCCCATTTACGAATGGGATTCAAGATATTTGGACTACCCCGAGGGGCGGTTTGTTAGGCCTCCTTCAGGGCCTCCCAGGCCCGCCGGATGTCGTCCTCGGTCGTCCGCTCGTTGCCGACGGCAAGGCGGAGCACGTAGCGGCCGTCGAGGCGCGTATGCGAGAGGAACAGCTCGCCGCTCTCGTTCACCCGTTCGACGATCGCCTCGTTGTCGGCATCTGAGCCGTTCCGGCGGAAGCAGACCAACGAGAAATGCCGTGGCGCGCAGACCTCCCAGCCGGGCTCGGCGCGCACCCACGTCTCGAAGAGCTCGGCGAGGCGCACGGCCTCGCGGATGCGCAGCTGCAGCCCGGCGCGCCCATAGCACCGCAGGACGGCCCAGAGCTTGAGCGAGCGGAAGCGGCGGCCGAGCGCCGGGCCGTATTCCGAGAGGCTGTCGACCTCGTCACTCGTCCGCAGGTACTCGGGAACGAGGCTGAACGCGCGGCGGAGGTCGTCGGGCCGGCTGGACCAGAGCAGCGAGCAGTCCATCGGCGTGAAGAGCCATTTGTGGGCGTTGACCACTAGGGAGTCCGCGCGCTCCACGCCGGCCTGTGACCAGCGCAGCTCCGGGCACACCCACGCGGACCCGGCATACGCCGCGTCGACATGCAGCCACGCGCCGGCCTCGGCACACGCGTCGGCGATCTCGGGAACCGGATCGACCGAGGCGATCGACGTCGTCCCGACGGTCGCGACCACGGCGGCGGCATCCCCCAGGTCGAGCTTGTCGACGCGCAGGCGGTACTGCGCGTCGGCCGGAACCTTGCGCAGCTCGAGCCCGAGCAGCTTCGCCGCCTTGTCGACGGACGAGTGGGCGTGCTCCGAGCAGACAACGATGTTCCGGCCGGTCCTCTCGCGCGCCGCGGCGAGCGCGGCGAGCGTCGACGTCGAAGCGGTGTCCTCGATGTGGCCGTGCCACCCCCGCGGCAAGCCGAGCAGCTGCGCCGTCCAGTCGAGCGTCAGCGCCTCGAGCTCGGTCGAGGCCGGCGACGTTCGCCACAGGAACGCGACCGAGTTGAGAGTCGCCGCGAGCAGCTCGGCGAGGATGCCGGGCTCGGCGGCGCTGACCGAGAAGTAGGCGAAGAAGCGCGGGCTCTGCCAGTGCGTGATACCAGGTAGCAGCACGTCGTCGAGGTCGCGCAGCACGTCGGCGAACGGCTCGCCGGCCTCGGGCGCCGAGGCCGGTAGCCGGGAGCGGATCTCGCCGGGCTCGACCTGTGCCAGCACCGGGTACTCGCCGACGCGCTCGAGGTAGCGCGCCGCCCACTCGACGGCAGCGACGCCGTCTTCCCGAAAGCTCATTTCTGCAGCTTCTTGATCTGCGCCCAGGTGCGCGTGTTCAGCACCTGCTCCTTCGTCAGCCAAGCACGCCGCGCCTGCGCAATGCCCATCTCGATGTGCTGGAGGGCGCTGAGCTGGTGCGCGTCGGTGTTGACGGCGACTTTCACCCCCGCCTCCCCGGCCATACGCGCGTGCGTGTCGCGGAGGTCGAGGCGGTTCGGCTGGGAGTTGATCTCGAGGAACGTGCCGGTCTCGACGGCCTTCTCGACGACGCGCTCGATCTGCACGTCTGCGGGAGGACGAATGTTGATCTTGCGTGCCGTCAGGTGGCCGATCATGTCGACGTGCGGGCTCTCCATCGCGGTGAGCACGCGCTCGGTCGGGTTGCGGTCGAACGCAGCGTGCAGCGACGCGACGACCCAGTCCCGCTCGGCGAGAACGTCGTCGGGCAGCGAAAGCGAGCCGTCGATGCGGATGTTGACCTCGATTCCCTTCAACAGCCTGAAGGGCTTCAGCCGCTCGTTGAGCGCGTCGATCTCGAGGTCCTGCTCCGCAAGCGTCCCGCGCGGGTGGTCGGTGACAGCGAGGTACGAGTAGCCGCGCTCGCGCGCGGCGAGCGCCATCCGCTCCAGGGTGTCGCGCCCGTCCGAGTGCGTCGTGTGGGAGTGGAGGTCGCCTCTGATGTCAGCGAGCTCGACGAGCGCGGGCAGCTCGCCCTTGCGCGCAGCCTGCAGCTCGCCGGTGTTCTCACGGAGCTCGGGCGGGATGAACTCGTAGCCGAGACGCTCGTAGACGTCGGCCTCGTCGGCATACGTCAGTTCCTCGCCCGTCTCGACGACCGTGATCGAGTACTCGGACACGGAGAGGCCGTCCTTGACCGCACGCTCGCGCAGCGCGAGGTTGTGATGCTTCGAGCCCGTGAAGTGCTGGAGCAGGTTGCCGTACGACTCGGGCGGCACGACGCGGAGGTCGAAGCGCAGACCCTCGTTCGACAGCACGGTTGCCTTCGTCGGGCCTTTGGCGACGACCTCGATCACCCACTTCAGCTTCGTGAAGTAGTCGATCAGCGCGTCCGGATCGCTCGCGGTCGCGATGATGTCGAGGTCGCGGAACGTCTCCTTCCGGCGGCGAGCGCTCCCTGCCTCGGAGACCTCGACCGCGGCGGGATGCTCCCGCAGAACCGAGACGACGGCGAGGACCGCGCCGAGGCCGTCGCCGAGCAGCCGCCGGTCCGAAGGTTCCTGCTGCTTCTCGGCGAGCGCCTTGAGGATGCGCTCCTCCGTCTTCGCACCCAGGCCCGCGAGCGTGCGCAGCTGCTCCTGCTCCGCCGCGCGCTTCAGCTCGTCGACCGTCGTGACGCCCAGCTCCTTCCAGATCCGAGCGGCGGTCTTCGGCCCGAGCCCCGGCAGTCGCATGAAGGAGACGACCTCCGTCGGGATCACCTGCTTGCGCTTGGTCAGCGCATGCATCTCGCCGTCCTCGACGACCTGCACGATCTTCTCCTCGATCGTCTTGCCGATCCCCTGCAGGTCCTTCGCCCGGCCGTTCAGGGCGAGCTCCGCCACCGAGCCTGCGGTCTCGCGGATGCGAGTCGCCGCCTTGCGGTACGCGAGCACACGGAACGAGGCCTCCCCCTCGATCTCCAGCAGGTCGGCGAGAAGGTCGAGCTGGTCCGCGACGTCCACGTTGCGGGGCAGCGCGCGAGCCATCCGGTGAATATACGTCCGTGCCCTCGGCCGTCGTCTGTCTCCCAACGTACAACGAGCGCGAGAACCTCGAGGCGATGCTGCGCGCCCTCGACGGCAAGGGCGTTCGCGTGCTCGTGATCGACGACAACTCTCCCGACGGCACCGGCGAGCTCGCCGACACGCTCGCCGCGGAGCTCGCGTACGTCACCGTCCTCCACCGCTCCGAGAAGGAAGGCCTCGGGCCTGCATACCTTGCGGGCTTCCGGCGCGCCCTCGCGGAGGGGGCCGAGCTCGTCCTGGAGATGGACTGCGACTTCTCGCACGACCCAAACGACGTTCCGCGCCTCGTGGCAGCGGCGGCCGACGCGGACGTCGTGCTCGGCTCGCGCTACGTCGCCGGCGGCGGCGTCCGCAACTGGGGACTGCTCCGGCGCGTCATCTCGGCCGGAGGCTCGTGGTACGCGCGCGTGCTGCTCGGCGTGCGCGTGCACGACCTGACGGGGGGATTCAAGTGCTACCGCCGCGCAGTGCTCGAGTCGATCGACCTGGACGCGATCGACTCCAAGGGATACGCGTTTCAGATCGAGACGACGTACCGTGCGCTGCGTTCGGGCTTTCGCGTCCTCGAGATCCCGATCACCTTCGCCGACCGCGAGGCGGGCGGCTCGAAGATGTCGCGCGCAATCGTCGCGGAGGCGATCTGGCGAGTGCCGCTGCTGCGGGTGGCCGCACTCGCGGGCCGCCTCTAGGCGGCTACGCTGGGCTCGTGTTCGAGGTCAGCGACGAGACGTTCGACCACGACGTGCTTCAGTGTGACGTGCCCGTCGTGCTCGACTTCTGGGCGCCGTGGTGCGGACCGTGCCGTGCGGTCGAGCCGATCCTGGAGCAGCTCGAGGCCGATCTAGGCGGCCGGGTCGAGTTCGCGAAGCTGAACATCGACGAGAATCCCGTCACCGCCACGCGGTACGACGTCCTCTCCATTCCGACGGCGATCCTGTTCGAAAGCGGCGAGGCGAAGGCGACCATCATCGGCGCGCGCCCGCGCTCGCACTACGAGCGCGCGCTAGCGGAAGTGCTCCCAGCCGCCTAGCTCGTACCGCCGGCCCTCGAGCGTCAGCACGACGCCCTCGCCTTCCTCGCACCGGCCGATCTCGCTGAAGCGCGTCGGCTGCGCAACGGCCGCGAGCAGCTCGTAGTCCTCCCCGAACCCGACGTCGTCGAGCCGCGCGCCCTCCGCAAGCGGCACACGCTCGAGCTCGATCACGACACAGCACCCTGAGCGCGACGCGATGTGCCCGGCGTCGAGGGCGAGCCCGTCCGAGAGATCCAGCATCGCGTGCGCGTGCGCCGCGAGCTCCTTGCCTTCCGCGAGGCGAAGCGGCGGACGGACGAACGCGTCGCGGCGGAACGCGGCGCCGGCGGCGCCGAGCGCACCGGTGACGACGAGCCTGTCACCCGGCTGGGCGCCGGTGCGGCCGGGCACGCGGTGCGACCGACCGACCGCCGTCACGCTGAGCACGACCTGGTCCGCCTGGGTCGTGTCCCCGCCCAGCACCGGCACGCCGGACTCCTGCAAACCGGCGTACAGCTCGAGCACGTCGTCCACCTCGGTGTCCGACGGCGCGGCGAACGTGACGATCAACCCTTGCGGGTCCGCACCGGAGGCGGCGAGGTCGCTGAGGTTCACTGCGGCCGCACGCCAGCCGAGGTCCCGCCACGAGATCCAGTCGAGCCGGAAGTGCACGCCTTCGACAAGCGCGTCCTGCGTCACGACGAGGCCGTCGTCGAGCGTGGCGGCGTCGTGCTCGATGCGGTGCGCAAGGCCGCGGCGCTCGAGCTCCGCGAGCAGTCCCAGCTCGCCCAGCTCAGAAAGCTGCATCGATCGCGCGGCGCAACGCGGCCACATCCCGCGCGGCCCGGATGACGGCGACCCCCGCGGCTCCCGCGCCGATGCAGTCGGCGGCGTTCGTCACGTCGACGCCGCCGATCGCAACCACCGGTGTCGACACCGCGGCGCACAGCTCACGCAGGCCGTCGAGACCGAGCGGCGCGTCGGCATCGGGCTTGGAGGGCGTCGCCCAGATCGGGCCGGCGCCGATGTAGTCGGCGCGCTGCTCCTCGCCCGCGCGGGCCTCGTCGAGCGTCGTCGCCGAGAGCCCCAGCATCAGCCCATGCTCCTTCGCCGCGCTGGCACCCTCGTCGTCGCGGCCGAGGTGGACGCCGTCCGCGCCGAGCATCAGCGCCGCCTCGAGGTCGTCGTTGACGACGAACGGGACGCCGTGCCGCGCGCAGAGGCTGCGCGTGGCGCGACCGCGCTCGACCACGTCGACGCGGGGCGCGTCCTTCAGCCGCCACTGCACCACCGTCGCGCCGCCTTCGACGGCGACGCGCGCCGTCTCGAGCTCTTCGACGAGGGCGTGCAGCTTCACGCGATCCGTATGCGACCGTCGAGGGTGTCGGGATCGAGGGCAGCAAGCGCGTCGTAAAGGTTCACGTGGAACGTGCCCGGCCCCTTCGCGTCCTGCGCGGCATCCTCGCCCGCGACCCCGAACGCGGCGAGCGCCTCCGCGGCCGCCTCGAGCGCTGCAGCGCGGTTGACGGCGAGGAAGCAGCCCGTGATGGCACTCGACATGCACCCGGTGCCGGTCACTGTTGCAAGCAGCTCGTGGCCGTTCTCGACGGCGATCGAACGCTCCCCGTCCGAGACATGGTCGACAGGGCCCGTCACCGACGCGACCAGGCCAAGGCTGCGCGCCGCCGCGCGTGCCACGCCGGCCGCGTCGTCTGCCGCGCCGATCGACTCGACACCGCGCACCTCGGCGGCGACGCCGACCAGCGTCGCGACCTCGCCCTGATTTCCGCGCAGCACGGCGACGTCGACCTCCGCAAGGATGCGCTTCGCCGTCTCGGTGCGATAGCGCGTCGCGCCGGCGCCGACCGGATCGAGCACGACGGGGATGCCCGCCGCGTTCGCCGCCTTGCCCGCAGCAAGCATCGCCTCGACCCAGGACGGCGAAAGCGTGCCGATGTTCAGCACCAGCGCTCCGGCGAGCGCGACCATCTCCTCGACCTCTTCGCGCGCGTGCGCCATCACCGGCAGTGCACCGACTGCCAACGTCGCGTTCGCGGTCTCGTTCATCACCACGTAGTTCGTGATCTGGTGAACGAGCGGCTTGCGCTTGCGCAACTGCCGCAGGGTCGTCCCGGGTGAGACGCTCATGCGCTCAGCCCCAGCACGTCCACGGGACCGTCCCCGGCGCCCAGGCCGACGAGGCCGTTACGCACGGCCGTCGAGGCGACCACGGCTGCGCGGCGGGCCGCGTCCTCGAGCGTGCGTCCTTTCGCAAGCTCAGCAGCCAGCGTCGCCGAGTGCGTGCAGCCCGCACCGTGTGTCGCCGCGACGTCGTAGCGATCGACCGGAATCTCGACGTGGCGAGCCCCGTCGAAGAGGTGGTCGACCGGCTCGTTTCCGTGGCCCCCGGTGACCACGACCGCCGACGCTCCGAGCTCGTGGATGCGCTCCGCCAGCTCACGCCGCGACGCGGACGTTCCGGCAAGGGCCTCGGCTTCGTTCAGGTTGGGCGTCACGACCGTCGCGAGCGGGAACAGGCGGGAGACGAGCGTCGAGACGGCGTCGTCCTGGAGCAACCTCGCGCCGGAGCTCGCGAGCATCACCGGATCGACGACGAGCGGCACGCGGTGTTCCTCGAGGAAGTCCGCAACGGTCTCGATACACGCGCGCGAAAACAGCATGCCGGTCTTCGCGGCGTCGACGCCGATGTCGGAGCAGACGGCTTCCAGCTGGGCGCGGACGAAGTCCGGCGGAGCCTCCAGCACGGCCGTCACGCCGACCGTGTTCTGCGCGGTGAGCGCGACGATCGCACTCGTGCCGAAACAACCCGCGGCGGCGAAGGCCTTCAGGTCGGCCTGAATCCCGGCGCCGCCCCCGGAGTCGGAGCCGGCAATCGTCAGACATCTTGGAAGCAACGCTCTCCCTTCGCCGGTCAACACGGGGGAACCCATGGTTCCCCCGTGGGCCCCCTCCTTCTTGGTGTGCGACCCACGGCCACAGCGCGCCTCCGGCGGGCAAAGCCCGCCTGCGGCGTCCACGCATTGCGTCTGTCCAGCGTCTGCTCCTCCCTTCGCCGGTCCTAACCGGATCAGGTTCGACGGGTGTGATCTCAGCCCCTAGGGCACCCCGGTGACGCAAAGGTACCGTGTGGCACATGCTCGATGTGCCGCACTGCGGTCGTGCTTTGACAATGGCGAAGCTCGGTCGGCTCCCGTGCGGATTCCGACAGAGCACGGCTGCGGAATGAGCACCGTGGGCGCCGTCACGTGGGACGACCTGCTCGCCGGCGAAGAGCTCGCGCACGTCGAGACGGTGCCGGCCGCGGCCGCCGGCGTTACGTCGCTGCCGGACAATCTGCACCCCGACGTCCGCGCAATCCTGCCGTTCGACGGCCTCTACGCGCACCAGCGCGACGCCTGGGACGCAGCCGCGCGCGGTGAGAGCCTGATCCTCGCCACCGGCACCGCGTCGGGAAAGTCGCTGGCGTTCAACCTGCCGGTCATCGACGCGCTCGCGCGCGAACCGAAGGACCGCGCGCTGTACCTCTACCCGACCAAGGCGCTCGCTCAGGATCAGGCGCGCGCCCTCGCTGCTTTGCGCGCGCCGAACGTGCGGGCCGCGATCTACGACGGCGACACACCGGCCGAGCGACGCTGGCAGATCCGTCGCTGGGCAAACGTCATCCTGACGAACCCCGACATGCTCCACGTCGGCGTGCTGCCGCATCACGATCGCTGGGCGGACGTGCTGCACAACCTCCGCTACATCGTCGTGGACGAGGCGCACGTCTACCGCGGTGTCTTCGGCTCACACGTGGCGAACGTCCTGCGGCGGCTGCGGCGCCTCGCCCGCGTCTACGGCGCCGAGCCGCAGCTCCTGTTCGCGTCGGCGACCATCGCGAACCCCGGCGAGCTCGCGGCGGCGCTCGGCGGCGTCGAGGCAACCGTCGTCGACCGAGACGCCGCGCCACGCGCGGAGCGGACGATCGCGCTCCGGAACCCGGAGCTGCTCGATGCCGAGCTCGGCCTGCGCGCGAGCCCGCTCGGCGAGGCGTCACGCGTCATGGCCGGGCTCGTCTCGCGCGGCTTGCGGACGATCTGCTTCGCCAAGAGCCGCAAGGCGGCGGAGCTGATCCACCGCTTCAGCGTCGACCGCGTGGATGCGGCGACCGCCAAGCGCCTCGCGCCGTACCGCGCCGGCTACACGCCGGCGCAGCGCCGCGACATCGAGCGGCGCCTCGTCGAGGGCGAGCTCCTCGGCGTGTCCGCGACCGACGCGCTCGAGCTCGGCATCGACATCGGCCTGCTCGACTGCGCGATCTCCGTCGGCTTCCCGGGCACGGTTGCGTCACTCCGCCAGCAGTGGGGACGCGCAGGACGCCGTGGCCAGGGCCTCGCGGTGTTGATCGCCAGCGAGGACGCGCTCGACCAGTACTTCATGCGCGAGCCGGAGATGCTCCTGCAACGCAGCGTCGAGGCGGCGATCCTCGACCATGCGAATCCGCGCGTGCTCGACGGCCACGTCCGGGCCGCGGCCTTCGAGGCGCCCCTCGACGACGCCGACCGCGCGACGATGGGCGACGAGGCGCTCGAGCGAGCTGCGCTGCTCCCGGAGCTGAAGCACACGAAGAGCGGCTACGTCTGGGCCGGCCGCGACTACCCCGCCGGGCAGTTCGGGCTCCGCTCGACGACGCCCGACACGTTCGCCGTCGTGGAAGCGCAGAGCGGTACGGTCCTCGGCCTCGTCGAGCGCGAGCGCGCGTACTCGACGGTGCACGAAGGCGCCATCTACCTCCACCTGGGCGAGAGCTACCTCGTGCGGGAGCTCGACCTACAGGCGCGCACGGCGGTCGTCACGCCGTACAGCGGCGACTACTACACGCAGGCGAAGAAAGACACGAACACGGCGATCGAGGAGACGCTGCGGAACGAGTGGCGCTGCGGGATGGAACTGTGCTTCGGCCGCATCTCGGTGACGGAGCAGGTCGTCGCGTACCAGAAGAAGTCGGTGCGCGACCAGTCGACGCTCGAGACCGTCGACCTCGACCTGCCGGAGACGAGCTTCGAGACCGAGGCGATCTGGTACGTGCCGGAGCCGCAGCAGCTCGACGGATTGGAGCAGATGCCGACGCTGCTCGGGACACTGCATGCCGCCGAGCACTCGATGATCGCGCTGCTGCCGCTGTGGGCGATGTGCGACCGCTGGGACATCGGCGGCCTGTCGACGAACATCCACTTCCAGACGAACCGCCCGACCGTCTTCATCTACGACGGGCACTCGGGCGGCGTCGGCATCACCGAGCGCGGGTTCGACGCGTTCGAGGGCTGGGTCGCGGACACCGCGCGCATGGTCGAGGGATGTCCTTGCAGCGACGGCTGCCCGTCGTGCGTCCAGAGCCCGAAGTGCGGCAACCTCAACGACATGCTGGACAAGGGCGGCGCGCTCACGTTCCTGCGGCGTCTGGCGGCCTCATCGACGTCCGCGCGCTGACCGATCCCGATGCCGAGCGCATCGGCGACGGCCTTCCCCTGGCGCGGCTCGGCGGCCCGCAGACCTACTTCGTCGCGTGGGACGACAGCGAGCCGGTCGCGCACGGCTGTGTCGCCTGGACGCGAACGACACTCGGAGTTCCCGAGGTCCAAGACGTGTTCGTCCGCGAGGACAGGCGCCGCCGCGGGATCGGCGAAGAGCTCATGCGCGGAATCGAGAGGGTCGTCGGCGAGCGCGGACACGAGCGGGTCAGCATCAGCTACGGGATCGAGAACACCGCCGCGAGAAAGCTCTACGAGAAGCTCGGCTACCGGGATGCCGGCGTCCCGCCGCAGCGCGTCGTCGGCACGATCCTCGTGCGCAGCGGGCCGCTCGAGGTCGACGACACGCTCATCTACCTCGTCAAGGACATCCCTGTCGATTTGGAGGCTTCCCGTTCGTCGTAGTGTCGACAGCGACGAAAGGAGACACGAGTGAAGGTACTGGCGCTCATCTACGGAGACGAGTCTCGGTGGCAGGGGCTCAGCGACGAGGAGCGGGAAGAGGTGTACAGCCGGCATCGCGCATTCGCAGCCGTCGCCGGCGCGAAGCTCGTCGGCGGAGGGGAGCTCGCTCCGACGCAGGCCGCAACGACCGTGCGCGTGCGCGACGGGGAGCTGCTGATCACCGACGGGCCGTTCGCGGAGACGAAGGAGCAGCTCGGCGGGTTCTACGTGTTGGCGTGCGACGACCTCGACGAGGCGACGAAGCTCGCCAGCCAGATCCCCACCTCGACGGACGGCCCGGTCGAGCTCAGGGTCGCGCACGAGGAGGAAGCGGCATGAAGTACCTGCTGCTCCTGAACAACAGCGCCGACCAGTGGCAATCCTGGCGCGACCTGACGCCCGAGGAGGGGCAGAAGGCGCGCGAGGAAGAGATGCCGCGCTGGAACGCGCTCTTCGGCTGGCTGGGCGAGCAGGGCATCGAGGTGAACGGCCTCGAGCTGGAAGACCCCGCCGAGGCGAGGGTCGTGCGCGTCAACGCCGGCGAGACGGTCGTGACGGACGGACCGTTCGCCGAGACGAAGGAAGTGATCGGCGGGTACTTCGTCGCCGACTGCAAGGACCTCGATCAGGCGATCGAGCTCGCGCAACGCGTTCCGCTCGTCGACAAGGGCTCGGTGGAGATACGGCCGCTCGTCGCGAGCTGAGCGTCGACGCGCTCTTTCGGGAGGAGTGGGGGCGTGCCGTCTCGATCCTCATCCGCGTCCTCGGTGACTTCGAGCTCGCCGAGGACGCGGTGCAGGACGCGTTTGCGACGGCGCTGGAGCGCTGGCCGCGCGACGGCACGCCACGCAATCCCGCGGCGTGGATCGTCGCGACGGCGCGCAACCGTGCGATCGACCGGATCCGGCGCGAGCGCACGCTCGAGCGCAAGACCGAGCTGCTCGCGCGGCTCGAGGCATTGCGGACCGACGAGGAGGACGACGTGAGCTCGATCCCCGACGACCGCCTCAGCCTCGTCTTCACCTGCTGCCACCCCGCTCTGTCCACGGACGCGCAGATCGGCTTGACGCTCCGCGAGGTCGCAGGCCTGCAGACGCACGAGGTCGCGCGGGCGTTCCTCGTGCCCGAAGCGACGCTGGCCCAACGGCTCGTCCGCGCCAAGCGCAAGATCCGCGACGCCGGCATCCCTTTTCGCGTCCCACCCGACCACTTGCTGCCGGAACGGCTGCGCGCCGTCCTCGCCGTGCTCTACCTCGTCTTCAACGAGGGGTACGCAGCCACCGCCGGCGATGCGCTCGTGCGCCGCGAGCTGTGCGACGAGGCCATCCGCCTCGCGAAGCTCCTGGCAGTGCTCATGCCGGACGAAGCCGAGGCGCTCGGCCTGCTGGCGCTGCTGCTGCTGCAGGATTCGCGCCGCGAGGCGCGCACCACCCCGGGCGGCGACCTCGTGCTGCTCGAGGATCAGGACCGCACGCTCTGGGACCAGGCGCGCATCGACGAAGGGCTGCGCGTCCTCGACCGCGCGCTCGGCCTCCGCTCGGCCGGCCCGTACCAGCTGCAGGCGGCGATTGCCGCGTTGCATACCGAGCCGAAGACGGACTGGACGCAGATCGCTGCGCTCTACGCGCAGCTCGCCGAACGCACACCGTCTCCGGTCGTCGAGCTGAACCGCGCCGTTGCCGTGGCGATGGCGGCCGGCCCGGAGAGCGGGCTCGCGCTCATGCGCGACCTGCCGCTCGACGAGTACCACCTCTACCACGCGGCGCGCGCCGATCTGCTGCGGCGGCTCGAGCGCCTCGACGAGGCCGCCGAGGCGTATAGACGCGCGCTCGAGCTCGCGCAGACGGAGCCTGAGCGGCGGTTCCTCTCCCAGCGCCTGGCCGAAATCTCGTAGAACCCTTCCTATGGCGAAAGCGCTGGGCGGCACGCTCGTGATCGGCGGCGGCTTTGCCGGGGGCTACGTCGCGCGTCTGCTCGGAAAACGCGGCGCGACGATCGTCTCCCCGGAGAACTTCATGCTCTACACGCCGATGCTGCCCGAGGCCGCGTCGGGGTCGCTCGAGCCGCGACACGTCGTCGTGCCGCTGCGGATGATGTGCCCGCACGCCGAACTGCTGCTCGGTCGTGCGACTGCGCTCGATGTCGAGCGGCGCGCCGTGCAGGTCGAAACCGAGGACGGTGTCGTCGCGCTCGACTTCGACAACGTCGTCGTGGCGCTCGGGGCGATCTCGCGCACGCTGCCGATCCCGGGCCTCGCGGATCACGCTCTCGGCTTCAAGACGCTCCCGGACGCGATCTATCTGCGGAACCACGTCCTGCGCCGCCTCGAAGCCGCAGTTGCAGCACCGAGCGACGGACATCGCCGCCGCGAGCTCACCTTCGTCTTCGTCGGCGCCGGCTACGCCGGTGTCGAAGCGCTCGCGGAGCTCTCCGACCTCGTGCGCGACGCGCTCCGCTACTACCCGGCGCTGCGCGGGGCCGAGCAGCACTGGGTGCTCGTCGATGCGGCGCCGACGATCCTGCCGGAGATTCCGCGCAGCCTCGGCGACTACGCGGCGCGCCAGCTCGCCGGCCGCGGTGTCGACATCCGCGTCGCCACGACGCTCGAATCCGTCGAGCCGCACGCAGCGGTCCTCTCCGACGGCGAACGCATCCTCACCAGCACCGTCGTATGGACCGCCGGCGTGCGTGCGCATCCGCTGAACGAGCGCCTCGGGCTGCCGCTCGACGAGCGCGGCCGCATCAAGGTCGAGCCGACGCTGCAAGTCGAGGGATTGTCGAATGTCTGGGCGCTCGGCGACGGCGCGCGCGTGCCGAACGGTGCGACGCCGGGCGCATACGATCCGCCGACCTCCCAGCACGCCTTGCGACAGGCGCGGCGCCTCGCAAAGAACCTCGCGGGCGAGCCGAAGCCCTACAGCTACCGCATGCTCGGGCAGGTGGCGACACTCGGGCGCTACAAGGGAATCGCGCAGGTTCCCGGAGCGCTGCTCCGCGGCTTTCCCGGCTGGTTCGTCACGCGCACGTATCACCTCTACCAGCTCCCGCTTTTGACACGGAAGCTGCGCGTCGTCGCCGACTGGACGACCTCGCTCTTCTTCCGACGCGACATCGCGGAGCTCGGCACGCTCGGCCATCCCGAGCGGCTCGAGCCGTGAGCGTCGCGCCGCTCTGGGACATTCGCGTCCGCACACCGCGGCTCGAGCTTCGCCTGCCGACGGAGCAGGAGCTCGTCGACCTCTTTCGCGTCGCCGAAGCGGGCATCCATCCGCCGCAGGAGATGCCGTTCTTCGTGCCGTGGACGGACGACCTGCGCCTGGACGCCTTCCTGGAGTTCCATCGAGGAATGTGGACGGCGTGGCGCCCCGAGAAGTGGTGCCTCAACCTGGTCACGTTCGTCGACGGCAGCCCGATCGGCTCGCAGGGAGTCGAGTCGGCCGGTTTCGCCTCGACGCGAGAGGTGGTGACGGGTTCGTGGCTGGGCGCGCCGCACCAGGGGCGCGGCCTCGGCACGGAGCAACGCGCCGCGATCCTGGAGCTCGCCTTCGCCGGCCTCGGCGCCGAGGTCGCGCTGAGCGGCTCGCTCGCCCACAACGTCGCCTCGCAGCGCGTCTCCGCGAAGCTCGGCTACCAGGTGACGGGCAGGCGTACCGTCGCCCCGCGCGGCGAGCCCGTCGAGCACTACGACTACCGGCTCGAGCGAGCCGACTGGCAGTGCCCGATCGACGTGGAGATCGCCGGGCTGGAAGCGGCGTTGCCGCTCTTCGGCGTCGCCTAGCTCTCACCCGTACGGGGTACGCACGGCACCCGATTCGTGCCGATTGTGTCTGGTATGCGGCTGCTTTTCCGCGAGCGGATCGTTCCGCTCGCACTCCTGCTGGGCATCGGCGGCGTGCTCCCCGTTGGGCTGCTGCTGGTCGTCGGCCATCACATGGTCATGTTCGGCATGACCGTGCACTTCGTCGGCGTCGGCGTCAGCGCACTCGCCGCAACCGCCGTGTCCCTCGCGTTGACGGTCGTCGGCGTGCGCCGAAACGACGGCCGCGTCGTCCTGATCGGCACAGGCTTCACCGTGATGTCGGCGCTGCTGGCGATCCACGGCCTCGCGACGCCCGGCGTGCTGATCGGCATGAACGGCGTGCTCGCCCTGACAGGAGCGGCGACGCTGCCTGCGGGCGCGGCAGTGCTCGCGCTGTCAGCCGCACCGCCGCTTCGACGCCCGCGCAAGATGGGACCGCTGCTGGCACTCCAGGCGTTTGCGTTCGCCACGGTCTTCTTCCTCGGCCTGATCGGCCTCGCGATTCCGCGAGTCGTCCCGAGCGTCCCGACCCCGGGTAGCAAGCCGGCGTGGATCGCGCTCGTCGCCGGCGCGGCGTTCTTCGCGATCCTGCTGATGCGGGCGCTCAAGACGTACCTCCTGACGCGCCGCGGCGCCGACCTGATCGTCGTCATCGGCATCGCCTGGCTGACCGCCGCCCTGCCGCCGGCGTTGCTCATGAACTACATGCAGCTCGGCTGGTGGCTCGGACATCTGTTCGAGCTCGTCGGGATCATCTCCGTCGGGGTCACCGTCGCGGTCGACCTCTTCCGTCCCGCGCAGTCACGCTCGCTCGTCGGCGACCTCCGCGCGGGCGACCTCGTCGCCGCCGAAGAGGCGTTCCTGGGCGCGCGTGTTCGCGCGCTCACTCGATTGCTCGCCGAAAAGGACGAGTCGACGGAGGAGCACACGCGCCGCGTCGCGATGCGCGCCGTCCAGGTCGGGGAAGAGCTCGGCCTCCCGCCAGGACGCCTACGCGACCTCGCCATCGGGGGGCTGCTGCACGACATCGGCAAGCTTTCCGTCCCGGAGCGGATCCTGAAGAAGCCCGGAGCCCTCGACGACGACGAGTTCGCGGCGATCAAGCTGCACCCGGGCCGGGGCGTGAAGCTCCTTCGGGA
>JBJMJR010000105.1:0-60775 GCA_045806245.1 Gaiellaceae bacterium | reverse complement strand
CTCGAGCACGCCGTCCTCGAGGTAGTAGGCCAGGAACTTGCCTTCCGCGTCGTCACGTGAGAACCCCAGCGCGGTCTGCGTCAGGTCGTTCGTCCCGAACGAGAAGAAGTCGGCATGCTCGGCGATCTCGTCGGCGCGCACGCAGGCGCGGGGCAGCTCGATCATCGTGCCGCAGAGGTACTCGACCTCGGACCCCTCCTCCTCGGCGACCTGCACGGTGAGCTCGCGCAGTCGGCGCAGCTCCTCCTCGAACGCGACGAGCGGATGCATGATCTCGACGATCGGTGCCTCGCCCGTGCGGTTCTCGACCTCACGCGCCGCGCGGATGATCGCGCGCACCTGCATCTCGTAGATCTCCGGGAACTGCAGGCCGAGTCGGCAGCCGCGGGTGCCGAGCATCGGATTCGACTCGTGGAGCTCCTTGATGCGGCGGCGCATCCGTTCGTCCTGCGCCTGCTCGAGCGGTGGCAGGAACTCGTGCAGCGGCGGGTCGAGCAGCCGGATCGTCACCGGCAACCCGGCCATCGCCTGGAAGATCGCCTCGAAGTCGCCTTGCTGCATCGGCAAGAGCTTGTCGAGTGCGGCGCGGCGCCCCTGCTCGTCGTCCGCCAGGATCATCGCCCGCACGACCGGCAGGCGCTCCTCCGCCATGAACATGTGCTCGGTGCGGCACAGGCCGATTCCCTCCGCACCGAAGTCGCGCGCTTTCTGCGCATCCTCCGGCGTGTCGGCGTTTGCGCGCACCGCAAGCCGACGGTGCTCGTCGCCCCACCCGAGGACCGTCTCGAGGTCGTCGTTCACCTGCGGTGCAACGAGTGGCACTTCGCCGACGATCACGGCACCCGTGCCACCGTCGATCGTCAGCACGTCCCCTTCCGCGAGAGTCTGCCCCCCGACGGTGATCTCGCGCGCGTCGATGTCGATCGAAAGCGCCTCGCAGCCCGCCACACACGGCTTGCCCATCCCGCGGGCGACGACCGCCGCGTGCGAGGTCATGCCGCCGTGCGCCGTCAGGATCCCGGCCGCGTGGATCAATCCGTGGATGTCGTCGGGCGTCGTCTCCCAGCGCACGAGGATCACCTTCTCCCCCGCCTTGCCGCGCTGCTCCGCCGTGTCGGCGTCGAGCACGATCTTCCCGCACGCCGCGCCCGGCGACGCGTTCAGCCCTTTCGCCGCCACCTCCCACTCCGCGGTCGGATCGAGCATCGGATGCAGCAACTGGTCGAGCTGGTCCGGATCGATGCGCGCGACCGCCTCCTCGCGCGTGATCAACCCCTCGTCGACCATGTCGACGGCAGCCTTCACCGCAGCCGCCGCGGTGCGCTTCGCGGAGCGCGTCTGCAGCAGGTAGAGCTCGTTGTCCTCGACCGTGAACTCGATGTCCTGCACGTCGCGGTAGTGCTCTTCGAGCCGTCGCATCGTCTCGAGCAGCTGCTCGAACGCCCGCGGCAGCTTGTTCTCCATGTGCGCGAGCGGCTCCGGCGTGCGGATGCCGGCCACGACGTCCTCGCCCTGCGCGTTCGCGAGGAACTCGCCGTAGAGGCCCTGCTCTCCCGTCGACGGGTCGCGCGTGAACGCGACTCCCGTTCCCGACTCGTCGCCCTTGTTCCCGAACACCATCTGCACGACGTTGACCGCCGTGCCGAGGTCGTCGGGAATCTCGTACATGCGCCGATACGTTTCGGCGCGGGCCGAGGTCCACGAGTCGAAGACCGCAAGGATCGCGCGTCGAAGCTGCTGGCGCGGATCCTGCGGAAAGTCGCGTCCGGTGTGCTCGCGGTAAAGCGCCTTCAGGCCGTCGATCGCGCGCTTCGGGTCGTCGACTCCCGAGTTGAAGTGCTCGTACCGCACGCCGTCGACCGTCTCGCCGTACATCTCGATCAGGCGCCGGTAGCAGTCGTACGCGAAGCGCTCGTTCCGGGTCGTCTCCGCCAGACCGCCAACCGATACGTCGTTCAGTCCGACATTGAGGATCGTGTCCATCATCCCGGGCATGGAGATGGCCGCGCCCGAGCGGACGGAGACGAGCAGCGGATCGTCCGGGTCGCCGAAGCGCTTGCCGGTCTGCTGCTCGAGCGTCGAGAGGTGCTGCTCGATCTCTTCGTCGAGGCCGTCGGGAAGGTGCTTGCCCCCGTTCATGTACGCGCGGCAGGCGTCCGTGGAGATCGTGAACCCGGCCGGGACGGGCACGCCGAGCTGGGTCATCTCGGCGAGGCCGATCCCCTTGCCCCCGAGCAGCTCCCGGCCGCCGTCGGACGGCTCGTCGAAGTCATAGACGTATCGTTGGGCGGGCAAGGCGGGGATCGTCTCACAATGCCCTGCAATACCCGGCGTTATTCCCCAGGCGTGCTCCGCGGCGCATAGGAGATGCGCTCGAACGGCCAGGAATCGGCCAACCAGTCGCTGACGGCGCGCCAGAGCTCGGCGTCGAGGCTCGCAGACGTCGCGCGCACCCAGGACTGCACGACGGCGTCCGCGCCGGCCTCGCGAGACGGGTAGATGTAGACGCACCCGACGACCTCGCCGTTCGCGCGGTCGAGGACGGTGTACGTGAACCCTTCCCGGCTCTCGAAGTCGCGTGCGTGCCGCTCGAGATCGCGGCGGTTGTCCTCCAGCGACATCGGCCGCGGCCAGGAACCGCCCTCCCACCCCGGCGTGCCGCGAATCTGCTCGACGGACGTCGACCACGCGGCGTAGTCCTCGTCGTTGTGCTGCGGCCCGAGCGGCTCGAGCACGAAGAGCGGCGTCTCGAGCCGGTGCGGCACCGCGAAGTCCTCGGGAACGAACACGCTCGGACGCTAGAAATGTGCTCGTGCTAAGACTTCGGTCGTGCCCGACCCGCAGATCCTCGGGATGGGCGGCTATCCCGACGACGCGCTGCTCGACCACGCGCTCGGGCTGGCGCGCGGCAGACGCGTCCTCTACGTCCCGACCGCGGGCGCCGAGAGCGCGGCCATGACGCTGCTCTGGTACGAGCGGCTGCGCGGCCGCGCCGAGGCGACGCACCTGAACTTCTTTCCGTGGCCGCCGGCCGGCCTGCGCGAGCTGGTGCTCGAGCAGGACGTGATCGTCGTCTCCGGCGGCAATACGGCCAACGCGCTGGCGATCTGGCGCCTGCACGCGCTCGATGAGCTGCTGCGCGAGGCGTGGCAGAACGGGATCCTGTTGACGGGCTGGAGCGCCGGGATGATCTGCTGGTTCGAGCACGGCGTCACCGACTCGTTCGGGCCCGAGCTCGCCGCGATGGACTGTCTCGGCTTCCTACCGGGCAGCGCGTGCCCGCACTACGACGGCGAACAGCGCCGCCGCCCCGTGTACACGGCGCTCGTGACGGGCGGCCTGGCTCCCGGGATTGCCGCTGACGACGATGTCGGCGTCCACTTCGTCGGCACGAAGCTGCACGAGGTCGTGACGTCGCGGGCCGGCGCGACCGCGTATCGCGTCAGCGCACAAGGTGAGGAACCGGTCGAAGCCCGGCTGTTGTGACCGCTACCTGCGTCGCCTCGCCCGGAACTCTGCGATCCACGCGAGACCTCTGAGGCCGAGCCAGAGAGGCGTCAGGATCACGTAGAAGAGAACGAGCGCGACGCCGAGGATCGCGTACCACATGGCCCAACGCCACCAGGGGACCGGCGGCTTCGGCTTCACGTGAGGTGCGCTGCGGCGTCGGCCCGCCGGCTCTCGACCGTCCGCAGGATCCGCTGCGCCGTCTCCTCGATCGACAGCTCCGAGATGTCGATCACAGGGCACCCGAGGCGACGCTGAAGCGCCGACGCTTCCTCGAGCTCGTCATAGACCTCGGTGAGCTCGGCGTAGCGCCGGTTGTTCGCGCCGAGGTTCCGAACGCGCGCGCGGCGGATGTCCGCCAGCCGGTCGGGGCTGATCGTCAGCCCGACGATCTTGGCGGGATCGAGCTCGTACAGCTCCTTCGGCGGCGCGATGCCCTTGACGATCGGGACGTTCGCGACCTTGTGGCCGAGATAGCCGAGGTAGATGGAGAGCGGCGTCTTCGACGTGCGCGACACGCCGACGAGGACGATGTCCGCTTCGTCCAGGCCCGCACCCACTCCGTCGTCGTACTTGACCGCGAACTCCATCGCCTCGATGCGGCGGAAGTACGCCGGATTGAGCGGGGCGCGCGAGCCCGGCGTCATGCGCGCGGCCTGGCCGGACACACGGGCGACAGCGTCGATCGGATGTCCGAGCAGGTCGCAGTAGTGCACGCGCGCACGCCGGCACAGGCGGCGCATCGCGTCGCGCATCTGCGGGTCGACGAGCGTGTAGACGACGACCGATGCGCGCCCGCGCGCAGAGGCGACGGCGCGCTCGAGGTCGACGATGGTGTCGCAGCGCGGATGCCGGACCTCCTCGAACTCCTGCTCCGGAAACTGCGCTTCCAGCGCCTGGACGAGGCGCGCGGCGGTTTCACCTGTGGAGTCGGAGACGATGTGGAGCTCGACCGGCACCGTTTCAGGCTAGTCGAGTCTTAAAAAGTTCTTAGCAGTTCTTTCGTTTCACCTCATAATCGCGGGGCACCCTCGATAGATGGGTCGTAGGCGCTTTTGCGTGTCTTTCGCCGTGGTCACGGGCCTGACGGCACTCGCTTTCACCGGTAGCGCGGGTGCGGCGCAGTCGTGCGGCACGCGCGTCCTCGACGACTGGCGCGACGGGCGGATAGACGGCACGTATCCGGTGAGGTGCTACCGACAGGCGCTCGCGGACCTGCCGGAGGACGTGAGCGTCTATTCGACCGCGCAGTCCGACATCACGCGTGCGCTTCAGGCGCGTCTCGGTAAGACCGCGCCGAGCACCGCCCGCGGCAACACTGGTGGCAGCGGCGGCGGCGTCTCCCCGCTGCTCGTCGTGGCGATCACGGCAGCGATCCTCGTCGCGGCCGGATCGGTCGCCGCCGCCGTCCGCTAGTAACGTCTTACGTCATGGCAGTGGACGCTGTGACCATGGACCAGATCGTGTCGCTGTGCCGGCGGCGCGGCTTCGTCTTCCCCTCGTCGGAGATCTACGGCGGGCTCGGCTCGACGTACGACTACGGCCACTACGGCGTCCTGCTCAAGAACAACATCAAGGCGCGCTGGTTCGAGGCGATGATCCTGGAGCGCGACGACATCGTCGCGCTCGACTCCGCGGTGATCCTCCACCCGCGGGTCTGGGAGGCGTCGGGCCACGTGGAAGGCTTCACCGACCCGCTGGTCGACTGCCGCACCTGCAAGCTGCGCTTCCGCGCCGACAAGCTCGAGGACTCGCAGTGCGGCCGCAAGCCGAGCAAGCACCCGGGTGAGTTCAAGGAGTGCGACCTGACCGAGCCGCGGCAGTTCAACCTCATGTTCCAGACGACGGTCGGGCCGATCGAGGACTCCGGCTCGCACGCATATTTGCGCCCCGAGACCGCGCAGGGCATCTTCATCAACTTCAAGAACGTGCTGCAGATCGCGCGCCGCCGGCCGCCCTTCGGCATCGCCCAGGTCGGCAAGTCGTTCCGCAACGAGATCACGCCCGGCAACTTCCTCTTCCGCGTGCGCGAGTTCGAGCAGATGGAGATGGAGTTCTTCGTTCCGCCGCCCGATTCGGAGCAGTGGTATCGCTACTGGATCGACGAGCGGCTCGGCTGGTATCTGCGCTACGGGCTGCGGCGCAGCCGGCTGCGCGTCCGCGAGCACGGCCCCGAGGAGCGTTCGCACTACTCGCAGGGGACGAGCGACATCGAGTACGAGTATCCGATCGGCTGGTCCGAGCTCGAGGGCGTCGCGAATCGCGGCGACTTCGACCTGATGCGGCACACGGAGTTTTCGACGACGAAGCTCGAGTACGTCGCGCCCGACGGCGAGCGGTACGTGCCGCACGTGATCGAGCCCGCCGTCAGCCTCGAGCGAATCATCGTCGCGATCCTCGTCGACGCCTACGACGAGGAGGTCGTCGGCGAGCGCGAGCGCACCGTGCTCCGCTTCCATCCGGAGATCGCACCGGTCACGGCGGCGATCCTGCCGCTGATCGCAAAGGACGACGGCATGGTCTCGAAGGCGCGCAGTCTCTACGAGGAGCTCCGCAAGCGCCACAGCGTCGAGTACGACGACAACGGCGCGATCGGCCGCCGCTACCGCCGCCAGGACGAGATCGGAACGCCGTGGGCGTTCACCGTCGACGAGCAGACGCTCGGCGACGACACCGTGACCGTGCGCGACCGCGATTCGCTCGCGCAGGAACGGCTTCCGATCGGCGGCGTGCGTCCGTGGCTCGAGGACGCGCTCGAGCGCGAGTGGAAGACGCCGAAGGGCGACTAGTTCTTTTCCATGACACGCTCGGACGGCTCGCCGAAGCCGACCTTGCGATAGAGCCCGTGCGCGTCACGCGTGTGCAGGATCCAGCGCAGCTCCGCGTACGGGCCGCGCTCGACCATCTCGCGAATCAAGTCGACGCCGAGCCCCTGCCCGCGGTACTCGGGCAGCACGTAGACATCGGCTAGGTACACGAGCGAGACGCCGTCCGTGAACGCGCGTGCGAAGCCGACCTGGCGATCGCCGTCGTACACGCCGACGACGCGCTGCGCCTCGCGAATGAGCCGCTCCACGACCTCGTACGGGCGTCCCTTCGCCCAGTACGAGTCGTTGGCGAGGTAGTCGTGCACCGCCGCGACGTCGATGCGCCGGGGGTCGTCGTCGAGCTCGAGCGGCGGCATGGTGCAATCCTCGCAGGAACGGGTAGGCCGAGCCCATGCCGGAAGCCGATGTGCGCGTCGCCGATGTCAAGGCGTTCAAGACGAGATCCGGAAACACGCGTTTCGTCCTCGTCGACGATCAGGGCAACGAGTATTCGACCTTCAAGGAAGCGATCGCTGCGAAGCTGCCGGGCATCGAAGGGCGGCGCGCGCGGATCAAGTATCACGAGCAGGACCGCGACGGGTTCACGAACGTCTACCTCGATGCCGTCGAGCCGCTCGAACCGGAACGTGGTGAGCACGCCGCGACGGACGCCGACGAAGTTGCCTGGCGGACGACGGTCGAGGCTGCGCCGTACCTGCTCGGCGGCGACGCAGTCGAGCGCGAGGTCCCGCCGGACGAGCTCTTCGAGAAGCTTCAGCCCTTCAAGCAGCTCGTCGCCGAGGACATCGAGAAGCCCGACGCGTGATCAGGCGCTGCGCAGCGTCCGCAGCCGGAAGTTGCCGAAGTACTCGTACGCGGACGTGATGACAGCGAGCGCGTCGCGCGCGGCGCGGTCGGTGATGCCGGCGTCCGCCGCCTCGGCGAGCGGGCGCGCGAGCAGCGACTCGATCCCGGCGATGCCCGCCGGCGAGAGCGCGAGGGCGTCGGCGCGGCAGCCCGCGCAGACCGCGCCGCCGGCTGCAGGCGAGTAGCCGATCAGCGGCACGTCCTGGCTGCCGCAGTTGGCACAGCTCGTCAGATGCGGCAGGTAGCCGGAGAGCCAGAGGAGCTTCAGTTGGAACGAGAGCGCAAGCGGATCGAGCGAGGGGCGTCGCTCGGCCACGGGCAGCTCGTCGAGCAGCTCGAGAAAGCGGGTCAGTGCCTGGAACGCGCGCGCGTTCGCCTCCTGCTCGGTGAAGAGGCGCAGCATCGCCTCCGCCCCGACGAGGCCGACCCCGAGGGGATAGCGCTGCTCGCGTGCGACGTGATGCGAGTTCAGGAGCTCGACGCCGGTGACGGTCTGCAGCTCGCCGGAGCCCTCGTGCAGCATCAGCTCGACGTGCGACAGGGGCTCGAGTCGCGCGCCGAAGCGCGACTTCGTCTTGCGGATCCCCTTCGCCACGGCGCCGACGCGCCCACGCGCGAGCGTGTAGAGGTGGAGCACGCGGTCGGCCTCGCCCAGCCGGAACGAGCGAAGGACGACCGCCTCGGTCTTGTACCCGCGTCCGGCCATGGCCCGGCCAGTCTAGTTTCGGGAGTGGAAGGAACCGTTTCGGGGCTTCGGTCGTTACAGCTTGGGATGGCCAGAGTCCGGGTCTACAGCACGCGCTGGTGCGGCTACTGCGTCCGCGCGAAGGCGCTCCTCGAATCGCGCGGGATCGAGTACGACGAGATCTCGCTCGACGAGGACCCCGCGTTCCGCCAGAAGCTGTTCGACCTGACCGGCGGCTGGACGGTCCCGCAGATCCTGATCGACGAGCGGCCGATCGGCGGCTACACGGAGCTCTGGCGTCTCGACCGCGAAGGCCGGCTGGCCGAGCGGCTCGCCGCCTGAACCTGGCAGCTCGGGCAGTACCACGTCCCGCGGCCGCCGACGCGGATCTTGTCGATCGGCGTGCCGCAGCGCGGACACGGTTCCCCGGCACGGCCGTAGACACGGAAGCGCTCCTGCGCGCGGCCGCGTCGCCCGTCCGGCTGTGAGTAGTCCCGCAGGCTCGCGCCCTGCCGCGCGATCCCGGCTCGCAACGCCTCGCGGATCGCCTTCGTCAGGCGGGTCAGCTCGTCGGCGTCGAGCGTTCCCGCTTCGCGTAGCGGGTGGAGCTGCGCGCGCCACAGCGCCTCGTCGACGTAGATGTTCCCGAGACCGGCAACGGTGCGCTGGTCGAGCAGCGCCGCCTTGAGTGGTGCGCGGCGGCCCGCGAGCCGCTCACCGAGCCGCTTCGCAGTGAAGGCGCGCTCGAGCGGCTCGCCGCCGAGGCGGCGGCCGAGGTAGTCGTCGACTTCGTGCGGCTCGAGCAGATGCCAGGTACCGAAGCGGCGCACGTCGCGGTACGCGACATCGGATCCGTCGTCCAGCTTGACGACGGCACGTCGGTGCGGGTCGTCGGCGAGCTCGCCGCCCGCAGCGTGGCGGAGGCTCCCCGTCATCCGGAGGTGGATCAGGAGAGCCCGGCCCGATTCGAACCGGACGATCAGGTACTTGCCACGACGATCGAGCGCCGCCACACGCTCGCCTTCGAGCTCCGCCGCGACAGCGACCGGCTCGAACGGCCGCACGAGCCTGGAGTCGTCGATCTCGACGCGTTCGAACGTCCGCCCGACAACGTGCGGTTCGAGCGCGAGCCGAATCGTCTCGACCTCGGGCAGCTCGGGCATCAGCCGATCGTTTCGAGGACGATCGGCGTCGCCGGCGGAGGTGCGCCCGCGAACGTGTAGGCGGCGAGCACTTCGTCGGCCGCGCGGGCGCCCGCTCTTTCGTCCTGCGCGTGCACCTGGGCAATCGTCTCGCCGGCGGCGACGCCATCGCCGCGCTTCCTGAGGCAGAGCACGCCGACTGCGTGGTCGATCCGGTCGTCCTTCGTCTGTCGTCCCGCGCCGAGACGCAGTGCGGCCATCCCGACGTCGACCGCACCGATCGCGGCGACGAAGCCCTCCTCCGGCGCGGCGACGTCGTGCACGACGGACGCCGTCGGCAGCGCGTCCTCGGTTGGATCGCCCCCCTGCGCCGCGATCCAGCGTTCGTAGAGGGCGAGCGCCGAGCCGTCGTGGATCGCTGCCGCGGCGCGTCCGCGGCCGGTCTCTTCGTCGATGCCGAGGTCGGAGAACGCGAGCAGATGCGCGCAGGCCGACAGGACGAGCTCCGTGAAGTCCGGCGGCCCTTCGCCGCGCAGCGTCGCGATCGTCTCGCGGATCTCGAGCGCGTTGCCGACGGCGTGCCCGAGTGGCTGGTCCATGTCGGTCAGCACGCACGCGACCTCGCGCCCGGCATGGCGCCCGAGCTCGAGCATCGTCTCGGCGAGCTGGCGCGCGTCTTCGATCGTCTTCATGAACGCGCCGTCGCCGACCTTGACGTCGAGCACGATCGCATCGGCGCCCGCGGCGATCTTCTTCGACATGATGCTCGCCGCGATCAGCGAGACGTTGTCGACGGTGGCCGTCACGTCGCGCAGCCCGTACAGCAGCTTGTCGGCCGGAACGAGGTCGGCGCTCTGCCCGATGATCGCGAGCCCGACGTCGCGCACCTGCTGCAGGAACTCCTCCGTCGAGAGCTCGACGCGAAAGCCGGGGATCGACTCCAGCTTGTCGAGCGTCCCGCCCGTATGTCCCAGGCCACGGCCGCTCATCTTCCCGAAGGGCACGCCGCACGCCGCGACGATCGGGCCGACGGCGAGCGACGTCTTGTCCCCCACTCCGCCCGTCGAATGCTTGTCGACGACCTTGCGTCCGATCGCAGCGTGCAGGTCGATCGTCTCGCCGCTGCGGATCATCGCGTCGGTGAGCGCGAACGTCTCGGCGGCGTCGAGGCCGCGGAAGTAGACCGCCATGCAGAACGCGGCGAGCTGATAGTCGGGGACGTTGCCGCGCGCGTACTCCAGGATCAGCTCGGACAGCTCGTCGGCCGGAATCTTCTCGCCGTCGCGCTTCCGGCGAATGAGCTCTGCAGCGTGGATCGTCAGTGCTCGACGATCGGCTGGCCCGGTATCCCGCGCGAGGGCGCCTTGCCGCCGAGCCAGCGGTTCACGGTTGCGCCGACGTCGGCGAACTCGCCCGCATGGATCCGCCCGCCCGCGTTCTTGCCCTCGACATACGCGAGCAGCAGCGCGTGCTCGCGCGAATGGTCGGTCGAAGGCGTCGTCGGGTCGCAGCCGTGGTCGGAGGTGAGGATGAGCAAGTCATGCGGCCGCAGCGCGTCGAGCAGGTCCGGCAGGCGCCGGTCGAAGTCCTGCAGGCAGCGGTGGAAGTTGACGGGGTCGTTGCGGTGCCCCCAGAGCATGTCCGTCTCGACGAGGTTCGTGAAGATGAGGCCGTCGTCGACCTCCCGCAGCAGCTTCTCGGTCTGCGTGATGCCGTCGACGTTCGACTTCGTCGGATGCGACTCGTCGATGTCCTGGCCGGCGAAGATGTCGCCGATCTTGCCGACGCCGTGCACCTTCATCCCCGCGTCGCGCACGAGGGTCAAGTAGTTCGGACGGCGCGGCTCGAGCGAGAAGTCGTGCCTGTTCGCCGTGCGCTCGTAGTTGCCGGGCGTCCCGGTGAAAGGCCGCGCGATCACGCGGCCGACGGCGTGCTTGCCCGTCAGGATGGTGCGGGCGGCGCGGCACGCGTCGTACAGCTCCTCGAGCGGGATCGTCTCCTCATGCGCAGCGATCTGGAAGACGGAATCGGCCGACGTGTAGACGATCCACTTGCCGGTGCGCTGATGCTCCTCGCCGAGCTCCTGGATGATCTCGGTGCCGGACGCCGGCTTGTTGCCGAGCACGCCACGGCCGGTCTGATGCATGAACGGGTCGATCACGTCATGCGGGAAGCCGTGCGGATAGGTCGGCATCGGCTGCGGTGTGACGACGCCCATCAACTCCCAGTGTCCTGTTGTCGTGTCCTTGCCCTTCGAGCGCTCGAGCAGGCGGCCGGCAACGGCAGGCGCGCCGGGCTGCGGCGGGCAACCGTCGAGCGGCTCGATGTTGCCGAGGCCGAGCGCCTCCAGATTGGGAAGGTCGAGCCCGCCGACGGCGCGCGCGACGTTGCCGAGCGTGTCGGAGCCGACGTCGCCGTACTCCTCCGCATCGGGTAACTCGCCCGCCCCGACGGCGTCCAGCACGATGATGCACGCCCTCGGCATGCAGCTATTCTAGGTCGGCCATGCTCAACGTCCTCGGAGTGATCCTCATGCTCGTCTACATCGCGGCCGTGATCGGCCTTGCCGCCGGTGTGACGTGGGCCGTTGTCAGGTATTCGCCGCTGCAGAAGTCGTAATTCAGACGGCCGACAGCGGCAGGACGTCCTCGAGCGGCTGGTAGTCGAGCCCGTGCGCGTCCGCGACGGCTTCGTACGTGATCTTGCCGTCGAGGACGTTGACGCCGTGCGCCAGCGCCGGATCGCGCGCGACCGCCTCCGCGAGGCCGTGGTCGGCAATCGCCTCGACGTAGGGCAGCGTTGCATTCGTCAGCGCCTTCGTCGACGTGATCGGTACGGCGCCGGGCATGTTCGCAACGCAGTAGTGCGTGACGCCCTCGACCGTGTACACCGGCTCGCTGTGTGTCGTCGGTCGCGACGTTTCCGCGCAGCCGCCCTGGTCGATGGCGACGTCGGCGAGCACAGCGCCGTCTTTCATCCCGCTGACCATCTCGCGCGTGATCAGCTTCGGCGCCACCGCGCCGGGGATCAGCACCGCGCCGATCACGACGTCGGCCTCGCGCAGCGATTCCTCGATCTGCAGGCTCGACGACATGACGAGGCTCACACGTCCGGACAGCACTTCCTCCAGATGGCGCATGCGGTCGAGCGAGCGCTCGAGAATGGTGACGTTCGCGCCGAGGCCAATCGCGATGACCGCCGCGTTGTAGCCGACCATGCCGCCGCCGATGACGACCACGCGGCCGGGAGCAACACCGGGAACGCCGCCCAAGAGCAGCCCGCGTCCGCCGAGCGGCTTCTCGAGGAAGTACGCGCCGGCCTGCGCGGCCAGCCGTCCCGCGATCTCGCTCATCGGCGCGAGCAGTGGCAATCCGCCGTTCGGCGTCTCGACCGTCTCGTACGCAACTGCCGCGATGCCGCTGTCGGCGAGTGCGCGCGTCAGCGGCTCGTCCGCCGCGATGTGGAGATACGTGAAGAGGACGAGCCCGTCCCGCAGCCGTCCGTATTCGGGCTCGATCGGCTCTTTCACCTTCAGCAGGAGATCCGAGTCCGTCCACACGTCGTCGACTGCGGCAATGCGCGCGCCCGCCGCCTCGTAGGCACCGTCCGAAAACGAGCTGCCGTCGCCGGCGCCGGTCTCGATCGTCACGTCGTGCCCGCGTTGCACGAGCTCGCGCGCACCGGCCGGTGTCAGCGCGACGCGGTACTCATCGGTCTTGATCTCCTTTGCGACACCGACCTTCACGGCGCGTCACCCTACCTTGCGCAGATAGAGGAGCAGCCCCGCGAGCGTCTTCGCATCCTCGATCTCGCCGAGCCGCTCGGCGATCTCGTCGACGCGCCAGCGGACGAGCTCGAGGTCCTCGTCGTCCTCGGGCCTCGCCTCACCGGCCTCGACGCCCTCCGCCGCGAAGAGGTGCATGCGCTCGCGGCAAAAGCCGGGCGTCGTATAGAACGCCGTCAGCTCGCGCCAGGTCCCGCCGGTCAGGCCCGTCTCCTCCTCCAGCTCGCGCCGTGCGCTTTCCAGCGGCGACTCGCCTTCCTCGAGCGTCCCCGCGGGCAGTTCGAGCAACTGCTTGCGCGCCGCCTCTCGCAGCTGCCGCACCAGCGTCAGCATTCCGTCCGCGTCGACCGCGACGATCGCAACTGCGCCCGGATGCTCGACGATCTCGCGGTCGTTCTCGCCCCAGCGTTCGACCGTCACGTCGAAGAGCTTGCCGTCGTAGACGGTGCGGGACGCGTCGGGCTTCACCCGGCGAAGCGTTCCACAAGCTGTCGCTGCTCCGCGTCGAACCACGGTGGCTCGCCCGCGACGGCGTTGGCGCGTGCGTGCTCGGGATTCCGCGTCGCCGGGATGACGACATCGACGCGCTCGTCCGAGAGCGCCCACTTCAGCAGCGCCTGCGGCCACGTCTCGACTCCCAGCTCGTGGAGCACCTCGTCGGGCACTGAACGCCGGACGAGAGAGCCCTCGCCGAGCGGGCGCATGACGATCACGGACACGCCGAGCTCCGCGGCCAGCGGTAGCAGCTCGCGCTCGCAGTCACGCTCGTGCGGATTGAGCGGCAACTGGACGACCTGGAAGCGCCCCGTTCTGAGCGCCTGCGCAAGCTCGCTGAAGGCACTCGCCGCATAGTGCGTCACGCCCAGGCGGTCGATCAGTCCGGCGTCGCGCTCACGCTCGAGCCAGGGGAGATGCTCCTGCCACGCCTGCAGGTTGTGAATCTGCTCGATCTCGACGCGACCGAACCACTCGACCTGCCGGGCGTACTGCTCGCGACCCTCGTCGACGCTGGCGGTCCAGATCTTCGTCGCGACGTCGACCTCGTTGCGCCGATTTTTCAGCGCCGCGCCGAGCGAGCGCTCCGCGGCGCCGTACATCGGCGAGGAATCGAACATGCGACAGCCGGCGTCGAGCGCCGCGTCGACGACGGTGCGCGCCGTTGCATCGTCGCCGCCGAAGGTGTTCCACGTGCCGAGGCCGATGACGGGCCCGAGCCGGCGCTGCTCCATCAGGCCGTGCGCCCGGCCGCAAATGCAGCGGCGAAGAAGAGCGCGTCCTCGTCGGGCCCGCGTCCCATGTGCGAGAGCGTCAGCCCGGCACAGGCCTCCTGCCAGCCCTCGACCCCGACGAGCTCCACCTGGACGTCGGCGGGAGTGTCGTAGCCGCGCGGCCACGGCAGGCTCAGGCCGTCCGCAAGCCGGAGGATGTCGCGCACGTGATGGGAGAGGCCTTGATGCCGGTCGCGCGCATCGCCCTGCGACGCGCGCAGGGCGAGGATCGGCCTGCCCTCGAGCGCACGGGCGGTGTGCGCCGCCGCTGCCGCCGCCAGCCCGCCGTGCCCGAAGCTCGTGCCGGTCCCCACCACTCCCGGGCCGATTGCGCAGACCACCACGTCGAACCCCTCTGCCGCGCACCAGAGCAGCGCAGACGCGATCGACACGCACTGCACGTCGCCGTCGACGCACGCGTCGACAGCGACGGCCGTAGACACGAGCCCACGCTCGCGCAATTCGCGGAGACTGTCCGAGAGCGACACGGGCAGAGCACCGCCGGGCACCTGGACGTACGCAACCCGCCGGCCTGCTCCGATTCCCGCGCACACGGGCGCGAGCTGGCTGTGCAGGGAGCAGCAGACGACGGGCAGGCCGCCGAGCGCCTCCGGCAACGTGCGAGCTTCCTCTGCGTGCAGCGCGGCGGCCTGTACCGGCGTGTACGGCAGCTTCATCACGTGCGCACCTGGGTCGGCCGGCAGGTCGAGCCCGCGCGTCATGTTGGCATAGAGGACGTCGAACCCGCCCGAGCCGAGCTCGAGCTCGCGCGCCTGCACGTTCACGAGCACGTCGTCACCGAGGGCGACCGGGCCGGTCAGCCGCGGATACGCCACGCACGGCACGCCGTCCACCTCGAGGCGTGCGAGCCCCTCGGCGCGCGACACGACGGCGGTGATACGGCCGCGCCTAAGCGTCAGCATCGCGCGCGACGTCCACCAACGCGAGCGTCACTTCGACCATGCCTTCGAGGTCGTCGACGGTGATGCGCTCGTCGGACGTGTGGATGTCCTGCATGCCGTTCGCGAGGTTGAGGCACGCGAGGCCGCGCTCATTGAAGACGTTCGCGTCGGCGGCCCCGCCGCTGAGGCCGTACTGCGGCGCGTAGCCGGAACGCTCGAGCGCAGCGTGCGCGATCCGCACGACATCGTCGTCGCGCTTGAAGCGATAGCCCTTGTAGCTCTTCGAGACCTTTGTCTCGACCTCACAGTCCTCGAGCCCGGCCGCAAATGCGAAGGCATCGACCATCTCCTGCACGACCTCGCCGAGCTTGCGCTCGTCGTGCGAGCGCGCCTCCGCGCTGAGCGTGCACCACTCGGGGATGATGTTCGCCGCGCTGCCCCCTTCGATCAGGCCGACATTCGCGGTCGTCTCCTCGTCGATGCGCCCAAGACGCAGGTCGGAGATCGCGCGCGCAGCCGCCGCGATTGCCGAGCGTCCCTCCTCGGGATACATCCCCGAGTGTGCCGCGCGTCCGTGGAAGCGCACCTCGAGTGCCTGCGAGTACGGCGCGCCGAGGATGACGTCGCCGATCGGCGCCGCCTGGTCGTACACGTACCCGAGTCGCGCGTGCAGCCGGGTGTGATCGAACGCCGCGGCGCCGAGCAGGCCGACCTCCTCCTTCGGTGTGAAGAGCAGCTCGATGCCGCCGTGCGGCCGGTTCTCGGCGAGCACGCGGCGCGTGCCGTCGAGCATCGCGGCGACGGCCGACTTGTTGTCGGCGCCGAGGATCGTGCCGCCGGCGTTCCGGACGACGCCGTCCTCGATCACCGGCTGCAGCGGTCCCTCCGGCGGAACGGTGTCGAGATGGGCACAGAGGAAGAGCGGCGTGCCACCGCTGCCGCTCGGCTCGACGCGGCAGTAGAGATTCCCCATGTTCGAGCCGACAGCTTGGCCTGCGTCGTCCTCGTCGACGGTCAGGCCGAGGTCACGCAGGTACCTGGTGACCGCGTCCGCGACGGGACGCTCCTCGCCGGGTGGGCTGGAGATCGCAGCGAGCTCGGTGAAGAGGTCGACGACCTCGGACGCCATCGACTAGCGACGCACCTTCAGCACGCGGCCGGCCTCGCCTGTCCAGCGTTCGTCAGCCGACACACTCGAGAAGTAGGTGTTGCCGCACGGAATGCAGGCGAACGCGATCGCGTAGAACCCCGGTCTCACCTTCGGTACGCGGAAGTCGACCGACCAGACGCCCGCCGCGTCGACGGTCATCGTGCCCAGCCGGACGCGGTGATTCGCGTTGCGCACGCCGGCGAGGTAGAGCGTGACGCCGTCGAGCTGAGCCCAGGACGGAGCGGGCGCGCCGTCCGCGTCGGCCTGGAACGCGCGCACGGCCTGTCCCGGCCGCGCCTGCGCCCGATCGAACGCGAACGACAAGGCTGCCTGGGCGGACACGGGCACGACGAGCGTTGCCGCCACAGCGGCGAAGACGGCGCGGAGCACGCCGGGATTCTAGGCCGAGACTGCTGCCGTGCCGGATCGCTCACGTGCACGGACGAGCCCGGCCCCGACGAACTCGCGAAACAGCGGCGACGGCCGGGTCGGCCGCGACTTGAACTCGGGATGGAACTGGCTCGCGACGAACCAGGGATGGTCGGGCAGCTCCACGACCTCGACGAGCCGGCCGGCCTGGAAGGTGCCCGAGACGACAAGGCCCGCCTCCGCCAGCGCGGGGCGGTAATGGTTGTTGACCTCGTAGCGGTGCCGGTGGCGCTCGTGGATGACCGGCTCGCCGTACGCCTCT
The DNA here is from genome assembly GCA_045806245.1 of Gaiellaceae bacterium. Classification (GTDB taxonomy): domain Bacteria; phylum Actinomycetota; class Thermoleophilia; order Gaiellales; family Gaiellaceae; genus 3-1-20CM-4-69-9. Next base: position 43,972 of record JBJMJR010000105.1, on the reverse strand, counting down.
TCCGCGCGCGTCCCTTCGACGAGCTCCACAGCCTGCGCGCCGAGCCGCATCGTCCCGCCCAAATCTTCGATCTCCTTCTGCTCCGGCAGCAGGTCGATCACCGGGTGCGGCGTCTCCGGATCCATCTCGGTCGAGTTCGCACCGTCGAGGCCGAGGACGTTGCGCGCGTACTCGGAGACGACCACGTGCATGCCGAGGCAGAGGCCGAGATACGGAATGCCGCGCTCGCGCGCGACCTGGCACGCGAGCAGCTTGCCCTCCCACCCGCGCGATCCGAATCCGCCCGGAACGATCACGCCGTCCATCGGCTCGAGCAGCTCAGCCGTCTCCTCGAACGACATGTTCTCGGCGTCGACCCAGCGGACACGGACGCGGCAGCCGTGGTGCGCGCCCGCGTGCTTGAGCGCCTCGTGGACCGAGAGATAGGCGTCCTGCAGCTTGACGTACTTGCCGACGAGCGCGATCTCGACTTCCTCGGTCGCCTGCTGCAACCGCTCGGTGATGTCGAGCCACGCGCCGAGCTGTGCCTCGCCGGACGGCAGCCCGAGCTTGTCGCAGACGAGCCGGTCGAGTCCCTCCGCCTTCAGCCGCGACGGCACGAGATAGACGTCGGGCACGTCGGGGCTCGCGATCACCGCTTCCTGCGCGACGTCGGCGAAGAGCGCGATCTTCTCGCGGATGTCCTCGGACAGCTCCTCGTGCGAGCGGCAGACGACGATGTCCGGGTGGATACCGATGCGCCGTAATTCGTTGACGGAGTGCTGCGTCGGCTTGGTCTTCAGCTCGCCCGCCGCTTCGATGAACGGCACGAGCGTGACGTGCAGGTAGAGCACGTTCTCCGCGCCGACCTCACGGCGGAACTGCCGGATCGCCTCGAGGAACGGCAGCGACTCGATGTCGCCGACGGTGCCGCCGATCTCGCTGATCACGACGTCGGTGGGTGTCGACACGGCGCTGGCGCGAATCCGCGTCTTGATCTCGTTCGTGATGTGCGGGATCACCTGGACGGTTGCGCCGAGGAACTCGCCCTTGCGCTCCTTGCGCAGCACGGAGTCCCAGATGGCGCCCGCCGTGTGGCTCGCTGCGCGCGTCAGGTTCTCGTCGATGAAGCGCTCGTAGTGGCCGATGTCGAGGTCCGTCTCGGCGCCGTCCTCGGTGACGAAGACCTCGCCATGCTGGAACGGGCTCATCGTCCCGGGATCGACATTCAGGTACGGGTCGAACTTCTGCGCCTGGACGCGCAGGCCGCGCGCCTTGAGCAGTCGCCCGAGCGAGCCGGCGACGATGCCTTTCCCGAGTGCCGAGACGACGCCGCCCGTGACGAAGACGTACTTCGTCGGGCGTTCGGCCGAGCTCACGCGCGCCCCAGCCGATCCAGCCAGGACACTGTGGGCGTGCGTTCGATCCACGCGCCGATCGACGTCCGCTCTCCGAGGAGGGTGAGGCCTGCAAGGGCGCCGATCGCAACCCACCGGCCTCGTCCCGCGAATCGCTTCACGGAATTCAAGCCTAGCAGCCCGCCCAGCGCATTCGACCCCGCGTCCCCGAGCATCGCCATCTCGCGCAGATCGTAGGGAAGGAGGAGGACGGCGATCCCGAGCGGCGCATCGACCACGGCGGCGGCAACGAGGTACGCCTTCAGCGCGCGGCCGGGACGCGTGTCGAGCTGGTTCACCGCATTAGCCCCCAGCCCGACGAGCAGCGCACCGGAGAGTCGACGGGTCGCGAGGAAGCCGACCGCCGGGATGCCGAGCAGCTTCAGCACTCCGGTCGTGCGACCGCTCCGCAGATGGCCGAGGAACCCGCGTTCGGGGCCGCTCCAGAGATCGTCGGCGAGGCCGAGCGCGGAGATCGCGGCGGCGGCGGGACCGCCGGCCAGGCCGACTTTCCAGCCGACGAGCGGTAGCCGCAGCCCGCGGTAGTTGACGGCCTGCGGCCCGCACGCGTAGACGACGTCACGCAGCTGCCGCGCGCGGTGCACGAAGCCGCCCACGTCCCGGCGCGTGACCCGGTGGCGCAACGGCAGCTCGAGCTCACGGATCTCCAGCTGCGAACGGGCCGCGTCGATGGTCATCCGCACCTCGCAACCGAAACCGGCCGCCAGCGGAAAGCACGCGGCCCGCGCCGACGGTGACAGGGAGCGCTGCCCCGAGAGCGGCTCGCGCGTCCGGACGCCACCCAGCAGGTCGATCAGATCGCGCGCGACGCGCTTGGCGATGCCGAAGCCCCCGCCGACGCGCTCGGCGAACGCGGCGACGACAAGGTCGCCGTCGCCATTCGCCAGCGGAGTGAGGTCCCCGGAAAGGTCGGCGTCGCAGAGGAGCAGCCGGCCGGGCGGAGCTGCGCGCTCGGCCGCAGAGAGCGCCTGGCCTTTTCCCCGGCGCGGCAGGCGCAGCACGATCGCACCGACCCGCTCGGCGGCGTCGGCGGTGCGGTCGCGCGAACCGTCGTCGGCGACGATGACTTCAGCGTCGGGAAAGCTCCGGCGCAAACTCGCGATCGTGCCTGCGATGACCTGCTCCTCGTCGCGCGCGGCGACGAGGATGGTCAGCGGTTCATCCACTCGGCGTCAACACGGGCGTCACCGTCGGGAGCAGGTCGCTCGCGTTGACGCCGTAGTCGGCACGCGACGCGGGCTGGCTGAGCACGATCGCGAGCGCGAGCTTGCCGGCGTCGAGATCGACGTCGTCGACCGTGGACAGCTGCGCGCCCTGGAACACCGTCTTCGCCGTGAAGTCGTCCTTGGAACGTGCAACGCCGACGGCGGGCACTCCTGCCTTACCGATTCCCTCGTACAGCCCTTTCACGAACGGCGCCGAGTCACCGGTTTGCGGATCCGCCGTGCGGACGACGATCACCGCGTCGACCGGACGTCGCGAAGCACCGAAGCGCGGCGTCGCTTCCTGCACGATCACCGTATGCAGCGCGCTCCAGATCGGCAGCTTGCCGCTCACGAACGCGCGGCCGAGTTGCTGACCGAGCTGGCGTAGGTGATCCGAGCCCGCGTACTTCGCGAGCGACGCGTTGTTGCCGAGCCGTTTCTCGATCGCCGCCGCGTCGATCGGCACCTGCACGGCGTACATGCGCGACGCCGTCCCGCCGCCTGCATCCTTGATCGCCGTCGCGATGTCACTCTGGATCGCCTTTCCGACCGAGCCGACATAGAGCACCGCGACGCGCTTGTCCTTCAGCCTGTCGGTCATCAACGCGTTGTACGTGTCGTCGACGAAGCTCGAGTCCGCTCGGCTCTGCTGCTGCAGCGAGTCGACCGTCGCGCGCAACGTGTCGTTCTGATTCCGTGCGCGGCGAACGTCGTCCTCGAGGCTCTTGCGCTCGGTGTTGCCGAGCCCGTGCGACGCGAGCGCGACGCCGACGAGGATGCCGATCAGCAGCGCGATGAAGACGGCTGCCAGTGACGTAACGTGATAGCGAAGGTCGAACATGGGCGACTAGAGGTCGGCGCCAGTCTGGCACAAGGAATGCAGCCGGGTCAGCGCGCGACGCGGGAGTGCGCGGCTGAGACCGAACAACCACGGCGCCTCGAGGTCGAGCACGGCAAGCGTGCGGTCATCGGTGCGTGCCTCGAGCTGGAGCTCTGCATCGACGTGGTCGCCGGTCAACGTCCAGCCGAACAGCTCCGGGGGCCGGACGGCTCGCACGAGCAGCATGCCGCTCGTGGTCGCGCGGCGTAGCAGCGTCGGCCGGTCCGCGGTCAGGATCTGCCAGCGCGCGCCCTCCGCGAGCCCGCGGCGGTCCGGCTGCACGGCGGCGATCCCCGGCCACCAGTCGGCGAAGTGACGTGGTTCCGCGATGAACGCCCAGACGTCGTCGCGCGACGCGAGCAGCTCCCGCGAGGCTCTGACGCGCGGCATATTCGAAGAGTAGGCGAGCCGCAGTGTTCGTCCGACGCGAAGCGCTCCCAAGATTTGTGGTTTAGACGGGCTCGCCGGCAGAGCCCGCGAGCCCTCTTGGCGGCACCGCAAGCGGCGCCGCTGGTTAGCCGATCCCGAGCAGGTCCCGCAGACGCAGCGCGATGTACTCGATCAGGTGCCTCAGCGCCGGCGAGACGAGGATCGCGACCGTGATCGCGCCGAAGCCGCCGAGGGTGAGCAGGACGAGCGGCCAGATGCCGACCTGTCTGCTGGCGAGACGCGACACGCCCTTGGCGTCGATCAGGATCTCCCCCACCTTCAGTCGCGTGATGAACGTCGACGACATGCCGGCCCGGTTCCGCTCGAGAAACTCGATCAGGTTGAAGTGCGTACCGACGGCGACGATCAGCTCGGAGCCCTTCTCGTACGCGAGCAGCAGCGCCAGGTCCTCGCTGATGCCGGTCGCGCGTGCGATCTGGTACGGCACGCCCAGCTGCTGCGCGCGCTCCTCTCCCGGCGCGGCGCCGTCGCGGTAGCCGTGCACCAAGAGCTCGGCGCCGCTACGCAGCGCGGAGTCGGAGACGGAGTCCATGTCGCCCACGATCACATCCGGCTTGTAGCCGGCCTCGAGCAGTGCGTCCGCGCCGCCGTCGACGGCAATCAACACCGGTTTGAAGTCGCGGACGTACGGCTTGACCATGCGGAGGTCGCGCTTGTACCCCGGGCCGCGGGCGACCACGAGTGCATGGCGGTCGCGGAAGCGAGTGCGCAGCGGCGGGAAATCGATCCCTTCGGAGAGCAGCTTCCCCTCCTCGCGCAGGTAGCGCATCGTGTTCTCGGCGAACGCTTCGAGTGCTTCGGTCACGCGGCCGCGCTGATCGCCGAGGGTGCGCTCGAGCTCTCCCTCGTCGAGCACGCGGCCCGTCGCGAGGCACGTGCCGTTGCGGTACAGCCCGGCGCCGCGAACGGTCAACAGCTCGCCTTCGTGCACGTGCTCGAACAGGTCGGCTCCCGGCGCGTCGATCAGGCGCACGCCGCCGCGCACGAGCGCGAGCGGGCCTGGGTTCGGGAAACGTCCCGAGTGCGACGGCGCGACGTTGACGACGACGCGCACGCCGGACTCCACGAGCTCCTCCGCCGACACGCGGTCGATGTCGGTGTGGTCGATGATCGCGATGTCGTCCGCGGACAGGCGCCTGACGAGATGCTTCGTCCGGCGGTCGAGCTTTGCGTGGCCGGTGAGCTCGATGAAGCTCATGACGTCCCGACGCTCGAGAGGAACTCCCGTCCCCCGAGCATGCGCTGCAGCTCGTCGCGCCGCTGCGCATCGTCGAGCTGCTGGATGCGTGTGTGCGTCGGGTCGCCGGGAACCTTCTCGACCCGGAAGTGGCGGTCGGCGACGCTGGCGATCTGCGGGAGATGCGTGATCGTGATCACCTGTGCCCGTTGCGCGAGTCGCTGCAACGTCTCGGCGACCTTGTGCGCCGTCTCCCCGCCGATGCCGGCATCGATCTCGTCGAAGACCATGGTCTCGCCGCCGCCGACTGCGGCGATCGCAAGTGCGATGCGCGAGAGCTCGCCGCCCGACGCGGTCTCCGCAACAGGCGCCAGCGGGAGCCCCGGATTCGGCCGCACGAGGAACGCGACGTCGTCGGCGCCGGTCTGCCCGAGGTCGCGCTCGCGCAGCTCGGCGACGAACTCGCCCTCGCCCATCCCGACGCCCGCGAGCTCTGCGGCGACCGCCTGCGCGAACCGCGGTGCCGCGGCGACCCGCGCGTCGTGCAGCTCCGCCGCGAGACGAGCCGTGTTCTGCTGTGCCGCAGTGAGAGCCTCGGCCGCGGCGGCGGCGGGGTCGAAACCCTGCTCGATCGCGTCGAGCTCCTCTTTTGCCGTTGCGGCACGCGCGAGCAAATCCTCGTACGTCTCGGCACGGAAGCGTCGCTTGACGTCCGCGATCCGGTCGAGCTCCGCTTCCAGCTGTTCCAGGCGGCCCGGCTCCGCCTCGAGCGTCGTCAGAAAGCCGCGCAGCTCGCTGGCGGTCTCGCGCAGTCGCAACTCCGCGTCGCGAAGCTCGTCGCCCGCACGCGCCAGATCCGGGGCCAGTCGCTCGAGCGGCGCGATTGCGCGCTCGGCGGCTGCGGTCAGGCCCGCGGCGCCTTCGCCCTCGTCGGGCGCAAGTGCGTCGGCTGCCGCAGCAGCGCCGTGCGCAAGCTCGGTCACGTGGCGGAGGCGCTCGCGTTCGTCGCGCAGCGCCTGCTCGCCGCCGGGCTCCATCCCGCCGGTGTCCTCGACGAGAGCGCGGAGCTCCGCGAGCCGTGTCTCTTCCGCGTCGACACCGGCCTGCAAGTCATCGTGTCGCCGTTGCGCGGCCGCGAGCTCGCGCCAGGCGAGCCGCGCATCGGCACGCCGGCGCAGCTGCTCGTCGCCGATGAACGAGTCGAGGACGCCGAGCTGGTACGACGTGCGTGCGAGCCGTCGCTGCTCGAACTGTCCGGACATGGCGAGCAGGCGCTCGCCCACCGCTGCGAGATCCTCCCGCGCAGCGGCCCGTCCCCACGCATATGCGCGCGTCCGGCCGTCGGCGAAGACGCGCCGCGCGAGCACGAGACCGTCCTCGTCCTCCGGCCGGAGCTCCGCGAGCGTGGCGAAATCGTCCTCGTCGAGCAGCGCCGGCGGCAGATCGAGCTCCGCCTCGACGTAAGCCTCGTCCGCCTCCGCGCCGATGTACGCAGCGTCGCCTTTCGCGCCGAGGAGCAGCCCGATGGCCTGGGCGAGGATCGTCTTCCCCGCCCCGGTCTCGCCGGTGATCGCGTTCAGCCCCGGCGCAAAGCCGAGCTCAGCCTTGTGGATGAGGACGAGATTCTCGATCCGGAGCCGACGGAGCATGCCGTCCGGCATCGTAGGCGCCGCAGCGGCGCCAAGTACCCGAAGCAAGCTTCGGGTACTTAATAGGTACGCCGCTGCGCGGGAACGCTCGCGGGCGAAGCCCGCGAGCTCTTTGGTCGCCGGCGATTGTCCGTTTCGGTGCGGCACGGCCATGCTTCGCGTGGCCGAGTCGCATCAGTTCGCCTCCGCCTAAGCCGGCTACGCCTGGCTTACGCTCCGGCGGTCGGCATCGTAGGACGGGCGCTTTCGTCTACGACGCGAATGTCTCGCGATAGCGGCGGAAGAACGTCGCTTCCGGCAGCATCGCGAGCGGGCTGCGCTGCTCACCCAGGCGGATGATGATCGGCGCGGCCGAGTCGATCTCGGCCAGCATGTGGCCGTCGACGAGCACCGAGGCCGACACGTCCGGCGTGCGGTTGCGAATCTCGAGGTCGAGGCCGCGCGGCACGACCATCGGGCGCGCATGCAGCGAGTGGGGCGCAATGAACGTGACCGCCATCGCGTCGAGGCCGCGCACGAGCACGGGCCCGCCGTTCGAGAGGTTGTATGCGGTCGAGCCCGACGGCGTTGCGCAGATCATCCCGTCGCACGGCTGCGTGCCGAGGTCCTCTCCGCCGATCGCCCAGGCGAGCTCGATCATGCGGCCGCGGGTCGAGCTCAGCACCACGACGTCGTTGACGGCTGCGGCACGCGCGCTGTCCGCCTCGACATCCAGCGTCGTGAGCTCGACGACGCGGTAGTCGCCGGAGAACACGCGCGCCAGCCCGGACTCGAGCTCGTTCGGCTGGATCGACGCGAGGAAGCCGACGCGTCCGAAATTCACGCCGATCACCGGCACGTTGGTGCCGAGAAACCGCTGCAGCGCGCGCAGCATCGTGCCGTCGCCGCCGAGCACGACGGCGATGTCTGCACCGGTGAGGTCGGCCTCGGGCTCGCCGACGCCGTGCTTCTCGACTTCTTCGTCGGGGAGGAGCAGCTCGACGCCTGCCTCGCGGGCGACTTTCTCGAGCCGTTCGAGCGCCGGCCCGATCGTCGCCGGCTTGCCGTGTGTGACGACCGCAGCGCGGTGCACGGCGCTACCCGACCGCCGCGGCGATCCTGGTGTCGATGTCGTCGGGGAGGTGCGGGTGCTCACGGTGGACGAGGTGGAGGAACACTTCCCGGTTGCCCTTCGGCCCCGGTAGACCAGAGTCTACGACCCCCACCGTCTCGGCCCCCCAAGCCAGGGCTGCCGTCGCGATTTCGCGCACGACACGGCGCCGTACGACGACATCGCGGACGACGCCGCCCTTCACGACCTCGGCGCGTCCCGCTTCGAACTGCGGCTTCACGAGCACCAGCGCCTCCCAGCCGGAGCGTGCGAGTGCGAGCGCAGGCGGCAGCGCGAGCCGGAGGCTGATGAAGGAGACATCGGCGACCACGAGCTCCGGCGCGAACGGGAGCTCGCGCAGGGCGCGTGCGTTCGTGCGCTCGAGCACGACGACGCGCTCGTCGCGGCGCAAACGCTCGTGCAGCTGCCCGTAGCCCACATCGACGGCGATCACGCGCGCCGCGCCGCGCTGCAGGAGCACGTCGGTGAAGCCGCCCGTCGACGCTCCGACGTCGAGACACTCACGGCCCGTCGGGTCGACCGCGAAAGCGTCGAGCGCATGCGCGAGCTTCTCGCCTCCGCGCGAGACGTACGGTGGCGGCTGCTCGACCTCGACGACGGCGGCCTCGTCCACCTGAACGCCGGGCTTGTCGTACCCGCGCACACGGCCGGCGAGCACGAGCGCTTGCGCCTGCGCGCGGCTCTCGGCCAACCCACGCTCGACGAGCAGCACGTCGAGCCGTTTCTTCACGCGGCGGCGGGATGCTCGAGCGTCTCGACGAGCTGTTCGCAGATGTCGTCGAAATCCTGCTGCCGGTCGGAGACATCGGGATCGAGCGGGATGCGGCCGAGCAGCGGAACTCCATCCGACCAAATCAAGCGCTCGGCAGGCCCTGCCGCGAACACCTCGACGCGCTCGCCACAGTGAGGGCACAGCAGGCCCGACATGTTCTCGACACCCCCAAGCACGCGAATCCCCGCTCCGCGCAGGAAGTCGATGAACTTCCGCGCGTCGAGGTGGGCCACATCCTGCGGGCTGACCACGACGAGCGCACCGGCGAGCTGCACCACGTCCAGCAGCTGCTGCTGCAGGTCCGCCGTACCGGGCGGAAGGTCGACGAGCAGGATGTCGAGCGCACGCCACTCGACCTGCGTCACGAGTTGCCGCAGCGCCGCACCGAGCAAAGGCGCGGAGAGCGTCAGCGACTGGCGCTCACCAAGGAGGAACCCCACGGACATCACCTGCAGCCCGTCTCGCTCGAGCGGCTCGAGCCGGACGTCGCCGGCGCGCCAGAAGTCCCAGCGCTTCGCCTCGTGCTCGCGCTTGAGGTTGAGCATCAGCGGAATGTCTGGGCCGTAAAGATCCGCGTCGAGCAGGCCGACGTTCCAGCCGCGCCTACGGAGGGCGAGCGCGAGATGAACCGCGACGGTCGACTTGCCGACACCGCCCTTGCCGCTGCCCACGGCAACGATGTGGCGCGCGGCGGCCCCACTCACGAAGTGCGCGTCGCGAGCCCGTCGACGATGTCTTCGAGCACCGTCGTGTCCGCCGGCACGTCGGACAGCCGCGCGCGAGCACGCGCCGCGGCCTGATCGGCCAGCGCACGTGCGCCGTCGGCGCCGTGCGTGAGCACGTAGCCGTCGCCGTCGAGGACGTCGTCGACGATCTGGAAGAGCAGGCCGAGCTCGTCGCCGAACGCGCGCCACGGCGGCTGCTCCCGTTCGGGCACCTCCGCCACCCACAGCGCGAGCCCGACGGATGCAGCGAAGAGACAGCCGGTCTTCAGCTTGTGGAGCGTCGCCTCATCCGGCGCAGTGCCGGTGATGTCGAGGTACTGCCCGCCGATCATGCCGAGCGTCGCCTGCGCGAGCTCGCGTCCGGCATGTGGGAACGGATAGGAGAGCGCGAGCCGGAACGCTTCGCCCAGGAGCGCGTCGCCCGCGAGCACCGCGACGGCCTCGCCGAACTCGGCCCATACAGAGGCGCGACCGCGCCGCTCGGCGTCGTTGTCCAGCGCCGGCAAGTCGTCGTGCACGAGGGAGAAAGCATGCACCAGCTCGAGTGCGGCCGCGGCGGGCAGGGCTTGCTCCGCATCGGTGCCGGCGGCTTCCGCGGTCGCGAGGCAGATCACTCCACGCACACGCTTGCCGCCGACGAGCGCATACCGGACGGAGTCCGCTTGCCCGTGAAGCTCGGGCGTCAGCGCGAGCTCGGCGATGTACTCCTCGACGAGGGCGCGCAGCTCGTCAGGCGCCCGCATCTGCCTCGGCCTCCCGCTTCGCGCGCTGCAGCTCCTCTTCGATCGCCTTGCTCAGCTCCGCAAGCTCGGTCAGCACGTCGAGTGCGCGCTCGGCGTCGTCGGCCTGCGAGAGCTGCTCGAGCTCGCGGCGCGCCTTCTCCAGCCGGGCGAGCAGCTGCTCGGCGCGGGCGAGCGACTCCTCGGCCGTCATGTGACGCGCTCTCTCACGATGCGCCCAAGGATGCCGTTTACGAGCCTCGCCGCGTCGTCGGTCGCGTACCGCTTCGCGAGCGTGACCGCCTCGTCGATCGCGACCTCGTCCGGCACCTCGTTGCCTTCGAGCTCGTAGAGCGCGATGCGCAGGATGTTCCGTTCGATCGCCCCGAGCCGGTCCGCGGTCCAGCCTTCCGATGCGGCCGTGATGCGCTCGTCGAGCTCGGGCGCCATCGCCGCGACCGCCTCCGCGGTCTCCCGCGCGAACGCGTCTACCTCCCCTTCGTACAGCGACGCGAGCGGTTGACCGGTGACGTCCCACTGGTAGAGCAGGAAGAGAGCGGTGCGCCGGCCTGCGCGACGACTGCTCACTCGACCTCTTCCACCGACACATCGACGGCCTCGACTTCGACGCGACACATGGATGCGAGCGCGGCCGCGACGCGCTCCTGCACGTCCCGCGCGAGCCGCGGCAGCACGACGCCGTAGGGCGCGGACAGCTCCAGGCGCACCTGCGCCTTGGCTTCGGCGACGTCGATCTCGAGGTGACGGCGGCCGCGCCGCACCTCGGCGCCGCTCACACTTTCCGCCGCGCGCACGACGAGCTCCGCGAGCGCCGCCGCAGTGACCGTCGTCGTCCCACGCTCGCCGGGGACGACGTAGCTCATGCGGCACCCACGGCGGCGAGCTCGTTCTCCTCGAGAAAGCTCGTCGAGTACGTCCCGCTGCGAAACTCGTCGCTGTCGAGGATCTCGGCCGCGACGTCACGTGTCGTGGCGATGCCGCGCAGCTCGAGCTCGGACAGCGCGCGCAGCGACCGTTCGATTGCGAGCGCGCGCGTCTCGTCCCACGCGATCAGCTTCGCAACGAGCGAGTCGTAGTACGGCGGGACGACGGTGCCTTCTTCGATGTGCGTATCAAGCCGGATCCCGGGCCCGAGCGGGGCTTTGAAGCGCTCGACCACTCCTGGCGACGGCGCGAAGCCGCGCGCGGGATCCTCCGCGTTCAGCCGAACTTCGATCGCGTGGCCGCGCCGCGGCGCACGACCCGTTGCGCGCAGCGTCTCGCCGGAGGCGATGCGCAGCTGCTCGCGCACGATGTCGATTCCCGTGACGAGCTCGCTGACCGGATGCTCGACCTGCAATCGCGCGTTCAGCTCGATGAAGTAGTAGGAACCGTCCGGCGCGAGCAGGAACTCGAACGTGCCGGCATTCAGGTACCCGATCGCACGGCATGCGCGGGCGACGTCGTTCTCCATCGCCTCGCGCGTCGCCTCGTCGAGCGCCGGCGAGGGCGACTCCTCGATCAGCTTCTGGTGGCGCCGCTGGATCGAGCATTCGCGCTCGCCGAGGGTCAGCACGCCGCCGTCTTCGTCGCAGAGCACCTGCACCTCGACGTGACGCGCAGGCATGACGAGCTTCTCCAGGTAGATGCTGCCGTCGCCGAACGCCGCGAGCGCCTCGGCGCTGGCGCGCTCGAACGACGGGACAAGCTCTTCGTCGCTGTTGACGACACGCATGCCCTTGCCACCGCCGCCGGCCGCCGCCTTCAAGAGCACGGGGAAGCCGATCTCCGCCGCCGCGCTGCGCGCGCCGTCGACGCCGACCGATTCGGTTCCGGGCACGAGCGGGACACCGGCCGCGGCGAGCTCGCGTTTCGCCTCGACCTTGTCGCCCATCCGCGCCATCACGTCCGCGTCCGGCCCGATGAAGACGAGATCGTTGTCCTCGCACGCGTGCACGAAGTCGGGGTTCTCCGACAGGAAGCCGTAGCCCGGGTGGACCGCTTCGCAGTCGGTCGTCTCGGCCGCTGCGACGACGGACGGAATCTTCAGATAGCTCTCGGTCGCGGAGGGCGGTCCGATGCAGACCGCGCGGTCGGCGAGGCGCGTGTGGAGCGCGCCGGCGTCAGCGGTCGAGTAGACGGCCACCGCCTCGATGCCGAGCTCGTGCAGCGCACGGATGACCCGGACCGCAATCTCGCCGCGGTTGGCGACCAGCACGCGCGAGAACATCGTTAGAGGGCGTCGCCGGACATCGCTTGCGATGGCCGCACTAGAGCGGGAGCCGGCTTCGCCGGATCCCGCGTCTTGACCACCGTGGCCGGGCGCTGCACGCTCGAACCCTCCACTACAACGCGTCCAGAGGCCGCCCGTTTACGGGCTCCAGCTCGAACAGGAGCTGGCCGAACTCCACCGGGCTCGCGTTCTCGACGAGGATCGAGCGCACGATGCCGTCGACGTCCGCCTTCACCTCGTTCATCAGCTTCATCGCCTCGAGGATGCAGAGCGTCTGCCCCGCGCCGATCGGCTGGCCCTCCTCGACGAACGGCGGCGCCCCGGGCTGCGGCGCCCGGTAGAACGTCCCGACCATCGGCGCTTCGACTCGGACGAGCCCGTTCGACGACGGCAGCGCCGCGGGAACGTCCGTCTCGTCCGGCGGCGCCAGGGGCGCTTCGGACAGCTGTACGGGCCCGCGTTCCTCGGTGCGCCGAACGGAGACGCGCATCCCGGACTCCTCGATCGTCACCTCGCCGATGCCGGTCTCCTGCACGATCCGGACGAGCTCGCGGATCCGCTCTGCCCTGGCCTGGTCGACGCCGCCGGCCGCCAACGTCTCCTCGCCCGCCGAGCGCCCGCGGATCGTGCGCAGCAGCGGCTCCGCGTCGTCGCCGAAGAGTCCCAGGAGCAGAAGCTCCTCCTCGCTCGACGCGAGCCCTTCGGCCTGCGCGCGGACGTCCTGCAACCCGAGACCGGCTGCGCTCTCCGCCGACTCCGGGTCGGCCGTCAGGGCGACCGCGCGCTGCACGGTCTTGTCGATCGGCGCGGGCGGTGTTCCGAGCCGGCCCTCGACGAGGCGGCGTACCTCGTCCACGACGACGGAGTAGCGGCTCGCGGAGAGCACGTTCAGCAGCGCCTGCGACCCGAGCACATGTCCGATCGGCGAGGCCAGCGGCGGATAGCCGACCTCGGCGCGAATGCGCACGAGCTCCTCAATCGCCTCGTCGAGCCGGTCGGCTGCGCCCTGCGCGCGCAGGTTGCCCTCCAACGCCGCGACGAGGCTGGCGGGCAGGTCGTGCTGTGCGGCGCGCACCGCGATGCGCGGCGCGAGCGGCGTGACGGGCTCGTCGCCGATGTACTCGTCGACGACGTCCGACGCTTCCCAGAGGGCCGACACGTCGACATTGCACTCGAGGCCGAGGCCCGTGAGGGCTTCCGCGATCGCCTCGCCGGAGACGCGGTGCAGCGAGAGCGCGACCGGGTAGACGGCGCACGCGATCAGCTCGGCGCCTGCACGCGCGGCCTCGAGCGCCGCGGCGAGCGCATTGCCGGCAGAGCCCTGGCAGTAGATGCCGATCGGCAGCTTGGTCGCGTCGCGCAGTCCGGTCACGAGCTCGGCGGCGCGGTGCGGCTGCAGCGAGCCCGTCGGGTCGTGGAGGAGGATCCGCGCTGCGCCGAGGTTCGGCAGCTCCCTGGCCTGCTCCATCAGCGGATCGGTTTCGCCGGTCCGGCCGGGGCTGTAGACGAGCCCCGCCTCGAACTCGCCGCCGGCTTTCGCGACGGCATCCGCCGCTTCGCGGAGGTTCGAGACGTCGTTGAGCGGGTCGTGCAACCGGAAGACGTCGATGCCGTTCGCGGCCGCCGACGCGATGAAGCGCCGGATGAAGTCGTCGTCCACGGGCTGCGAGCCGACGAGGAACCGGCCGCGAAGCGCGAGCCCGAGCGGCGTCTGCACTCGGGCCTTCAGCGAGCGGATCCGCTCCCACGGGCTTTCGACGCCGCGCCGCACCGCGCTCTCGAAGCAGCCGCCGCCGGAAACCTCGAGGTAGGCGAAGCCCGCCCTGTCGAGGATCTCGGCGATGCGCAACTGCTCGGCCGTCGGCAGGCGTCCTGCAAGCGGTTCCTGCCCGAGCAGCCGGACAGTCGTGTCGGCCAGGCCCGGCATGCGGGGAGCCTAGCGCCGTTACACGGTTAGGTTTTGCGGATGGACGTCCAGGAGCTACGCCCCGGGCTCTGGCGCTGGACCGGCGCTCACCCGGAATGGGACCACGCCGAGCACTGGGGACCGGAGGTCGCATCGGTGTACGCCGAGCTCGACGAGGCCGTCGTCGTGGTCGATCCGCTCGTGCCGGGCGACGAGGAGGACCGTTTCTGGGCCGCCCTCGACCGCGACGTCGAACGCGCCGGCCGCCCACTCCACGTGCTGCTGACGGTGCATTGGCACGAGCGCAGCGTGGCTGCGGTGCTCGACCGCTACCACGCCCGGCTCTGGCGGCCCGAGGAGAAGGGCGACCTGCCCAAAGGCGTCCGTGCCGAGACCGTGCACGGCAGCGACTGGGTCGAGGCGCTCTTCTTCCTCGAATCGCACCAGGCGCTAGTCGCCGGCGACCTGCTCGTCGGACGCGGCGGCGGCGTCGAGGTCCCCGTCGAGTGGTTCCCGAAAGACGAGCAAGAGTGGGCCGCGTCGGAGTTGAAAGCAGAGTTGCGGCAGCGACTAGCCGACCTGCCGATCGAGCTGGTGCTCCCCTCGCACGGCGAGGCCGTCCTCGAGGACAGCGGGGCAGCACTGAAAAGAGCGCTCGCCTGACGACATCAGCCGCGCTACGCGCGGCTGATGTACCGCTTTTCGCGTGGATCGACCTTGATGCGGTCGCCCGTGTTCACGAAAAGCGGGACCTGAACAACGGCGCCCGTCTCGAGCGTGGCCGGCTTCGTGACGTTGGAGACGGTGTCACCCTTCACGCCCGGCTCGGTCTCCGACACCGTCAGCTCGACCGACGACGGCAGCTGCACGCCGGAGGGTGCACCGTTCACGACCATCATCTGGATCGAGCTCGAGGGCTGCATGAACTCGAGCGCGTCCTCGACCATCGCGTGCGGCAGCGACGTCTGCTCGTACGTGTCCTGGTCCATGAAGACGACCTCGTCGCCGGCGTCGTAGAGGTACTGCATGTCCTTCGTCTCCGTCCGGACGCGCGAGAACTTCTCGCCGGCGCGGAAGGTGCGGTCGACGACCGCGCCGCTGTCGAGCGCCTTCAGCTTCGTGCGCACGAAGGCGCCGCCCTTGCCGGGCTTGACGTGCTGGAACTCGACGATCCGCCAAACGCCGCCGTCGAGCTCGATGTGCATCCCGTTCTTGAACTGGTTGGTGGTGACGGTCTCGGCCATTACCCGAAACGCTAGCCGACGGTGACGAGGTCCTTGCGAAACCCCGTGAAGTTCTCGAGGCCGGCGTCGCGCACGACGACGTTGTCCTCGATGCGAATGCCGGTGCGTCCCTCGAGGTAGATCCCCGGCTCGACGGTCACGACATTCCCGGACGCGAGCGTGTCTGTGGACTCGGTCGACAGCCGCGGCGCCTCGTGCACCTCGAGACCGAGCCCGTGGCCGAGCCCGTGTCCGAAGGTGCCGGCGAACGACGTCTCGTCGACGATCCGCCGCGCCGCCGCGTCCGCGTCGACGCCGGCGATCCCGGGCCGGATCGCGTCCAGGCCGGCCTGCTGCGCGGACAGGACGACCGCGTATGCCTCCTTGACGACGCCGTCGACTGGACCGGTGACGAACGTGCGCGTGTAGTCGGAGCTGTAGCCGTCGACGACGCAACCGGTGTCGATCACGACCGTCTCGCCGGTGCGGATCTCGCGCTCGCCGGCGCGCGCGTGCGGCCGCGCAGAGTTCGGCCCGGACGCGACGATGCTCTCGAACGCCAGCTGCGGCGCTCCCACTTCCTCGAACAGCCGCTCGATGGTGCGCGCGACTTCGCGCTCGGTCCTGCCGACGAAGCGCTCGTCCGTCAGCCGCTCGAACATCTCGTCGGTGAGCTCGCATGCCCGCTTGATCGCCGCGAGCTCCTGCTCGTCCTTGACGGCCCGCAAGCGCTCGACGAGGCCGCGGCGTGGCACCGGCTGGATCGAGCCGGAGCCGAGTGTCTCCCAGCCCGAGTACGACATGTAGTCGGCTTCGAACCCGATCGGGCCCGAGAGACGCTCCGCCAGGTCCCAGAGGAGCCCACGCCTGGTTTCCTCGAACTGCACGCCCTCGACGGCGCGTGCGGCCTCGGCATAGCGGAAGTCGGTGAACAAACGCACTCCGTCCGGAGCCACGAGCAACGCTGCGTTCGAGCTCTTGAAGCCGAAGAGGTAGTAGATGTTCACCGGGTTGGTGACGAGCAAGGGCTCCTCGAGCGACTTGGTGAGGCGTTCGATGCGCGCTGTCACGACGCCGCGCCGACTTGCGTGACGAGGAACTCGAGCGCCTCGCGGTAGCCGTCAGGCCCTTTCCCGATGACACGCTTCGCGGCGAGGTCGGCGAGCACCGAGTGCTTGCGCCAGTCCTCCCGCGCATCGATGTTCGACAGGTGCACCTCCACGATCGGCGCCTCCAGCAGCTCGAGCGCGTCGCGGATCGCGTACGAGTAGTGCGACCACGCACCCGGGTTGACGATCACGCCGCTCGCCCAGTTGAAGGCGTCGTGACACCACCCGACGTACTCGCCCTCGTGGTTCGTCTGGCGGCAGCGCACGTTGCAGCCGAGCTCTGCGGCCCACTCGTAGATCCGCGTCTCCAGCTCGGACAGCGACAGCCCGCCGTAGATCGCCGGATCGCGCCGCGCGAGCACGTCGAGGTTGACGCCGTTGAGGACGACCACCTGCATGGCGCGGCACTCTACTCCGCGATCAGCTCGTCGAGCGCGGAGCGAACCTCCAGCTCGGGCCGCGGCTCGACCACCGGCCCATGCTCGCCCAGCAAGACGAGCCGGAGCTCGCCCCCACGTGCCTTCTTGTCGCGCTGCAAGGCGGCCCACGCACGCTCCCGGTCGACGCGCACCGGCTGCGGCGCCAGCACCTGCTCGACCATCTCGGTGGAGCGTCCCGAGAGCCGCAACGCAGCCAGCAGCCCGAGTGCGACGGCGCGGCCGTGGCTCACGCCGTCGTACCCCGCGGCGGCTTCGAGCGCATGAGCGAACGTGTGGCCGAGATTCAGCACCGCGCGCTCGCCCCTGTCGTCGGGATCGCGCAGGCAGACGGCCGCCTTGTAGGCGGCGCACCGCCGCACGAGCTCCGCGGGCGGCAGCTCCCAGAGCGGCTCGCCGGCGAGCAGCCCCGTCTTGACGACCTCGGCCATTCCCTCGCGCCGCTGCTCTTCAGCGAGCGTCTCGAGCGCGCCCGGGTCGATCACGGCGCGGGCCGGCCAGTGGAATGCACCCGCCAGATTCTTGCCCTGCGCCAGATCGATCGCCGTCTTGCCGCCGATGGCCGCGTCGACCTGGCCGACGAGCGTCGTCGGAACCGCGACCCACGCGATGCCGCGCAGATAGGTGGCCGCGACGAAGCCGACGACGTCCGTCGTGCTGCCGCCGCCGAGGGCCACGAGGACGCCGTCGCGGTCGAGGCGCAGCTCGCTCCAGAGCCGCTCGACGACGCCGACGGCCTTCGCCGCCTCGCCTTGCGGCAGCTCGTGCACAGACTCGAGCCGTGGCCCGAGCGCGACCTGCACGGCTGCGCCGTAGATCCCGCCGACGTGCGGATCGGAGACGAGCGCGACGGCGCCGGTGCCGGGTACCAACGACGCCAGCGACTCGAGCGCTCCGAGCTGCACGTGCACCCCGGCAGCGGCGAGCACCGCGCTGTCGAGGTCGCCGACGTGCGCGTCCGCCACCTCGTCGTACAACACCCGTCGTCGCTCGTGCAGCGCGTGGAACTCGGACTCGTCCTGCGCGAGCGGCCGATTGGTGCCGGCGGTGCGCTCCCACGCCGTCTCGGGGTCGACCTCGAGCAGCACGGTGAACGCGCGCTCGCGGAGCTCGTTGCGGATCGACTGTGTCTCCACTGCGCCGCCGCCGAGCGCGATCACGGCCGGGTCGGGCAGGCGCAGTGCTGCGATCGCATGCCCCTCCTCCTGCATCCGGAACGCCGTCTCGCCGCGCTGCTCGAAGAACTCGGGGATCGTGCTGCCAAGGTCCTGCTCGAGGTCGCGGTCGAGGTCGATGAACGGACGGCCCAGACGTTCGGCGACCTGCGGGCCGAGGGTCGACTTGCCGGCACCCATGAAGCCGACGACCGCCAGGTGGCGGTTCAGCGCGTTCGTGGCTGCCAGTCGATCCGCTCCAGGTACGCGCGATACGCGCCCACGACGTCCGCGAGGGCGTCGCCGCCGAACTTCTCGCGCGCGGCCGCCGCGAGCTCCCAGGCAACACACGCCTCGGCGACGACGGCAAGCGCCTCGACCGCCGCCGTGTCGCTGCGCTCGACGAGCGCTTCTCCCGGTGCTCCCGTCTGCAGGTCAACCGAGGCGAGCGGACGCATCAGCGTCGGCAGGGGCTTCATGGCCGCGCGGACGACGACCTCCTCGCCGTTCGACACGCCGGCTTCGATCCCACCCGCGTGATTCGTCTCGCGGTAGAGACCGTCGTCGTCGCGGTGGATCTCGTCGTGCGCCTCCGAGCCGCGCCGCTCCGCGAGCGCGAACCCGTCGCCGATCTCGACACCCTTCACCGCCTGCGTGCCCATCAGCGTCGCCGCCAGGCGTGCATCGAGACGTTGCGCTTTCGTCGCGTACGAGCCGAGCCCGGGCGGCACTCCACGCGCGCGCACCTCGACGACGCCGCCGACGGTGTCGCGGTCGGCGCGCGCGGCGTCGACGCGCGGCTCGAGGTCGTCGCCGAGCACGCGGCCATCGACCGTGACCGCGAGCTCGCGCAGCAGTGCTTTCGCAACGGCCCCGGCCGCGACGACGACGGCCGTGTGACGTGCGCTGGCACGCTCGAGCGCATCGCGGACGTCCTCGAGCCCGTACTTCAAAGCTCCGGCGAGGTCGGCGTGGCCCGGCCGCGGCAGCGTCACCGGCTTGGTTCCTTTGCCAGCGGGATCGCCGTCGGGCGGCCACGGGCTCATTCCCCACTTCCAGTTCTCGTGGTCCCGGTTGCGCACGACGAGCGCGAGCGGAGTCCCGAGCGTGCGCCCGTGGCGCAGGCCCGAGAGGACCTCGACCGTGTCCGATTCGATCCGCTGGCGCGGACTGCGGCCATAGCCCTCCTGCCGCCGCCGCAAGTCGGCGTCGATCGCGTCGCGGTCGAGCACGAGACCGGCGGGCAGACCGCTCACGATCGCGACGAGCGCCGGCCCGTGCGATTCGCCGGCGGTAGCGAGCTCGAGCATCATGCGGAGCGTACTGCGGCCCGCATGACGTCGACCGGCGCGCCGACGCCGGTCCAAAGCTCGAACGAGGCCGCGCCTTGTGCGACGAGCACGTCGAGGCCGTCCAGCACACGAGCGCCGCGCTGCGCAGCGTCGCGCCCCGTCGCCGTAGCCGGATACGGCAGGTCGATCAGCGTCTGCCCCGGGCCGAGCTCGACGAGGACATCCTCTCGCTCGGACGTTGCGTTGACGACGAGGTCGGCGTCGCGCACGTCGGGAGGCCACGTTCCACGGCGCGAGAAGCGCGCCGCGCCGGGCAGGGCCGCCGCGAAGGCGACAGCCGCCCCGCCGTCGCCGAGAACTGCGGCGAGATCGAACGTCGCAGCGCTGAGAATGGCCGCGTCGGTGCTCGATCCGTAGAGGCGTCCCTCGCGAACGACGAGGGTGTTGACCGACTCGACGTCGGCGTCGACGAGCTGCGCGACCGCGCGCTTGTGCGGCGTCGTCACGTTGGCGCCCGCGAACCCGAGGGCGACCAGGCCGCGCAGGGCGTCCTCCAGCTCCTCCGCGCGCACGCGCAGCGCGACATAGGTCCAGTCGAGCCCGCGCACGGCGAAGGCCGCGTTGTGCATGACTGGGGAGAGCGAGGCGGAGACCGGATCGCCGAGCAGCGCGACGATCACGGCCCGCCGTAGCCGTGCGCGTTCGCGTAATTCAGGAACGCGCGGTAGCTGGCGGTGAAGAAGTGGTGCTTCTTGTCCGGCTTGCGCACGAAGTAGAGGTAGTTGACATGCGCAGGGTGAGCAGCGGCCTGCATCGAGGCGAGCCCCGGGCTCGCGATCGGCGTCGGCGGCAGCCCGATCCGGTTGCGCGTGTTGTAGGGCGAGCTGCTCTCGAGCTGCGACTGGTGGATCGACTCCGTGGGCGGAATGGCGAGCCCGTAGCGGAGCGTCGCGTCGATGCCGAGCGGCATGCGCGCATGCAGCCGGTTGTAGATGACGGCCGCGACGAGCTGCCGCTCGTCGGGCGAGAGCGTCTCCTTCTCGACCATCGACGCGATGATCAGAACGTCGTACGCCGTCAGGTGCTTCGAGCGTGCGTAGCCGAGGTCGAGCTTCTGCCAGTTCTCACAAAACGCGTCGAGCTGCTGTGCGACGAGCTCGGCCGACGTGGTCTGCCGGAAGAACTCGTAGGTCGCCGGAAAGAGGAAACCTTCGATCGACGGCACCTTCGTGCCCGCGTGGAAGCAGAGCGGCACGTGCGGTGCGCGCGTTGCGGTCAGGTAAGTGCGCTTGGCAAGCCGGGCCCGCGCATGCCGCTCGTGCTGCGCGATCTTCGCGACGGCTGCGACGCGGTCGGCCATCTGCGCGCGCGTAAATCCTTCCGGAAAGATGACGTGGAACGGCTTCGGCATCGCGACCACGGTCTCGACGGTTCCGCTCGGGGTCGTCCGCGTCACCGTCCGGTAGACGAGCGTGCTCGAGCTCGTCGTCGGCGGCAGGCTGGCGCGGCTGTTGCTGCCGCGTCCGATCGCTGCGACCGCGAGCCAGCCGAGGGCGCCCAGGAGCAACAGCAGCACGCCGAGCGCGAGCACGCGCCGGCGCGTGACCTGGCGCGGATCCGGCCGCTCCGGCGGGCGGCCTTGCCGCGGCGGGATTACGCCTTTGCGCTCGACCATGTCAGGTAGCCGCTGAGGAGATGGGCAGCCGCGCGCGCATCCTCGTCCGCCTCCGCGCCGCCCGATTGCTGCGCGAGGTCGGTCGTGAAGCGTTCGTCGAACGGCACGACCGGAATGGCCGTCGCGTCGGCGAGCGTCTGGATGAATGCCTCGGTCTCGCGGGCCTGCTCGCCGCGCTCGCCGCGCAGCGTCAGCGGCAAGCCGACGACGACCCGCTCGACGCCGTGCTCGTCGATCAGCTCGAGGATCCGCGCGACATCCGCACCAAGGACGACCTCCAGCGGGCGCGCGATCGTGCCGGTCGGGTCCGAGACGGCGACGCCGGTGCGCGCCCGGCCGAAGTCCAGCGCCAGCACCTTCACTTCAGCGCCGCGGCGATTGCCTGCTTACCCGCTTCGAGCGCGTCGCGGAGACCGGCCGGATTCTTGCCGCCGGCTTCCGCCAGCGTGGGGCGGCCGCCGCCGCCGCCCCCGATGTGCGGTCCGAGCTCGCGAACGAGCTGCACGGCGCTCAACCCTCGACCGACGAGCGAATCGTCGAAGTTGACGACGAGGTAGGCGCGGCCGTCGTCGACGGAGCCGACCACGACGCCCGCGGCCTTTTCCTGGCGGCGCAGACGGTCGGACAGGTCTCGCAGCTCGCCGCCCTTCGCCCCCTTCGCCTCGACGAAGACGACGTCGCTGTCGCGCTCGACGATCGTGAAGTCCGCCGCGCTGTCGGCCTTCGGTTTGCGCACCTCCTTCCGCACCGTCTCGAGCTCCCGCCGTAGCTCCTCCGACTCGTGCCGCGCGCCGTGCAGTAGCGCGTACGCCTCGCCGGACGTCACGGCCTCGATCCGTCGCGCGCCTGCACCGACGGACGCTTCCGAGAGGATCGCGAACGGACCGATCTCCGCCGTCCAGCGCACGTGCGTGCCTCCGCAGAGCTCGCGCGAATACCCGGGGATCTCAATGACGCGCACCTGGTCGCCGTACTTCTCGCCGAAGAGCATCATCGCGCCGAGCTTGCGCGCTTCGTCGATCGGCGTCACGAACGCGTGCACGGGGAGGTTCTCGAAGATCTTCTCGTTGACGCGGCGCTCGACCTCGGCACGTTCCTCTGTGGTGAGCGCCTGCGGGTGCGTGAAGTCGAAGCGCAGCTTGTCGGGGCGAACGGCAGATCCGGCCTGGCGGACGTGATCGCCGAGGACGTCCTGTAGCGCCTTGTGCAGCAAGTGCGTTGCGGTGTGGTTCGCCATCGTCGGGAAGCGGTGCGACCAAGCGACGACCGCCCGCACACGATCGCCCTCGGCGAAGCCGCTGCCTTCGAAGACCAGCACCTGATCGTCGCCCTCCAACCGGATCGCCTCGCGGAGCGTCGCCTCGGCGCCGCTCTCCTCGTGGATCAGCACACCCTCGTCCGAGACCTGGCCGCCGCCCGACGCATAGAACGGGGACTCGTGCAGCTTGACCTCGAACGTCCCGTCAGCGCGGTCGTGGAACGCGGAGATCGCCGTCAGCACGTCTCTCTTCTCGTAACCGACAAACTCGGTCTTCGGGCCTTCGACCTGGAACTCGGCAGTGACGCCGGCTGCGCGGGAGCGCTCGCGCTGCTGCTCCATGAGCCGCGTGAACTCCTCGTCGTTGACGCCGAGCCCGCGCTCGCGCGCGAGCTCCTGCGTCAGCTCGAGCGGAAAGCCGTACGTGTCGTGCAGGCGGAATGCGTCGTCGCCCGAGATGTCGCCACCCTTCCCGGCGACCTCCTCGAAGAGCCGCATGCCGCGGGCGAGCGTCTGCCCGAACCGCTCCTCCTCCGCCGACAGGATCCGGTGGATGTCGTCGCGGTGCTGCTCGAGCTCCGGGTAGCCCGGCTTCATCTGCTCGATGACGACATCCGCGAGCTGGGCCAGGTACGGCGGCTCGAGCCCGACGCGGCCCGCCTGCTGCACGGCGCGGCGCACGATGCGACGCATGACGTAGCCGCGCCCCTCGTTGGACGGCGCGACGCCGTCGGCAGCGAGGAATGTCATCCCGCGTCCGTGGTCGGCGAGGATGCGGTGCGCCTTTGTCGCCTCGGGCGAGTCGCCGTATGCGACGCCGCTCTCGTCGGCGATCCAGCGCATGATCGCCTGGTAGATGTCGGTCTCGTAGACGGTGCGGACGTTCTGGAGGATTGCGGCCATCCGCTCGACGCCCATCCCCGTGTCGACGTTCTGCTGCGGCAGCGGCGTCAACTTGCCGTCGGCGTGCAGCTCGAACTCCATGAAGACCAGGTTCCAGAACTCGAGGAAGCGCTCGCACCGCGTGCAGGCGGGCTTGCAGTCGGGCTCGCCGCACCCGTGCTCCTCGCCCCAGTCGTAGTACATCTCCGTGTCAGGCCCGCACGGCCCAGGGCCGCCGACCGACCAGAAGTTCTCGGCGCGCGGCAGCAGGACGAGGCGCTCGACGGGCTGCCCGATCTCGAGCCACTTCTTGTACGCGACCTCGTCCTCACCGAGGCCGAGCTCCGAGTCTCCCGCGAACACGCTGACCCAGAAGCGCTCCGGATCCAGCTTCAGGTGCTCGAAGACGAACTCCCACGCAAGCTCGATCGCGCCGTCCTTGAAGTACTGGCCGAACGAGAAGTTGCCGAGCATCTCGAAGAACGTCAGGTGCGAGCCGTCGAGCCCGACCTCGTCGATGTCGGGCGTGCGAAAGACCTTCTGGACAGTCGTCAGAAGCGGTGCCGGCGGCTGCTCGCGCCCGAGGAAGAAGGGCATCAGCGGCTGCATCCCCGCCGTCGTCAGCAGCGTCGAGCGGTCGTCTGCGCGCGGGATCAGCGGTGCGGACGGCCGAAAGACGTGCCCCTTCGACTCGAAGTAGGCGCGGAAGCCCGCACGCAGCTCGGCCGAGGTCTGCATGGGCTCGATTCTAGGGGTGGCTACGGCGTGGCTTTCCGTGCGACGAAGACCGTCGAGTGCGTCTGGGCGCGGATCGGTTCGGGCCACGGCGGCCGCGTCAGGAGCGGCGCCAGCCACGGGGAGCTCGCCGCGAAGCCGCGAATCGTCGCGTCGTCCATCAGCACGCTTCCGTGCGCGTCCCGGCGATGCACCTCCGCGAAGTGCTGCGCGAGCGC
Organism: Gaiellaceae bacterium; assembly: GCA_045806245.1. GTDB lineage: Bacteria > Actinomycetota > Thermoleophilia > Gaiellales > Gaiellaceae > 3-1-20CM-4-69-9. Next base: position 19,765 of record JBJMJR010000105.1, on the reverse strand, counting down.
GTCTGCGCCGTTTTCGCTGCGGAACTTCAGGGGCCAGCGCCGCTCGCCGAGCCCGGCCAGGTCGCGGAGCTCGCGCATGTGCGCCCTCGAATTCGTCGTGGCGACGAGCACGCCACCAGGCTCGAGCACGCGTCCGAGCTCTGCCAGTGCACCGTCCAGATCGTCGACGTGGTACAGCATCCAGGCGGCGACGGCGAGGTCGAAGTCGCCGTCGTCGAACGGCAGAGCGCGGACGTCGCCGACGCGGGCGTCGATGCCCTTCGAACGCTGAATCTCGACCATCCCCTCGGACTGGTCGACGCCGATGACCTCGATGCCGAGCTCGTTCGCGATGCGCTCGGCGAGCTCGCCTTCACCTCCGCCGACCTCGAGCACGCGCCGAGGGTTCTCGGCTGCGATCGCGGCGAAGAGGAAGTCCCGCGGATCGTCGCCCTCCGCGTTGACGTACGCAGCCTTCCGCGCACGCAAATTGTCGGGGGCCGCGTATTGCTCCCGGACGAGCGCGTCTTCGTCGAAGCGGTCCGTCAACCGCGCGCGGCGCGCGACTTCAGCTCGTCCTCGTCCGCGGCGATCTCGTCGCGAATCTTCTCGAGCGAGCGCCGGATCAAGCGCGACACGTGCATCTGCGAGATGCCGACCTGCTGCGCGATCTGCGACTGCGTCAGGCCCTCGAAAAAGCGCAGGTGGAGGATCTTCCGTTCTCGCTCGTCGAGGACGCGGAAGCCCGGTGCGAGCACCGCCCGGTCCTCGGAGACGTCGTACTGGTGCTCCTCCGTGCCGATCGACTCGAGCGGATCGAGCTCCTCGCCGTCCTCCTGCCCACCGCCGGACGACAGTGACAGCGACGAGTAGGCACGCCCCGACTCGAGCGCCTCGAGCACCTCTTCCTCCTCCGTGCCGGCCGCCTTCGCGAGCTCGCCGATGGTCGGCGAGCGGCCGAGCTGAACGGTGAGCTGCTCGACGATCCGCGAGAGCTGGACATTCAGCTCCTGCAGGCCGCGCGGCACGCGCACGGACCAGCCCTTGTCGCGGAAGTGGCGCTTGATCTCGCCGATGATGTTCGGGGTCGCGTACGTCGTCAGCTCGACGCCGCGGTTGAGGTCGAAGCGGTCGATGGCCTTGATCAGCCCGATCGCCCCGATCTGGACGAGATCCTCGAGCTGCTCGCCGCGGTACGAGTACCGCCGGGCGAGCGAGCGCACGAGCGACATGTACTGCTCGATCAGCTGCTCGCGCGCCTGGAGGTCGCCGTTCTCGTGATATCGGCGCAGCAGAACCTTGTCGGACTCGTTCATGCAGCCGCGCCTCTCGTCGCGTTGACGCGCTTCGTCAGCTCCACCCACTCGACGCCGTCGCCGCCCGTGATCTCCACGCTGTCGCACACGGCGCTCAGGATCCGGGAGAGGTTCAGCGCCTCCGCGCTGCCCTGCTCGAGCTCTGCCCGAACGCCCGCGAACGGACCGACGATGGTGTGCAACTCGTCCTCCGCCACACGGACGCGAAGGGTGACGCCGTCGTCGGACTGCGTTCGTTCGAGGAGCGCGTCCAGAGCGAGCTCGAGGTCCTCGAGGCTCTCGAAGCTGATGTTCAGCCGCACGGCGAGCCCACCCAGGACGAGGTGGGCGACGCGATGAAACGCGTCGTCCGCGGGCAGCCTCAGTTCAATCTCGTCACCGCTCAACGTCTCCCTCCAGTCCGACCCCTGAGTACAACGACGCAGCGACGTTCGCGGTTTCGCGCATGCTAAGCCTCGGGCCGGATCGATCCGGCCCCGACCACGACGTCACCGTCGTAGAGGACAGCGGCCTGGCCCGGAGCGACGCCGTAGCTGGGTGTGTCGAGCTCGAGCCGGAAGCCGTCCGCCGTCGCCTCGACCCGCGCCGGCACCGGCGCCGAGCGATACCGCAGCTTGGCCTCGGCGCGCTCGACGGGCACGTAGAGCTGCCCGGCGGCGTCGACCGTCGTACGCGCGAGCGAGCTGCGCGGCCCGACGACGACGGTATTGGTGCGCGCGTCGGAGCGAAGCGCGTAGAGCGGCTCAGAAGCGGTCACGCCCAGTCCGCGACGCTGGCCGGAGGTGAAGCGCCAGTGCCCGGCATGGCGGGCAAGCTCCCGGCCCTGCTCGTCGACGATCGCGCCCTCGCGCGGGGCGAGCCCGCGTCGCTCGAGGAACGCACGGTAGTCGTCGCCCGCCAGGAAGCACGCCTCCTGGCTCTCGCTGCGGCCGGCGACCGCGAGTCCGGCACGTTCGGCCTCGGTGCGCGTCTCGGCCTTCGTCTGCGTCCCGAGTGGAAAGACGATCCGGCCGAGCTTCGCCGGAGAGAGCTGGGCGAGCATGTACGACTGGTCCTTCTCCGGGTCGGTCGCGCGCGCGAGCAAGACCTGTCCTCGGTGCTCGACGATGCGTGCGTAGTGGCCGGTCGCGAGCTTGTCGGCGCCGGCGCGACGCGCGAACGCGAGCAGCCGGCCGAAGCGGAACGCTCCGTTGCAGCGCATGCAGGGGTTCGGCGTCTCGCCGTCCGCGTAGCCGCGCACGAACGGGTCGACGACGGCGCGCCTGAAGTCCTGCCGCAGGTCCAGTGTCACGTGCGGGACGCCGAGTGCGTGGCACGTCTCGCGCGCGGCGATCACGGCCTCGGGCGAGCAGCAGGCGCGCTCTGCATCCGGACCGTCGGGGTCGAGCCAGAGCCTGAGCGTCACGCCGATTGCATTCGGCAGCGAACGGAGGAGCGCGACCGCACTGTCCACGCCGCCGCTCATCGCCACCGCCGTCCGCCCGGGCGAGTTCGGCGCCCGAAAAACAGGGCCGATCGCGTTGGCGAGCGCGTCGGCCGCGAGCGTCTCCCCACCGACCGCAGCCGCTTCGAGCAAGGTCAGCCCGACAAGGGAGCGATCCAATCCGTCGGCGTCGGCCTGGACGATCCGGTCCCCGTCAACGGTCAAGCGAACGAGCGCAAACTCCGCCGCGCGTGCCGAATCTCCGACAAGCTGAACCACGAGGTCAGGCTAGCTACATCCGCCGCGAGTGCCGGCTTTGCCGGCGCTCGCACACCGGCGTTCGGGCGAAAAAACATCATGGCGCGAAGCGCCGGTTTTTTCGCCCCATCCTGTCGTGACCTGCGCCCGCTGTGAACCTGGACTTGCCAGGTGGGTGCCCTGCCGGTTTTGGCGAACCGCCTCGCCGGACTCAGGCTCCCTCATCAGTGGTGTTGGTTCTACATTGGAATGCGCAGGCCACGATCAGGATCGGGCCCGCTCACAGTAGCCGCTACTTGGCGAAACGCCACTGGATCGATTGCGGCCCGTGGAGGTCGAGGCGATTGGCGAGCGCCTTGGTGATGTCGAAGTCGCGTCCGGGCACGGTGGGGCCGCGGTCGATCACCTGGGTCAGGACCTCCTTGCCGCGGAAGCGGATGTAGAGCCGCACGCCGCACGGCAGAACCGGATGAGCGACGCCCTCGGTCTTGCCGGTGAAGAGCTGGCCGCACGCTGTCCGCGGGTGCGCGGCGCTCGGCGAGTACGGCGCCGCGCGTCCGGTGTAGTAGCCGTTCTTCGTGCCGGGGACAGCGACGGCGCCGGGAAGGTTCTTGTCCGAGCTGTCGCCGCCACGGCGCGTCAGGGCGACCGCGGCAATCACCGCGACGAAGCAGATGCCCACGAGCCAGACGGCACGCTGGACGAACGCCGGGCTCACGTCGCGACGGCGCGCAAGAGCTCGCCGAAGGCGTCGCGCACGAGCCCGTCGAAGTCGGCCGGCAGCGTCCCGTCGGGGCCTGCGAACTCGCGCAGGTACATCAAGAGGTAGGCGCGCTCCTCGTTCTTGGCAACGTCGTCGGTCGCGTTCTCGCGCGACGCGCGCTCGAGCTCCCAGAGATTCCACTCGCGCGGGTCCTCGTTCAGGGGAAGGTACGCGACCGTCGGCTCTGGTTCCGGCTCCGGCTCCGGCTCCGGATCGGGATCCGGTTCGGGCTCGGGTGGCGGAGGTGCGGCCGCGATGCGCGGGGGCTCCGGCGCGCGTACTGGTTCTGGGCGTGTGACGACCGGCGGCTCCGGCCAAGGATTCGGGTCAGGCGCCTGCGGGGTCAGGCCCCGGGGTTTGGAGGTCGCGTGGCGGGCCCAGACGGCGAGCTCGACGAGAGCGACCAGGATCCATGCTCCGGCGACGAGCCCGATGATCGACCAGGTTCCGACCCGCTCGACTCCCGCGACAACGGCGACGGCAACGATGAATCCGGCCTCTAGTAGGAACCGAGGACCGAGGACCACGGGGGGATCCTACGGCTGCTCTTCGTCCTGCGACTCGTCGTCCGCGGCCGCGGGCTCGTTCGTTTGCTCGGCCGGTGGAGACGAGACAGGCGGCGGCGCCGCAACGGCAGCCGCCGGACGCGCAGCCGTGGGCGGCGTGCGCGTTGCTTCGATCGATCCCTTCGCTGCCTCGACGATCGCCTCGCCGACGCGCTTGATCTCTTGCTCGCCCAGGCCCGCAGCGGCGAGCAGCTGCTCGGTGCCGCTCTGCGCGCGGCTGAGGATCGCGCCGGCCTGCGCGCGCGCCCACTCGAGCGTCTGCTCGACCTCCGCGCGCGTGGCGTTCGTGAGCTCCGTCGCCTGATGCCGGGCCTGCTCGAGCAGGCGGCTGCCCTTGGCCTCCGCCTCGCGCAGCTCCTGCGTCGCGTCGCGGTTCGCGTTCGCGAGCAGCTCGCGCGCCTCGTTCCGTGCGCTGTTGAGCACCTCGGCACGCTGGCGCTCGCTTTCCTGGCGGTAGCGCTCGATCTCCGCTTCGCGGTCCTGGTGCTCGCGGCGGCGACGGCGCACCTCCTCCTCGGTCTTGGCGAGCTGGGCCTCGGACGCGCGTTGCGCGTCGGCCTCGACGGTGTCGGCGAACTCGGCGGCCGAGCGGATCTGGTGCAGCGCGTCCATCCGCACGGCGTGGCCGGTCGGCTCGACGGTCTGGCCGCCCCGGCTCGCGGCCTGCAGCACGCGCAGCTGCGCCTGCAGCTGTGCCGAGTGGCGGCGGAAGGCGTCGAAGGCGTCGCGGACCCCGTCCGGGTCCAGGCCGTCGCCACTGCGCGGCAGGTCTTCGAGCCGCGGGAGAGCGGTCAGCGAGGGTTGTTGTCCGGGTTCTTGTGCAGCCATAGGCAACGAAAGTATGCAGGTTTCATCGGCCGGGGCCGATACCGCTTTAGGACTTCGGCGGCTGCAGTCTGATTCCGAGCTCGGACAGGCGTTCCTGCGTCGTCGGCGCAGGCGCGCCCGTGAGCGGGTCCGACCCGCTGGCCGTCTTCGGGAACGCGATGATCTCGCGGAGGGTCGCCTCGCCGGCGAACAGCGCCACGAACCGCTCGATCCCGAGCGCGAAGCCGCCGTGTGGCGGGGCCCCCATCTGCAGCGCCTCGAGGAACCAGCCGAACTTCGCCTGCGCCTCCTCGTCGGTCATCCCCATCGCGCGGAAGACCCGTTCCTGCACGTCTTGCCGGTGGATCCTGATCGAGCCGGACCCGAGCTCCCAGCCGTTCCAGATCAGGTCGTAGTGCTGGCTCAGCGCGGCGCCCGGATCGCTCTCGATCAGGTCCTCGTGACCGTCGATCGGGCTCGTGAAGGGATGGTGCACGAACGTCCACTTGCCGGTGTCCTCGTCGGGGAGAAAGAGCGGGAAGTCGATCACCCAGAGCAGGTCGTTCCGTCCCTGCTCGACCAGCCCCAGCCGCTGGCCGAGCTCGCTCCGCAAAGCGCCGAGGACGCGCTCGACCATCGGCTGCGTGTCTGCGGCGAAGAGAACGGTCGACCCCGGCGGCGCGGCGAACGCGGCGACCTCGTCCGCCGAGAGGAACTTCGCGATCGGCGAGCGAATCTCCCCGGACTCTTCGACGACGATGTACGCGAGGCCCTTCGCGCCCCATTCCTTCGCGAACTCCTCGAGCCGCTGCAGCTCCGCGCGCGAGAAGACGGCCGGCGCCACGAGGAAGCGCACGCGCTCGGCGTTCTTGAAGACCCCGAACTCCGAGCCACGCGTGACGTCCGTTGCGTCCTGGATCTCGAGGCCGAAGCGCGTGTCGGGCTTGTCGGAGCCGAAGCGCAACATGGAGTCGGCGTACGACAAGCGCGGGAACGGCCGTTCCGGCGGCGTCTCCCCCACCGCCTCGAACGACGCCACAGCGACGCGCTCGAGCACCTCGATCACGTCTTCGCGCGTCGGGAACGCGAGCTCGAGATCCAGCTGGCGGAACTCGAACTGTCTGTCCGCGCGGAGATCCTCGTCCCGCCAGCACGTCGCGATCTGGTAGTAGCGGTCGAGGCCGCCGATCATGAACGTCTGCTTGAACAGCTGTGGCGACTGGGCGAGCGCGAAGAACTTGCCGGGCTGCAGGCGAACGGGCACGAGGAAGTCGCGCGCGCCTTCGGGCGTGCCGAGCGTCATCGTCGGCGTCCAGATGTCGATGAAGCCCTGCTCCTCCATCGAGTCGCGGATCGCGCGGATGACCGTCGCCGAGAGGCGCAGGTTGCGCTGCATGCGTTCGCGCCGCAGGTCGAGGTACCGGTAGCGCAGGCGCAGGGGCTCCTCCACGTTGTCGTCGTCGAGCTGGAAGGGCAGCGGCTCGGAGCGCGCCACGATCTCGAGCTCGTCGACCTGGATCTCGACAGCGCCGGTGGCGATGTTCGCGTTGACCGCGTCCGCAGCTCGCGCGGCCACCTCGCCGCTCGCGCGCACGACGAACTCCGAGCGGATCGCGTGCGCGGCTTGCGCGGCTTCGGGCGACCGTTCGGGATTGACGACGAGCTGCACGACGCCGGTGTGGTCGCGCAGGTCGACGAAGATCAGCCCGCCGTGGTCTCGGCGGCGCGCCACCCAGCCGGCGACCGCGACCGTACGGCCGACGTCGTCGGGGCGAAGCTCGCCGCAGTAGAGGTCGCGCCAGCGATTCATCCCGAGATCCTGTCGACCAGCTCGTCGAGCTGCGCGCTCCAGTCGTCGCGGCCGGGCTCGCGCACCATCGCCTGACCGCCGTCGACGACGACGGTCCAGCCAGCGTGCAGGCGCCCGGCCTGGCCGAGCTGGCCCTTCTGCGAGCGACCGGCGTAGTCCATGTCGGCGCGCAAGCCGCGCCGCCGGAGCTCGGCGAGCAGCGGCGCGACTCGTTCGCGGTCGGCCGTGTTCGCGGTGACGAAGTAGACGTCGACCGGCCGCTCCTCGCGCTCGCCGCCGGGAACGGAGAGAACGAGGCGCTCGACGCCGGCACCGAAGCCGATGCCGGGCGTCGGCGGGCCACCGATCTCCTCGATCAGGCCGTCGTAGCGCCCACCGCCGCAAATGGTGTCCTGCGCACCGAGATCGTCGCTCTTGAACTCGAACGTCGTGCGCGTGTAGTAGTCGAGGCCTCGGACGAGCGTCGGCGCGAGCTCGTACGGAACGCCGTAGGCGTCGAGGAAGCCGCGCACCCGCGCAAAGTGCTCGCGGCACTCGTCGCAGAGCGAGTCGCCGATCTTCGGCGCGCCGGCGAGCACCGCCTGCACACGCTCGCTCTTCACGTCGAAGACACGAAGGGGCGTCGTCGCGCGCTTCTGCCGGGCCTCGTCGTCGAGCTCGGCGTCGTGCTCGTCGAGCCACGCCGACAGCCGCTCGACGTACGCGGGACGGCAGTTGCGGTCGCCGATCGAGTTCAGCTCGAGGCTCCAGCGCTCGACGCCCAGGCGGCGGAGGAGCTCCGCGTACAGCTGGATCACCTCGGCGTCGACCGCGGGGTCGTCGGTCCCGATCGCCTCGACCGAGAGCTGCCAGTGTTCGCGGTAGCGACCTTTCTGCGGACGGTCGTACCTCCACATCGGGCCGACCGTGTAGAGCTTCTGTGGTTGCGGCTCGCGGTGGAGCCCGTGCTGGACGTAGGCACGACAGATCGGTGCCGTCGCCTCGGGGCGCAGCGTCAGCGAGCGGCCGCCGCGATCCGCAAACGTGTACGTCTCCTTCTGCACGACGTCGGAGCCGCCGCCGGAGGTGCGGACGATCAGCTCGGTGTCCTCGATCCCCGGCGTGTCGATGCGGCGGTAGCCGTAGAGCGCGCACACCTCTTGCATCTGGCCCGTCACCCATTGCCAGAGCGGCTGCTCGGACGGGAGGATGTCGTGGGTGCCGCGCGGCGCCTCGAAGCGCGTCACGCGCGCAGCTCCGCGAGGAACGGGTTGCGCTCGAGCTCCGCGCCGAGCGTCGTCTCCGCCCCGTGGCCGGAATAGACGACCGTCTCCGGTGGGAACTTCTCGGTGAGCGCGCGGATCGACGCGAGCAGCGTCTCCCAATCGGCGCCGGGCAGGTCGACGCGGCCGACCGACCCGGCGAACAGCACGTCGCCCGAGAAGAGACACCCGTCCGCGTGGTACGCGAGGTGCGCCGGCGAATGCCCCGGGACGCGCACGGTCTCGAACGTGATCCCGGCGAGCTCGAGCGTCTCGTCACCCTGCAGCAGGACATCGGGGGTGTACGGCCGGAGGTGCACGCCGGACGGCGTGAAGCTGTTGATGTCCTCGAGCAGGAGGCGTTCGTCGTCCGCCATGTGCACCGGCGCGCCCGTCCCCTCCGCGAGATCTGCGACGCCGCCGAGATGGTCCCAGTGGCCGTGCGTGATCAGGATGGCGGCGCAGCGCGCGCCGAAGCCCGCCAGTTCGAGGCGCAGCTGTGCCGCATCGGCACCGGGATCGACGACGACCGCCTCCGGCGCGCCGCGTTCGGCGCGCACGACGTAGCAGTTCGTCCCGGCCGGGCCGAGTTGGTACCTGTCGACGACGAGGCTCACGGGCGTTCGAGTCTAACGAGGGCTTTCCCGTAGGATCCGCGCGGTGCAGAGCTGGAACCTGAGCGAGCTCGCAACGCCGGGCGGGAGCCGTTCGCCGATCGTTTTGCGTTCCGATGACGGTGCACGCGCGGTGCTCGTCGTGCTCGAGGCGGGCCAGGCGCTCGGCGACCACCAGGTGAAGGAGGGTGCGCTCGTCACGGTCGTCGACGGCGCTGTGCGCATCGAGGCGGGCGGCGAGACGGTCGAGGGTACGGCGGGCTGCTTCTTCTCGTTCGACCCCGACGAGCGCCGCTCGATCAGCAGCGACGGCGGGGCGCGCCTGCTGATGGTGTTCTCACCGTGGCCCGGCGAGGGCCACTACCGCGGCGAAGCGAAGAGCTAGCGCGCCTTCGGCGTCGGCTGCCGGTCGACGCGCTTGCGGTACATGCGGTAGGCCATCGAGTCGGTGAAGTAACTGATCGGGATGAAGAACGCGACCAGGAACAACCCCGACGTCGCCCACTGCAGCGGGGAGACGTTGCGGTTGATCAGGATCATCGCGACGATCAGCAGCGGCGCCCAGATCGCGGCGCGCTTGACCGCGCGGCGCCACGACGGCGGCTCGATGACACGGCCGCCACGTCCCGCGGCGGACTTGCTCGAGCTCGCGCGCGTCCGCGTGTCGGGTTTGCCGTTCTGCTTCTCCGGCCGGAGCTCTCCCGGGTCGACGGCGACCTCGTTGCCGGCGTCGTCCACGTAGACGTACTCGTAGTCGTGGCGGCGGGACTTCTGCTGCCGCTTGCGCTGTTTCTTCGTCGGCATGGCTCTAGGGTAACTCGGCCGCTCGGCCCGCGACGACGACCCGGTCGACGAGGCGGCCGCCGAGGTGGTACGCGAGGTAGCGCCAGTCCGGCGCGTCGAGGAGGACCACGTCCGCCGCATAACCCGGTGCGAGCCGTCCGACCCGCTCGGCGCGGCGGAGCACGTGCGCCGCGTTGACGGTGCAGGCGCTCAGCGCCTCGGCCGGTGACAGCCCGAGTTGCGTCGCCGCGAGCGAGCAGACGAGCGGCAGGCTCTCGCAGAACGCGCTGCCCGGGTTGAAGTCGGTTGCGAGCGCCACCGCCGCTCCGGCGTCGACGAGCGCGCGCGCCGGCGGCATCGGGCGCGCGAGGAAGAGCGCACTCGCCGGCAGCAGCACCGCGACGACAGTGCTCGCGGCCAGCGCCCGAACGCCGTCGGCGCCGGTGGCTTCGAGGTGGTCGACGGAACGCGCACCGAGCTCGACGGCCAGCGGGATTGCGCCCTGCTCCGTGAACTGGTCGCCGTGGAGTCGCAGCGCCAGGCCTGCGGCTGCGCACGCCTCGAGATACCGGCGCGCCTGCGACTCGTCGAACGCGCCGCGCTCGAGGAAGACGTCGGCGGCCTCGGCCAACTGTGCGGCCGCGGGCAGGACGTCGGCCAGCAGGAAGTCGAGGTATGCGTCGGCATCGCCGAACTCCGGCGGCACGGCGTGGGCGCCGAGCCAGGTCGCCGCACCGCCTGCATCCACGATCGCCCGTAGCGATGCGAGCTCCGTGTCGCGATCGAGCCCGTAGCCGGACTTCGACTCGAACGTCGTCGTGCCGGCGCGCAGCATCCAACCCGCGTGCGTGCGGACCGCGTCCGCCAGCGCGGCCTCACCCGCCGCGCGTGTCGCCTGGACGGTCGACATGATCCCGCCGCCGGCTGCGTGCAGCTCCTCGTACGTCGCACCGCCGGCGCGCAGCGCGAACTCGTCCACGCGGTCGCCCGCGAAGCACGCGTGCGTGTGGCAGTCGACGAGGCCCGGCACTGCACAGAGCCCGCGCGCATCCAGCTCCTCGACGTCGCCGTCCAGCGTCTGGAGGTCGTGCATGCGCCCGACCGCCTCGATCCGGTCGTCCCGACACAGGATGTAGGCGTCCTCGACGACGTCGGTGTCGCCGAGGGCCGCACCGCGAAGCGGGGCGTCCGTGCCGCGAGGAGTCGCAAGCTGCGCCAGCCCACGGATCAGCAGGCGGCGGCCGCCGCCCGTCGGGCTCATTCCGTTCCGGAAGGCGGCATCGGTGCGACCAGGCCGTGCTCCTCGGCCGCGGCGGCAGCTTCGGGGTAGCCGGCGTCGAGGTGGCGCATGACGCCGGTGCCCGGGTCCGTGGTGAGCACGCGCTCGAGCCGCTCGGCTGCGTCGTCGGTGCCGTCGGCGACGACGACCATCCCCGCGTGGATCGAGTTGCCCATGCCGACGCCGCCGCCGTGATGCACGCTCACCCACGTCGCGCCCGCGGCGACGTTGAGCAGGGCGTTGAGGATCGGCCAGTCGGCGATCGCATCGGAGCCGTCGCGCATCGCTTCGGTCTCGCGGTACGGCGACGCGACGGAGCCCGAGTCGAGGTGATCCCGCCCGATCACCACGGGTGCCTTGACCTCGCCGGAGCGGACGAGCTCGTTGATCGCCAGCCCGGCGCGGGCCCGGTCGCCGTAGCCGAGCCAGCAGATGCGCGCGGGCAGCCCCTGAAAGGCGACGCGCCGGGGCGCGAGCTCGAGCCACCGCTGCAGCAACGCGTCGTCGGGGAAGAGGTCGCGGAGCACCGCGTCGATCGCCGCAATGTCCGCCGCCTCGCCCGACAGCGCCGCCCAGCGGAACGGGCCGACGCCGCGACAGAAGAGCGGCCGGATATAGGCCGGGACGAAGCCCGGGTATGAGAACGCCTCCGCTACGCCACCTTCACGCGCTTCACCTCTGAGGTTGTTGCCATAATCGAAAACGTAGCTGCCGGCGCGGGCGTATTCGAGCAGCGCAACGACGTGTTGCACAATCGACACACGTGCGCGCCTGAGGTACTCGTCAGGATCAGATGTGCGCAGTGCCGCCGCCTCGTCGACCGACAGGCCGCTCGGGATGTAGCCGGTGAGCGGGTCGTGCGCGGCGGTCTGGTCGGTGACGAGATCGAAATGCTCACCGCGGCGTGCGAGCTCGGGCACGACATCCGCCGCGTTGCCGAGCAACCCGACGGAGAGGGCGCGCCCCTCCGACGCGGCCGCGCGGATGCGGCGCAGTGCGTCGTCGATCGAGTCGGTCGACTCGTCGAGATAGCGCGTCTCGAGCCGCCGCTCGATCCGCGTCGGGTCGACCTCGATGCAGAGGATCGCCGCACCCGCCAACGTTCCGGCGAGCGGCTGCGCGCCGCCCATGCCGCCGAGCCCGGCGGTGAGGATCGTGCGGCCGGAGAGGTCGGCCGAGCCGAAGTGCTTCTCACCGGCGGCCGCGAACGTCTGGAACGTGCCCTGCAGGATCCCCTGCGAGCCGATGTAGATCCAGCTGCCGGCGGTCATCTGCCCGTACATCGTCAGCCCCAGCGCCTCCAGCCGGCGGAACTCCTCCCACGTCGCCCAGTGCGGCACGAGCAGCGAGTTCGCAATCAAGACGCGAGGCGCGCCGGCATGCGTGCGGAAGACGCCGACCGGCTTGCCGCTCTGCACGAGGAGCGTCTCGTCCTCGCCCAGCTCGAGCAGGGAGCGCACGATCGCGCGCAGCGCCTCGGGGTTGCGTGCGGCTTTGCCCGTGCCGCCGTAGACGACGAGATCCTCGGGGCGCTCCGCCACGTCGGGATCGAGGTTGTTCAGCAGCATCCGCAGCGGCGCCTCGGTCGACCACGCGCGCGCGTGTAACTCGATCCCGCGAGGCGCACGGATGCTCGAGAGGTCTCCGCAGAGCTCCTCGACGACGGCATCAACGGAACGCGCCACGCTCATGCGAGCTCGCCGATCTCGGCCTCGACGGCTGCGATCAGCGAGCCGTCGCGGATCGCGTCCGCGACCGCCTCGATGTCCTGCGCGAGCGAACGGTCGTCGCCGAGCCGCGGCGACAAGGAGCGCACGAAGTCATGCGTCGCGCGGACGCCCACGCCCGGCTCGAGCGGCGCGAGGAACTCGACGCCCTGCGCCCCGGCGAGGAGCTCGATCGCAAGCGCACGCTCGCAGTTCGCGAGCACCTGCCATGCCTTCAGTCCGGAGGCGTTCCCCATGGAGACGTGATCCTCCTGTCCCGCGCTGGTCGGAATCGAGTCGACGCTCGCGGGATGGCACAGCGACTTGTTCTCGCTGACGAGCGACGCCGCCACGTACTGCGGGATCATGAACCCGGAATTGAGGCCGCCGTCCGACGTCAGGAACGCCGGGAGCCCGCCGGAGAGGCTCGGATTGACGAGCCGCTCGACCCGGCGCTCGGAGATGTTGGCCAGCTCGGAAGTCGCCATCGCCATCGCGTCGAGCGCGAATGCGACGGGCTGCCCGTGGAAGTTGCCGTTCGACACGAGCAGCTCGTCGGCGACGAGCACGAGCGGGTTGTCCGTCGCCGCGTTCAACTCCACCGCCACGGTGCCCTCCACGTAGTCGAGCAGGTCGCGCGAGGCCCCGTGGACCTGCGGCGCGCAGCGCAGCGAGTACGCGTCCTGAACCTTGTCGCACCACTTGTGCGCCTCGTTGATCGCCGAGCCCTCGATCAAGCGCAGGGCATTCGCCGCCGAAGCAGCCTGTCCGCGCAGCGGCCGCAGCGCGTGGATCTGCGGCAGGAAGCTCGTGCGCGACCCCTGCAGCGCCTCGAGCGAGAGCGCGCACGCGAGGTCGGCCGTCTGCGTGAGCCGGCGCGCGCGCATCACGCCGAGCGCACCGTACGCGGCCATGAACTGCGTCCCGTTGATCAGCGACAGCCCTTCCTTCGCCTCGAGTCTCGTCGGCTCGAGACCGGCGGCGGCGAGTGCGTCGGCTCCGGACATCAGCTCTCCGTCGTACGACGCCTCGCCCTCGCCGACCAGCGGCAGCGCGAGGTGTGCAAGCGGCGCGAGGTCGCCGCTCGCGCCGACGGACCCGCGGCTCGGAACGCGCGGCAGGACGCCGCGCTCGAGGCACTCGAGCAGCAGCTCGACCGTCTCGATCCGCGCGCCCGAGTTCCCTTTCGCTAGGGCGTTCGCGCGCAGCAGCATCGCGGCACGCACGATCTCCACCGGATACGGGTCGCCGACGCCGCACGCGTGGCTCCTCAGCAGCCGCAGTTGCAGCTCGCGGGTCTGCTCCTCCGGAATCGACTTCGAGACGAAGCGCCCGAAACCCGTGTTGATGCCGTAGGTGTGCTCGCGCGTCCCGTGCGCCGCCCGCTCCACGAGCTCGCGCGCCGCGCGCATCTTCGTGCGCGCCTCGTCGGACAATGCCGCGGCTGCGCCGCCGAGAGCGACGGCCCACACATCCTCGATCCGGAGGTCGTCTCCGGTCAGGCGGATCGCCGTCGCCTGAGCCATCAACCGCCACTCTAGGCCAAGCGATCTCTCCTCAAGAGCCGGAGCTCGAGCACATGGTCGGACGTGAACCCGTCGATGCGCAGGACCGGCCCCACCGCGGCGACTGCAGCGCCGGCCGGCAGCAGCCCGACGAGCTCGGAGCCCGCGACCTCGACGCCGTGCTCCTGCGCCTCGCGCTCGACGCGCGCGAGGATCTCGTGGAGCGCCGCGGCCTCGTAGTCCTCGACGTTCATGCTCACTTGCGCGTGACCCGCGCGCGGCAGCGACAGCCCCAGTGCACGCACGCCGGGAAACCCGCCGCCTCGCTCGCGGACGACCGACGCGATCGCCCGCGCAACCTCGACGTCGGCGGTGGCGAGATTGACGTTGAAGGCGATCAGCGGACGCCGCGCGCCCACGATGACGCCGCCGGCCCCCGGGTCGAGCCGCGTCGGCCCGAACGCAGGCGTGAGCTCACCCGCGTCGAGGCGCGCCTGGAGCTCGTCGGGCCCGCCGCGACGGAAAAACGCCGGCCCATGACCACCGCCGAGCTCGCCGTACAGGAACACCGGCAGCTGGAGCTCCGCGCCGATCCGCCCCGCAACCGCCAGGGCGCACTCGCGGGCCCGCTCCGCATCCGCGGGATCCAACGCAACGAGCGGGACGACGTCCGCCGCGCCGATGCGCGGATGCGCGCCCTCGTGCTCCCGCAAGTCGATGCGCTCGCGCGCGCACGCGACACCGGCGAGCAGTGCAGCGGCGAGCCCGTCTTCGTCGCCGACGAGCGTGAAGACCGAACGATTGTGATCCGGGTCCGAATGGACGTCGAGGAGGTCCGCCGGGCCGGAGAGCGCCGACGCCAGCGCGTCGATCGTCGCGCGGTCGCGCCCCTCCGAGAAGTTCGGCACCGATTCGAGCGGCAGCCGCACGGTTACTACTCTAGAAACGATGAAGACGTACTACGACCGGCGCGCATTCCAGTACGACGAGTGGTGGCTCGGCCGCGGCCGCTTCGCCGAGCGCGACAGGCCCGGCTGGGACGAGGAGGTCGACGTGCTCGCGGAGCTGATCGCGGCGCTCCCTCCCGCCCGGACGCTCGACGTCGCGTGCGGCACCGGTTTCCTGACCCGCCACCTGCGCGGTGACGTCGTCGGCCTCGACCAGAGCGAGCGGATGCTCTCCGTAGCCCGGCAGCAGGCTCCCGGCGCCGAGTTCGTCCAGGGCGACGCGCTCGAGCTCCCCTTCGCGGACGAGTCGTTCGACCGAGTGTTCACGAGCTACTTCTATTGCCACCTGCAGCCGGAAGAGCGGACGCATTTTCTCGCGGAGGCCCGGCGCGTCGCGCCGGAGCTCATCGTCGTGGCGTCCGTCCCGGGGCCCGGCGACGCGCTCGAACGACACGAGGAGCGAATCCTCAACGACGGCTCGCGCTGGACCGTGCTGAAGCGCGTCTTCAGCGGCGAGCAGCTCGTCGCCGAAGTCGGCGGCGGCGCAGGCGAGGTCCTGCACGAAGGCCGCTGGTTCGTCGCCGTGCGCGCGTGACGCGCAGGCGCAGCTCGTACCGCTCGCTCGCGTCGCTGCAGCGGGACCTTTCCGTCTGCCGCGCGTGCATCGAGGCGGGCTATCCGCTCGAGTCGTGGCCGGTCCGAAATGCGCACACCGGCCAGCGCGCGTACATGTACGGGCAGGCACCGGGCATCGTCGAGGGCGAGGAACGCCGACCCTGGCGCGGCCGCGCCGGCAAGACGCTCCGGCGCTGGCTCGAGCTCGACGAGGACGAGTTCTACGCCGCCTTCTACTGCGCGTCGGTCACGCGCTGCTATCCCGGCCGCGCGCCGTCCGGGCGCGGCGACCGCACACCGACACCACGAGAGCAGGAGCTGTGCGGGTTCTGGCGCGAATGGGAGCTCGAGATCGTGCGTCCCGAGCTGATCGTCGCCGTCGGCGGGCTCGCGATCAAACGCCTGCTCGGCATCAGCGGCCTCGCGTCGTGCATCGGCTGTCGCTACGAGCGAGACGGCGTGACCGTCATCCCCCTGCCACATCCGTCGGGCGCCAGCAGCTGGCTCAACCTGCCCGCAAACCGCGAGCTGACGGCGCGCGCAGCGCAACTCGTGCGCACCGAGCTGGCAAAGCTCGCTCGCTAGATTTCAAGGGTGAAGGAGCCCGACCGACCGCCGTATCGGAAGACCTTTGCGCGACTGCTCGGGTTCCTGAAGCCCTACAAAGGCTCTGTCGCGGTTTCCACCGGGCTCGCCGTCGGATCGCAGGCCGCGGCGATCGCGCTGATCTGGATCACGAAAAACGTGATCGACACCGCCGTGGTGCCGCGCGACAGCCACAAGCTCTGGCTGTACATCGGAGCGGTCGTCGCGGTCGGAGTGATCCGCGCGCTGCTGATGGCGGGGCGCCGGCTCCTTTCGGGCAAGCAGGCACTCGCGGTCGAGATGGACATGAGGCAGGGCCTGTACGCCCACCTCGTGCGCCTCTCGTTCGGCTTCTACGACCGCCACCAGACGGGTCAGCTGATGTCTCGCGCGACCGTCGACCTGCAGGGCGTCCGCTTCTTCCTCGGCTACGGGCTCATCTTCTTCTTCCAGAACGTGCTGACGGTCGTGTCCGTGACGATCGTGCTTCTCGTGTTCGAGTGGAAGCTCGCGCTGATCGCGCTCGCGATCACGCCGATTCTCGTCGTCCTCGCCTACCGGTACAGCCACGTCTCGCACCCGACGCTGCGCGACGTGCAGCAGAAGCTCGCCGACGTCGCGACGGTCGCGGAGGAGAACATCGTCGGCGTCCACGTCGTCAAGTCGTTCGCACAGGAAGATGCCGAGCGCGCGAAGTTCAACCGCCGCTCGGAGGCCGTCTTCGCGCAGACGATCAAGGCCAACCGGCAGCGCGCCCTGTACGTGCCGCTGATCTCGTGGATACCGCTCGTCGCGCAGGGCGCGGTCCTGCTCGTCGGCGCCCGCATGGTCACGAACGGCTCGCTCACGGTCGGCGGCTTCGTCGCGTTCAACCTCTACCTCGGCATGCTCGTCATGCCTCTGCGCTCGCTGGGGATGTGGATCGGCCAGGCGCAGCGCGCGACGGCGGCGGGCGAGCGCATCTTCGAGATCATGGACGCGCCCGAGGAGATCGCCGACCGTCCCGGCGCGATCGAGCTGCCCCCGGGCGGCGGGCGCCTGCAGTTCGACCACGTCGACTTCGAGTACATGGAGGGACGCCCGACGCTCGAGGACGTCGACCTGGACGTCCCCGCGGGCCGGACGATCGCCCTGATCGGCCACACCGGCTCGGGGAAGACGACACTCACGTCGCTCGTACCCCGCTTCTACGACGTCCGCGGCGGCCGCGTGCTCGTCGACGGCGTCGACGTGCGTGACGTGACGCTCCATTCGCTCCGCCGCACGATCGGCGTCATCCCGCAGGATCCGTTCCTGTTCTCCGCGACCGTCCGTGAGAACATCACCTTCGGCGCGCCGGGCCTGTCGGACGGCGAGATCGAGCACATCGCCCGCCTCGCGCAAGCGCACGAGTTCGTCGAGCGGCTTCCCGACGGATACGACACGGTCATCGGCGAGCGCGGCATCACCCTGTCCGGCGGGCAGCGGCAGCGGCTCGCGATCGCGCGGGCGATCGCCGTCGACCCACGCATCCTGATTCTCGACGACGCGACTGCGTCCGTCGACGCGACGACAGAGGCGAAGATCAGGCTCGGGCTGCGCGAGGCGATGCGCGGCCGCACGACGCTGATCATCGCCCACCGCCTCTCGACGATCTCGCTCGCGGACGAGATCGTCGTGCTCGACGGTGGCCGGGTCGCGGCCCGCGGAACGCACGACGAGCTGCTCGAGACGAGCCAGGTGTATCGCGACATCTACGAGCACGGGCTGCTCGAGCGCCAGTTCGCCGACGCGGTCGAGGCGCGTGCGGCGGTGGAGGAAGTCGCGTGAGGGTCTGGCAGCCAGGCGGACACCTGATGGCCGAGCGCGGGTCGAAGGTCAACGACTGGTCCTGGCGGCGGACGCGCCGGCGTCTCGGCACGCTCGTGCGGCTGACCGCGCCGTACAAGACGCGCACGATCCTCTCCGTCTTCTCGCTGCTCGCGGCGACGGCAACCGCCCTTGCACCCCCGCTCCTGTCGAAGTACGCGCTCGACGACGGGATCCGGCAGCACGATCTCCAGAAGCTCTGGTGGATCGTCGGCATCTTCCTGCTCGCCGGCCTGGCGAACTGGGGTCTGAGCTACCTGCAGACCTATCTGACCGGCTGGGTCGGGGAGCGGATCCTCGCCGACCTCCGCAACACGCTCTTCAGCCACCTGCAGCGGCTCTCGCTCGGGTTCTACGAGCGGAACCGGGCCGGCGTGATCATCAGCCGCCTCACCAACGACGTCGAGGCGCTCGACCAGCTCGTCACCGACGGCGTGACGAGCCTCGTCCAGAACACACTGACGCTCGTCGGCACGGCGATCCTGCTCTTCGTCCTCGACTGGCGGCTCGCGCTCGCGACGCTGACGGTGATCCCGTTCATGGCGATCGCGACCGTCATCTTCCGCGTTCGCTCGACGCGGGCGTACCGCGCCGTGCGTGAGCGCCTCGGCCTCGTCACCGCAACGCTGGCGGAAGACATCGCCGGCATGCGCATGGTGCAGGCGTTCACGCGCGAGCAGAAGAACACCGAGAACTTCCGTGCCGTCGCGGAGCGCTACCGCGACTCGAACATGGAGACGGTCGTGCTGAACGGCCTCTACTTCCCTTTCGTCGACCTGCTCTCGTCCATCGCGCTGGCGATCGTCCTCGGCTACGGCGGCCACCTCTACTTCAACGGCTCGCTGACGATCGGGACGCTCTTCGCATTCATGCTCTACGTGCAGAACTTCTTCGATCCCGTGCAGCAGCTGTCACAGCTGTACAACACGTTCCTCTCGGCGACCGCGGCGCTCGACAAGATCATGGACGTCCTCGACGAGAAGCCTCAGGTGATGGACAAGACCGCCTCGGCGCCGCTGCCCGAGGTGCAGGGCCGCGTGCGCTTCGAGGACGTCCGCTTCACCTACGGAACGGGGCCCGAGGTGCTGCACGGACTGAACCTCGACGTCGCCCCGGGAACGACGGTCGCGCTCGTGGGGCACACGGGCGCCGGCAAGTCGACGATCGCCAAGCTGCTCGCGCGCTTCTACGACCCGACGAGCGGGCGCATCACGATCGACGGCCACGACCTCCGCGACATCACGCAGGAGACGCTGCGCCGGCAGCTCGGCATCGTTCCGCAGGAAGGGTTCCTCTTCGCCGGGACGGTGACCGAGAACATCGCGTTCGGGCGGCCCGACGCCACCTCGGACGACGTCGTGCGGGCCGCCCAGGCCGTCGGCGCGCACGAGTTCATCATGCGGCTCGAAGACGGATACGAGACGCAGCTGCAGGAGCGCGGCTCGCGGCTGTCGCTCGGCCAGCGGCAGCTGATCGCACTCGCCCGTGCGCTTCTCGCCGATCCGCGCATCCTCATCCTCGACGAGGCGACGTCGTCGGTCGACATCGGCACCGAGCGCAAGATCGAGCAGGCGCTGCGCCTGCTCCTCGCGGGGCGCACCGCGTTCATCATCGCCCACCGGCTCTCGACGATCAGGGACGCGGACCTGATTGTGGTGCTCGAGTACGGCCAGATCGTCGAGCAGGGCTCGCACGACGAGCTGATGGAGCGCCGCGGGCT
>JBJMJR010000104.1:0-10077 GCA_045806245.1 Gaiellaceae bacterium | reverse complement strand
GCGCGGCGAGACGAGCCGCGCGTCGACGACCCACGCGATCGGGACAAAACGGGCCGACGCGCGTAGATCGGCGTCGAACCGCGCCAGCGGACCGCGCTGGTCGTTCGCCGCCAGCGCGCGCAGCGCCAGGTCGCGCGCCCCCAGTCCGTCGCGGAGGGCAAGCTCGGCCGGCAGCGCCTCGGCCTGCGGGTAGGCCGCCGCCCAAAGGCCGAAGGAGCCGTCGAGGGCGCGTGCCGGCTCGGTGACCAGCTCCGGGCCGAGGCCGATGTCGCGCCAGTCGCCGTAGATGAGCCGCGCGCCGGCGCGCAGGTCGGCGTCGGCGGGGACGCCGATGCGCACGCGCACGCGCGGCAGCGTCTGGATCGCCTGAAGCGCGCCTCTGTAGTCGCGCGCGGTCACCTTCTGCGCGCTCGCCACGACGGAGGTTGCGGCCGCACCACGCGACTCCGCGATCAGATCCGCGTAGTCGTTCCGGTTCGTGGTGTTCCAGTAGACCCGGCGTAGCGCCGGCATCAGCCGCCGCAGGACGACTCCGTCGACGGCGAGCAGCGTGCGCGAGCGGACGACGTCGCCCAGCCGCGCACGCGTCGCCGCGATGTCGCCCTCGGGCACCGACGCCTCGTCGACCTCGCCGCGCTCGAACGCGCGGCCCGCGCCGCGCGTCGTATAGCGGCGGAAGAGGACCGTGAGACTCGCGCTGCGCACGGTGATCTGGTCGGCCGAGCCCGACACCAATCGGAAGGGGCCGGGCAACGAGCGCGGAGCGGCAGCGGGCGTGGTCAGCGCATACGGAAACCGGCGCCACGCGAACGGCAGCCGCAGGACGAGCACGTTCGAGCGGGGCGTCGAGATGCGGACGCCGGCGAAGAGCCAATGCAGCGGCGCCGCGCGCAGGTGTCCGACCCGGCGCAGTGCGGCGCCGATCGCCGGCGCGTTGCGGCAGGTGAACCGCCACGTACGGAAGGAGTCGGCGGCGGCCCAGCCGCTGCACAACCCGGGGACCGGATTGCCCGTGGCGGGATCGATGCGCAACGCCGTCGGATAGAGCGTCCGCACGAGAGTCGTGTCGTCACGCGTGCGCGCGAGGGCAGGATCGACGGGCCAGCGGAAGTCTGTGAGCGCGACACGCACGACGTTCGCCGGGCCACCCGCAGTCGGGACGGCAGGCTTGGCGCCGCTGGACCCACAGCCGGCCAGCGCGAACGCCAGGCCGAGCGCCGCTACTTCAGCGCGTGGAAGAGAGCGACGCAGTTGAGTCCGAAGAGAACCGCGACGACGACGGTCAGCCGCGTCAGGTTGCGCTCGACGATGTGCGTCCCGCCCTGAGAAGCCGGGGTGAAGCCCATGCCGCCGAGGCCGGTGTCACGGCCGGAGTGCAGCAGGATCAGCGTGCAGAGGCCGATCGAGAGGAGTACCTGGAAAACAGCGAGAACGGGTGCCATCGCGGCGCCACGGTAGCACCAGGCCCCGACTTGTCGGCGCCGCAGAGAGGTCGATCGGGCTTTGCTCGATCGACCGATTTACGCACAGCCTAGGTCGGCGACGGCTTGAAGCGCAGGACCGCGCTAGCGAGAACCGATCTCCAGGATCGCGTCGATGAGCTCGGCGGCGATGCGCTCTTTCGTGACGTACCCGGCCGCGCCGGCCTCCCGTGCGCGGTCGACGTCCCAGCGCGAGTTGGAGCCGGTGAGCATGAGCACGCACGCGGTCGGCCACTGCTTGCGGATCTGCTGGGTCGCCTGGACGCCGTCCATCACCGGCATGGCGATGTCCATCAGGATCACGTCGGGGCGAACCTCCAATGCAAGCCGCACGGCCTCGGCGCCGTCGCCGGCCTGGCCGGCGACCTGGAGCCGCCGGTCCGTTGCGAGGATCGCCTCGAGCGCCTCCGCGAACATGCGGTGGTCGTCGGCGATCACGACGCGGATCTTGTCGGGTCTGTTGCTGACGGCGGCTTCCATGCTCGACTCCCCCGCACAATGTGACTTGTTACGGTGAATTTGTGAAGGGGGATTCCCGCGAGCGGATCCAGAAGCTGCTCGTGACCGGGGACAACAGGCTCAAGCAGGGCGTCGACCCGGCCAAGGCCCGGCAGAGCTACGAGCAGGCGCTCGCGGCGGCCCGCGAGGCCGGGCTCGAAGATGCGATCCGGCCGCTCGTCGAGGTCAGGCTTGCGGACCTCGAACGGCTTGCTCGAGAATCGCCTCCACCTTCTCCGCCTGAGCCCTGACGTCGTGCGCTTCGGCCGCCGTCCGCGCGGCCGCGTTGGGGCACGGCAGACCCGCGGCGGTGCGCAGTGCAGCGGCGAGCGCCTCCTCGTCCACCGGGTCGACGAGGACGCCGGCCTCCGGCGGGACGAACTCCGGCGGCCCGCCGATGCGCGTCGCTACGACCGTCCGTCCGCAGGCCATCGCCTCGAGCAGCGCCTGGCCGAACGGCTCGATCAGGCTCGGCTGGCAGACGACATGCGCCGCGGAGATCTGCTCGGGAATCCGGTCGTACGGAACCCGCCCGGCGAGCTCGATGCCCGGCCGTCCTTCGAGCTGCGCGCGCAGCGGCCCGTCGCCGACGAACGTGAGCGTCCCCTTCCCCACGCGCGCGAACGCATCGGCGAGCCGCAGGACGTTCTTTCGCCGGATCAGCGAGGCGATGCAGAGATAGCGCGTGTCGCCGGCCGGTGCGGGCAGCACGCGGAAGCGCTCGAGGTCGACGCCGGAATCGATCACCACCGTCTTGCCGCGCGCCGCGGGGATCTTCGTCTCGAGCTCGCGCCGCAGATAGTCGGAGACGGCGATCACCGCCGCCGCGCGGCGAACGACGAAGCGCGTCGCGGCGGCGATCCCCGGCAGCCAGCCGATGTTGCGCACGTCGCGCCCGTGCGCGGTGACGACCAACGGTGCGCGACCGGCAAGCGCGGCGATGAGCCCGGTCGGAACGAGAAAGTGCGCGTAGACGACGTCCGGACGGAACCGGCGCGCCGCCTGCAGCGTCGCCGCCGAGAGCGTCAGATACTTACGCTTGCCTGCCCGCCGCTCGTCGAGCACGGCGCGCTCGACTACATGACCACGAGCCTCGAGCGCCTGCTCGAGACCGCGGACGAAGACGCCGAGGTCGGGATCCGTCGGCCCGGGGTACATCTGGGAGACAAGCAGGATCCTCACGCGTAGATAGGTTGCACGCCGTGTCCGAGACAGTCGTCCACGTCGCCGAGCTTACGAAGATCTACAAGGTGCCCGAGCGCGAGGCAGGGCTCGGCGCTGCCGCGAAGGCGCTCTTCCGCCGCCAGACGCGCGACGTGCAGGCGGTCGACGCGATCTCGCTGGAGATTGGAGCCGGCGAAGTCGTCGGCTTCCTCGGGCCGAACGGCGCCGGCAAGACGACGACGCTGAAAATGCTCGCGGGCCTGCTCTATCCGACGAGCGGCGAGGCGCGCGTGCTCGGCCACATCCCGTCGAAGCGCGAGCGCGAGTACCTGCGGCGGATGACGATGGTGATGGGGAACCGCAACCAGCTGCAGTGGGACATTCCTGCGCTCGACTCGTTCGAGCTGAACCGCGCGATCTACCGGCTGCAACGTGAGGACTACCTCGCGATGCGCGACGAGCTGATCGAGCTGCTCGACGTCGGCGACCTCGTGCGCAAGCCGGTGCGGAACCTGTCGCTCGGCGAGCGGATGAAGGTCGAGATCGTCGGCGCGATGCTGCACCGGCCGCAGGTGCTCTTCCTCGACGAGCCGACGATCGGGCTCGACGTCACGATGCAGAAGCGCATCCGCGTCTTCATCGCGGAGTACAACCGCCGCCACGGCGCGACGGTTCTGCTGACGAGTCACTACATGGCCGACGTCGAGGCGCTGTGCAAGCGCGTCATCGTCATCCATCACGGCACGATCCTCTACGACGGCGCACTCGCCAGCCTCGCGGACGAGTTCGCGGCGTACAAGACGATCGGGGTCGTGCTCGAGAACGGCGGCGCGCCGCTCGACGCCTACGGCGAGGTCGTGCACTGCGACGGCGACCGTGTGTCGCTGCGCGTGCCGAAGGCGGAGACCTCCCGCGTCGCCGCGCGTCTGCTCGCGGAGCACAAGGTGCTCGACCTGACGATCGAGGAACCGCCGATCGAAGACGTGATCGAGTCGGTGTTCGCCCAGCCCGCAGCGCAGTGAGCGTCGAGGCAGCACGTCTGGCCGAAGCCGGGCGCTGGCGC
Organism: Gaiellaceae bacterium; assembly: GCA_045806245.1. Classification (GTDB taxonomy): domain Bacteria; phylum Actinomycetota; class Thermoleophilia; order Gaiellales; family Gaiellaceae; genus 3-1-20CM-4-69-9. The sequence continues at coordinate 5,871 of JBJMJR010000104.1, read as the reverse complement.
TCGCTCTACGACTTCTACGTGACGACGATGCGCACGGCTGTCGCGGCGCAGCTGCAGTACCGCGTCACGAACTACTTCTACATGCTCGGGATGGTCGCCGAGCCGGTCGTCTACCTCGTCGTCTGGACGACGATCGCCGAGGATCAGGGCGGGTCGGTCAACGGGATCACGACCGGCGAGTTCGCTGCGTACTACATCGTGTGGACCCTCGTCCGGAACATGAACATCGTCTTCGGCGCGCCGTTCTGGGAATACCGGATCCGCGAGGGCCGCCTGGCCGGCGACCTGCTGAAGCCGATGTACATCCTCCACTACGACCTCGCGTACTTCGCCGGCTGGAAGTTCGTCGTCGTCGCGCTGTGGATCCCGATCGCGGTCGGCCTGTCGGCGGTCTTCCACCCGACGCTCGACCCGACGGCGCTCGAGATCGTCGTCTTCATCATCGCGATCTGGGGCGCCTACCTTCTGCGGAGCATGTTCCAGGGGACGATCGGGATGCTGAACTTCTGGACGACACGCGGCGCCGCCGTCTTCGATCTCTATATGGCGACGGAGATGCTGCTATCAGGGCGGCTCGTGCCGCTGCAGCTGATGCCCCAGTGGGTGCAGACGCTGGCGAACTTCCTGCCCTTCAAGTGGACGTTCGGCTTCCCGATCGAGGCGCTCGTCGGCAACCTGTCGACGCAGTCGCTCCTGCTCGGCCTGTGCGCGCAGGCGCTCTGGATCGGCATCGGCCTCGTTCTGTTCAAGCTGGCGTGGTCGTCCGCGATCAAGCGCTTCGTCTCGGTGGGCAATTGAACTCACTCCGCGTCAGCTGGCTGTTCCTGAAGATCGGCGTGATCAACGAGCTGCAGTACCGCGTCAACTTCTTCGTGCAGCTGCTGCAGTCCCTGATTCAGGTCGGCACCGCGCTCGTGATGCTCGCGCTCGTCTACTCGCACACGACGGCGCTGAACGGCTGGACGCAGCCCGAGCTGCTGTCGCTGATCGGCATCCAGGTGTTGCTGGGCGGCTTCATCCACACCTTCATCCAGCCGAACATGCAGCAGCTGATGCAGGACGTGCAGCAAGGGACGCTCGACTACGCGTTGACGAAGCCCGAGGACTCGCAGCTGCTGATCAGCGTGCGCATGGTGCACATCTGGCAGGTCGTGGAGATCATCTCCGGCGTGATCCTGCTGTTCGTCGGGCTCTCCGGCGTCCAGAACGACATCGGTGCCGTGGATGCGATCGCGTTCGGCATCGCGTTGCTGATCGGGGGCGTGCTCGTCTACTGCTTCTGGCTGATCATGACGACGGGCGCGTTCTGGGTCGTGCGGATGGAGAACGTGCTCGAGCTCTTCGAAGGCATCTACCAGACCGGCCGCTGGCCGGTGACGATCTACCCCGGCTGGCTGCGCTACAGCGTGACGTTCCTCGTTCCGATCGGCTTCGCGGTCACGGTCCCGGCGGAGGCGCTGACGTCACGGCTGCAGTGGGAGACCCTTGTCTTCTCGCTCTTCTTCGGCGCTGCGGTGTTCGCGTTCACCCGCTGGTTCTGGCACTACGGGTTGCGCAACTACTCCGGCGCGTCAGCGTAGGCAGACCAGAACTCCAGGAGATTCCCATCCGGGTCGTAGAAGTAGTACGACTGCGCGTTCATCCAGTCGAAGTCGACCGGCCCATAGACCTCGACGCCGGCCGCGCGAACCCGCTCGACGGCCGCGTCGAGCTCGTCGCGCGCCACGTCGAACGCGTAGTGCACGGTGCCGAAGCGGTGGCCCTCGGGAAGCGGCGAGTGCTCCTCGAACAGGAGCGAGCCCTTGTGGAGCGCGAGCCGTTGGCCCGCCCCGGGCTTTCCGGCCCAGAACCAGGCCCACTCATCGGCCGTCCGGTGCTCCGGCTCGAGCCCGACGACGTGCTCGTAGAAGTCCGCGGCCTTCGCGACGTCGGCGACGATCAGCACGAGCTCCGCGAAGCCGCGGCTGCTCAACGCTGCGCGTCGTACACGCCGAACTCGTCGCGGAGCGCGTTGCAGATCTCCCCGACGGTGCAGCGTGCGCGCAGCGCGTCCCGCATCGGCGCGAGCAGGTTGCCGTCGGTGCGCGCCGTCTCGCGCACCGCGGCCAGCGTGGCGTCGGCAGCTTGCGCGTTCCGTTCCGCGCGGACGCGCGCCGTGCGCTCGAGCTGCCGCTGCTCCGCAGCCGGATCGAGGCGGTGCAGCTCGATCTCCTCCTCGTCTTCCTCGGTGAAGCGGTTGACGCCGACGATGACGCGCTCGCCGCTCTCGACGTCCTGCTGCCAGCGGAAGGCGGCCTGCTCGATCTCGTCCTGCACGAAGCCATGCTCGATCGCAGCGACCGCACCGCCGAGCTCGTCCACGCGCTCGATCAGCTCCCACGCCTTCGTCTCGAGCTCGTCGGTCAGCGCCTCGATGAAGTACGAGCCGCCGAGGGGATCGGCGCTGTCCGTTCCACCCGCCTCGTGCGAAAGCAGCTGCTGCGTGCGCAGCGCGACGTGGACAGCACGCTCGCTCGGCAGCGCGAGCGCCTCGTCGTACCCGTTCGTGTGGATCGACTGCGCCCCGCCGCAGACGGCGGAAAGTGCCTGGACCGCGACGCGCACGACGTTGTTGTCGGGCTGCTGCGCGGTCAGCGTCGAGCCGCCGGTCTGCGCGTGGAAGCGCAGCGCCGATGCCTTCGGGCTCGTCGCGCCGAAGCGCTCGCGCATGATGCGAGCCCAGAGACGCCGGGCCGCGCGGAACTTCGCCACCTCCTGGAAGAAGTGGTTGTGCGCGTTGAAGAAGAACGACAGCCGCTCGCCGAAGTCGTCCGGGGAGAGACCCGCGTCGACGGCGGCCTGGCAGTAGGCGATGCCGTTCGCGAGCGTGAAGGCGAGCTCCTGCACCGCGGTCGAGCCCGCCTCGCGGATGTGGTAGCCGGAGATCGAAATCGTGTTCCACCTCGGGATGCGCTCCGCGCAGTACGCGAACAGGTCGGTCGTGATGCGCATCGAAGGCCTTGGCGGGAAGATGTAGTTCCCGCGCGCGATGTACTCCTTCAGCACGTCGTTCTGCACGGTGCCGCGCAAGCTGTCGCCGCCGACGCCCTGCTTCTCCGCGACGAGCTCGTACAGCAGGAGCAGGAGCGCCGCGGGCGCGTTGATCGTCATGGACGTCGAGACCTCGCCGAGCGGGATCGAGTCGAACAGCAGCTCCATGTCGGCGATCGAGTCGATCGCGACACCGGTGCGCCCGACCTCCCCGGCGGCGCGCGGGTCGTCGGAGTCGTAGCCGAGCTGCGTCGGCAGGTCGAACGCGACCGACAGGCCCATCTGTCCGCGATCGAGGAGGTAGCGGAAGCGCTGGTTCGTCTCCTCGGCGGAGGCGAAGCCGGCGTACTGCCGGATCGTCCACGGCCGGCCGCGGTACATGTCCTTGTACGGCCCGCGCGTGAAGGGGAACTCGCCCGGGAGCTCGAGCTCGCCGGGCGCGTCGGCGGCGGTGTAGACGGGCTTCAGCTCGATGCCGGAGTCCGTCTCGCGCCGGTCCTCGGTCGTCGCCATCGGCAAGATGGTACGCCGTGACGGTCAAGGTGAGACTTTTCGCCGGCCTGCGCGAACGCGCGGGCTGGAGCGAGCGCGAGCTCGACGACGTCACGCGCGTGGACGCGGTGTGGCCTGCCCTCGGCCTCGGCGCCGAGCCCGCTGGACTGCTCTACGCCGTCAACAAGGAGTACGCGGCGCCCGACCGCGAGCTCGCCGACGGCGACGAGGTCGCGCTGATCCCGCCCGTCTCCGGTGGCTCGTTCCGGCTGAGCGGCGACGCGCTGTCGCTCGATGCCGCCGTGCAGGAGGTGCGTGACGACCGCGCCGGTGCGATCGCGACGTTCGTCGGCACGACGCGCGTCGAGTCGCGCGGCCGCACCGTGCAGCATCTCGACTACGAGGCGTACGAGGGCATGGCCGAAAGCGTCATGGCCGAGATCGCCGCCTCGTTGAAGCAGCGGTACGACCTCTGCGAGGTCGCGATCCATCACCGCACAGGACGGGTCGAAATCGGGGACGCCTCCGTCGTGATCGCGGTGTCCGCGCCGCACCGGCAGGACGCCCTCGCCGCCTGCAGGGATGCGATCGACACGCTGAAGGAACAGGTGCCGCTGTGGAAGAAGGAGGTGTACGAAGGCGGCGAGGAATGGATCGGACGCGGTTCGTAGACTGGCTCGGAGAGCGCGAGTCGGGCTTCGCCGGCCGGCCGACCCCCTTCCGAGTCGCACGGGGACGATTCTCGCCCCTGAGGCCGGGAGGGTTTCGGTTCGGGCGTCTGCGGGGCAGACGACCCGGGATGGGCGAGCGCCAGCGGCTCCTAGCGCTGCTGGAGGTCTACGACACCGCGATCGAGGAGCTCTACGTCCTCGGCGACCGCGGTCTCCTGGACCTCATCCTCCGGCTGGAACGTCGGCGCCAGGACGCTGCGGGACGACTCGCGGCGTCCGGCCACGAGGTCCCGAACGAGGCGACGCTGGACGCCGCCCCGATCGCTGCATCTCCGACGCCACTCTGAGGGCGGTCCGATCCACGCCAGGCGTTTTCCACTTTTCAACCGTCGCAAATGTGGATTTCGCGCGACCTAAGACGGAAACGGGACGTGAGCTCCGCAACCGAGGCTGACGAGGAATAGGGTGGCCGAGACGGGAGCTCGCGCTACCCCACCGTCTCTCCCCCCAATGACGCGGGGCTCAAGGTTGCCGCAGACCTCGCGACGGGCTCCCTCCATCGCGACATCTACGGATATGAGGGATTCCCGCAGCGCTGCGAGCGTCCTACGCTGCGCGGGTGAGGCGCATCGCCTTCCTCGCTCTCTGCGCCGCGCTGGTGGCGGCGTTCCTGATCCCGGGGATGCGCGGAGGTGGGCGTCCGGCGGCCCCGGCGAGGGTCGGACCGACGAAGACGATCATGTACGTCACCGTCGAACCCACGAGCGGCGGGAAATCGCGCCGGCGGTGGTGCCTCACCGAGCAGCGCAGCCCACGGGAGCGAACGCTGCGATGCCGTTGATCAACGAGAAGGAGGTCTACGAAAGCGGCGAGGAGTGGATCGGAAGGGGTAGCTAGGCACAATGGCCGAGATGGAGCGCCAGTACGACCCGATCCATCCGCGTGGGACCGACTGGCGCGGGCTGCTGCGACGGATCTGGGCGCCCATCGGCGCGGCGATCCTCCTGATCGCGAAGTTCAGCTTCGCAGCGCTCAAGTTCTTCAGCATCTTCATTGCGGTCGCGGGCTACGCGCTGATCTGGGGCTGGCGCTTCGCCGTCGGGTTCGTGCTGCTGATCCTCGTGCACGAGCTCGGCCACTTCTTCGAGGCGCGCCGCCAAGGACTGCACTCGACCTGGCCAACCTTCATTCCCTTCTTTGGTGCGTTCGTCCTGATCAAGGACGCGCCGCTGAACCCCTGGCGGAACGCGCTCGTCTCGCTCGCCGGCCCGGCCTACGGCGGCGTCGCCGCCGCGGCGTGCTGGGTCGCAGGCGAGGCCTACGACTCGAACCTGCTGCGCGCGCTCGCCTACGCCGGCTTCCTGATCAACCTGATCAACCTGGTTCCGATCGGCATCCTCGACGGCGGCTCGATCTGGCGGTCGCTGCAGCTTGCGCGCCACTCGGTCGAGGCGCCGCCGGGACAGCAGTTCGCGATGGGCAGCACGTACCCGATCGCCGTCCCCGGCGGTGGGCCGACGCGCGCCGTGCAGATCGGCGTGCTCTACGGACTACTCGCGGCCCTGCTCGCGGTCGGAATGCTCGCCACGCACGTCACGCAACACCGCCTGTGATGGAAGACCGACGGATCCTCTCGTCCGACGAGAAGGCCGCCGACCTCGAGCGGCACGTCGCGACG
>JBJMJR010000103.1:0-3741 GCA_045806245.1 Gaiellaceae bacterium | reverse complement strand
TCGTCCTCGTCGCCGACGACCGACAGCGGCGCGCCGCTCTGCCAGCGCCCGACCATCTTCGCGCCCAGCAGCTCCTCCTGCGCGCGGTCGGCGGCGTTCGCGCGCAGATACCGGCGGTACGCAGCGACGTTCGTGTGCAACTTGCGGAAGACGAGGTATGTCCCGTTCCGGCCGAGCACCTCCGGCGTCGGCATCGGCGGCAGCTCGCCCGTCTCGTCGGGGTAGCCGAGCAGGAACTCGCCCGCCTTGATCGGCGGCTCGTGCGGGTTCGAGCCGGGGATCCCGCTGCCTTCGATCGCCGGCTGGCCGATCCCGTCCTTGAATCCGAACGAGGTACGGCCGGTCGGCAGCTGGTAGCAGTCCTGGCGCCAGATCACCTCGACGCCCGGCAGCTGCTCGTGTGCACGACGGGCGCGCGCCGCGACCGCTTCGAGCCGGTCGCTGCTCGGCGAGATGACGCTGATCGCGACGTGGACGTCCGCCGTGCCGAGCGGCGCTTCCCAGTTGGCGGGGGCGCTCGCTCCGACGTCGCCGATCTCGGCCGCGCGCGCAGCCATGCCCTGGCGGAACTCGGGGACGAAGCTGTCGAGCGACACCTGCGGCACGCCGAGGCGCTTCAGCCCGTTGTAGGTGAACGCGACGGTCGCCCAGGCATCGCGAGCCTCGTTCGGGTGGCGGCTCGCGTCCACTACCGCGTGGAGGCGGCGCACGAGCTCATGTCCGGCGGCGCGGTCGTCGATCCGCACGAGGAGGTAGCGGCCGACGTACGGGGACGGGCGCTCGTGGAGCGCGCCGCTCTGGATGTGCTCGAGCTCGAGCTGCACGTCCGACGGTGCGAGCACTAGTGGTGCTCCGGCTGCTCGGGCGGATCCGGGTTCGCCGGCTGCAGGTACGGAAACGTCTGCGTGCCGGGCCGGGTCGAGGCGTCGATGCCGTCGCGGATCGGGGTCCCGTTGCCGCCCGTGACGATGAAGGTGAAGAAGGTGTCCATGGAGTCGTCGTTGAGCGCGCGTCCGCCGCAGGTCTCGTGCCTGCGCCCTGCCCGCGCGCTGCACTCGGGCTCGAGGAAGGAGCCCTGCTCGGCATAGGGCCGGCTGGCGTCGACGATGAGGTAGTCGGCGAGCCACAGGCTCGTCAGGGGGTGGTCGCCCTTTCCGTTCGTCGGCCAGTCGGTCTTGCCGTCGAGGCCGTCCCAGAACGCAAGGTTGGCGTTCAGGCGCGCGAGATACGCGGGCTTGTAGGACTCGGCAAGGTGGAATCCGTCCTCCATGTTGTAGAGGTCGCGGATGTCGATGTTGCTGTTCACTTGGTCGAACTGCGTCGGTGCGAGCAGCATGTTCTTCACCTCCGGCCGTCCGACGCGCTCGATGCGCACATTGAATTTCCCGCGCGTCAGCGTCTCGGCGATCACGCCGACGAGCGTCCGGCCGCCGAGGAACCGCGCGCAATCGATCTCGGCCACGAGCGTGAGGACGTTCTTCCCGTCCATGAAGATCGTGCCGTGGTCGGTGAACGCGAGCTCGCCGGTCGCGACCGTCTGCAGGGCCGCCCGGGCATCGAAGAAGAACGGGTCCCAGCGCGGCCCCGCGAAGGCGCGGATGCCGTCGTGCTCTCCACCGCCGTCCTCGCCGACAGTGAACTGCACCTGCGCGGCGTCGGGGCCGGTGCACAGACCGACCTGCGCGCCACCCACCTCGCTGAAGACGCAGTCGAACTGCACCTCGTCCTCCAGCGGCCGGAAGGGCGTTCTTGTCTCGTCTTTCGTCGCTTCCAGCGGTCGCAGCCGGAAGCGGTAGATCAGCCCGTCCGACAGCGGCTGCGTCGGCTGCGCGAACGGCAGCGTGTTCATCACGAGCACGAGCCATCCCGGGCGCTCCGGGCTCGGGAACGCGTAGACGTCGGTGATGTCGGCGATCGGATCGGCGAGCGCGCGCGGCCCCGAGATGTGGTCGGACACGCTAGTCCGCGGCTTCGTCGAGCAGCGGCTTCAGCGCGGGGTGCTGCAGCGCGTCGGCCGCGGATGGATCGTCGAGCACGCGCTGGAAGGCATCGTTGACGCGCAGTGCCTTGCGGATCTCCTTGACCGTCCCCGGGTAGTTGCGCGCGTAGGCGACCGCGGTCTTCTCGGCGCCGAGGATGAATGCGTGGAGGGCCGCCATATCCGGCAGGCCCTCGTACCCTTCCGTGTGCCGGAACGTGGCGTCGAACAGGGCGAGCGTCGCGCCCGTATTGAAGAAGTCGTCCATGTAGGCGTCCCAGGAGCCGTCGAAGCTCGTGAAGAACGCGAGCCGCGTGTCGTCGTCGAACATGACGAACCGCGCCTCGTGGATCGACACGATCGGAATGTCGTAGTCGCCCGGCCGGTAGCCGGGGTGGTTCTGCAGCTCGTCGAGCGTCTGCCGTAGGGCATCCGCATGGCCCGGTTTGATCCGGAAGAGCAGGCTGAACTCGGTGGTCGGCCCGACGGTGCGCCCCGGCGCAGTCCCAGTCGCAGATGTGGTCACGCGGTCTCCTCCAGACGTAGTGCGGTGGACTGTCACGCGATTGAAGCCGCATCCATCAGGCGTCGCATCGTCCAAGGGGGATGAGCGACGTGTCCTGATCACCGCTGCGGCCGTTGCGGCCTGGAACGTGGTGCCTGGCTCTCACGGAAGGAGAGTCGGCCGAGCGAGTGGCAGGCCTAAGAACGTAGCGCGGTTGAAGTCCGCGAGGGCCAACCTGTCCCCAAAACCTGCCCCCAAGAAGGACCAACCTCGCGCTCATTAAGGGCTGCCCGCCGACGAGACGTCGATCTGCAGGCGCTTCGCAAAACCTTCTGACGGACTCGAACCGTCGACCCCCTCCTTACCATCGAGCGGCGAGGCGGGAAGCGCGGGCAAGCGCGGGGAACTCGCGTGCACGAAAGCCCCGCAAGAAGAAGGAAACGGCCGAAGACGAGTGACCGCGCGTGGACGCGCGCGCCCGCGCTGGTGTTCCCTCACTGTTCCCTCGCGCACCGGTGCGCCTCCGGCGCCAGTGGGAGTTCAATCACGACCCGTGAGCTGCGACAGGAGCACGGGTGGACGTCTCTAAGTGTGCCCGAGGCGTCCGACGACAGGGGACCGACGAAGGGACGGTTCGACCAAGTCACCGCTACTGCGCCGACGCCGGCGCGATGGCCGGAACGATGGTGTCTGTCGGAGGCTCGCCGCCGCCCATGTCGACTCGGAAAGGCGGGTAAACGTCAGTCATCAGCGCCGTGTAGGCGACGACGCGGAAGACCCAACGGTTCATCCCGAGCACGAACTCGTAGAGGGACTTCGGGTAGCGGCCGGTGAAGAGCAGCACGACGCCGGCGAAGAAGACGAGCAGGCCGACCAGGCCTCCGGAGCTCCACATCCAATCGTTGCCGAGGCCTGTCCACGCCGCCCAGTCGCCGCCGGCAAAGACCGCGACGACGAGGTAGTGCGGCAGGGCGAGCAGCCACCACTTCACGAGCACGAGCCCGCGGGAGAGCGACTCCGGATAGTCGACCTGGAGCCGCGCCGGGTAGTCGGAGGCGTCCTTGAGACTGAAGGGCGGGTACTTATCGGTGCCAAGTGCGCTGTAGCTGTAGAAGCCGACGCGCCATGACCAGCGGAGGACGCCGACGTTAAAGTCGAACAACCCCCTCGGGTAGCGGCCGGTGAAGAGGATCGCGAAGAAGGCGAGCACGCTGACTACCGCGAAGCCGATCCAGAGGAAGAAGAGGACGACGCAGTG
>JBJMJR010000102.1:0-24947 GCA_045806245.1 Gaiellaceae bacterium | reverse complement strand
CTACGCGGAGGCGCCGGTGAAGGGACAGTCCGTGCTCGGCTACGAGCCGGGCGGCGACGCCGCCGCCCTCTATCGCGACCTCGCGAAGGAGGTGCTCAATGGCGCGAAAACGCGCGAGCATGCGTGAGGGCCCGCTCGCCGAGCTGTTCAAGGCAACCGAGGCGTCGCAGCGACAACAGGAGCGCGAGGTCACGCCCGAGCAGCCGCCGGCCGAAGAGCCGCACGAGTCGACCGTCGAGCACGTTCCGACCTGGGAGGACGAGGTCGAGACGCCGGTTCCGCCGGTGCCCAGCCCGCAGCCCGTACCGGAGCCACAGCCGGAGCCCCCGGAGCCGAGCCCGGAGCCGATGCCACCGCCATCGACGATTCCGGAGCCGCCGGTCACCCGGTACTACGAGCCGATGCCGGAACCGGCCCCGCGGCTTTCGCACGCGCGCGTCGGCTCGCGCGGCTCGTACCTCGCAAAGATCCAGGTCGTCGGCGTCGGCGGCGCGGGACTGAACGCCGTCAACCGGATGATCGACGCCGGCATCAACCAGGTCGACTTCGTCGCCGTCAACACCGACGTGCAGCAGCTTCAGATCTCCGACGCCGAGACGAAGATCCACATCGGCCGCGAACTGACGAAGGGCCTCGGCTCCGGCGCCGAGCCGACCGTCGGTCGCAATGCGGCGGAGGAGAGCTACGACCAGATCAAGCACGCGCTGCGCGGTTCGGACATGGTCTTCGTCGCAGCCGGCGAAGGCGGCGGGACGGGCACGGGCGCGGCGCCGATCGTCGCGCGCATTGCGAAAGATCTCGGCGCGCTCACGGTCGGCATCGTCACGCTGCCGTTCAAGTTCGAGGGGACGAAGCGCCGCGCACAGGCTGAGACCGGCGTCGACGCGCTGCGCAAGGAGTGCGACACGACGATCGTCATCCCGAACGACCGCCTGCTCGAGGTGCTCGACAAGTCGACCTCGATGCTCGACGCGTTCAAGATCGCCGACGACGTCCTGCGCCAGGGCGTGCAGGGCATCTGCGACCTGATCACGCTGCCGGGCTTGATCAACCTCGACTTCGCGGACGTGCGGACGATCATGGAAGGCTCCGGCACCGCGCTGATGGGCATCGGCTTCTCGTCGGGCGCGGAGAACCGCGCACGCGAGGCGGCCGAGCGCGCGCTGCGCTCGCCGCTGATCGACACGGAGCTCCGCGGCGCTCGCGGCATCCTGCTCTCCATCGCCGGCGGTGACGACCTCTCGCTGCTCGAGGTGAACGAGGCCGCCGAAGTGATCCGCCAGACGGCGACGGACGAGACGCAGATCATCTTCGGCGCCACGATCGACGAGCGGCTGACCGGCCAGGTCTGGGTGACGGTCGTCGTCACCGGCGTCGGCGGCTCAATCGGCGCGACCCGCCCGAGCCGCAGCCTCGTCACCGCGCTCACCGCGGCCGACGACGAGCTCGAGCCGCCGTCCTTCTTGCGGAACTAACCGACTGACCCCACCAGGGGTCTGACCCCAGCCTCTGCACGTGTCTACCCTTTGCGCATGAGAGGGGCGGTTGCCGGGGGACATCTGCTGACGGCGCAAGCCGGCGCACGCGTGCTCGAGGCCGGCGGCAACGCCGTCGATGCCGCCGTCGGCGCCGCGCTCGTCTCCTGGGTCGCCGAGAGTCCCTTGACCGGGCCCGGCGCGGGCGGCTTCATGCTCGTCCACCGCGCGCGCGACAAGAGCACGCGCGTCTTCGACTTCTTCACCGCCATCCCCGGCCTCGGTAACGACACACCTGTCGGGGAGATGGACCACGTCGACGTCGATTTCAGCGGCGGCTCGACGCAGCGCTTCCACATCGGTGCCGCCTCCTGCGCGATTCCCGGCGCGGCGCTGGGCCTCGAAACCGCCCACAAGGCGTTCGGCCGTCTGCCGTGGCGCGACCTGTTCGAGCCGGCGATCGACCTCGCCCGAAACGGCGTCGAGCTGAACGACGGTCAGGCGTACCTGCACCGCATCCTCGACCTGATCCTGCGGCACACACCCGAGGCGTGCGCGGTCTACGAGCACGACGGCGCCGCGCTGGGCGTCGGCGACACGCTCGTCCAGTACGACCTCGCCGACACGTTGCAACTCCTGGCGGACAACGGTGCGCAGGAGCTGTACACCGGCGAGCTCGGCAAGGAGGTCGTCGAGCACATCCGAGCGGGCGGCGGTTGCTTCACGCAGCGTGACCTGAACGAGTACCGCGTCATCCGCCGCCGCCCTGTGCGCGCGCAGTTCTGCGGCGAGGAGTTCTACTCCAACCCACCGCCGTCGCGCGGCGGCGTCCTGATCGCCTACGGGCTGCCGCTGTTAGAGGAGTTCGGCGTGGGGGAGCCCGGCAGCGCGAAGGCGATCGACGCGCTCGCGCGCGTGATGCGCGAGCAGCTGCAGGCGCCGGCGGGACGCGGACTGCTGCGCGCCCTCGAGCTCGGCGGCGCGGTCGTCACGCGCGGCACGACGCACATCTCCGTCATCGATGCGCGCGGCAACGCGGTCGCGCTGACCGCGTCGACCGGCGCAGGATCCGGGATCGTCGTTCCGGGTACCGGCATCCACATGAACAACATGATCGGCGAGTTCGACATCGCAAGGAAGCCGCCCGCCGGTGCGCGCCTCTCGTCGGGAATGAGCCCGTCGCTCGTCTTGCGCAGCGGCGCGCCGCACCTCGTCGTCGGCAGCGCCGGCTCGCTGCGCCTCCGCGGCGCCGTGCTGCAGATCGTCGTCAACGTCGTCGGTCACGGCCTGGCCGTGGAGAACGCGATCGACCGTCCGCGCGTGCACCTCGACGAGCAGGACGTGCTGCACTGCGAGGGCGGCCACGATCCCGCACAGCTCGACAAGCTCGAGCAGATGGGCTGGGACGTGACGCGCTGGCGCAGCCGCAACCTCTTCTTCGGCGGCGCCGCAGCGGTCACGCTCCAGGACGGCGAGTTGGCCGCGGCAGGGGATCCGCGTCGCGGCGGGGCGGGAGTCGTCGTCGGATGATCGTCCGCCGCGCGGAGCCCGGCGACGCGCAGGGGCTGAAGGAGCTCGGTGATGCCGTCGGCAACGAGCCCGAGGGCTGGCTCGTCACGACGAACGGCTGGCGCGACGTCGGCGACGAGCGCCGTTACCTCCGGGCGATCCGCCGCTATCCGAACGCCGCCGTCTATGTCGCAGACGACGACGGCCGCATCGTCGGGCGCCTGTCGGTCGCGCGCGACCAGCATCCGGCGAGCCGCCACGTCGCCGACCTCGGCCTGATGGTCGCGCAGTCGCACCGCCGCCAAGGCGTCGGAACGTCGCTGCTGCAGGCCGCCGTCGACTGGGCACGCCATGCCGGCGTGCGCAAGCTCGAGCTGCACGTCTTCCCGTGGAACTCGGCGGCGATCGCGCTGTACGAGAAGTTCGGCTTCCTGCGCGAGGGCTACCGCAAGGACCATTACCGCCGCGGCGACGAGTACGTCGACGCGGTGTTGATGGCGTACTACCTCTAGACCTGCTTCAGCTCCTCGTCGCGCAGGTTGCGGCGGCGCTCGGCGAGCATCTCCTCCTGCTCCGTCAGTCGCCGGTCGCGGTCGTCGAGCGCTGCGAGCCGCAACGCGATCTCGTCTTCCTGCCGCGCGAGCCGCGCTTCGGCAGCGACGGCATAGCGCTCGCGGTCGGCGACGTCGCGCTCGCGCGCCTCGACGCGCGTGACTGCCTCGCTCAGCCACGCGCCGCGCTCCTCGAGCTCGACGGCGGTGCGCTCGAGTGCGGCCGCCCGCACGTCGAGCTCCTGAGCGCGCTCCTCGAGCCCGGTCAGTCGCGCTTCCTGCTCGCGCACGTCGCGGCTGCGCCGCGCGAGCTCCGTCTCGTGCTGCGCCAGCGTCGCCGCACGCTTGCCGAGCCGGTCCTCGCCCGCGCCGACGCGTGCCTCTTGCTCGTCGAGCCGCTCGCGGCGGGCGGCTGCCTCGCGTTCCTGCTCCTGCAACGCGGCGACGCGCGGCTGCAGCGCCGCCTCGGCGTCGGCCAGCTTGCGCTTCGCCGCGTCCAGCTCGTCGGCGCGCGCCTCGAGCTCGGCCGCGCGCAGATCGAGCTGCCGCATCGCAGCTCCCTGCATGCGTTCCTGCTCGGTGATCTCCGACGCGCGCTGCGTCACCTCCGCCTGCTGCGCGACGAGTGCCTCGGCACGCCGCTCCTGCGCCTCGAGCGCAGCGCTTGCCGTCGCAATCCATTCGCCGCGCTCTTCCAATTCGGCGCTCAGCACCCGCAGCTCGCTCGCACGCACGTCGAGCTCACGTGCGCGCTCGCGTAGGCGGTCGGCTTCCGCCGCGGCCTGCTCCACCTGGGCCTGCCGGTCGCGCACTTCCTCCTCGGCCAGCGCGAGCCGCTGCTCCCGCTTGCGGAGGTCGTCCTCGGACTCCTCGATCAGGTGCCGGCGCGCGTCGAGGTCGGCGCCGATCTCCTCGTAGCGGCGCGCGCGCGCGTCGATCTCGGCCGAGCGCCGCCCCAGCGTCTCGTTGATCAGGCGCTCGCGGTCGGCGAGCGCCTCCCAAGCCTGCTCGAGCTCGTCGCGCTCTTCGGCCACCGCACAATCATGACCGTGGAAGCGGGCGGCATCGAGGCGGCGCGGCCGAAGCCGCGCCGCCGACGCCTCAACTGCGGACGAGCTGCTTGGCGGACTGCTCGGCGGACTTGACCGCCTTGTCGAGCGCGCCCTCTTCCTGCTCCAGGTTCTCCTGCAGCAGGGCGACGATGTCGTCGTCGTCCATCTGCTCGGCCGTGATGATCAGGCCGTCATACACGGCGATCTCGTGGTGCTCCGTCTCGATCACGCCGCTGAGGATGACCGAGTCGACAAGCGACTCGTCGGTCTGCTTGATCATCTGCTTGCCTTCCTTCTCCAGCCCTTCGACGGTCGGGCAGGGCTGCTGCTCGGGCTCTTCGCCGAGCGCCTGGAAGACCCGCTTCAGATTCTCGACCTGCTGCTGCGTCTCGCGATGGTGGTCCTGCAGATCGCGCTGCAGCTTCGGATCGGAGGCCTCCTCCTGGAGGTTCTCCAGCATGTCGAGGATGGTCTCCTCCATGGTCAGAGCCGCGCCGAGCTTGTGCACGAACAGCTCGTGCGGCGTCTCGATACTCGCCATTCGACCCCCTTCGGTTCGGTATCTGGGCACCCGAAGGGCTACCCGGCGCCCACCCGGGCAAACACGACTCGGCCGCTATTTGCGGGGAGTGCTAGTCCCGCCGATCCCCGCGATTCGTGTCGAGATCCTCGCGAGGATCCCACGCCCGGCTGCGGGTGCCGGATTTCGCGAAGCCGCGGCTCAGCATGTACGCGATCGTCGCGAGCGTCGCCCATTCCCAGAAGAAACGCGCGTCAATGCTCGGTGAAATGCTTGCGGTGATCCCGAGCCCCATCAGCAGCAGGACGTACACCAGGAACTCGCTCGTCATGAAAAACGGGCGTGTTTCCGTGTCGTGAACGTGCCCGCGCGGCCCGGATGGCAGCCGCACGCGCCACTCCCTTCCAGTGCCGTACTGGCCAGGCGTTTGAGTCGACATCTAGTTGCCTCCCTCTAGCGGTTTGCATGTGCCGAGGTTCCGCGTTTCACGAAGCGTGAAACCGGCTACGAGGCGGCAATGGGATTGCTATGGGTGCTGGTCCTGTTGTTGATCATTTTCGCGCTGATCGGCGGATTTGCCGTCAACAACTGGCTTTTCGTCATTCTTGTTATCGCGTTGATTCTGCTGCTCGTCGGCTACGTCTAGAAGCCAGCCGAGAACAGCGGAGTAATCGCGGTCGCCCCAGCCGGCGTCGTCGGCTTCGGCGAGCCAGCTGCGCACCGCCTGCGCAACGCGCAGGTCCGGCGCTGCTGCGCCGACCAGGTCGGCGTCCTTGCGCGCGAGCGCAAGGCCGAAGCGTGGGGGATAGTCGTTCGCCTCGACTCCGGGGCGGCGCCGTTCGGCCTGCGCCGCCAGCGGGCTGACGGCCAGCACCTCGAAAGCGGCCTCACGCGAGAGACCAAGTCGTCGCGCCAGAACGAGCGCTTCGCCGAGCACGCCGATCGTGCCCAGCAGGGTGGAGTTTGCGACGAGCTTGGCCGAGGCACCGGCCCCGACCGGGCCGACGTGATGCGTCGTGCCGAGCGGCGCCAGTAGCGGCGACCACTGCGCGTACTGCTCCGGCGTCGCGCCGACGAAGATCTGCAGCGTTCCCTCCTCGGCTTCCGAGCGGCTGCCAAGCACCGGCGCGTCGATCACCTCCATGCGTCGGGCCAGCTCCGCGACCGCTTCCGGCCCGACCGTGGACATCTCGATCAACAGGCGCGGCTCGATCTGCTCCGTCACGTCCCGTAGTGCCTCGGGGTTCGCGAGCATCGTGATCGTCACATCCGCCTCTTCCGCAGCCTCGGCCGCGCTCGCCGCGACCCGCGGGAAGCCCTCGGCCTTCGTGGGCGTGCGATTCCAGACGACGACGTCGTTTCCGGCATCCAGCAGGCGCCGCGCGATGCGGCTGCCCATGGCTCCAAGCCCGAGGACGGCGACCTTCATCGGAAGAAAGTACTCGTGACAGGCGTCCGGTGAGAGACTTCGCGTTATGACAGCCATCGCCGAAGGACTCACGCTGGAGGAAACCGCCGTCGCCGAGCTTCAGGCCGGCCTGCGCGGACGCATCGTCGGCCGCGACGACCCGCTCTACGACGAGGCACGCAAGATCTGGAACGGGTCGATCGACAAGCGGCCCGCGCTCGTCGCACGCTGCGCGGGCGTCGCCGACGTAATGGCGGCCGTGAAGTTCGCCCGCAAGCACGCCGTGCCCTCGACGATCCGCAGCGGCGGTCACAGCTTCCCCGGCTTCTCGGTCGCCGACGACTCGATGATGATCGACCTGAGCCCGATGAAGGGCGTGCGCATCGATCCGCAGCGTCGCACCGCGCGCGTGCAGGCCGGAGTCCTCCTCGGCGAGCTGGATCGTGAGACACAGGCGTTCGGCCTCGCGGCGCCGTCCGGCATTGTCACGCACACCGGCGTCGCCGGGTTGACGCTCGGCGGCGGCATCGGCTGGATCCAGCGCAAGCACGGCCTCTCGATCGACAAGCTCCGCGGCGTCGACGTGGTCACCGCCGAGGGCGAGTTCGTCACCGCGAGCCCGGACGAGAACCAGGAGCTCTTCTGGGGCATGCGCGGCGCCGGCTCGAACTTCGGGATCGTGACCGAGTTCGAGTTCGAGCTCGTCCCCGTGGGCCCGACGATCCTCGGGGGGCCGATCTTCTGGAAGATGGACGACTCCCCGGATGTCCTGCGCTTCTGGCGCGAATGGGTTGCGGACGCACCCGACGACCTGATGTCGATCGTGGTCCACCGCAAGGCGCCGCCGCTTCCTTTCGTGCCCGAGGAGTTGCACGGACAGCCGGTCGTGATGGTGATCCCGTGCTGGATCGGCGACCTGGACGAAGGCGAGAAGTTCGTCAAGCCGATGCGCGAGTTCGGCAATGCCGTCGCGGACGTCTGCGTTCGCAAGCCGTACCTGATGCATCAGTCGATGTTCGACCCGAGCTTCGTGCCGCACCGTTGGTACTACTTCCGCGGCCTCGACGCGCCCGAGCTGAACGACGAGATGATCGACATCACGCTCGACCACGCGTCGCGAATCAAGTCGCCGCTGACGTCGTTTCCGATCTGGCAGATGGGCGGCGCGATTGCACGCGTCGGCGACGCCGACAGCGCGTTCGGCGGCCGTCAAGCGTCGTTCACCTACAACATCGGCTGCTGCACCGAGAACGCCGACGGCTTCGACGAGGAGCGCCAGTGGGTGCGCGACTTCTGGTCGGCGCTCGAGGGCTACCAGACCTCGGCGTATGTCAACTTCATGTCCGACGGCGAGGAGAGTGAGGCGCGCATTCGTTCCGCCTACGGCGCCGACAAGTTCGACCGGCTGAGGGCGCTCAAGCGGCAGTGGGATCCGGACAACTTCTTCCGGATGAACCAGAACATCTCGCCCGGCTAACCGGGCGAGAGGTTCCAGCTGATGTGTGCCTCACCGAGGTCCGTTTCGCGTTCGCCCGGGCACTTGCCTGCAGAGGTGGCGTTGCACCGTTTCAGCATCGTGAAGTCGTTGCTCCAGCCTCCGGAGTACATGACACAACCGCCCGGGCTGAGGCGGAAGTCACACTGGGACAACTCCAGCGGGACGACGGCGTTCCCTGCAAGCCTCCAGGACGACGGAACCTTGCGGGCCGGGGTGATGAGGAAGTCGCTGACGTAGGGCGAAACCGACAACCCGATGCTGCCGGCGAATGTCGCCTTGATCCCGAACCTCACGCTCAGCACGTAGCCACAGTTGCCGCCGGCGAGTGAGACGGCGAGTATGGCCCCCAACTTTTGCGGCGACGCCCCGTTGGCGGTCAGCGTTCCGTTCGTGTCCGACTCGGTGAACGCGATTGAGTCCGCGACAGTGAAGGATCCGCCCTTTGTGTAGCCGGAGTAACCGATCCAGTCCGGGATCTTCAGCTTCTTCTTCTTCAGCACGATGGCGACATTGCTGGCCTGTCGCGAGAGCGAGACGACCTCGCTGTATTTCGTCCCGGGAATGACGCCGGACGCGGTCTCATTCACCGTCATCGACACGTGGCCCTTCAGCGTGCCGACGCTCGCGAGGCGGCAGGCCTGTGTGGCTGCGGGCGAGTTCGCGGTGACGAATCCCGCGGCCGTGGCTGTCGTCACCACCGCGGCGAGGACGATTACGCGGAGAACCACGCGAATCCGTTCTTCGGAAATGCACGGGTCCCCTGGTAGCAGAGGCCAACGTACGCATAGCCCTTGGCGTCGCGGGAGCCGAAGCAGTGGTAGCCCGCGGGCCCGCCGTGCAAGGGGACCTGCGCGGCTGTCCCGCGTGCTCGTGTGCCCACGAATCCCAGCACCCAGTGCTTTGCGTTGCCGCACGTGAACGCTCGGCCGATGACCTCCCACCTGTACTTGTTGCCGGTCTTTCCGTCCGCGTGCCAGGCGTGTCCCGTCAGGGTCGGGCAGACCTTGCTCTCTTTCGTGGCCGGCGCGCCTGCCGGGGCGAGCAGCAACATCGCCGCGGCGGCGATGATCAGGAGTGTCGCGAGCTTACGCATCGGTTCCCTTCCTCTCTCTGGATGTCTCGAGCAGCCGCTCGAACGGCACCGCAGCGCGCTCCGCGACGCTGCGGACGGCGGCGATCGTTCCTTCGAACTCGCACAGCACGACCTCGTCCTTGCGGATCAGGATCGAGCCGAGATACCGCACGTCGCCGTCGAGGAACGTGCGGACGCGCTCGTCGAGCGCGCGCACGTCCTCCTCGCGGACACCGGGCCAGAAGCACTCGGCCACGAAGCTGTGGCGTTCCGTTTCCACTGCTTCGACCGTACGGGGCGCCGCCGCGCGCTGAAACGGGGAACTCCCTACGAAATGAGCGCGCCGTGCAACTGCGCCCGCGAGGAGATCCCGAGCTTGCGGTAGATCCGCGCCAGGTTCGCCTCGACGGTCTTGCGCGAAACGAAGACTCGTGCCGCGATCTCCGGGTTCGTCAGCCCCTCGGCCGCGAGCGCGGCGATCTTGAGCTCCGTCGGGCTGAGCTCCTCCGGCGCGCGACGGGGCGCGACACGGCGCAGCTCCTCCTCGGCGCGCGCGACCCACGGCTCTGCGCCCAGACGGGTGAAGGTCTCCAGCGCCTGCTCGAGCGCCAGCCGCGCGTCGCGCTTGCGCTTCAAACGGCGGAGGACTTGTCCCTGCACGAACTGCGTACGCGCCCGCTCGAACGGCATCGGGCAGGCGTCGTGCTCGGCCAGCGAACGCTCGAGCGCTGCGGCCGCCGGCTCGAGCTCGCCCCGCGCGGCCAACACGAGCCCACGGCACCGCGCCGAGACCGCACGGTTCCAGGGGATCGCCGAGTGCTCGCTGCGCTGCTCGAAGCGGGCCAGCCAGAGCTCGGCGCGGTCGATCGCACCGCTCTCGACTGCCGCCTCGATTGCATCGCCGTCGCAGCGCCAGACGGCCGGCTCGCGAAAGTCGACCTGATCGAGGACGTCCAGCGCCTGGGAAAGGTGCGAGAAAGCGGCGTCGGTCTCGCCGTGGCCCAACTCGGCGAGACCGAGCGAGCGGTTCCAGATCATCGAGACGATCGGCTCCTGCTGAGGTCCCGCCTCGGCTGCCGCGCGCACCGCCGCGAGGCGCCCGAAGTGGGCATCGACGTACGTGCGCCACAGGCCGACGGCACCGGGCACGACACCTTGCTGCTCGAACGCAGCGACCATCCGCTCGGCAAGCTCCGCGGCGAGATTCCAATTCCCAGACCATGTCTCCACGATGAGCTGGTTGAGCAGGATGTTCGCGAGCGAGGACTCGTCGCCCTCGTCGCGCGCCTGCAGCTCGCATTCCTGGAGGCGCGCACGCGCACCGTCGAAGTCGTCGACGTAGCGCAGCCATTGTCCGAGCTTGAAGCGGACGCGGTTGTCGACCGCCGTCGGCGGAGCCGGGCCTTCCAGCGCGAGCGCCTGCTCGGCGGCGGCCACATCGAGGCCTTCGCCGAGGAAGAGATCCGCGCGCACTCGAACCCCGAGCGCAGCGGCGACGAGCTGTGGGTCGGCGTCGGGTCGCCGCTCCAGGAGGTCGAGCGCCGCCCGAGCCGCGACCGCGGCCTTGCGCAGATCGAGCGTTCCCGCGTACCCCGCGATCTGCGTGTAACAGCGCGCGCGCTGCAACGGATCGACCGCGGCGGCGAGCGCCTCCTCGGCGAGCGCAACGCCGGCGGACTCGCCTTCGCGCCAGTACTCGATGTCGGACAACGTCAGCAGCGCGCTCGAGCGCTCGTCGCCCTCCAGCGTGGTGCGCAGCTCGGCGAGCAGCGCACCGGCGCGCTGAAAGTCGCTCGCGAAGTACAGATGCTCCGCGAGCTGCAACTGCAGCTCGCCGGCCTGCGGGCTGTCCGGCGGGACGAGTCGAAGCGCGAGCTCTGTCAATTCCGCCGCCGTGTCGGGCGCGGCGTGCTCGCGCGCGTGGCGCGCGGCGGCGGCGAGCTCCTCGAGCACCTGCGGATCGTCGCTTTCCGTCGCGAGCGCGAGATGACGCGCACGCTCGAGCGGATCGACTACGACGTCGACGAGCCCGCGGTGTGTATCCCGTCGCCGCGAGAGCGGTGCCGCGGCATAGACGGACGACGCGAACAACGGGTGGACGAAGTAGATCCGGCCGTCGGAGTCCAGCTGGACGAGCTCGGCTTCCTCCGCCGGCGCAAGGTCCTCCGCGTCGACCATGCGCGTGTCGGGCTTGGCCAGTGTCGCAGCGCGCAGCAGGGCGGCGCGGGTCGGCTCGGGCAATGTTTGCAGGCGGTCGCGGACGAGCTGGTCGACGTCGGTCGGCACCGTGACGGCCTCGTCGCCGCGGCGGCCGACCTCACGTGCGATCTCGACGGCGTACAGCGGATTGCCGCGTGAAGCAGCGGCGATGCGCACGAGCGTCGGCCTCGGAAAGACGCGGCCGAGCGTCGCCGCAAGGATGCGGTGGAGCGCCGCGACCGACAGCGGGCCGACCTCGACACGTTCGAGCCCGAGCTCGCGCTCGAGCGTCGTCACGAGCGGAGATTGAGCGTCGCTACGCACCGACACGAGCAGCTGGACGCGTGCATCGCCAAGGCGCCGCGCCGCGAACTCGATCGCGGCGGCGGACGGCGCATCGAGCCATTGCAGGTCGTCGATCGCGACGACGACAGGGCCGGCCGCTGCCAGCAGGCGCAGGATCGAAAGGAACGCGGTCGCAACCACGCGGCGGTCGGGCGCGCGGCCCGAGTCGGTATGCAGCAGGGCCGCCTCCGCGGCCGCGCGCTGCGGCGCGGGGAGCTGTTGCAAGAGGGCCGGTGTGACCTCGGCGAGCAGGTCGGTGAGCCCGCCGAACGCGAGCTGCGCCTCCGACTCCGCCGGCCGTGCCGCCAGCACCGTCGCGCCACGCGCGCGAGCCGCGGTGACCGCCTCCTGCCACAACGTGGTCTTGCCGATGCCGGGCTCACCGACGAGCGCGAGCGCGCGCCGCCGTTCGTCGGCGAGAAATGTGTCGATGCATTCGAGCTCTTCCTCGCGACCGACAACGGTCGACATCAGAAGAGCGTAATCGTCGTTAGCGCGCGAGTGTCAAATTCGCGAGGGCCCGCAGCATCCAGAGCCCCGCGAGCAGCGCGTACACGAGTGTCGGCAGGAAAACGCCGAGCACGACCGCCATGAACGCAAGGTCGGGAATCCCGTACACGAACATCAGCAGCCCCGCGGCGCCGAACATCGCAAATGTCCCGACGGCGGAGTGGATCAGCCCCTGGGCTGCGGTCTTCGGCCGCAGGCCCGGGAAGCGTGCATCGAGCCAGAGGGCCAGCAGTGCCGCCCCCAGCGCAAGCGCCAGCGTCATCGTCATACCCCCATCCCCGCACACATCGTCGTCGATGCCGCGGAATTGTCAACCCCGGCAGAGCGCGGTCTGTGCGTCGGCATACATGCGACGCCACGAGACAGACGTTTGATCGACGTTGACCATCACGACGGCCTGGCGCTTCCCGTTGGCCGTCGCAAGAACTTCGTTCCGCCAGGCGATGAAGTCGCCCTCGTGTCCGTACGCGCGTCCGCACTTCGTCAACAGCTTTTCGATGCCGAGGCCGTAGCTGCCGGCGAGTGGCGACGTCGTCTCCATCTCGTCGAGTTGAGCTGCGGGCAGGAGCTTCCCGGTCAGCAGTCCGCGATAGAAGAGGGTCTCGTCGTGCGCGTTCGAGACGATGCCGCCGGCGGCCCAACCCCACGAAGGCCCGAGCAGCGGCGCCGCGTCGACGAACGGTGTGTCCGAGCTCAGCTTGAAGTAGCCGTGCACGAAGTCGGGCGCGAGCTCGATCGTGAGCGGAAACGACGTCGATGTGAGCTCGAGGGGGGTGAAGATGCGTTTCTGGAGCGTCTGTCCGAGTGGTTCGCCCGTCACTGCCTCGGCGACCAGGCCCAGCAGGATGTAGTTCGTGTTCGAGTAGCCCCAGTTCGTGCCCGGCGCGAAGTCGGGCGGATGGGCGAACGCGTAGGCGAGCACGTCGCGTGGCGTCCACACGCGCGCCGGATCGCCGAGTATCGCCTCGCCGAAGTCCCGGTCGGCCGCGTAGTCGAACAGTCCGCTCGTGTGGTTCAGCAGCGCGCGCAATGAAATCCCGGCGCCCTTCGGGACGAGGCCCGGCGCGTACTTCTCCACCGAGTCGTCGATGTCGACCTTACCTTCTGCTTCCAGCTGCAGGATGACGACGGACACGAACGCCTTCGTCACGCTCGCAATGCGGTAGCGGTCGGCTGCGCGCATCGAGACATGCGCGGCGCGATCGGCCCAACCTGCGGTGCCGGCGCGCGTCGCCGTCGGCGTGCGCACATAGACGATCGCACCGGGCGCGCCGGCCCTGACGAGCCCGCGCGCAATCTGTCCGAGGTCTGCGCGCTTCGGCGCCGCGGCACTTGCCGCCGGAGACAGCGTCAGAGCCACGAGCACCGCGGCGAGTACCCGAGTCACTAGGACAGCGTACGCTCCGACGTCAATGGCCTTCAACGTTGCCGCCGACGCCTACGACAGCTTCATGGGCCGCTACTCCGTGCAGCTCGGCCCGCAGATGGCCGAGCTCGCGCGAGTGCAGCCGGGGCAGCGCGTGCTCGACGTCGGCTGCGGCCCGGGCGCGCTCACCGCCGAGCTGCTGCAGCGCGGCGCCGAGGTGTCGGCCGTCGATCCATCACCGCAGTTCGTCGGCGCTGCGCAGGAGCGCTATCCGGCCGCCGACGTCCGTCAGGCATCTGCCGAAGAACTGCCGTTCGAGGACGACCAGTTCGACGCCGCGCTCGCGCAGCTCGTCGTCCACTTCATGGTGGATCCGCTGCGCGGGATCGAGGAGATGGTGCGCGTCACGCACGAGGAAGGCGTCGTTGTCGCGTCCGTCTGGGACATGGCCGGCGGACGCGCGCCGCTGTCCCCGTTCTGGACTGCCGCGCGTGAGCTCGAGCCGGACGTCGAGGGCGAGGACAACCGCGCGGGTGCGGCGGAAGGCGAGCTCGCGCGTCTGTTCATGCAAGCGGGCCTGCGCGAGGTCGAGGAAACCGCGCTGCCGGTGAACGTCGAGCATCCGACGTTCGACGAGTGGTGGCTGCCGTTCACGCTCGGCGTCGGGCCGGTGGGCGAGCACTACCTCGGCCTGGAGCCCGCGCGGCAGCGCGAGCTCGAACAGCGTCTACGCGAACAGCTGCCGGAGCCCGTCACGCTCGAGACTCGTGCGTGGGCGGCGCGCGGTGTGGTCTAGGCGCGCCGCCCCGCAGCGAGCGTTACTTCTTCTGGCCGGCCTCGACCTCGCCGCGCCACGCGCCGCTCTCGCTGCCGCGACTCTCGATCAGCTCCTTGAAGCGTCCGAGGTCGCCCTTGATGCGGCGTGAATCCAACCCTGCCGCCGAGCCGACCGCCTCGAGCGGGTCGGCCTGGTAGCTCATCGACAGGCGGACGAGCGTCTTGCCGTCGCCGCGCGGCTCGAACGAGACCGTGCCGCGCGTCTTCTTGCCGTCCTCGCTGATCCAGCTGATCTGCCGGTCGGGATGCTGCTCGAGGATCTTCGCGTCCCACTCCGCCTTCTTGCCGGCGACGTTCGCGACCCAGTGCAGGCGCGTGTCGTCCCGCTGTTCGACGTGGTCGACGCCTTCCATGAAGAGCGGGAAGTCCTCGAACTGCGTCCACTGGTTGTAGGCGGTCGAGACGGGAACGTTGACCTCGATCAACTCGTCGATCGTCCGCGGCGACGTGCCGCCGAAGCTCGGCGTGCTCGAGGGCACCACGCCGGTCACCTTGTTGCGCACCTGCGGCCGTGACGCGGCCGCGGCGGCCCCGCCGATGCCGGCGACGATCAACGTGTTCCGCAGCTTGTGGCTGCGCTTCTTCTCGACACGTCCCATCGCCCGGTTCAGGCTCGAGATCATCTTCTCGACATCGCGGCGGAGCTTCGGGTCGTTCTTGAACCGCGTCACCGTGGCGTAGAGGCCGATTTTGCGGGACGCCCGCCGCTGGGCGCGGGTGCCGTGGGTCACGGCCGACAGCAGCTCCTTGCGAAACTTCTTGTCCTTCGCGAGCGCATTTGCGAAATCGGCAGCACTTGCGGCGTTGCTCTTCAGGGCGCTTGTCTTACTGCGCTTGAACATGGTCTTTTGACCCCCTCGTCGGTGGTTTCTTCTCGTCTACCTGGGAGTCCGTCGGATCAAACGCCCCGAGCGCCAGATCGCATGCCGACTCGGTCGAGAGCAATCTTCCGTCCTCGTATTGCGTCGCATATGCGCCCGCATCGAGGCGCGCCAGGGTGCGCGCGAGCCAGCGCTCGTAGAGGATCTGGTTGTCCGGCTGGCGCTGGGCGCCGATCGCACTGCGGACGGTGTCACTGGCGCCGAAGAGCTTTGCCGCGTGCTCGGCATCGCCCGCGGTTGCCGCGAGCCCGGCGAACGTCTCGAGGCTCACCGCAATGCCGTGCGCGTCGCCGAGGCCGCGCGTGAGCTGCAGGCTCTCCTCGAGCAGTTCTTTCGTCTCGGCCAGTTTCCCGAGCTCCATCACGGCTGCGGCGAGCGACCTGCCCGCGGCCGCGATCTCGCGGTCGTCGCCGCCGTCGCGCGCGAGCTCGAGCGCGGAGGTGAGCCAGGTCACCGCCTCCGGCGTGTCGTCGGCCGTCAGCGCCATCAGTCCGACGTTCTCGCTGGCGAGTGCCTGTCCGCGGAGGTCGCCGAGCGATTCGAAGTGCTCGATGCTCTCCTTGTAGAGCTCGCGCGCGGCGTCGAGCTCGCCGCTGAAGAAGGCGAGGTTCCCCAGGTTGACGAGGGCCGAGGAGATCGCGCGGGTCGAGCCGATCGCACGAGCGTCGGCCAAGGCTAGGTCGAAGCTCAGGCGCGCCGCGCCGAAGTCGCCCTGCTCGCCGGCCAGGATGCCGGCCATGTTGCGTGCGTCCGCGCGCAGCTCCGACGGAGTGTCCGCCCCGAGCGACAACGCAGACTCGATCGCCTCTCGTCCCTCGGCGAGATAGCCATGGATCTGCCAGAAGCGGCGGATACCCGCGACGAGCCGCAGCGCCGATGACGAGTCGCGTGTCTCGAGCGCGAACGCGAGCGCGTCGCGCAGGTTGTCATGCTCGTCTTCCAGCCTCGCAAACCACGTCGCCTGGTCGCCGCGCGAAAGCTCCGGCTCGGCACGCTCGGCGAGCTCGACGAAGTACGCCAGATGACGCCCGCGAAGAGCAGCCTGCTCCCCGCCGGCTTTCTCCTGGGCGTACTCGCGCACGATCTCGAGCATCGAGAAGCGCGGTTCTCCGGTGGGCAGTTCGCGCTGGCGGACGAGGCTCTCGTCGACGAGCGCGGCGAGATCTTCGAGCGTCGCACCGCACACGGCCTCGGCTGCATCGAGCGTCCAGCCGCCGGAGAAGACGCTCAGTCCCGCGAACAGACGTTGCGCGCCGGGTGTCAGGAGCTCGTAGCTCCAGTCGAACGTCAGGCGCAATGTCTGCTGATGCTGCGGCGCGTCGCGGCGGCCGCCGGTCAGCAACGCGAGCCGGTTCGTCAGGCGCGCCAACAGCGCTGCCGGCGGGAGCAGCTTCGTCCGCGCAGCCGCGAGCTCGATCGCGAGCGGTAGGCCCTCGAGGCGCGCACACAGCTCGGCCACGGCGGCGGCGTTGGGCTCGCTGAGGTCGAACGCGGGATTTGCCGCCTGCGCGCGGCTGACGAACAGCTCCGCGGCCTCGTCGTCGACGAGCGGTGGCACCGCGAACTCGCGCTCGGCAGCGATCCGAAGCGGTGCGCGGCTCGTCGCGATCACGGTGAGCTTCGGCGCCGCGTCGAGCAGGCGGGCGATCTTGACCGCGCCCGGAAGGACCTGCTCGAAGTTGTCGACGAGTAGCAGCAGCTCCGACTCGCGCAACGCGGACGCGAGCTGCTCGTCGGCATCTCCGGCAGCTTCCGGCAATTCGAGTGCCTCGAAGATGGCACGTGTGACGAGTGCGGGGTCGCGCACCGTCGCCAGTGTTGCGACGGCCGCGCCGTTCCTGAAGTCCGACGCGAGCCGGCGCACGAGTTCGAGCGCAAGCCGCGTCTTGCCGATCCCGCCGATGCCCGTCAACGTTACGAGCCGCGTCGTCCCGTCCCGCACGACCGCCGCGAGTGCTTCCAGCTCGCGCTCGCGACCGAGCAAGGGAGTGGGCGGTGTCGGCAGCCGGCGCGTCGTGGGCGGATTCACGTCCAGCGACGGGTCTTGCTCGAGGATCGCGCGTTCGAGCTTCCGGAGGGACTCGCCCGGCTCGATGCCGAGCTCGTCCACGAGCGTCTTGCGCGCCCGCTGATACACCGCAAGCGCGTCGGCCTGGCGGCCGGCGCGGTAGAGCGCCAGCATCAGTTGACCGCGGACTCGCTCACGCAGCGGCTGCTCGGCGACGAGCTGCTCGAGCTCCCCGACGAGCTGCCTATGCCGGCCGAGCGCGAGCTCGGCGTCGAGCCTGTCCTCGAGGGCCGACAGGCGCAGCTCTTCGAGCCGGAGCGCCTCTGCTTGCGGAAGGTCGCCGAGCGCGTCGCCGCGCCATAGCTCCAGCGCTTCGCGGAGAGTCTCGGCCGCACCTGCGGCGTCGCCGACGGTCAGCCCTGAACGGCCGATCTGCACGAGGCGTTCGAACTCGAAGGCGTCGACCGCGCTCGGGTCGACGGCGAGGCGGTAACCGTTCGGCGTCGTCTCCAGCAGGCCGTCCGGGAGAAGCTTCCGCAACTGCGAGACGTAGACCTGCAGCGTGTTGCGCGCGGTGTCGGGCGGATCCTCGCCCCAGAGCGTGTCGATCAGGTGGTCGCGCGGGACGACCTCGCCCGCGCTCAGCAGCAATGCGGCCAGGAGCGCCCGGCGCTTCTGGCCGCCCACCTCGACAGGCGCTCCCTCGACCGTGATCGAAAGCGGGCCGAGCAGGCGGAAAGCGGCCTCCACCGCAGGGTCTTAGCACGATTCAGGGCGCTTTCAGCGTTCCTTCAGCGCCGCGCGAGACCCTTGTCGCGTGGATGGATCGCGAGGAACGGGCGTTCGGCGGGGTCTCGGGGCCGGGCGCGCAACCCCCGGAGGCGGAGCGGCCGCTGCCGTCACGGCCGCTCTCGCGCCCCCCGAAGGGAGGAGTCATGAAGAAGGGCAGCACCTGGTGCTAAGCAGGTCCGAGGGGGAGCGGGGCGGCGCTGCGGCGCCGTCCCCGGTTCCTTTCCGGTGGCTGGCGTGATCCCGGACCGGCTCCGGCGACCGCTGCGGTCGCCGTCGTTCCGGCGGCTCGCGCTCGGCAAGAGCATTTCCTATTTCGGCGACTGGCTGATGGTCGCCGTCCTCGTTGGTTGGGTCTATCGGTCGACCTCGTCGGTCGCGGCGGTCGCACTCCTGATGGTGATCAGGCTCGTGCCGCCGATCGTCGGCGGCGGCGTGGCCGCGTCGCTCGTCGACCGGTTGCCGCGCCAGCGCGTGCTCGTGTGGAGCGAGCTGGCGTGCGCGGCCACGATCGCCGGTGCGCTCGTCGGCGTCACGGTCGGCTCGCGCCCCCTCGTCTTTGCCTGTGTTGGGTTGTGCGGGCTCGTCGGGATGATCTCGACGGTCGCCGGCAACGCTTTGATCCCGCTCGTGGTCGACGCCGAGCAGCTCCCGGCGGCCAACGGGATCCATTCGGTCGGCCAGGAAGCGGCGATGGCGCTCGGCGCCCTCGCCGGCGGCCTGACGCTCGCGCTCGGAGGCGCGGCCGCCGGGCTGACGCTGAACCTGGCGAGCTATGCCTTCGCCGTGTTCCTGTATGCACGCATTCGCGTGTCGGGGGAGCCGGCGACTGTGGCGAAGAAGCGCGGCGGGCTGCTCGAGGGCCTGAGATACATCTCGAGCAGCCGCGCGCTTACTGTCGTCGTCGGCTCGTTCGCCTTCGGCACGCTCGCTGCGGGCCTCGTCAACGCGACGCTGCCGAAGTTCACGGCGCAGCTCGGACTCGGCGCGAGCGGTTACGGCTGGGCGCTGGCGGCGCTCGGCACAGGGATGATCGTCGGCGAGGCGCTCACCGGCGCGATCGCAGAACGAGTCGACGCGCGCTGGATGTCGTTCGGTCTCGCGGGCATGGGTGTGTTCTTCGTGGCGTTCGCATGGGCGGGCAGTGCGCTCGTCGCACTCGTTTTCCTCGCCGCGTTCGGCGTCGCCAACGGTTTCATCGAGGTCGTGATGATGACGGCCATCCACCAGGAAGCCGACGCCGGATACCAGGGGAGAGTGTTCGGTGTCGGCTCAACCCTGTGGCGCACGACGATGCTCGGCGCCGTCGCGTTTGCGCCGGCCGTCAACGCCGTTGCATCACCGGCCGCGACGATCACTGTTGCTGCAGCAGTGCTGTTCGCCGGGGCCGTGCTCGTTCAGCTCACGCTGCATCCGTCGCGGCGTCTGGCGACGGCGCCTGCGTAAAGAGCTTCGGCTCGCTGCGCCACATTTCCTCCAATGCCTCGACCACGCGCGGACAGAACTGGGTTTCCGCGTGGGCGCGAATCTCAGCCAGCGCCGCCAGCATCGGACGCGCCGGCCGGTACGGGCGCGTGCTCGTGAGCGCGTCGAGCGCATCGGCGACGAAGACGATGCGCGCCGGGAGCGGAATCTCCTCGCCGCTCAGTCCTTCCGGATAGCCGCTGCCGTCGATTCGCTCGTGGCTCGAGCGCGCGCACTGGCGGACGAAGGGATGCAGGTCGAGCTCGGAGAGAATGTAGTCCGAGATCAGCGGATGCTTCTTCACGAGCTTCCACTCGTCGTCCGTAAGTGGCCCGTTCTTGCGCAGCACCTGCCCGGGCACGCCGATCTTGCCGATGTCGTGCAGGAGCGCGCCGATCTCGATCGCCTCGAGGTCCTCGTCGCGGTAGCCCAGTCGGCGCGCGAGCCCAACGGCGACCTTGGCGACACGCTCCGTGTGGCCCCCGGTGTAGAGATCCTTTGCCTCCATGCTGCGTGAGAGTGCCGCGATCGTGTCCTTGTGCGCACGGCGAAGGCTGAGGTTTGCCTCACGGATCTCCTCGACTGAAGCGGCCGTGCGTTCGAGGTACTGCCGCACCGAGAGGATCATCAACGCCGGCGGCAGGGTGAACGCGACCAGGCCGGCTGTCCCGACCTGTTCGTACGCGATCGTCGCCGCGAGCGCGACCGGGCCGAAGAGAGCGAAATGGAAGCGAGCCCAGTGGAATCGCTCGAACCAGATCTTCGAGACCGGCGTGCGCTCCGCGAAGCTCATGACGAGGCAAAGCAGTCCGTTGTTGATGACCGCGAACGTCAAGCCCGCGACCGAGGCGGCGAAGAGTCGCCATCCTGGTGTCGCTTGGAAGACCAACGACGCGGCGGCTCCCGCGATTGCAAGGTTCGCAGCGTCAAATGTTGCCTTGTACAGCTCCGGGCGCCGTCGTGTCCATTGCACGAAGGCAGCAAAAACGGCAATCGCCATCGTCGTCCCGGTGTCGAAGAGGAACGCGCTGGCGATGATCCCGATGGCAGAGACGCTGACGCTCCCGCGCCCATAGACCTGGACCGAGAACAGCTGCAGCGCGAGCGTGAGTGCGAGGAGCGTCGCGACCCGCAGAGGTTGCTCCGAGACGGTCGAGATGAGGCCCTCGCTCGAGGCGAGCAGCCCGGCCGCCGCGGTGACGGCGAGACCGATGACCAGAGCAAGGACGCGCTCGTCCAGGCGCGCGGAAATCGGGGCAGGCCGCGCGACGAGGACGGGGTGGGGGAAAGCGAGCCGCATGACGATCGACCGGGGTACCCGGGTCTACTTGATATGTGCGACGAGGCACGATGCGGCTTCCCCCGTTAGAGGGATCGCCGTACGCTCTGCCAATGCGCGAGCGGAAAGTCATCACCGTGGTGTTCGCCGACCTGGTCGGGTTCACGTCGCGTTCGGAGCAGCTCGACCCGGAGGACGTCGACGCGATGCTCGGCCCGTACCACGAGCGCCTTCGCTACGAGCTCGAGCGCTGGGGCGGGACGGTGGAAAAGTTCATCGGCGACGCCGTGGTGGCGTTCTTCGGTGCGCCGGTCGCAGGGGAGAACGATCCGGAGCGCGCTGTCCGTGCCGCGTTGGCGATCCGCGACTGGCTCGTCGAGGAGGGCAACCTCCAGGTGCGCATCGCGGTGAACACCGGCGAGGCGCTGGTGCGGCTCGAGGCTCGGCCCGAATCGGGCGAAGGGATGGCCAGCGGTGACGTCGTCAACACGACGGCGCGCCTGCAGTCGGCGGCGCCGACGAACGGGATCCTCGTGGGCGAGACGACGTACCGCGCAACGTCGCAGGCGATCGACTACCGCGAGCATCCGGCGGTCGAGGCGAAGGGGAAGGAGCAACCGGTGCCGGTATGGGAAGTCGTCGCTGCCCGCGCGCGATTCGGTGTCGACCTCGCGGCCGAGACGCACACGCCGCTCGTCGGCCGCGAGCGCGAGGTGGAACTGCTCGTCGGCACCCTCGAGCGGGCGCGACAGCAGCGGTCGACGGAGCTGATCACGCTCGTCGGTGTTCCGGGCATCGGCAAGAGCCGGTTGGTCGGGGAGCTGTTCAAGTCGATCGAGGGTGGCGGCGTTCTCACCTACTGGCGTCAGGGCCGCTCGTTGCCCTACGGCGAAGCGGTCAGCTACTGGGCGCTCGCGGAGATGGTGAAGGCGCAGGCTGGGATCCTCGAGACCGACAAGGACGAGGAGGCCGAGGCGAAGCTCGCGCGCGCGGTGGAGCAGTTGATCGAGGACGACGCCGAGTGGGTGTTGTCGCACTTGCGTCCGCTGGTGGGGCAAGGTGCAGCGGCCGGCTCGCCAGACGAAGCGTTCACTGCTTGGCGGCGGTTCTTCGAAGCGCTCGCGGAGGAGCGCGCACTCGTCCTCGTGTTCGAGGACATTCAGTGGGCGGACGACGGGTTGCTCGACTTCATCGAGCACCTGGTCGACTGGGTGCGTGACGTACCGGTGCTGATTCTGTGTACCGCGCGTCTCGAGCTGCTCGAACGCCGCCCGGCGTGGGGCGGCGGCAAGATCAATGCTGCGACGGTCGCGTTGTCGCCGCTGAGCGACGAAGAGACGGCAAAGCTGATCTGGGCCTTGGGCGCGGAGACGCCGCAGGACTTGTTGGACCGCTGCGGCGGGAATCCCCTGTACGCGGAGCAGTACGTGCGGATGCTCGAAGAGCGGGGCAGCGCAGAGGAGCTACCCGAAACGGTGCAGGGAATCATTGCCGCACGTCTCGATTCACTCGCGGCGGAGGAGAAGTCGCTCCTCCAAGACGCTGCAGTCGTGGGGAAGGTGTTCTGGCTGGGCGCGCTCGGCGCGACAGAACAGCAGCTCCATCCCTTGCAGCAGAAGGAATTCGTTGCGCGCGCGCGGCGAAGCTCAGTCGACGGGGAGACGGAGTACGCGTTCAAGCATTTGCTCGTCCGTGATGTCGCCTACGGGCAGGTCCCCCGTGCCGCTCGTGCGGAGAGGCATCTCGGAGCGGCGGCGTGGATCGAGTCGCTCGGCCGTCCCGAGGACCACGCCGAGATGCTCGCGCACCACTATGCGAGCGCGATCGAGTTGATGCGCGCGGCGCGTCAGGACATCGATGGAGTTGCCGCGCGGGCACGCGTCGCCTTCCATGACGCAGGGACCCGTGCGGCGACGTTGAACGCGCTTGCTGCTGCCGAGAGCTACTTGGCCGATGCGCTGGCGCTGACGCCGGAAGGGGATTCCGAACGGACGGAGCTGCTGTACGCCCTCGGGCGGGTGCGGTTCCAGCATCTCGAGGAGGGAGGGCCGGAGCTCGAGGCCGCTCGCGACGGCTTTGTGGGGACGGGCGACACGGAGCGTGCGGCCGAGGCGGAGCTCTTGCTCGCGCAGATTGCGTGGCGTCAGGGACAGAGCGATGTGATGCGGGGGCACCTGGAAGCGGCACGCTCGCTCGCGGGGACGGGCAGCTCGCGAATTCGGGCAGACGTGCTGACGGAGGTGTCGAGGTACGCGATGCTCGCCGGCCGCCGCGACGAGGCGTTGAGCGCAGGGCGGGAGGCGATCGCCCTCGCGGACGAGCTCGGGCTCGACGAGTTGCGTGCGAAGGCACTCAACAACGTCGGCTCCGCACTGGGTAACTCAGGCGATCCTCGTGGCATGGAGGAGATCGACGAGGGCATCGCGCTCGCGACGCGGATCAACTCGATCGGCGAAGTCGTGCGCGGCATGAACAACAAGGCGGCGCAGCACGTCATCCACGCTCAGCTCGCGGAAGGACGGGAGACGCTGACGCAACTTCGTGCGCTCGCCGAACGCTATGGCTATCTCGGATTCGTGCGATTCATCGACGGCGGGCCGGAGATCGCCCACCGCTACCAGGACGGAGAGTGGGACGAGGCGATTGCGCGTGCCGACGCGTTTCTCGCAGGGGTCGAGGCAGGGTCACCGCACTATCAAGCGGCCAGTGCGTACGGCTTTCGCGCGATGATGCGGTTTGCTCGCGATGACGAGGCCGGTGGGCTCAGCGACGCGGCTCGCTCGCGTGAGCTCGGCGCGCTCGCGGGAGATCCACAGGCGCACGTGGCGTCGCTCTCGTTCTGCGGGCTCGTGTATCTCGCGGTGGAAGACCGAGCTCGCGTTGCGGAGATCGCCGACGAGCTGCTGCGAACCGTGGGGTCGACGCCAGACGTCGGCTGGAGCGTCGTCGTTGCGCCGGAGCTCGCGTGGGTCGCCCGAGGCGCCGGCCGCGAGGACGACCTCCGCGCGCTGCTCGCGCGCGAGCCGAAGTACACACGCTGGCTGGACGTCGCCGAGGCGATCGTGGAAGACGATCTGCGCGGCGCCGCGGACATGCTCGGTGAGATCGGCGCGCGGCCGATCGAGGCGTTCTGCAGGTTACGGGCGGCGGAGGCGCTGGTGGGCCAGGGTCGCCGCGCGGAGGCGGACGAGCAGTTGCATCGTGCGTTGGCGTTCTACCGGGGCGTGGGGGCGACACGGTACGTGCGGGCGGGTGAGGCGTTGTTGGCGGTTACGGCTTAAGGGGTCCGTCCTCGCGCCCAAACTTGCTGACAGTCGCTGCGGGTTGATCTAAGAGCCGAACGCGGCGTGACCGCCGACTCGACAAGCTGGGGGTCACTGGTTCGAGCCCAGTAGCTGCGGTTCCATGACCTCCGTCATACGTTCGCCTCACTACTGATCGCTGAGGGCCTGAACATCGTCTATGTCCGCCGCCAGCTCGGCCATGCGTCACCGAGCTTCACGCTCAATGTCTACGCGCACCTCTTCGACCGGGTCGAGCATGCGAGGCGCGCGAGCCACGCTCTGGAGGCGGGATTCTCTTCTATCCTCGGCGAGGGCAGTGCTGCCCTAACGCGTGGCTAGTGCGGGAGCGCAATGTGATCGCCGGGACTCTCTCGCCATTCTGCTACGGAGCTCGATTAGGTACGGCCGCGCGCTTGCGCCCACGCCTGCTCGAGCGTGGCGGACTTGGTGCGACGGAGAACCTCTTGCTCGTAGGCGGCTGTGAGCGGCGTGTCTATGCCGAGCTGGCGCATGTCCCGCAGATAAGTGATCCCGTCGAGGCCATCGTCGCGTTCGGCGGCCGACTTGATCGCGAGCTCGGCGAGGAGCTCGAGACTCGGCCTGATGTTGCATGGCAACGCCGTGTAGAGGCGATGGTTCAATCCGTCGTCCGGGCCGGCGTCAGCGATCCAAGTCGCTCCACTCGAGGCATAGCTGACACCCGGGGGGCTGCGGGACTCACGCCGGTAGAGCACGTCCTGAGCTTGCTTGAGCGACACAGCCTTATCGAGGACAAGCAGTTGCGCGGGCACCGCAGCGCCATCACTGCTCACAGGAACGAGAGTCGGCGCGCAGCTGCGTTTCCAGCTCTTGCGGGCGAACTCAACCTCGAACGGAGTCTGCGCCAGCGAGCGCCTTTCG
>JBJMJR010000101.1:0-15109 GCA_045806245.1 Gaiellaceae bacterium | reverse complement strand
GATCCCCGTCTGCCCGAGCGCACGCAGCTCGATGCTGAACGGGTATTCGGGCTCTTCGTCCGAGCGACGCTGCTGCAGGTAGTCGACCGCGAAGTTGTCCGCTCCGGCGCCGTTCGCCGGAGCGCGGGTGAACTGACGCCAGGAGACCCGCCAGACGTCGTAACGGTTGCCGCTCAACGGGTCGGCCTCGAAGTGCGAGCTCGGATTGCCGAGCCCGACGCCGTAAGGCTTGGGGATCCCGGTGAAGTCGTGCCAGCCACGGCGCGCCTTCGCCGCGGCGTCGGTCGTCAGGACCCCGACCGCCACCAGCGTGCAGGCGGCGGCGACGAGGAGCGTTCCGACGGCGCGTCTCGTGAGGAACGCCTGGCGCGTGCTCATGGTCCAGCGGGAGTCGACGAAGGCCGACGCGAGCGCCACGACGAGTAGGGCGGCGCAGGACCACAGCATCGCGTGGCCGGCGCGCACCAGCGCCGAATGCTTGTTCCCGTGTGCGACGACGACGCGATACACGTCAAGCAGCGGCCCACGCGCGACGACCACGGTGAGCGCGACGCCCGCGACGGCAACAAGTGTCCTGATTCGATCCGGAACGACGACGAGCAAGATCAGGCCGGTCGCAATCGCCGCCAGAACCGCACCGCGGCTTTCCGTCAGCAACGCGAGCTCGGTGAGAAACGCGGCCGTCGTGACCAAGAGTGCACGCACCACCCAGGGCACCGCCCGTTGGGCGCCGATCACGACTGCAGGCCATGCCCCCATGAGAAAGAGACACGCCGAAGCGTTCGGGTACTCGGTCGGGCCCGTGTAGCGACCGGAGATGAAGTAGCTGCCGGGATTGCCCGTCTGCATCGCCGAGACCAGGTCGGTTGCCGCGACGACGGCGACGGTGAGGACGAAGAGGCCGACCCAGAGACCCGCTCCGAGCGATCGCCACTCGAACGCTGAAAAGAGCCCGAACACGACCAGGTAGATGGCTGTGCGGTTCGCGCCGTCCCAGGCGGTCGCGGGACCGCCTGCCCAGATCATCGAGAGATAGCTCCACGCGGTGAACGCGGCCAACAGCGTGAGCGGCACGACCGTTCGCGCCGGCATGACGACGCGATCCCCGAGGCCGAGCACGGCAACGGCGAGAAGCGCGAACAGCAGGAGGCCGCCGGGGTACCAGACGGTCGGCGCGAACGCGCCTCCTTCAGCAGCCCACACCCCGAAGAGCGCGAGCGCGAGCACGCCGGGAAGGAGGCCGATGTCTCGTCCGTCGAGTCCGAGTCGAGACATCAATCGAGGAAGACCTGCTGGATCAGCGAATCGAACTGGCGAGGCAGTCGCCCACTCCCGTCGGAGTACTCACGGAGGTGGACGACATACGCCGCGAGCTCGTCGCGCCTCGCCGGCTCACGCGCCGCACGGCGTCGCATCAGGTCTTCGAGCGCCTCGATTGTCCAGCCGTCGCCCTGAACTGGTGGGGCTGCAGGCTCAGGGATGCGCACCGGCTCGGGCGCCGGCTCGGGCGCCGGCGCGTCCGGCACTACGGCCGCCGAAGCATGGACGCCGGCCGCCTCTTCGTCGAGCTCGCGCGTGCGCCGCTCGAGGTCCTGTTCTCGCGCGGCGAGCTGGCCGGCTCGCCGGCCCAGAGCGCGTTCGCGCTTTGCGACCTGGTCGATACGCGCCTGCAGTCGCCGCTCGACTGTTGGATTCGCGCCCGGCGCGGCACGCACGAGCCCTCTCGACAACACGCCGGCGACGGCGCAGCCCACGACCAGGCCGGCGAGGCCGGTGATGAGGAGGTCGCGGCCGGGCGTCGGGCTCGTCTGCTCGGCGACGTGCGCGGGGTCGAGCACGGTCGCCGTGACACCTGCGCCGCCGAAGCGCTGCGCGACCTTTTGGGTCAGGATGACGGCTACCTCAGCATCGATCTGCCGGGCGCGCTCACGGCTCCCGGCCTTCGCGGAGACGGTCAGCACACCACCCTCTCCGGTCTTCGCGGAGATCTTCGGCGACGAGGCAAGGTGCAGAGTCTGCGAGACGTTCGACGCGATGAGGCTGCTCTCGGCAAGAGCCTTCACAGCCGGTACGACGCGCGAGCTCTGTGGGCGCACGAGCAGGCGCGCGTCGGCGCGATACACGTCGGCCTGCAGTAGCGCCCACGCGGCGCCCGCTGCGAGACCCGCGAGGACGCACCCGGCAACGACTACCGCGCGCGTCACTCGTGTTGCCGCAGAGCCGGGAAGAGCACGACGTCGCGAATCGTGTCGCGCCCGGTCAGCACCATCGCGAGCCGATCCATCCCGATGCCGCAGCCGCCCGTGGGCGGCATGCCGTACGACAGCGCTTCGACGAAGTCGGGGTCGCCCTCCTCGACCTCGGTCGCGCCGGCCGCCCGCTCGGCTGCCTGGAGTTCGAAGCGCTCGGACTGCTCCTCGCTGTCGTTGAGCTCGCTGAACGCGTTTGCAAACTCCATCCCGCTGACGACGCATTCGAAGCGCTCGACGAGCGTCGGATCGCCGTCGGTCGTGCGCGCGAACGGCGAGGTCTCGATCGGCCAGTCACAGACGAACGACGGTTGGATCAGCTCGGGCTCGACGAAGTGCGCATACGCGTGGTCGACGAGCTGCGCCCACGTCTTGTCGCGGCTCGTGTCGACGCCGGCGGCGTCGAGCTTCGCGCGCAACTCGTCCGCATCGCGCGACCACGCATTCGCGCTCTCGAGCGCTTCGACGAAGCGAACGCGCTGCCATGGTGGCGCGAGATCGACCTCGTGGCCGCGGAACGTCGTCTTTGTCGTGCCGGTGGCAGCCTCGGCGGCGCGCGCGACGAGCGTCTCCGTGCGCTCCATCGTGTCGCGGTAGTCGGCATACGCCTCGTACCACTCGAGCTGCGTGAACTCCGGCGAGTGCTTGTACGAGACGCCTTCGTTGCGAAAGTCCTTCGACAGCTCGTACACCTTCTCGAGCCCGCCGACGATCAGGCGCTTGAGGTAGAGCTCGTCGGCGATGCGCAGGTAGACGTTCTGGTCGAGGTAGTTCGAGCGCGTGACGAACGGCTCGGCGAAGGCGCCGCCGTAGCGCGACTGCAGGATCGGCGTCTCGACCTCGATGAAGCCCTCGCCGTCGAGGTAGGCGCGGATCGCAGTGATCATTCGAGCACGGGTGATCGCGTCGTGTCGCGAGTGCTCGTTCATGAGCAGGTCGAGGTAGCGCTTGCGGTACCGCAGCTCCTGGTCGGTGACGCCGTGGAAGGTGTCCGGGAGCGGGCTGCGGATCTTTCCGAGCAGGACGAGCTCGTCGACGGCGAGCGACGGCTCGCCACGGCGCGCCTTTGCGGGCCGCCCGGTCACGCCGACGATGTCACCGAGGGCGACATCGAGCTCGCCGGTTCGCGAGGTGTCGCAAAGCAGCTGGAGGCGTCCACTTCGGTCGACGAGATCGAGGAAGACGAGCTTCCCGAGCTCGCGCCGTCCGAGGACACGTCCGGCGACACGAAGCTCGTCGGGTGCCTCCTGCCCGGCTTCGACCTCCTCGGAGCGCGCGCGCACCTCGGCGAGCGGGACCGTTCCGGGAAACCGCTTCGGCGTCACACGTAGACCCTAAGCAGTGCCTCCCGCGCGCGTGCGAGGCTGCCGCCGCTCGGGATTAGGCCGCTTTGATCTCGAGGATCTTGAACTTGAGCGTGCCGCGCGGAGCCGTCACCTCGACGGTCTCGCCCTTCTTGTGGCCGATGATGGCCTTGCCGACGGGCGACTCGTTCGACAGCTTGTTCGCACCCGGGTCTGCCTCGGCGGAGCCGACGATGTGGTACTCGATCGTCTCCTTCGCGGCGACGTCGCGCAGCTTGACCTTGGAGCCGACGGACACGACGTCCTTGGCGATGTCCTTCTTGGTGATGACGCGTGCGTCGCGCAGCCGCTCCTCGAGGGTTGCGATGCGGTGCTCGAGCAGCATCTGCTCGTTCTTGGCGTCGTCGTACTCGGCGTTCTCCGCGATGTCGCCGAACTCCCGCGCCACGCGGATGCGCTCAGCCACCTCGCGGCGCTTGACGGTCGAGAGCTCCTCGATTTCCTGCTTCAGCCTCTCGTAGCCCTCGGGTGTGAGGATCACTTCCTTCACGTGCAAACACCCCTTCTTACGAAAAAACGCGGCGCTAGAGGCGCCGTCGCGGGCGCGAATAGTAGCGATACGGCCCAGGGCCGTCAACAGGGTCCGGCGGTACCATTTCGCGGTCTATGCAGGTAGATCTGCGCGAATCCTGGTGGATTCGGGATGTCGAGATCCCAACCCGCCTCGTGCTCGCCCCGATGGCCGGGGTGAGCGTCCAGGCGTTCCGCCGCCAGGGACGCCGCTACGGCGCGGGGCTCGTCTGCTCGGAGATGGTCAGCTGCGCCGGCCTGGAACATCGAAACGAGCGGACTTTGGGCTATTTGCGTGTCGGCCGCGACGAACATCCGTTGGCGATTCAGATCTTCGGCTCGGAACCGGCGGCCATGGCCGAGGCGGCCACGATGGTCGTCGCAGCAGGCGCGGACATCGTCGACATCAACTTCGGGTGCCCTGTTCGCAAGGTGACCAAGACCGGCGCGGGCGCCACGCTGCTCGAGGATCCGGAGCGTGCGTGTGCGATCGTCGACGCCGTTGCGACCGCGGCCCGTGTTCCCGTCTCCGTGAAGATGCGCCGCGGTCTCGAGAACGGGTCGCGCACCTGCCTCGAGATCGGACCGCGCCTCGTCGAAGCAGGCGCGGCGACGCTGACGCTGCACCCGCGTTCCGCGCGCCAGATGTACACGGGCGAGGCTGATCACTCGCTGACAGCGCAGCTCGTGCAACTCGTCGACGTCCCGGTGATCGCGTCGGGTGACATCACGTCGCGTGCGCGCGCGCAGACGGTGCTCGCGACGACCGGCGCGTCTGCCGTCATGGTCGGCCGCGGCGCACAGGGCAATCCCTGGGCGCTGCGCGAGATCGTCGACGGCGACGCCCCCGAGCCGTCGCGCGAGGAGGTCGCCGCCGAGCTGATCGTCTTCGTGCGCGAAACGGTGCGCGAGCTCGGAGAGCGGCGCGCCTCGAGCTTCCTGAAGAAGTTCTACGGCTGGTATCTCGGACGGGGCCGCTTCCCGCGGCCGTTCAAGCAGGAGCTCGTGCAGCTCGAGTCGACCGAGGAGGTCGTCACGCGCCTGCTCGCCGCGGCGCCGCGCGCGGCGGAGCTCGTCGAGCGACTCGAGCACGAGCTGCCGGATCCGGCCGACGAGATCCTGCTCGACTCGATGCCGATCTCGATCTACGGCGGCGGCTAGCCGCTAGTGGTCTTTGCCGCCGGGGCCGCTGTGCTCGTGGTTCTTGTCGCCCTTGCCCCAGCCCGGCTTTGAACCGTTGTCGTCGCCCGGGGTGGCCGGCGGCGGCGGAGACGCAGGCGGCGGCGTCACGACCTGCTGAACCGGTGCGCTGACGGGCGTCGCCGTCGGCGGCGACGCGGCGACCGGAGTCGGCGGCGGAGCCGGCGCGGGTGAAGGCTTTGGCGGCGGCGTCGCCGCCGGCTTCGGCGGCACCACGGCCGGCTGCGGGGGCGCGGGCGGTGCGGCGGCGACATGAACCGGCGCCACCAGCTGCACGCGGTGGCTGCGGACGACGAGCCGCTTCGAGACGTGCTGCACGACGGCTGCCCGCTTCACCGGGCGCGGCGCAATGTGCACAACCGGCGGCGCCGGCGCCTGCTCGACGACGCGCGGCGTGGCGATCCGCTGCTCGGCCGGCGAGCTCGACTCGAAGGCCGCGCGCCAGAGGTAGCCGGAGGTCACACCCGCTGCAACGAGCAGGCAGAGCCGCAGCGCATCGAATGAGATCCGCACGCGCATAAGTATTGGCCTTCTACCTGACAGCATAGGCGCGGATTTCCGGCTCGGCTAGGCCACGACACGGTTTTTGCCCTCGTCCTTGGCTCGATAGAGGGCCGCGTCGGCGGCACGGAGGAGATCCTCCCCGGCCTGCCCGGGCCTCAGCTCCGCGACGCCGAAGCTCGAGGCAACGTGGATCGCGGCCCCGTCCGAGAGCGGAATGGCGACGTCGCTCAGCGAGCTGCGCATCCGCTCCGCGACCCGGGCAGCGCCGCGGGCGTCCGTGTCCGGGAGCAGAATCGCGAACTCCTCGCCGCCGATCCGGCCCGAGACGTCGACGTCGCGGACATGCGAGCCGATCAGGTCCGCGAACGCGCGCAGGACGACGTCGCCGCCGTGGTGACCGTACTCGTCGTTGACCCGCTTGAAGTTGTCGAGGTCGGCGAGCACGATCGTCAGCGCCGAGCCGAAGCGGCGCGCACGCTCGATTTCGGCGTCGAGCGCCTCGATGAAGCGGCGCCTGTTCACGAGACCGGTGAGGTCGTCGGTGATCGCCTGCCGCTGGACGATGTCGTGCAGGCGTGCGTTCTCGAGCGCGACCGCCGCCTGCGAGGCGAGCCACTCGGCGAGCGTGCGCGTGTCCTTGGCGAAGCCATCCTCCGGCGGGAAGAGCAGCAGCCGCGTCGTCACGTCGAGCTCGAGCGTGAGCGGCTTGCGCGGCCCGCCGACCTCCCCGATCCACGCGACCTCCTCGGCGCCCGAGAAGATCTGCCCGCCGAGTGCGTCGGTCGCCTCGGTGATCACCTCCAGGATGACTGGCAGCAGCACGCGCGGGTTGTGCGTGGCCGCGAGCGCGTCGCCGACGAGGGCCAGCGCCTCGCGCGGGTCGCCGTGCGCCGTCGCCTGACGCCGCCGGTCGCTGCGCGGGCGCAGGGCAGGCGTCCCCCGCCCGCGCATGCTCCACAGCAGCAGGAGGATGGTCAGCGCCGTCGCCGCGACGGCCAGTATCAGGATCGTCCAGCGGACGGTCCCCACCAGGGTCATGGGGTGAATCCTGACGCTTCTAGCGGTTCCGTTCCCAGACGAGCCGCAACCCCTCCAGCGTCAGGAAGGGATCGACCCGCTCGATCGTGCGGGCGTGCGGAGCGATCAGGTCGGCGAGCCCGCCCGTGGCGACGGTCTGCGCCTCCGCGCCGAGCTCGGCGCGGATGTGCTCGACGATGCCGTCGACCTGACCGGCGAAGCCGTAGACGACGCCGGACTGCAGCGCGGCGACCGTCGTCTTGCCGATCACCGTCTCCGGCTCGACGAAGTCGATCTTGCGCAGCCGCGCTGCGCGCGCGAACAACGCGTCCATCGAGATCTCGATGCCCGGCGCCAGCACGCCGCCGACGTACTCGCCGCCGGCGGAGACGACGTCGAAGTTCGTCGACGTGCCGAAGTCGACCACGATGCACGGCGCGCCGTAACGATCGGCTGCCGCGACCGCGTTGGCGATGCGGTCCGGACCGACCTCGCGTGGATCGTCGTAGCGAATCGGAATGCCGGTCTTGACACCCGGCCCGAGCTCGAGCAGCTGCGCCGAGGCGTAGCGCGCCGCGAGCTCCTGGTACGAGCGCACGAGCTGGGGCACGGTCGACGAGAGGACGATCCCGTCGACGGCGGCGAGATCGAGGAAGTTGCGATACAGCGCCCCGAGCTCGTCGCCGCTCTTGTGCCGCTCGGTCGCGACGCGCCAGTGGTCCGCCAGCTCCGCGCCGTCGAACAGCCCGAAGACCGTCGACGTGTTGCCGACGTCGATGGCGAGGAGCACGCCTTATATGTCGTCGTCGGCGGAGAGCGACTCGCCGATCTTCTCGGCGAGCGCTTCCGCGGAGAGGTGCGTTTCCTCGCCCTCCCCACGCAGCTCCTCGACGGTGACGTCGCTCGACGTCCAGACCTCGGCGCGCGGGATCATCCGCGTCGGGCGGTTCTTGTCCCAGACCCAGACGTCCTCCATCTTCAGGTGGAAGAACGGGTAGTTGGGCTGCGAGATCTGCGCCAGGTCGAGGCGGTTGCAGAGGTACGTGGCGTCCTGGGTGAGGACGCAGTACCGGAAGAGCCCGAACACCGCCGTGTACTCCTTCTTGAGGCGGAGCTCGAGCTCTGCCTCGAACTCGTCGAGCTCGTCGAGGTGGCTCATGGCGATGAGTCTAGCCTCGCGAGCAGGGTCTCCACCGACCCTTTTCCAGGGACTTCCAGGGCCGGAGCGAGCTCGGCGAGAGGCTCGAGGACGAAGCGCCGCTCGTGCAGACGCGGATGCGGCACTTCGAGCCCCGGCTCCCGGATCTGCTCCTCTCCGTAGAGCAGGAGGTCGAGGTCGAGCGTGCGCGGCGCCTGGTGCGGGACCGCGTGGCGGTCGCGGCCGAAGGTGCGCTCCAGCTCGAGCAGCACGCCCAGCAGCCGGCGGGCCGAGAGCGCCGTCTCGAGCTCGGCCACGCCGTTGAGGAAGCGGGGCTGGTCGGCGCTGCCCTCAGGCTCCGTGTTCCGAAGCTTCGAGACCTTGACGACCTCGGTTTCCGGGAGGTGCCGGATTCGCCCGAGCGCCGCCCTCAGCGTCCCCTCGCGGTCGCCCAGAT
Source organism: Gaiellaceae bacterium (assembly GCA_045806245.1). Lineage (GTDB taxonomy): Bacteria > Actinomycetota > Thermoleophilia > Gaiellales > Gaiellaceae > 3-1-20CM-4-69-9. The sequence continues at coordinate 6,670 of JBJMJR010000101.1, read as the reverse complement.
TGGAGCCCAGCCCGACGTACGCGCGCGTCATCCCGGCAGCGTAGTAACCCGACTACTCTGAGACCCTTGGCGCGGCGCCTGCTCATCGTTGCGGCCGTCCTGCTGGCGTCCGCCGTCCCTGCGCGGGCCGAGCTCGTACAGCTGAAGCCCGGCAGCGGCAGCGCCGCCGCTCGTCGTGCCGGCGGCGTCGAGCTCGTTCCGGAGCTCCGCATCTGGCGCGTCGACACGCGCGGCCTGGCGCGGCTGCGGCGTGCCGGCACCGTCGCTGTCGCCGAGCCCGAGCGGCTGCTGGTGACGACAGGCGTGGCCGAGGCGACCGACCCGCTCGTCCCGACGGAGTGGTGGCGGAGCGCGATCGGCGCCGACCACGTCGACCCGCCCGGACCGGGCAAGCCGGTCACCGTCGTCGACTCCGGCCTCGACCTCACGCATCCGGAGTTCGCGCTGCGTCCGAACACGACGCTGCTCAACCGTCAGACGGTCACGGAGGAGGGCGAGGAGCACGGCACCGAGGTCAGCTCGGTGCTGGCCGCCCCGAACAACGGCGTCGGGATCGTCGGCGTCTATCCCGAGGCGGTGCTGCGCGTGTGGGATGCGAGCCCGTTCGGCGCCTTCAACGAGGGCTCCGCGATCCAGGGCATCGCCGAGGCGGCGCGCGAAGGTCCCGGCGTGATCAATCTCAGCTTCGGCGGCGCGGACGCGGACCCGCTGGAGGAGGACGCGATCATGTTCGCGTTCCGCTCCGGCTCGCTCGTCGTCGCGGCCGGCGGCAACGAGCGAGACGAAGGCAGCCCGAAGGGCTACCCCGCCGCGTACCCGCACGTGCTCACCGTCGGCGCGACCAACGAGGCGCGCCGCGTCGCGTCGTTCTCGACGATCGCTCCGACGATCGACCTGGTCGCGCCGGGCGTCGGCATGCCGGCCGCGGAGCCGCTCGCGTCGGCGCAGAGCGGCTACACGAGCGTCATGGGCACGAGCTTCTCGTCACCCCTCGTCGCCGGCGCCGCCGCGTGGGTCTGGACCGTGCGCGCGGATCTCGACAACACGCAGCTGTTCGAGGTGATGCGCCGCTCGGCGGTCGACCTCGGGGCACGCGGCTTCGACAACACGTCGGGCTACGGCCTGCTCAACATCCCGAACGCACTCTCGTACCGTGCACCGGCACGCGACCCCGGCGAGCCGAACGAGGCGCGCGACCAGATCGAGCCGCACGGGCTCTTCCCGGGAGGCACCGCGCCGCTGACGCGTCCGGGGCATCTGAGCGCGTCGCTTGTGGCGCACCTCGACCGCAGCGAGGATCCGGTCGACCTCTACCGCGCATGGGCTCCCGCGCACGACGTCCTGCATGTGCGCGCCGCCGGAGCGGTGCGCGTGCGCGTCCTGCCGCGCACGAAGAAACCGGGCAGGCCGCTCGCGGTCGGCCGGCGCGGAAGCGCGGCCTACCGGAATGCCTCGCCCAACGGCTCGTACGTCTACGTCGAGCTCCGCCCGATCGACCGAACCGTCGAGTACACGCTCCGGATCACCGCCGCGCGGCCGTAGCGATACTTTCGGCGATGGACAGACACGACGCGCAGAGGCGCGCGGCGTGGAGATTCGTCCGCGCCGTGATTCACTCGCAGAGGTCGGGCGTCACCGGCGCAGCCGTCTCCGGGCTGCTCTGGCAGGTCGGCGCGGTCTCGGCGCCGCTGATGGTCAAGGAGGCGATCGACCACGGCGTCGTCTCGCGCGACCGGCACACGCTCCTGATCTGGCTGGGCGCGCTCCTTGCCGTCGGCCTGCTCGAGATGACGGCCGGCTCGGTCCGCCACATCTATGCGATCCGCAACCGCGCCCGCACCGATGCGCGCGTGCGCGACGCGATCTTCGCCCATGCGCTGCGGCTCGACGCCAGCTATCACGACCGCGTCGGCCCCGGCGAGCTGATGAGCCGCGCCTCGTCCGACTCCGAGCACGTCGCGCGGATGATGGACTCGATCGGGCACACGATCGGCTACGTACTGACGGTCTTCGCGGTCGCGGTGATCCTGCTGGTGCTCGACTGGAAGCTCGCACTGATCGTGCTGATCCCTTTGCCGCTGATCAGCCTGGCCGGCTGGGCGTACTCGCGCCGCTACCACGCGTACACGGAGCGGTTGCAGGAAAGCTGGGGCGCGGCGGCAACGCTGGTGGAGGAGACGGTCGCCGGCATCCGCGTCGTCAAGGGCATCGGCGCGGGGCGGCCGCTCGCCGGCGAGTTCCGCACCCGCAGCAGCGTGATCGTCGACCGCGCACTGGCGATCGCGCGGCTGGACGCGAAGTTCATGCCGACACTCGAGTTCTTGCCGATGCTCGGCTTGCTGGCCGTCCTCTGGCTCGGCGGCCGGAGCGTCATCAACGGGGACCTGACGCTGGGCTCCTTCCTCGCCTTCAACGCCTACATCGCGTATCTCGTCTGGCCGCTGCGCGTGCTCGGCCAGCGCGTCACGACGCTGCAGAAGGCCGTCGGCGCCAGCGCCCGCATCACGGAGGTGCTCGAGGCGGAGCCGAAGTTGCGCGAGCCGCGGCATCCGATCCGCCTCGAGCGGCCGCCGAAGGGCGACGTGCGCCTCGCGGGCGTGCGCTTCGGCCATCAGGACGGCCACCCCGTGCTCGACGGTCTCGAGCTCCACGTCCCACCCGGTACCTCGCTCGCGCTCGTCGGGCCGACGGGATCCGGGAAGAGCACGATCGCAGGACTGATCGCTCGGCTGTACGACCCGGACGACGGGGCCGTCCTGCTCGACGGCCACAACGTCCGCGACCTCGCGCTCGCCGACGTGCGCAAGATGGTCGCGCTCGTGTTCGAGGAGACATTCCTCTTCACGGACACGGTCGCCGAGAACATCCGCTTCGCCAGGCCGGACGCGCCCGACGAGGAAGTCGAGCGTGCCGCCGCGCTCGCCGGCGCGACCGAGTTCATCAACGCACTCCCCGACGGCTACGAGACCGTCCTCGGCGAGCGGGGCTTCTCGCTGTCGGGCGGCCAGCGCCAGCGTGTCGCGATCGCACGCGCGATCCTCGCCGACCCGGCCGTGCTCGTCCTCGACGACGCGACATCGGCCGTCGACGCGACGAAGGAACACGAGATTCGCGCCGCGCTGACCACCGTGATGGAAGGTCGCACGACGCTGGTGATCGCCCACCGTCCGGCGACGATCGCGCTGGCCGACCGCGTCGCAGTCTTGGACGGCGGCAGGATCGTCGAGGAGGGCACGCACGGCGACCTACTCCGGACGTCGCGCCGGTACCGGGAGCTGCTGGCGCTTGAGGCCGTCGCATGATGGAGCGTGCCTCGACCGGCGCCGTGTGGCGGGAGGCGAAGCGGCTGATGCGGCCGGTACGCGGCCGGTACGCGGTGGCAGGAGCGGCGGTCGTCGCCTCGACGCTGATCACCCTCGCCGGCCCGCTGCTCGTTCGCTACGCAGTCGACTCGGGCGTGCGGCACCACGCCACGCATGCGCTCAACGTGGCGGCACTGATCTTCCTCGGCCTCGCCATCGTCAAGCCGTTCGTGGTGCGCACGCAGACCCTCTTTGCGGCCACGGCAGGCGAGCGTTTCCTGCACTCCCTGCGCGTCGCGTCGTTCGACAAGTTGCAGGCGCTGCCGCTCGGATTCTTCGAGCAGGAACGCGCGGGCGTCCTCGTCTCGCGGCTGACGTCGGATGTGCAGTCGCTGAACGAGCTCGTGCGGGAAGCCCTCGTCGAGATCGTCGGCAGCGCGCTGCAGATCCTGCTGACGATCGTCGCGCTGCTCTATCTGTCGCCGAAGCTGGCCGCGATCTCGCTGGTGGCGCTGCCGATCCTGGTTGCGTCGAGCTGGAGCTTCCACCACGGGGCCGGGCGTGCCTACCACTCGATCCGAGACCGCGTTGCGGACACGTTGACGGCACTGCAGGAAGGTCTTGCGGGCGTCCGCGTCGTGCAGGCGTTCCGGCGCGAGCAGCGCACGCTGGATCGCTATCGCCCGCGCAGCCAGGCCCAGGTTCGCGCGTGGCGCCGGGCGTCATTCGTGAACATCCGGCTCTTCGCGTTCCTGCCGCTCGCGCAGGCGTCGGCGCTGATCGTCGTCCTGCTCGTGGCGGCGTCGATGTACCGGCAGGGGACGATCACGATCGGCACGATCTCCGCGTTCGTCCTCTACCTGATCCAGCTGTTCGACCCGATCGGGCGGTTCACGGAATGGCTCGGCGAGTTCAGGCAAGGGCTGGCGGCGCTCGCGAAGATCGTCGGCCTGCTCGAGGTGCCGGTCGCGATCAGGCAGAAGCCGGACGCGCTCGAGCTGCCGCACACGGGCACGCTCGCGCTGCGCGGCGTCACGTTCGGCTACCGCAAGCGGCCGGTCGTCCGCGACCTGACGCTGGAGATCGAGGCGGGCGAGCACGTCGCGCTCGTCGGCGCGACCGGTGCCGGGAAGTCGACCGTGGCGAAGCTGCTGACGCGGCAGTACGACCCGCAGCAAGGAGGCATCGAGCTCGGCGGCATCGACTTGCGCGATGCCACGTTGGCATCGCTGCGCAGGCAGATCGTGCTGCTGCCGCAGGAGGGTCATCTCTTCACCGGCACGATCGCCGACAACGTGCGTCTCGCGCATCCCGACGCAACGGACGAGGACGTGCGTCGAGCGCTGCGAACCATCGGCGCGCTCGACCGCTTCGAGTCGCTGCCGCGCGGCGTGGAGACGGATGTGCAGACGCGCGGACTGCGGCTGTCCGCCGGCGAGCGCCAACTTGTGGGCATCGCGCGCATCGCCCTCGCCGACCCGGCGGTGATCGTGCTCGACGAGGCGACGTCGAGTCTCGACCCCGCGACGGAGGCAGCGGTCGAGAGGGCCCTCGCCGCAGTCGCCGAAGGCCGCACGGTCATCACGATCGCCCACCGCCTCTCGACGGCGCAGCGCGCCGACCGAGTCGCGGTGATGGAACACGGCCGCCTGGTCGAAGTGGCGTCGCACGACGAGCTCGTCAGGCAGGGCGAGCGCTACGCCAAGCTCTGGGCTTCCTGGCAAGCCGGATTGGCCATGCCTTAGGGACTGTCCCTGGGACCTGTCCTCAGTGGTGGTGGTACTGGTGCACGACTGCGTGGCCTTTGCCGCGGGCGATGAGCGAGCGGTTCACAAGCGTCGCCGGAATGAACGCGATGACGAAGCCGAGCACGATGCTCCACCAGAACTTCGCGTCGCCCAGGCCGGCGTTGATCGCACCCGGCACGACGAGCACGAACAGGTTGTCGACCGTCTCCATCACGGCGATGGACACCGTGTCCGACGCCAAAGCGATGCGCGACGCCTGCGGAAACGGGACGCCGGCGCGCAGCACCGGTCGCATCGTCAGCGTGTAGCCGAAGACGAAGGCGAGCAGGATCGCCAGCGGGATCTGCACCCAGTTCGACCAGCCGAACCCCTGGGCGATCGCCATGCCGACGATCTCGCCGAGCGCGCAGCCGATCAGACAGTGCAGCGTCGCCTCCGCGCCCTGCCGGGTCAGATCCGCGTCGCCGTGCCCGTGGTGGGCGTGGTCGTGCGCGTGCTCGTGCAGGGCTAGCCCTTGGAAGGCTCGGGCGGAGGCGGCTGCATGGTCGCGCCCGGGATCGGGAACGGCCGCGTCTTGGGCTCGGGCTTGCGCTTCTTCTCGTCGGCCGGCGACGGCGACGGCTCCTGCGCGGCGCTGTCGGCGTCGAACACCGCCTCCTCGGAGTCGCCGGCGAGCAGCCGCTCGAACTGATCCTTGTCGATCGTCTCGCGCTCGATCAGGATCAGCGAGATCCGGTGGAGCTCCTCGATGTGCTCCTTGAGCACGCGCGTCGCGTGCTCGTGCGCCTCTTCGATGATGCGGCGGATCTCGTCGTCGATCTCGCGCGCGACCTCCTCGGAGTAGTCGGGCTCGGCGCCCATCTCGCGGCCGAGGAACGGCATGTCGTGATTTCGGCCGAGTACGCGCGGCCCGAGCTTCTCGCTCATCCCGAACCGCATCACCATCTGCTTCGACGTCGACGTGACCTTTTCCAGGTCGTTGGCAGCGCCCGTCGTCACCTCGTTGAAGACGATCTCCTCCGCGGCACGGCCGCCGAGCGTCATCGCGAGCTGGTTCATCAGGGTCTGCTTCGTCGTCAGATAGCGGTCTTCGCGCGGCAGCGAGATCGTGTACCCGAGCGCCTGGCCGCGGCCGATGATCGAGATCTTGTGGACGTCGGACTCCTGGTCGAGGTAGTGGCCGACGATCGCGTGGCCCAGCTCGTGGTACGCGGTGATCTTCCGCTCCTCCTCCGAGAAGAGGCGCGTCTTCTTCTCGGGGCCGGCGATCACGCGCATGATCCCCTCCTCGAGCTCCTCCTGCTGAATCGTCTTCTTGCCGCGGCGCGCTGCGAGCAGCGCCGCCTCGTTGACGAGGTTCGCAAGGTCGGCGCCCGTGAAACCGGGCGTTCCGGCAGCGAGCGTGTCGAGGTCGATCTCCGGTGCGAGCGGCTTGCCCTTCGAGTGGACCTCGAGGATCTTCTTGCGGCCGTTGCGGTCGGGCCGGTCGACGACGATCTGCCGGTCGAAGCGTCCCGGACGCAGCAGCGCCGGATCGAGGATGTCCGGCCTGTTCGTCGCCGCGATCAGGATGATGTTGTCCTTCAGCTCGAAGCCGTCCATCTCGACGAGCAGCTGGTT
>JBJMJR010000100.1:0-10496 GCA_045806245.1 Gaiellaceae bacterium | reverse complement strand
TGATCTCCAGGTGCAGCTCGCCCATGCCGGCGATCAGCGTCTGGCCGGTCTCGTCGTCCGTGCGCACGCGGAAGGTCGGGTCCTCGTCGCCGAGGCGCTGCAGGCCCGCTCCGAGCTTGTCCTGGTCGGCCTTCGACTTCGGCTCCACGGCGACCGAGATCACCGGGTCCGGGAAGGTCATCGACTCGAGCTTGATCGGCGCCGTCTCGGTCGCCAGCGTGTCGCCGGTCGTCGTGTTCTTCAGGCCGACGCCGGCGGCGATCTCGCCCGCGCCGATCTCCTCGCGCTCCTCGCGGTGGTTCGCGTGCATCTGGAGGATGCGGCCGATGCGCTCGGTCTTGCCGGTCGCGGTGTTCAGCACGCGGTCGCCGGCCTTGATCTGGCCGGAGTAGACGCGGAAGTACGTCAGCTTCCCGACGTACGGATCGGACATGACCTTGAACGCCAGCGCCGAGAACGGCTCGTCGTTCGCCGGGCGGCGCGAGAGCTCGTGCTCCGTGCGCGGATCGACGCCGTGCACCGGAGGCACGTCGAGCGGGCTCGGCAGATAGTCGATGACCGCGTCGAGCAACGGCTGCACGCCCTTGTTCTTGAAGGCGGAGCCGAGCAGGACCGGCGTGATCTTGTTCTCGAGCGTGCCCTTGCGGAGCGCGCGGCGGATCATCTCCGGCGTCACCGACTCCTCGTCGAGCAGGTAGGTCTCGGTCAGCTCGTCGTCGAACTCCGCAATCGAGTCGATCAGCTGGTGGTGGTACTCCTGCGCCTGCTCCTGCAGCTCCTCGGGGATCTCGACGATGTCGAACTTCTCGCCGAGGTCGTCCTGGTAGACGATCCCGCGCATCTCGACGAGGTCGACCACGCCGCGGTGGTGCTCTTCCTGGCCGATCGGCAGCTGCACCGGAACCGGGTGCGCGCCGAGGCGGTCGACCATCGACTGGACGGAGGCGAAGAAGTCGGCCCCGGTGCGGTCCATCTTGTTGATGAAGGCGATCCGCGGGACGCGGTAGCGCTCGGCCTGCCGCCAGACCGTCTCGGACTGCGGCTGGACGCCCGCGACGGCGTCGAAGACTGCGATCGCGCCGTCGAGGACGCGCAGGCTGCGCTCGACCTCGACGGTGAAGTCCACGTGCCCGGGCGTATCGATGATGTTGATGCGAAAGTCGCGCCAAAACGCCGTCGTCGCAGCCGACGTGATCGTGATGCCGCGCTCCTGCTCCTGCGCCATCCAGTCCATCGTCGCGGCGCCCTCGTGCACCTCGCCCATCTTGTGGGTGCGGCCGGTGTAGTAGAGGATCCGCTCGGTCGTCGTGGTCTTGCCCGCGTCGATATGGGCCATGATCCCGATGTTGCGGACGCGCTCTAGCGCCACCTTGCTCTTGGTGTCGACGGCCATTCCCGTTACCACCTGTAGTGGGCGAAGGCCTTGTTGGCCTGCGCCATCCGGTAGACGTCGTCCTTGCGCTTGAAGGCGCCGCCCTGCTGGTTGAGCGCGTCGAGGATCTCGTTCGAAAGCTTGTCGACCATGCCCTTCTCGCGGCGGTCGCGCGCGTAGTCGACGAGCCAGCGGACGGCAAGCGTCCGGGCGCGGCGCTGCGGCACCTCGATGGGGACCTGGTAGTTGGCGCCGCCGACGCGGCGGCTCTTGACCTCGAGCACGGGCGTGACCGTCTTCACGGCCTGCTCCAGCACCTCGACCGGCGGCTTGCCGGTCTTCTCGCCGATGCGGGTGAGGGCGTCGTAAACGATCTGCTCCGCAGTCGACTTCTTGCCATCGGTCATCACCTTGTTGATCACCTGCGTGACCAGCGGCGAGTTGTAGACGGCGTCCGGCGCGATCGTCCGGGCCGAGACTTCGGCACGGCGGGGCATTACGAGCCTCTCTTGGCGCCGTACTTGGAGCGGCCCTGCTTGCGGTCGGACACGCCGGCGGTGTCGAGCGCCGCCCGGATGACCTTGTAGCGGTAGCCCGGCAGGTCCTTCGTCGACCCGCCGCGGATCAACACGACGGAGTGCTCCTGGAGGTTGTGGCCCTCGCCGGGGATGTAGGCGCCGACCTCGGCACCGTTCGTCAACCGGACGCGGGCGACCTTGCGGAGAGCCGAGTTCGGCTTCCTAGGGGTCTGCGTCATCACGCGCGTGCAGACGCCGCGCTTCTGCGGCGCGCCGGCGAGTGCAGGGGTCTTCACCTTGGCCTTGGCGGTGACACGGCCCTTGCGGACGAGTTGGTTGACGGTTGGCACTGAACCTCCGATTTGTCCCTTTTCACACAACAACGGTCGGCGGGGCCGCGGGCCCTGCCAACCGGACGAGGCATGGTAGCGAACAGCCGGTGCCGCCGCAAACGCGCAAACCCGCATGGGAAGCGCAACCGAGAGCCCTCTTTGTGCGTTTTGGAGGTAATTGCGGGCGATGATTTTTGTGATTTACAAACACTAGTGATAGCCGCAAACCGCCACTACAGTGCGTCGGCGGGTTCACTCCTTACTGCGGCGAGGTAATGACGACTCTTTCGACTTCGATCAGCGTCGGGTTGGGCGCTCTCGTAGTGCTCCTCCTAGCGCTGCTGGTCGTCCGCTGGCGGTCCGACACCAAGACGGACGAGCGGGTGGCCGAGGTCGTCCTCAGCCTGAACTCCCGGATGGACGAGCTGGGGCGCGAGCTCCAGGGTGCGCTCGAGCGCGCCGAGGAGGAGGGCCGGCGGAGCCGCATCTTCGGTGAGCTCGCCGGCTCGATCGACCTCGACGAGGTGCTGTCGCGGGTGCTCGAGGCGGCCGGCACGCTGGACGGCGCCGACGCCGCGCTCATGATGCTGCCGGACGCCCAGGGCGGGAAGCCGCTCGTCGCGACGCTCGGGCTCTCGGTCGAAGAGGCCGAGCGGCACGCGATCACCGGCCCGCCGGACGGTCGCCTCGCCCGCTCGATCACGATGTCGTACACGTATCCCGAGCTGGAGCGCCGCGCAGCCGAGGAGGAAGACGAGGACGGGCTCATCCACTCCGGGCTCGCCATCCCGCTGCCCGGCGAGAGCCAGACCCTCGGCTACCTGACGGTCTTCACGCGCTCCAAGAGGCACGAGTTCAGCGACGACGACGTGCGGCAGCTCGAGACGCTCGCGCTGCGGGCCGGCCCGGCGATCGAGAACGCGCGCCGCTTCCGCGAGGCGCGGCAGCTGGCGGATCTCGACGCGCTGACGGGACTGCACAACCGGCGCTACTTCCACGAGACGCTCTCGCGGGAGTGCGCGCGCGCACATCGCTACGAGCGGAAGCTCTCGCTGATCGTCTTCGACCTGGACGACTTCAAGGTGGTCAACGACCGCGTCGGCCATCTCGCCGGGGACGCGGCGCTGGCGGAGGCGGCCGAGCGCGTCCGCGACGTCGTGCGGACTGCCGACATCGCGTGCCGGGTCGGCGGCGACGAGTTCGCGGTCATCCTCCCGGAGTCGTCGCTCGAGGACGCCGACCAGCTCTACCGGCGCATCCTCAACTCCGTCTCGGCACGCCCGCTCGGCCAGGCCGGAAAGCTCTACCTGTCGGCCGGTGTTGCCGAGCTCCGCCCCGAAGACGACCCGGTGTCGTTCTTCCAGCGGGCCGACGACGCGCTCTACCGCGCAAAAGAAGCCGGCAAGGGCCAAGTCGTGGCCGCAAACGCTCCGCGTTTGGGCCCCGCTTGAGGTACGGCGGGAAGCGCGGGCAAAGCCCGCCCTTCCCGCAACGTTTGGGTGCCGGGCGACTGTTCGCTGCGGTGCGGCGCGCCCATGCTTCGCGTGGTCGCGTCGCATCAGTTCGCCTCCGCGTAAGCCGCGCTCCGCGTCGGCTTACGCTCCGGCCTTAGCGGGGTCTGAGCCCGAGGGGTCTGACCCCAGCCTTTACAGTCGGCCGCGTGGAGAAGCCGCGCCTCCTGTTGTCGATCGACTTCGAGGACTGGCACCAGCTCGTGCACCGGCGGCTCGGCTTCGGCGGCTGGGACACGCCCCACGCGGCGCTCGAGCGGCAGACGTCGCACCTCCTCGACCTGCTCGACGAGCTCGAGGCCCGCGCGACGTTCTTCCTGCTCGGGATGAGCGTCGTCACTCACAGGGACCTCGTGGCCGACATCGTGCGGCGTGGACACGAGCCCGCGTGCCACGGCTACGCGCACGCGCGCGTGTACAACCAGACGCCGGATGAGTTCCGTGCCGACCTCGAGCGTGCCGTCGACACGATTGCCGACGTGGCCGGCGAGCAGCCGCTCGCCTACCGCGCCCCCGCCTTCTCGATCAACCGCCAAACACCCTGGGCCTATGACGTGCTCGCTGCGACGGGCTTCCGCTACGACTCGAGCCAGTACGACTCGCCGCGCGTCCCCAACCGGATCGGCGACATCCCGGCCGAGCCCTACCGGCTCGGCGAGCTGTGGGAGCTGCCGGTCACCGGCGGCGGGAGCTACTGGCGCGTGCTGCCGCCGCGGAGCCTCCGCGACCTCGCCGTCCTCTATTTCCACCCGTACGAGTTCGGTCCGCCCCTGCGCGCCGAGCTGCCGGCCGGGGCCAGCCTGAAGCAGCGGCTCGGCGCGGCCAAGGTCGTCGCCTGGAGGAACGCCGGGCGCTCGCTCGTCGAGCGGCGTCTGCGCCACGTTGCGCGGACACATCGCCTCGTCTCGTACCATCAGGCCTATGGCGACCTCGACCGACTCTACGGGACGCGTACGCGAGCACTTTCGGAAGAAGGCGTTCTCGTTTGACCACCTGTACGACGAGGAGCACGCGCTCCAGCGCACGCTCCGCCCCGGTCTCTTCAACCGCCGCGAGTTCGCGATCGAGGTCGTCGAGGAGTACGACGCCCCGCGGGTGCTCGACGTCGGCGGAGGGTCGGCCCGAATCGGCGAGTTCGCGCTCGACCACGGAGCGTCGCGGTACGTCGACGTCGACCTCTCGGACACGATGCTCGAGCTCGCGAAGGACCGGCTCGCCCGCTTCGACGACGAGAAGGTGACGCTGATCCAGGGCGACTTCCTGCGCACCGGGATTCCGGGGTCGTACGACGTGATCCTCGCGCTCGGATACTTCGACTACATCGAGGACGCGCCGGCCCACATCCGCCGCATGCGTGAGCTGGTCGCGCCCGGCGGCTCCGTCGTCGCGAGCTTCCCGCGCTGGACGTGGACGAAGGGCCCGATCCGCAAGCTGCGCTACGAGGTCATCAACAACTGCCCGATCTTCGACTACACGCGCGACGGCCTCATGCAGCTGTTCGCCGGCTTCTCGAACATCGAGATCCGCCCCGGCAAGTCCGGCTTCTTGCTCCGCGCTACTGCGTAAGCGCGAGGAACGGCAGGTAGTTCGTCAGGTCGACCTCCCCGAGCTCGGGGAACTGGTCGCGCCAGCAGAGCGCCTCGGGGAACGCGGACTTCTGTGCGGCCGTGAGCCACGCAGGGAAGTGCTCCTCCTGAGCCTGCGCGATCAGCGCGGTGCGGATCGAGGAGCGCACGCTCCCGAGCGGAAGTGAGCCGAGCAGCTTCGGCGGCCCGAGCGGGCGAACGCGAACCGTGCCGAGCGGCGACCACACCGCCGACCAGCGGCCGGACGCCAGGCCCATCAGCTGCGGCGGCGCGGTCGACGCCAGCGCGTAGCCGCTGTGGCGGCCGCCGAGCCAGTTCGTCTGCCCCTTCGTCTCGACGAGACGCGCCTGCACGTCGCCGTAGTTGTCGCGGTAGTCGGCGACCTCCGCAGCACTCGGACCGCCCACCCGGAACTTCGCCTGGATCCGCGCGCGGCGAAGCTCGTCGCCGATGACGCTGCGCGCGACCGGCAGATTGGTATGCACCTGCGCGATCGCGGCGAGGTACGCCGCGCGCGAGCCGCCGAAGCGCGCCGCGACTATCGACCGCTCCGCGGCAAGGATGTCCGCGTTCGTCACACGCGCCGCCCGCTGCTCGACCGCGCGCGCGAACGCATTGGAGAACGCAAGCTCCCCATCCCCGGTCAGCCTGAGGATCGGGTTGATCGCCGACCACCGCACGGCCGCTGCGCCGAGCTTGCAGCGCAGGCCGGGCGACAGGATCAGCTGACCCTCGGTGCGCGAGCGGTCGAAGCCCTTCCCGGCTGCAGCCGGCCCGTTGCAGAGCTTCGGGTCTCGCGTCCACAGGTAGACGCACGCAGCCTTCTGCTTGGTCGGATCGTGCTCGCCGGGCATCGTCGACCACTCCGCCCAGCCCCACGACCACAGGGAGCTGATCTTCATCTCCTTCGCCACGAAGCGCGCGGAGAGCGCCTGCCACTTGACGGTCTCGAACCACGGCTTCGCCGCCAGCCCTTCCCGGCCGCCGGTCCCCTTCGTGGTCTGGAAGCCGAGGAACAACCCGAGCTTGGAGACCGGGATGCCAATCTTGGTGAAGTCGAGGATCCCGTTCCGGAACGACTGGCGCAGCGTCCGGTTCCCGTAGATGGGGCCTCGCTGGTAGATCAGCGGAGCCGGAAAGTAGACCTCGCGCACGATCCCGGCGACGTCGGCGACCTGGCGCCACCAGTCGCCGGCAGTCCCGTCGGTGTACGGCTTCGCGTTGACGAGCAGCCACGGCTGCGCGCCACGCTGCCGCAGCGTCTGCAGGAAGAGCAGGACGTTCGCGCGGTACTGCGCGTTCGTCGCCGACCACGGCACCGCGAGCCACGAGCCGAAGAGCTCGTTCTCGGCGATCACCGGGTTCGAGCAGTCCATCGACTGCGCGGCGTAGTCGTAGAACTTGTTCGCCTTGGCGACGATCGTCGCGGGATCCGCGGGCGCGCTCGTCGTCCCGACCCGGCGGTTCAGGTACAGGTCGAAGTACGCGGTGCGTGCGCCGGCCGCACGCAACCTCGGCGGATAGATCAGGTTCGAGGCGAGCGCGGTGATGCCCGGCCGCGCGAACACCTTCCAGAACGGGACCGACCCGTCGGCGAAGTCGAGCCACGTCGGCGTCGCGTTGATGACGTTGCAGTCCGCCTGCAGAGCCTCGGCAGGCGCACCGCTGCCGCCGGCAAGGGCAAGCGCGATGACGGCGACGGCGACGACCCCGAGCCTCTTCACCGACACAAGACTAGCCTCGAGAGCGGCGGCGTCCAGGGGCGCTTACGAACGCTTTACGACCGTGTCCGGCCCAGCTAGCGTGGAACCGTGACACGGAAGAGGCTTGCTCTCGCGCTGGCCGTGGCCGCGGTGGCCGCTATCGCGGCTACCGCGATCGCAGCCGGCTCGGGCGACAACCGACGCACCGCTCAGGCGGCGGCGCCGACGTGGGCCGACGTCGGGCCGGTGTTCGCGCAGAAGTGCGCCGGCTGCCACACGCCCGGCGGCATCGCACCGTTCTCGCTCCTGTCACCGCGGCTGGCGAAGGCATACGCGAGCCGCATCCTCGTCATGACGCAGCTCGGCCGCATGCCGCCCTGGATGCCGGGGCACGACTCGCCCGCGTACCTCGGCCAGTCGCATCGCATCCTGACGACGGCCGAGAAAGCGCTGATCGCTCGCTGGGTGCGCGGCGGGGCGCGCATCGGCAACGGGCGGCCTATGAAGCCGGTCGGCGCGACGACCAGCGCGCCCGGCACCACGATGGCCCTGACACCCGCGCGTTCGTACATGCCGAAGGCGGCCGTCGGCGGCCTCGACGACTACCACTGCTTCCTACTCGAACCGCATCTCGCGCAGGACGCGTACGTGACGAGCGCGCTGATCAAGCCGCAGCGGCCGACCATCGTGCACCACGTGATTCTGTTCGAGGCGGCGGGCGAGAACGCGACCGATGCACGCCGCCTGAACCAGGCGTCGGGTGGAAACGGCTGGACGTGCTTCGGTGGGCCGGGCCTGTCCGAGACACATCCGACTGCGAGCTCGGCGGACGTCGACCGGCTCGGCGTGCCGCCGTGGATCAGCGCCTGGGTGCCGGGGCACACGACGAACGACCTACCGAAGGGAACGGGCGTGCTCGTGCACGCCGGCGCGGCGATCGTGATGCAGGTGCACTACAACCTGATCCATCCGGCCAAGCGCGACCGCTCGCGCGCCGTGATCCGCTTTGCACCGGCGGCGCAGACGAAGCTGACGCCGCTCAACACGATCCTCGTTCCCGCGCCGGTCGAGCTGCCGTGCCCGCGCAACGTGCAGTCGACGCTCTGCTCGCGTGACGTCGCCGTGAAGCAGGAGGTCAAGAAGTACGGCTACGACGCAGCGCTGATCCCGTCGGGGCTGCTCTACATCTGCGGCAAGTCGCTTGCGAGCTATCCGCAGTCGCCGGCGAACGTGAAGTCGCTCTCGACGTCGTGCGACCGGCGCGTCAACCGCCCGCTCCGCATCTACGGCGTCGCCGGACACATGCACACACGGGGCTACGACATCCGCGTCGAGCTCAACGGCAAGACCCTGCTGCACATCCCGAGGTGGAACTTCCACTGGCAGGACGCGTACTACCTCGCCAAGCCGGTCGATGCGAACGTCGGCGACGTCATCCACGTCAGCTGCAAGTTCGACAACTCGGCGATCAAGCAGCCGCTCGTGAACGGGAGGCTGTTGAAGCCGCGGTACGTCCTGTGGGGCGAGGGCACGACGGACGAGATGTGCCTCGGCCTGCTGCAGGCAGCCGACCGCTAACCAACCGGCGCAATTACGATGGCGCCATGCGAGAGGTGCGCCCCGGCGTCTGGCACTGGCAGTCGCCGCATCCCGACTGGAACGACGAGCAATGGTGGCCGGAGCTCGTCTCGTCATACGCCGTCGAGCTCGGCGACGAGTTCGTGTTGTTCGATCCACTCGCTGTTCCCGACGCGCTGCGCGAGCGGGCGACCGCTGTCGTCCTGACTGCGCCGTACCACGAGCGCGACGCTCGCAGCCTCGGGCTGCCCGTCCACACGCCGCCGGCAGACACGTGGGAGGACTGGGTGGAGAAGTTCGGCATCGACCCCGAACGCGTGCGTGGCATGGAGAGCGACGATCTGGCCTGGCTGCGGGCGGGCGAAGGCGAGGGGCACTTCCACGGCCCCGGAGCGTGGCCGTTCGGCGCGGAGGCGTACGCGGGCCGTGAGGACAACGACCTGATCCTCTGGCTGCCGTCGGTCTCCGCGATCATCACCGGCGACTCGTTGTCCGACTTCGGCGAGGGCCTGAACATCCAGCTCGGCGGCCGGAAGCACGTCACGCGCGACGACGTCGCCCAACGGCTCCGCCCGCTGCTCGACCTGCCCGTCGAGCTCGTGCTCCCTGCGCACGGCGAGCCGACAGATCGCTCGGCACTCGAGCGCGTACTCTCCTGAGCGGCGCTCAGCTCAGCCGTCGCGATACAGAGCCTCGACGTTGTTCCCGTCGGGGTCGAGCAGATACGCCGCGTAATAGCCGGGACCGTAATCGCGGTACCCGGGCGCCCCGTTCGACCGGAAACCAGCCTCGACTCCCGCGCGGTGGAACGCGTCGACCTGCTCCTTACTCCGCGCGTAGAAACAGAGATGCAGATTGGCGGTCGACGGTCGCCTGTCCAGGACGTTGAGGTCGCCGAAGTCACTCCAGGCCGTACTCCACGTTCCCTGCTCGTACTCCGCGATCTTCGGTATTCCGAGCGGCGACAAGACAGTCTCGTAGAAGCGAACCGAAGCCGCGTAGTCGCTTGTGTTCAGCTGGACGTGGTCGAAGATCTTCATCGCCGCGATGATTCCATGCGCTCAAAGCCTCGCGCTAAGCCCGCTTAGCGCGAGGCGAACTGATGCGCCGCGCGATCGCGAAGCAATCGCGCGTCCGCACAGCAGGGAACCGTCGCCCACCACCCCAACTGAAGCGTGAAGGCCGGGCTCAGCCCGGCCTTCACGCCGTACCTTGAGCGCCGAGCGGCGCAGCCGCTCGGCGTTACTCGTCGAGCGGCGAATCGACCTCGGGCACTTCAGTGGCCTCGCCGGACTCGTGCTTCGGGCCGCCGTCTTCGACGCCGGGCTGGCCGCCGAAGTCGAGGCCGAGCGAGTCGAGGTTCAGGCCGTCCGAGCCATCGGAGTCGATCTCCTCGAGCGCGGCGAGCAGCTGCTCCTCGGTCGCCGGCCGCATGTAAGCGGACGCGGGCACCTTGTCGGACGGGCCGATCTCGATCGTGCGGTACCGCTTCAGCCCGGTCGCAGCCGGGATCAGCTTCCCGATGATCACGTTCTCCTTCAGGCCCAGCAGCCGATCGACCTTGCCCTCGATCGACGCATCCGTCAGCACCTTCGTCGTCTCCTGGAAGGACGCGGCCGACAGGAAGGACTCGGTCGCGAGCGACGCCTTCGTGATCCCGAGGATCAGCGGCTCGAACGTCGCCTGCTCCTTCTTCTCCTTCTTGATCCGCGCGTTCTCGCGGTCGAGCACCGTCTTGTCGACGAGCTGACCGGGCAGCAGGTCGGTCTCGCCGGCGTTCTCGACGCGCACCTTCTTGAGCATCTGGCGGACGATCAGCTCGATGTGCTTGTCGTGGATCTCGACGCCCTGCGACTTGTAGACCTTCTGCACCTCGCCGACGAGATACAGCTCGGT
>JBJMJR010000099.1:0-28027 GCA_045806245.1 Gaiellaceae bacterium | reverse complement strand
TGTCGTCCGTGATCTGGAAAGCGACGCCGAGCGCGAGACCGAAGGCGCCCGGCCCGCCGCCGAGGCGGCACGCAGCCTCGAACAGCTTCGCCGTCTTGAGCGTGCAGCGCTCGAGGTATGCGTCGACCGGCGTGTCCGGGTTGTAGCGCTGGCGCCGCTGCATCGCCTCGCCGCGGGCCAGGCACAGCGTCGCGTTCGCGAGCACGGCGACCGCCACTGCGTCGCCCACAGCGGACAGCTCCGCGAACGCGCGCGCGAAGAGATAGTCGCCTGCTGCGCGCGCAGCGCCCGGTCCGTGCGCCGACCAGGCAGAGGCGCGTCCACGGCGGAGCCGCGCGCCATCGATCAGGTCGTCGTGCATGAGCGTCGCGAGATGGACGAGCTCGACCGCGACGCCCGCCACGACCGGCGCATCGCCGTCACGCGGGCTCGAGAGGTACACGAGCAGAGGGCGCAGCCGCTTCCCGCCGGCTGCAAGCGCTTCGCCGCCGACCTCCGAGACGATGCCGTGGTAGCGCCCGACCGCCACCTCGAGCCGGTCCTCGAGCTCGGCGAGGTACGCCTCGAGGCCCGGAGCCTCGCGCAGCTCGGCCAGCGCGCTCATGCGGCCTCGGCCGTGTGCAGCGCGACGATGCCGCCGGCGAAGGTGCGGTAGCCGACCGACCGGAAGCCGCTCGCCGCGATCAACGCCGCCAGCTCTTCCGGCCCCGGGAAGCGTTGGACGCTCGCCGGGAGGTACGTGTATGCAGATCCACCTGGGACAAGCTTGCCCAGCCGAGGCACCACTGCGTCGAACCAGATGCGGAAGAACGGCGCCAGTGCCCCGCGCGGCTGCGTGATCTCGAGGATCGCGAGCCGGCCACCGGCACGCAGAACGCGGCGCAGCTCGTGGAGCGCCCGCTCCACGTCGTCGACGTTGCGCACGCCGAAGCCAACCGTGGCCGCGTCGAAACTCGCCGTAGCGAACGGAAGCTCGAGCAGGTCGCCGGCAACCCATTTCAGGCTCGGCGCCTTGCGGCGGGCGCGTTCGAGCATGCGCTCGGAGAAGTCGACGCCGGTGACGCGTCCGCCGACGCGCGCGTCGGCGACGGCGAGGTCGCCGGTCCCGCAGCATGCGTCGAGCACCTCGTTTCCCGGCCGGACGACGGCCTCCGCGGTGATCCGACGCCAGCGGCGGTCGAGACCCGCCGTCATCGTCCGGTTCATCGCGTCGTAGACGGGCGCGATGCGATCGAACATCGCGCGCACGCCTTCGGCGGGGAGACGGCCTGAAGCGACGCTCATTCCACCCCCCAGCGTTTCACGAGCTCGACGTCGAGTCCAATCAAATCGACGGCTCGACCGACGATGAAGTCGACGAGATCGTCTACAGACTCGGCGCCGTGGTAGAAGCCCGGCGCGAGGAACAGGACCGTCGCGCCGGCCTCCTTGACCGTGAGCATGTTGCGCAGGTGGATCGTGGACAGCGGCGTCTCGCGCGGCATCAGCACGAGCTTGCGCTCCTCCTTCAACGCGACCGAGGCCGCGCGGTGGATCAGGTTCGACATCGCGCCGGACGCGATCGTCCCGAGCGTCCCCATCGAGCACGGGCAGACGACGTACGCGTCGACCTTCGCGGAGCCGCTCGCGTACGGCGCCTTCCAGTCGTTCGGCTCGTAGACGGTGACGTTGCCGCCCTGCGCATGCTCGAGCAGACGCTCGAGCGTCTCGTCGCGGGAAAGTCGGGCGTTGCCGTACAGCTCTGTCGCGAGCACCTCGATGCCCGCGCCTGACGCGCAGATGCCGAGCTCGACGTCAGCCCGCGCAAGCACCTCCACGAGGCGTGCCGCATACGGCGCGCCGGAGGCGCCGGTTATGCCGAGGAAGACGCGCATGCCGCTCCTACTTCGGCCCCTTCGACGCATTCAGAAACTCGCCGAGCTGGTGGAGCTTCTGATCGCCGAGGGCCGCAAACTTCGGCATCACGTTGTTGCCGGCCTTGGACGGGTCCGCGACGTAGGTGGCGAAGCCTTGCACGCCGAGGCCGCCTTTCCCGATCGACGACAGGTCCGGCGCACCGAGGTTCGAGCTGCCCGTGCCCAGATACGTGTGGCAGGCGGTACAGCCCGAGCTCGCGAACACGGTCGCACCTGCGACCGCGTCCTTGTTGTCCTTGAAGCCTTCTCGCTCCGCCCACGTCGGCACCGCCTGCACGACCTCGCTCGCGAGGGCCTCCTTCGCCGTCGCACCCTTGTACGTGAGGACGCCCATCGAAATGACGACGAGGACGGCGGCGATCACGGCAACCGGGCGGCGCAGCAAGCGGCGTTCGCGGCGCACGTCGAGGAACGGGAGCATGATCAGGATGATCAGCAGGATCGTCGGGATGCCGACCGTGCCGAGGATGACCGAGTTCGGCCACTTGAAGATGCGCAGCAGATAGAAGAGGAAGTAGAAGTACCAGTCCGGCCGCGGCACGAAGTTCGTCGTGCCGGGGTCCGCAGGCTCGGAATAGCGCGGGCCGAGCAGGCAGGAGTGGCCGCTGCCGCACGCGTTCGGGTCGGAGCTCGACGTGAAGTACCAGACGCTGGCGAGCGCGATGATCACGGACACGACGACGAGGCTCATCACCGTGTCGTGGAACATCCCGTACGGGTAGAAGGGCTTGCCCCGGTTCTTGACGTCTTCCTTGTACTGCTGGAACTGCGCCCGGCGTTCGTCGAGGCTCGACATCAGCGTCCCCGTGCGCGCGGTTGCGTCAGTCCGGTGCGTCCGTTCGTCGACGGAGCCGGCGCCTGAGAGCCGCCGCCGGCCGCCTCATCCGACCACGGCGGCGAGGAGACGCCGAGGCGCACGACGAGGTACAGGTGCAGCCCGATCAGCGCGAAGATCAAGCCCGGGATCAACAGCATGTGCATCGAGTAGAAGCGGCTGAGCGTGTCGCCGCCGATCTCGGAGCCGCCACGTAAGAAGTCGGCCAGGAATGGTCCGAGGATCGGCGCCGTCCCGTTCAGGTTGATGCCGACAACCGTCGCCCAGTAGGCCGTCTGGTCCCACGGCAGCAGGTAGCCGGTGAACCCCTCGAGCATGCCGACCGCGAGCAGCATCACGCCGACGATCCAGTTCAGCTCGCGCGGATACTTGTACGCGCCGAACAGGAACACGCGCGCCATGTGGAAGAACATCAGGATGATGAAGACGGACGCGCCCCACTTGTGCATGCCACGGACGAGCCAGCCGAGCGTGAGGTCGTTCGTGATGTGGTTGATCGACTGGTACGCGGTCGCCGGATCCGGCTTGTAGTACATCGCGAGGATCGCGCCCGTCAGCGCCTGAACGAGGAATGCCGTGAGCGTTGCCGAGCCGAGCGTGTGGAACCAGTTGATGTCGCCGGGAACCTTGCGGAAGAGGAAGTAGCGGACGCCGCCGATCAGCCCGGAGCGCTCTTCGAGCCAGTCGAGCGGATAGTTGACCGCCGCCTCGAGCTTCTGGCGGCGCGCGGATTTGCGGCTGCGTGTCGGCGCGACTGCCATCTAATGCGGCGGCTGCAAGGGATAGAGGACCTGCTCCCACCCGTCGATGTGCTGACCGGGTCCGGTGAGCTTGTAGGCGTGGATCTTGGCGTTCTTCCCCTCGCCGTCGACATGCGCGACGCTGTACGGCTTGCCGAGGACGAGGCGGCCGTTGACGATCGAGAACTCGTACCGGTCGAGCGCGCGGACGGGCGGGCCGGCCGTGCGGTTCCCCTCGGGGTCGTACTGGCCGCCGTGGCACGGGCAGCCGAAGCCGCCGGCCGGGATCATCGGGACGAGCGTGATCCGCTGTCCCTTCTTCTCGTCGACGTTCTTCTTCTGGTCCGCCTGCACCGGCCCGTTCGGCTGCACCGGGCAGCCCAGGTGGGCGCAGCGGTTCGAGATGATCGTGAAGCTCGGCTCGCCGTTCAACGATCCGTTGTTGCGGATGTAAGCGGTGCGGCGGGAGACGTTGCCCGCCTCTGGGTGCATGTAGAAGGTCGTGACGAGCCACTTCCCTTCGGGGAAGTTGTCGAGCGGGCCGAGGTCGACCTTCGGGTAGCCCTGGCCCTTGAACGCGGGCACGACCATGAACCCGATCGCGGGCACCGTGACGAGGCCGCCGATGACAACGCCGAGACCGAGGGTCGACGCCTCGAGGAAGCGGCTGCGCGGAAAGCGCTCGCCCGGCTCCGGCTCGGGCATCGCCGCCTCGCCGCGGTCGGCCGGGATGGCCGGCGCGTCGAGCGCCGGCGGCTCATGCCGCTCGGGCTCGATCGGCTCGGGCGCGCCTCGGTACTCCGTGGTCGCGTCGCGCGCCCAGAGGAAGCCGAACACGACCGCGATCACCGCGCCGATCGGCGCGATCACCTTCGGGTTGACGATCAGCCCGACGAGGATGCACGCGACGCCTGCCGCGAACGCAATCGGGTACAGCGAAGGCCCAGGGAGGTGCGGCCGCTCGCCGTGTTCGGGGTCCATCACCGTGGATTCAACTCCCGCGTTGTTTGGCCTGTCAACGACGTAACAATCGACGCAACGGGCGGGGACTCTGACTGATCCGGCCGTTTCCTGCAGCGGCATCGAGCGGAATCCCGTACTCGGCCCAGCGGCGGTCCACCAGCTCCTTCACCTCGGGCGCCATCTGGATCTCCGGCGGCCACTCGCGCGTGCCCTCCTCGGGCCCCTTGTGCGTCGCGTCGATCCCCATCTTGCCGCCGTAGAACTGGCGTGTCGGCGCATGGTCGAGGTGGTCGAGCGGGCCCTCGGTGATCAGCACGTCGCGCTGCGGGTCGACGTTCGCCCCGACGCGGAAGAGCACTTCCTCGTAGTCGTGGACGTCGACCCACTCGTCGACGACGACGACGGCCTTCGTCAGGCTGAGCATCCCGAGGCCCCAGATCGCGTGCATGACCTTTTGCGCGTGACCGGGGAACGCCTTGCGGATCGAGACGATGCAGCAGTTGTGAAATGCCCCCGCGACGGGGAGGTCGTAGTCGACGAGCTCGGGAACGGTCATGCGGATCGCGGGCAGGAAGATCCGCTCGGTCGCCTTGCCGAGCCACGCGTCCTCCTGCGGCGGCTTGCCGACCACGATGGACGGATAGATCGCGTCGCGCCGCATCGTCATCCCGGTGAGGTGGAAGACGGGGAACCGCTCGGGCGGCGTGTAGTAACCGGTGTGGTCGCCGAACGGGCCTTCGTCGGTCAGCTCGTCCTTGAGGATGTAGCCCTCGAGGACGATCTCGGCGTTCGCCGGCACGTCGAGCGCGACGGTCTTCGCGCGCACGAGCTCCACCGGTTCGCCGCGCAGGAACCCGGCGAGCATCAGCTCGTCGATGTGCTTCGGCAGCGGCGCGCTGGCGGCGTACGTCGTCACGGGATCGGTGCCGAGCGCCACTGCGACCTCGATCTTGCCGTCCGTCGCGAGATAGTCGGCGCGGCCGTCCTTGTGGATCTGCCAGTGCATCGCCGTCGCGCGCGGCCCGAGCTTTTGCATCCGGTACATGCCGACGTTGCGCACGCCGGTGTGCGGGTCGTGCGTGATGACGGCCGGCAGCGTGATGAAAGGGGCGGCATCCTCCGGCCAGCACTTCTGGATCGGCAGCAGGTCGAGCGACGCGTCATCGCCTTCGAGGACGATGTCCTGGACGGGAGCGCTACGGACCGTCTTCGGCCGCGAGTCGGCAATCGACTTCAGCTTCTGCAGGCCGCGTACCTTTTCGACGAGCCCCTGCGGCGGCTGCATCTCGAGGACGTCGCTCAGCTTGTCGGCCACCGCGTCGAGCGAAGGCGCGTCGAATGCCATCGACATGCGCCGCTCCGTCCCGAACTGGTTGATCAGCAGCGAACGGTCCGAGCCTTTGACGCGCTCGAACAGCAACGCCGGCCCGCCGTTCTTGACGACGCGGTCGTTGATCTCCGTGATCTCGAGCTCGGGATCGACCTGTGCCTCGATGCGGACGAGCTCGCCCTCGCGCTCCAGCAGGGCGATCCAGTCGCGCAGGTCACGCGGCGGGGCCATCAGTTCGAGTCTAAGGACAACACGAAGTCGAGCGCCTCGGACAATGACCGCTCTCGGCCGGCTGCCAACACGGACTCCGTGGCTGCGGATGCGATTCTCGTTGCCGCGGCATCGAGAACAGCACTTCGCTGCCGTCGGGCGAAGCCGGCGATGGCGGCGCCGGTCTCGTGCATGTAACGGTCGAAGGCGCCAACAAGCAGGCACGCGGTCTCGTGCTGACCTCGCCGCGCGAGAACCTGCGCCGCGGTCAACAGATCATTCGCTACTCCGGCGTTGCTATGAGTCGCTGCGCGATTCAGCCTCATCGCGTCGAGCGTGTTGTCCCACGTCTGCGCCAAGTTGCCCTCTTCGAACGCAACAAGCGCGAGGCAACCGAGCGCATTCGCCTCCAAGGGCGGATCACCCATGGCGCGCGCGAGATCAATGCTCCCTTCGAACATTTGTCGCGCCCGCGGAAGATCGCCTTCTTCTAATGCGACGATTCCAAGATCGTTCGTTGCGATCGCGGCCTCACGAGGCGCGCCGAGCTGACGAGAGAGCGCCAGCGCCGACTCGTACTCGCGGCGGGCAGTCACGAGATCGCCAGTCGCAAGGCCTATGGCCCCGCGGTTCGCGTGCAGCCAGCTGATCGTCTTGAGGTCCCCGAGCTCGCGCGCCCCGACTTCGGCACAATCGAGGGCAGGCGCAGCAGCCGCGATGTCTCCCTGCTGCAAGGCGATGTGCGCAAGCCGCCTGTATGCCTCGACCTTGTCCTCCGAAACCCCTTCCGGCGCGCCGGCCAAGGCTTGCTCCAGCCAAAGACGGCCTTCACGGAGCGCCGCGCGTGCGTCCCAAAATAGGGCGAGTCGCGCGGCGAGCCGAAGGAAAAAGTCACGTGCGCCTGTGTCGCGAAGCCACGTCAGCGCGCCGCGCAGCTCGGCGTAGTCCCGTTCGACACTCCGGAGCCAGTCCAGCCGGGCCGATGCGAGCGGTGGTTCCGTTCTTGCAAGCGCGTGCGCCACATGGCGATCCCTGACCTCGCGCTCCTCCGAGGAAGCGGCGAGCTGCTCAACAGCGAATTCCCGAATGGTTTCGAGCATGAAGAAGCGATCGTCCTCAGCACGACGCAGCAGGCTCTTCGCGACTAGAGATTCGAGCAGGTCGAGATCCGCGTCACAGACGTCGGCGGCGGCAGCTGCGTCGAAGCTTCCAGCGAACACACCGAGACATGCGAAGAAGCGCTGCTCGTCTTCCTCGAGCAGGTCGTAGCTCCAAGCGATCGTCGCGCGAAGCGTCCGCTGGCGGTCGTCCACGTCGCGGCGACGCGAAATAAGAACCGGAAGCCGCTGATCGAGGCGCCGCAGCAGGTCCTCGACTGAGACAGACCTCGTCCGAGCGGCGGCGAGCTCGATCGCGAGCGGTAGACGGTCTAGACGGTTGCAGAGCTGAACGAGCTGGCCGTACGCGCCGTCGAACCCGGGGGTGATGCCTTCGGCGCGTTGCCTGAACAGTTCGACGGCAGGTGACTCTGGCAGCGGCGGGAGCGGATATTCGCGTTCGCCCGCGACATGCAGGGGCTCGCGGCTGGTGACGAGCGCCGACACATCCGGGCACCTCTGCAGCAGCTCTGCAATGTCCGGCGCTGCGCCGACAACCTGCTCGAGGTTGTCGAGCAGCAGCAGCGACCGCTTCGCACGCAGCTCACCAAGGTCTTTCGCCCCGAGCGCTGCGGCGATCGTCGGGGCGACGAGCATCGGGTCGCGGACGGGCGCGAGCCCCACCCACCAGACGCCGTCCCGGAACCGGTCGATCACCTCGGCAGCAACGTCGAGCGCGAAGCGCGTCTTGCCGATGCCGCCCGGACCGGTGATCGTAAGCAGTCGCCTACCGTCGCGAAGCAGCCGCAGAACATCCGCGAGCTCCTTCTTGCGGCCGATGAGCGGCTCGGCCGACAAGGGCAAGTTGCTGTTGCTGATCGTCTTGAGCGGTGGGAACGCGCCGTCGCCAAGCTGGAAGATGCGTTCGGGCGCCGCGAGGTCTTTGAGCCGATGCTCGCCCAGATCGCGCAGGCGCTGCCCGCCCGTAAGGTCGCGCGTCGACTGCGAGACCAAGATCTGGCCACCGTGTCCTGCCGCGGCGATGCGGGCGGCACGATGGACGTCGATGCCGACATAGCCCTCGTCCGTGAGGATTGGCTCGCCGGTGTGCAGCCCGATCCGCACGCGGATCGGCCCGTCCCGCAGCGCCGACTGCGCGTCACGCGCCGCGGCCAGCGCCTCGCTCGCCTTCGCGAACGCGACGAAGAACGCGTCGCCCTGCGTGTCCACCTCGACGCCGCCGTGGCGTGCGAATGCCGCGCGGAGAGCCCGCCGATGCTCGGCCAACGCCTCCGCATAGTCATCGCCGAGCTCGTGCAGCAGCCGGGTCGAGCCCTCAATGTCCGTGAAGAGGAACGTGACGGTCCCGGTGGGCAGCTCGGACACACCGGAATGATGCGACGGTCGTGGCCGAAAGGCTAGTGGCGGCGGTGGCGCAGCCAGTGCAGCGTCTGGCCGATCGCGATCACGCTGACGAAGATCAGGCCGACGATCAGCATGCCGGTGATGACCTTCTTCCCCTCGGTCGCGGCGTCCTCACCGGCGACGAGGGAAGCGACGATCGCAGCGAACATCGGCGCGACTCTAGCGCAGTCGTGAACGATGAGCAGCGAGCGCGGCGTCGACCGCGTCGTCGCCGGCCGCGGCACGCGCGAGCCGCTCGAGCGGGCCCGGATCGTTGTCGAGCCGCAGGGACGTCCGCGCATCGTCGAGCGCACCGCGGCCGAGCATCGTCGCCGTTCCGGCCCACACGGCCGCGTCGCCGCCGATGCCCTCGGCGCGCAGGTACGCGCACAGCGCGATCAGCTCGGCGAGGTCGTTCACGGCCTCGACGGTCCCCGCCTGCTCGATCCGCACGAGCCCGTGCGCGTACAGATAGTCGCCGAGCAGAAGCGCGGTGTCGCCGTCCTCGGGCGCAAACAACCGCGACGTTCCGAAGTGGAGCAGGTACCCCTCGTAGATCGTCTCGACCCCGAGCCCGTAGCGCTCCTCGGCGAGCCGCGAGAAGACGGGTTCGCGCTGCTGGTCCTCGCGCGCGCGCAGCGCCGCCGTCCACAGCTCGCTCTCGCGGCCGGCCTCGTCGGCGATCGTGTCCCAGAGATCAGCCGTCGAAGTCGTCAACGGCCTGGATCGTCCGGTCGATTTCCTCGTCGCCGTGGGCGAGCGAGACGAACATGCACTCGAACTGACTGGGCGCGGCGTAGACGCCGTTCGCCAACAGCCCGCGGAAGAGCGCGCCGTAGCGCTCCGTGTCGCTCCGTTGCGCGTCGTCGAAGTTCCGCACCGGCTCGTCCTGCATGAACAGCGTCGCCATCGCGCCGACGCGCTGCACGCGGCCGTGCGGCGCGAGCCCGGCCTCGAGCCGTGCAGCCTTGCCCTCGAGCTCGCGGTACACGTTCTCGTCGCGCAACCTGCGCAGCGTCGACAACCCAGCGGCCGTGGCAAGTGGATTCCCGGAGAGCGTCCCGGCCTGGTAGACGTCGCCGCGAGGCGCGAGCCGGTCCATCACGTCCGCGCGGCCGCCGAAGGCTGCGAGCGGGAGGCCCCCGCCGACGATCTTCCCGAGAATCGTCAGGTCGGGCGTGACGTCGTACAACTCCTGCGCGCCGCCGCGCGCGACCCGAAAGCCGGTGATGACCTCGTCGA
Organism: Gaiellaceae bacterium; assembly: GCA_045806245.1. Classification (GTDB taxonomy): domain Bacteria; phylum Actinomycetota; class Thermoleophilia; order Gaiellales; family Gaiellaceae; genus 3-1-20CM-4-69-9. Next base: position 18,290 of record JBJMJR010000099.1, on the reverse strand, counting down.
AGATCAGGAGCGCCCCGGAGCCGTCGCACAGCCGGCGCAGCGCAGTCAGGAAGCCACGCTCCGGCGGAACGACGCCCATGTTCCCGGCGATCGGCTCGACGATGATCGCGGCGAGGCCTTCGCCGTAGCGCGCGACTGCCTCGGCTGCCGCGTCGACGTCATTGTACGGCGCGACGATCGTGTGCTCGGTGACGCGCGTGGGAACGCCGGGAGTCGACGGGATGCCGAGCGTCGCCAACCCCGAGCCCGCGCTCGCCAGCAGCGCGTCGACGTGCCCGTGGTAGCAGCCCGAGAACTTGAGGACGCGGTCGCGAGACGTAAAGGCGCGCGCAAGACGAAGTGCGCTCATCGCGGCCTCCGTGCCCGACGAGACCAGGCGCACCTTCTCGACCGACGGGACTGCGTCGACGATCTCCGCGGCGAGCTCGATCTCCGCTTCGGTCGGTGCGCCGAACGACGTGCCGCGCTCCGCCGCCTCGACGACGGCCGCGACCGTTTCGCGATCCGCGTGTCCGAAGAGCAGCGGTCCCCACGACATGACCCAGTCGACGTAGCGGTTGCCGTCGACGTCCTCGATGTACGCGCCCTCGCCGCGGCGCATGAAGACCGGCTCGTCGAGCCCGACCGCACGCATCGCCCGTACCGGCGAGTTGACGCCGCCGGGAATGAGCTCGAGCGCGCGGCGGTACAACGTGCTCCGCGTACCTAGAGCCAGCTCGCGAGCTCCTTGGTCCAGTAGGACACGACCATGTCGGCGCCGGCGCGCTTGATCGCCGTCAGCGACTCGAGCGCGGCCTGCCGTTCGTCGAGGAAGCCCTTCGCCGCGGCCGCCTTCACCATCGCGTACTCACCCGACACGTTGTACGCGGCGAGCGGCAGGTCGAAGCGCTCGCGCGCAGCGCGAATGACGTCGAGGTACGGCAGCGCCGGCTTGACCATGAGCACGTCCGCACCCTCGGCCATGTCCTGCTCGCATTCGCGCAATGCCTCGCGCACGTTCGCAGGGTCCATCTGGTACCCGCGCCGGTCGCCGAACGCGGGAGCCGACTCCGCCGCCTCGCGGAACGGGCCGTAGAACGCCGAGGCGTACTTGGCGGAGTACGCGACGATCGGCGTCTCGGGCAACTCGTCGCGGATCGCCGCGACGCGCCCGTCCATCATGTCGCTCGGACAGACGACGTCCGCGCCGGCGTCGACGTGGCTGACGGCGGTGCGCGCGATCAGCTCGAGCGACTCGTCGTTCGCAACCTCGCCGTCGCGGATCACCCCGCAGTGACCGTGCGACGTGTACTCGCACAGACAGACGTCGGTCAGCCGCACGAGGCTCGTGCCGTCGAGCGCGCGCAGCGCTTGCTGCACGATGCCATCGTCGTCCCAGGCCCCGGAGCCTTCGTCGTCCTTCTCCGCCGGGATGCCGAAGAGGATCACGCCGCGCACGCCGAGACGTTCCAGCTCGTCTGCCTCGGCGACGAGCGTCTCGAGCGAGTGGCGTCGGAGGCCCGGCAGGTCGTCGTTCGGAAAGGCTTCCGGACCGACGAAGAGCGGCATCACGAAGTCCTCGAGGTCGAGGCGTGTTTCCCGCACGAGGTTGCGGATGCCCGACGTCCGGCGAAGGCGGCGCAGGCGTGTCACCGGAAAGCTGCTCACGCGCACAGGGTAATGCGAACGCCCTTTGCCTTCCCCTGGGGAACCTCCCGGTTCCCCCAGACCGCCTCCACCGGTCCGCTGCGCGGACGGGCCGCTTCACGGCCTCAGCCCCGCACGGCCGCCTGCGGCGGCGGAGGCTCTTCCACCACCTCGACCGGCGGCACGCCGCCGCCGCGCTCCCACGGCTCCAGCTCGACGCGCTCGCCGAAGAACTCCCACACCGCTCGCCCCGCCGCGAGCATCGGCAGCGCGACGAGCGCGCCGGGCAGCCCGTAGATCTCGCCGCCGGCGAGGAGTCCGAAGATCACGAGCAGCGGATGCAGGCGCAGCGCACTCCCCATCACGTTCGGCACGACGACGTGCCCCTCGATCTGGTGGATGCCGAGGAAGAGCAGCAAGACCCACACGGCCGCCAGCGGCTGGACGACGAACGCGTAGAGCAGCGGCGGAATCGCGCCGAGCCATGGGCCGAGATACGGAATCAGCTCCGTGATCGCGACCCACGCGCCGAACACGAGCGCGTACTTCTCCCCGTTCGGCAGCGCGCCGATCGCTCCGAGCAGCCAGAGGCCGACTCCCGCGCTGGTGCCGATGATCAGGGAGACGAGCGCCTGCCCCTCCACGTAGCTGACGAGCGAGTGTTCCATCCGCACGAGCAGCGAGTCGGAGCCGGGATGCGGCGGAAAGCGCCGGTCGATCGAGCGCCCGAAGCGCGGCAGGTCGAGCAGCATGTACACCGACACGACGATCAGCACGACCAGGCTGAAGAGCAGCTTCCCGATCGAGATCGCCGCGCCCTCGAGGAAGTCGACGACCTTGTTCGTGTACTTGCCGACGTTGTGCCGGCGGATGTCGCGCACGAGCTCGTGCCCGCGCCTCTGCACGTGGATCGAGCCGAGGCTGTGCGTGGTCAGCCACCGCTGCAGGCGGTCGACGTCGAGGTCGGCGTCGACCTGACCATTGGGCCGTCCGTTTACGTCCGTAAAGTAGGAATCCACCCGTTTCGCGGCCGTCTTCGTTTCGCTGACGAGCACGGTCCCGAGCGCCCCTATGGCGGCGACCAACAACACGGCGAAGACGAGGTACACCAGCGCGACCGCGAAGCCGCGTGGGAGACGGACCCTCTGCACAGCACGCACGAGCGGGCTCAGCAACAGCGCCAGGAGGAACGCCACGAGGAACAGGAAGACCACGTGACGGACCGCGCCCGCCACGACCCAGAGCAGCAAAAGCAGGATCGGAAGCCCGACCAGCTGGATCCAGCGCGGAATCTCGATCTTCGCCGCCCGGGCGGGCATGCGCTTGATCGTACAGCTGTCGTCACCCGTCTCCGTCCTGCCGAATGGGACTGGGACTGGGGTCGCGCGACCGACGGCGCCCTCGCGCTCGACCCGGCAGAGTTGTGGCTGGAGCCGCCGCCGCAGCGCAAAAAGGTTGGTACGGTGCCGCGGATGCCGGCCCCCTCCCGCCAGGCTGCCGCGGCGCGCGGACGGCGAAAGCACGCCGTCACGCCCCAACACCGCACCCGGCGGCTGGTCGTCCTGACCGTCGTCGCCGGTGCTCTGCTCGGGACGCTCTTCGTCACCGCCTTCGGACAGGGCGCGACCCGCCAGACGACGCAGGCGCTGCCGGGGCCCTCGAGCCGGCTGCTTCCGGTCGGGCCGCCGACGCCGCTGACGGTCGCGCTGCACAGCGGGCTCCGCATCCAGCTGCCGATCGCGCAGACGCGCGTGACGGCGATCGGCTACCACTCGTCCGACGACGGCGTCCTGCCCTTGACCCCGCTCGGACGGCAGGGCAACGAGGGCGCACTGTCACGGCTCGCGCACAAGATCTTCGGCGGAGGCCACGGCGGCTTCGTCTACTACCAGCTGAGCGGCGGCGAGACGGCCGTGCTCGACGTCGGCGCCGTGCCGGGCACCGATGTGTATGCACCGGTCGACGGCACCATCGTCGGCATCTCGGACTACGTGCTGAACGGCAAGCCGTACGGCTCGCGGATCGACATCCAGACCTCGGCGGCACCGTCGCTCGTCGTCTCGCTGACGCATCTCTCGCCGGACCCCGCGCTCACCGTCGGTGCGGCCGTCGCCGCGTCGACGACGAAGGTCGGTCGCGTCGTCGACCTCTCCGGCGTCGAACGCCAGGCGCTGGCGAAGTACACGCAGGACGCGGGGAACCACGTCTCGATCGAGCTCCGCCCCGCGGCGACGCTCACCCTGCCCTGAGACTCCTTTTTATTGCCGACGTGGTCGGCGTCCCCGGGCGGCGTGCGATCGAGGAACGTCTCGCGTCGCTGAAGCAGGAGCTGCGCGCCGACTTCTGCATCCTGAACGGGGAGAACCTTGCCGACGGGGTGGGCATCACGCCGAAGCTCGCGGACAAGATGCTGGAGTCGGGCGCCGACGCGATCACGCTCGGCAACCACGTCTGGCGACGCGGCGAGATCGTCCCGTACCTGAAGGAGACGGAGCGTGTCGTGCGACCGGCGAACCTGTCGCGCCGCGCGCCGGGCAAGCGGCTGATCGTCGTCGGCGAGGTCGCGATCTTCAACCTGCTCGGCTCGCTCTTCCTCAACCCTCCGGTGAACCCGTTCGAAGTCGTCGACGATCTCGTCGAGCAGGCGCAGAAGCACACTCCGATCATCGTGCTCGACATGCACGCCGAGGCGACGAGCGAGAAGGTCGCGATGGCGAAGTGGCTCGACGGCAAGGTCACCGCCGTGCTCGGCACGCACACGCACATCCAGACGAACGATGCACGCGTCCAGTCCGGCGGAACCGCCGCGATCACGGACGCCGGCATGACCGGGCCGCACGACTCCGTCATCGGCGTCCAGGCCGACCTGGCGATCCGCGCGATGCGCACGTCGATGCCCGTTCGCTTCGAAACGGCGTCGGCCGACGTACGGATCGAGGGAGTGCTCGTCGAGTGCGGCGCCGATGGTCGCGCAACGAGCTGCGAGTCGGTGCGCGTCTCGGTGGCGTGAGCGCGCCGCTGCGCTAGTCGTAGATCGACGTGCTCACGCCCGCTCTGGCATTGGGCGGGTACGGCGCCAGGTCGTTCACGTAGCCGGGCTGCCTCTGCACGCGGGCGAGCCATGCGCGCAGCGCGGCATGCGGTTGCAGGTCGAGGCGAGCTTCGTCGGCGACGTGCACGTAGCCGTAGATGCCGATGTCGGCGACCGAGTATCCCTCGCCGATGAAGAACGACTGCCGCGAGAGATGCGCGTCGAGCAGCCCGAGCACCTCGTCCGCCGCAGCGCGCCGGCGCCGCGCATCCGGATCGTCCGGTGAGAGACGGCCAGTGATCAGCCGGAAACGAAGGCCACCCACCGCCGGCACGACGTCTGCCTGCTCGTAGAAGAGCCAGCGGTACACCTGCGGGTCGTCGGGCAGAAAACGCGTGCCGCGCGCCAGGTGCAGCAGGATCGCATTCGACTCCTGCAGGAACGTGCCGGGCGGATCTTCCAGCACCGGCGTTGTGCGCGCCGCGTTGATCGCGGCGAACTCGTCCGTGAGCGTCTCGCCGGCGAAGATGTCGACGGGCACCCGTTCGTACTCGATCCCGAGCTGCGCGAGCAGCAGGCGCGCCTTGTAGCAGTTCGCGGACGCCGCGTAGTCGTAGAGCTTCATGCAGATCGTGCAACGCGCGAGCGCCGCCAGGTGTGAGCGGGCCACGCCAGCAGGAGCGCGAGCGCGACGAGCGTCAGGTCGCGCGCGAGCAGCACCCACGAGAGCCCCGGCTCGAAGTCGAGCGCGAGCCGGAAGTACCTGAACGGGAACCACACCTGGGTCAGAACGAGCGCCACGAGCAGCAGCACACCGGCCCACAGCCCGCGGCGGCCGCGCACGAGCGGCACGACCGGGATCAGCCAGATCAGGAACTGCGGCGAAAGGACCTTGCCGAACGCGACGAAGGCGCAGACCGCGGCGGCGCTCGAGCGGACGAGCCCTCGCGCGGTCGCAGGTCCGCGCGCGAACGTCCACCAGATCCAGAGCAGCACCCCGGCCTGCACCACCGTGGTGACCGCGCCGAGCACGTGCGCCGCGGTGCCGGCCACGTTCTGCGAGCCGTGGCTCGTCTCGCCGGCGAGCGCGAAGCCGAAGACGTTGTGTGCGACGAGCAGGAAGGCCGCACCGAGGCTCTCCACCTGCAGCGGCCGGCCGAGCTGCACGCTGATGCTGTGCCAGACGCCGCCGGGGGCGAGCACCACGAACGGCAGGAAGAGCAGGGCGAACACTCCGACGGCCAAAGCAAGGCCGACGAGCCCCTCGCGCCGCCCGCGTGTCTTCCAGGCGTACGCGACGGCGAGCGGAACGAGCACTGCCGGGTAGAACTTCGCCGCAGCGCCGAGGCCGAGTAGCACGTGACCGACACGGAAGCGGCGGCCGACGAGCGCAGCGAGACCGGCGGCCGCGAGCGCTGCGGGCCACAGGTCGAATCTGCTCAGGATCACCGTCCCGAGGGCAAGCGGCGCGAGCGCCGCGCACAGCAGTGGGGCCCAGAGCGCGCCGCCGACCACCCGCAGCGTGTAGGCCATCGCCAGCAGCGCGATCGCGCCGCACATCCACATCAACGTCTCGAACGTCCGGCGGAAGCCGGGCCTCACGTCCTGATCGTGCCCGCCGTGCGAGACCAGCCCCGGCAGCGCGAACATCGGCAACGCGCCGGGCGGGTACTCGAGCTGGAAGTCGCGGTACGGCACGTGCCCGTGGGCGATCTCGTTGCCGTACCGCTGGTACACCGGCGTGTCGATGATCTGCCGGTGCGTGTAGAAGCCGTGGTGCAGCGCCGTCCAGGTGCCGACGAACACCGCGACGGCGGTCAATGCGGCGAGGGCTACCTCGCGGTCAGACCGTCGCTTGTCGTCCACCGGCGATGACCGCGACCGCGACGAACGGGAAGAACCACGGGATGTACAGATAGAACCAGTGCGTCAACACGAGCTGGAAGCCGATCAGCAGCGCGCCCGAGAGCGCCGCAAGCTGGAGCGGGTTCTTGCGCGAAGGCACGACCGCGGCGGCGAGCGCGCCGAGCACGAGCAGCCCTTCCAGCACCCACTGCACGACGTGGAGGTCGGGTAACCCGCGCGCGTGGTACTGCGCCCAGTCCCACAGCGAGAACGGCGAATCGCGCGTGACCTGCGTCTTGATCGTGCGGTGGTAGAAGGTCTCGGCCGCCTGGATCGGGTGCGCGTCGAGCAGCAGGATCGAGAAGGCGGCGACGGACGCGATGACGAAGCCGGCCGCGAACGCGGCGGCGGGACGCGGGCGGCGCACGGGGCCGGGGTAGGTCAGCCAGAGCGGTGCGACGACGAGCGCACCGAACTTCGTCCACCCGGACAGCGCGACGGCGACGCCGCGCGACCACGCGGAGCTCGCGAAGACGAAGCCCCAGATCAGGAAGACAGGAACGATCGAATCGTTCGTGTTCGACATCAGCACGTACGTCGTGAACGGAAAAGCCGACCACGCGAGCGCGAGCGCGCCCGCAAACGGCGGCCCGCCGAAGCGTAAGCCGACGAGCGCCATCCCGAGCAGGCAGAGGAAGTCGAAGAGCACAGATGTGAACTTCACGGCCGGGAGCTTGTCCCACTTCCCGGACCAGCCGAAGATCCCGTAGCCGGGGAGATACGCCTCGTAGGCGACCGGCCCGTACGTGTCGCCGAGTGGGTTCGCCGACTCGCAGCGGCCGTTGTGCTGGATGCGGTCGCGAATCTCGCCGTTGGCATCCGCCGGCCCGCACGCCTTCAGGTCGTCCTCGTCGGGAAAGTTGCCGTACGGGACAACGCCTGCGGCAATGCGCTGCGCTCCGATCACGCCGGCGTAGCCGACGTCGATCACGTTCGAGCCGCCGCGATAGTCGAGCCCGATCTTGAAGCCCCCGACGAAGACGGCCAGGCCGATCAGCGCCCACGCGGGCCAGGTCGGCGCGCCGCGGCTCGGCCGTCCACGGACGCCGATCCAGACGCAGCGCCCGAGGAGGTAGGCGAGCGGCGGGTACGCGAGCGGCGCGCTCGCGAAGACGTTGCCGTGGTTGAAGAACCACAGCGACACCGACAGGGACAGCAGCACGAGCAGGTCGAGGTTCCTCAGCGAGAACGGTCGCCGCAGATCCGCCAGCCCGAGGAAGAAGAGCGCACACAACGGGAGCCAGTAGCGGAGGCTGTTGATGCGTCTCCCGCCAAACGCGCCGTTCCCGCCGCGCGCCATCGTCCACGCCACCTGCGGGCCCGTCCAGGCTTCGGTCACGACCTTCGTGACGTCGTCGACCTTCCCCTTCGCCACCTCTCCCGCCTTCGTGTCGAAGACGCTCACGTCCCAGCAGCCGCCGCGCGCGCCGAAGCCGCATTTCGTGATCTCGGGCTCGAACGACGCCGACGTCGAACGACGCTTCGCGGGATAGCGGTCGAGCCAGTCGGCGACCTTGTCGTCGGCGAGGAAGATCGAGGTCGCCTGCTGCTTCGTCAGCTCCTGTTTCGCCTTCGTGAACGGCGCCGTCGCGCTTGCGTGCGCGACGAAGACAAGGCCGCCGATCGCGACGACGACCGCCGCGCAGCGCCTCAGTGCCGTCTCCGGAACGACCAGAGCTTGTTGCCGATGAAGTTCGCCGGCGTCACGAGCACGATCGCGATCGCCTGCGACACGATCTCGCCGAGACCGAGGTGGACGAGGATGGTCAGGATCGCGAGGTTGCCGACGTACGCGAGCAGCGCGACCGCGAAGAACCGCAAACCCTGAAACGCGAAGCTCCCTCTTGCGTGCGCGAACGTCCAGAGCCGGTTCCAGAGGTAGTTGTTCAGCACGGCGACGACGAACGAGCCCGTCGCCGCCAGCCGGTAGTCGAGATTGGCTCCGTTCAGGAGCGCCGTGTAGACGGCGAGGTTGACTGCGTAGCCCGAGGCGCCGACGACGCAGAACTTCGCCAGCTGCGTCCAGTTGTGCCGCTGGCGGAGTGCGTGGGTCGCGCGCGCACGCAGACCGGGGGCGACTGCGGCGTCCCGCTGCTTCATGACCGTCGGCGAGCCTAACGATTCAGGCGGCCGTGCGGCGCACGGGAGCGAATCCGAGCGAGGAGTCGTACTGGATCTCCGTGCCGTCCTCGAGCCGCACGGCGCGGAGCTCGCCGTCGGCCGCAAAGACCACGTCGCGCAGCTTGCCGAGCGACCGCTGCTTCTTCATGACCGGCTTGCCGCGGAGCGACTTGAGCGTGAACGCGCGGGCGCGGTAGAAGCCGAGCTCGTCCTCCTCCAGCAGCACGAGCGGCGAGTGGATGGTGAGCGCGTCCGCGATCTTCGCGGTCGGCAGCGGCAGGAAGCGGTGCACCTCGTCGCCGCAGAGAATGTCCAGTCCGACCACGCGCAGGGTCTCCCGGTCGAGCAGCAGATCGACCGGGCGCCCCAGCTCGATCCCGTGCAACCGCAACGGCAGCGACAGGATCGCCTCTCCGGAAAGTTCCTTCACGTCGCCGCCTTCGTGCCCGGACCGGGTGGCCAAAAACCTTCCTCGCCGACGAGGGGGACGAAGCGGCAGGCGACCGATTTGACCACCGCCGGGCCCTCCGGGCTGCGCACGATCAGCTGCAGCCGCTGAGCTGCGAAACCGCCGACGGGAACGACGAGGCGGCCCCGCAGCTCCAGCTGCCGGTACAGCGTCTCCGGACGCCGCGGGGCGGCCGCAGCGACGGCGATCGCGGCGAACGGCGCCCGCTCGGGCAGGCCGCGCGTGCCGTCGCCGACGTGCACGCGCACATGCTCGTATCCGGCCGCGGCGAGGTTGGCGCGGGCGGCGTCCGCGAGCTCCGGGATCCGCTCGATCGTGTCCACTTCGGCCGCCAGCTCCGCCAGCACGGCCGCCTGGTAGCCCGACCCCGAGCCGACGTCGAGCACACGTTCGTCGCCGCGCAACGACAGCGCCTCGCAGATCTTGGCCACCATGTAGGGCTGCGAGATCGTCTGCCCACCGCCGATCGGCAGGGCGGCATCATCGTAGGCGCGCTCGCGCAGCTCGTCGGAGACGAAGAGCTCGCGCGGGACGCGCTCCATTGCGGCGAGCACGCGCTCGTCGCGAACGTCGCGGAGCCGCAGCTGCTGCGCGACCATCGCTGACCGGTCAGGCGGCACGCGTGAGCGCTCGCGTGTACGGCGGCGGCTCGACGCCGAAGTGGCGGATCACGGCCGGCGCGACGTCGACGATCGACTCCGGCAGGGTGTCGAAACCGACGGCGAGCATCGGCACTTCGGAGTCGCCCGTTCGCAGCGAGCCGTGGCTGCCGCCGCCGGCGTGATGACGGCCGGCCAGGTCGGCGAACTCGACGCCGGGGGCCGCAGACACGACGACGTCTCCCGCGTTCGGGTTGTGCACCGAGGCCCAGGCGCGCGCGCCTCCGTCGGGATAGTCGAACAGCGGCCCGTCCCGGTCGACGGCGACATCCTCCCCGTCGCGACGGGCGACGACCGTGTCGCCCTCGCGGAAGAGGACGGTCTCGGCGGCGGGCTCGCCGTCGAGCAGCTCGGCGAGGCCGCGCGTGTCGAGCTTGCAGTCGGGCAGCCGGTAGACCATGCCGGCGCGATTCGACGCAGTGACGAGCGCACCGGGCGTGCCGGCGTACACGGACTGCAGCTGCGCCGAGCGCTCGACGCTCGTCTGTCCGTGGTCGGCGCAGACGATGACGGCGTAGCGGTCGAGGAACTCGTCCGGGCCGCCGGCTGCGTCGAGCAGCGCGCCGACGGCGGCGTCGCTGCGCGCAAGGGCCTCGACAGCGCCGTCGGGGCCGTGCACGTGCGACGCGAAGTCGTAGTCCGGCAGGTAGTAGACGAGGAAGTCGAAGCCGTCGCGCGTAACCAGCCAGCGTCCCACCGCGGCGGCGTAGCCGTCGATCGATCCCTGCGCGCGTCCGAACACCGCGAGCGGCGCGCCGGTCGGATCGGACTCGAAGAGGTTGTAGAAGAAGAAGCGCTTCGGGCCGTACGCGGGGATCGTCACGCCCGGCAGCGCGGGCAGGTGGCGTGTGCGGCCGCGGTAGCACGTGATGTTGATCGCGGCCGTCGTGAGCCCCGCGTCCTCGAGCGCCTCGTACACCGTGACCGCGTCGCGCGCGAGGTGCAGGCGGTTCATGTTGATGATCGCGTCGAGGATGGAGCGCGCCATCCCCGCCGCCCGCAGCGCGGCAAACGACGATCCGTACTCGACGAGCCGCGCGTGCTCGCGGTCGTACCAGACGAGGTGCGGGATGTGGTGCACGTCGGGATGCGCCCCGGTCGCGAGCGACGAGAGGCACACGGGCGTGAGCGAAGGGAACGTCGAGACGGCGCGTGTGTACTCGCCGTGTTGCGCGAGAAACGACAGCGCCGGTGCACGCCCGTCGTCGACGGCCGCTTCGAACACCGACGGCGTCAACCCGTCGATGACGACCAGGATCGCCTTCTTAGTCCCTGGCAAGAGAGCGCAGTCCCGCGTAGCGCTCGGGTGTGCGACCACGCAGACGCGCCGCGAACGCGGGGACGAGCGCAGCTTCGAAATAGCCGACGATCGGAATCCACGCCAGCGCGGCGAGGATCAGCGCGGCGAGCCCGACGAACACCGCGACGCCGAAGCGCGCGCCGCCGCGCCTCATCGTCCCCGTCACGAGTTGTGCGGCGCCGAGGGCGCCGAGCGCACCGCCGGCCCCGCCGCCGATCGCCTCGTCCCACTGCCCGAGGCCGAACCCGATCGCGACGCCGGCTCCCGCCGACAGGACGAGCGCCGCGGTCAGCGCGATCCGCGTGCCCGCGAAGAACGACGCGAGCAGCACGCCGACGGCCACCCCGAGGCCCGCACAGACGCCGATCCAGTACCAGGAGCCCATTGACGGCCAGTGTAGTTTGACCGCCCAGTCAACCGGGGATACCGAGGTCGCCGCTCCCCCCGCGGTTCGACATTCCAGGAGGAAACCCCCGTGAGTGACGACAAACCCCTGCTCGTGTTTTTCACGTCCGAGCGGTCCGGCCCGGCTCGGCGGATGGAGAGCCTGCTCGCCCACCTCGCCCGCAAGGAGCGCACGCGTGTGCGCGTCATGCGCGTCGAGGTCGACGACCAGCCGGAGCTGGCCGCGCGGTTTCGGGTCACGAAGGTGCCGACACTGGTGTTGGTCATGCGAAAGAAGGTCGTCGACCGCATCGACGGACGCGCGAGCGCGCCGAAGATCGAGGCGATGCTCTCGAAGCACCTCTCACCGCAGCCTAAAACCGCTCCGACCCTCTCCCCGTAATCGAGGTTGACGCCTCGGCGCCACTGCCCCGGTGCCGAGGCGCCCCTCTAGCTCGCTTCGAGCCGCCGGATGACGGCGAGGCCGAATTCGGCGGCTCGAGCACCGTCGACGACGCGGTGGTCGAACGTGACGGAGACGTAGCCGGTGCGAGCCGCGACGATGTGCCCGTCGCGCACGACAGGGCGCTCGGCGACGCGCCCCACGCTGAGGATCGCGACCTCCGGGTGGTTGACGATCGGCGTCTGGAAAAGGCCGGCGAGCTTGCCGGCGCTCGTGACGGTGAACGTCGAGCCGCGGAGATCCTCCGGCGCCAGCGTCCCGGCGCGCGCCGCTTCCGCCAAGCGCTCGAGGTCGGACTGCAGCTCGTCGAGCGAGCGCGAGTCGCAGCTGCGCACGACGGGCACGACGAGGCCCTGGTCGGTCTGCACCGCGACGCCGATGTCGTAGCGGTCGAGGTAGACGATCTCGTCGCCGTCGAGCCGCGCGTTCAGCTCGGGAAACTCCTGCAGGGATTGCGCGCACGCCTTCAGCGTCGTGGCGACCAGGCGCTTGAGGTCGACGTTGCCGAAGTCGCACTCCTCGACCCACGTGACCGCCGGCACCTCGCGATGTGCACGCGACATGTGGTCGGCGATCACGCGGCGCACGCCGCGCAACGACTCGCGGCGGCCTTCCTGCGGCGCTGCCGCGGCACGCACGTCCTGCTCGGTGATGCGCCCTTGCGGCCCCGTCCCGCTGAGCGCGTCGAGCTCGACGCCGAGCTCCTGCGCGATCTTGCGGACGAGCGGCGTCGCCTTCGCCGCCCTACCGTCGGGCTTCGCGCCGCTCGCTGCTGACCTGGCGGCCGAGGTGCCGTCGCCGCCGATCACGACGAGCACGGTGCCGACGGGAACGACCTTGCCTTCCTCGACGAGGATCTGCGTCACCTTGCCGGCGGCCGGCGAAGGGATCTCCACCGTCGTCTTGTCGGTCTGGATCTCGACGAGCGGATCGTCCTCCGCGACGTCCTGGCCTTCGGAGACGAGCCAGCGCGCGATCTCGCCCTCCGTGAGACCCTCGCCCAGATCCGGCAGCTTGAGCTCGTACGCCATCAGGCCATTCTTATCGCGTCGTCTCGCAAGACCGCGTGGACACCTTTGACGCCGTTGACGATCTGCGTCACGCGCAGGTCGACAGCCACGCTGGCGAGCGCGAGCGCGTAGCCGCGGTCGACGCCGAGCTCGCGCTCCATCAGGTCGAGCATCGTCGCGGCAGCCTGCTCGGCGGCAAGATCGAGGTCCCGGTCGAAGCCGAACGCGATCCAGGCACCCGTCGTGCGCGCGACGGGCGTGCGCAGCTCGAGGTCGGACAGCTCGAACGTCAGCTGCGCGCGCTCGACGAAGCACTCGATCGCCGTGCCGGACAGCTCACCGTCACCTTGCGCCGCGTGCCCGTCGCCGGCGGAAACGTGCGCGCCGTCGACGCTGACCGGCAGGAACAGCGTCGTCCCGGCGACGAGCTCCTTGCAGTCGATGTTGCCGCCGCAGCCGCGAGGCGGTCCCGTCGAGTGAACGCCCTCCTCGTCGGGGGGCATCCCGATCACCCCCAGAAACGGTGCCAGCCGCACCGTCGCGCCGCGTTCGTCGGTCGCGGTGCCGCCGTCGGCGTCGATCGTCCACTCGACGCGGGTGTCGCGGCCGAAGGTCTCGCCGAACGTCCCCGGACGCACCTCGTCGATGTGCACGGCGAGCGTTCCGCCGGCCCGTGCGCCGCGAACCTCGACGGGACCGATCAGCGCGTGGCCGGCGTCGAGCTCGTCGTCGCGCGGCTCGAACGTCTCGCCCGCCGCAACTCGCCAGCCGGCGTTCGGACAGGAGAACGCGATCGACTCGCCGGGATCGACGGCCACGACCGGCGGGAGATCGCGGGAAAAGTGACCGTGCAGCGTTCGCCGCTCGTGCGGAAGCTCGTGGATCACGCGCGCGGCACTCCGATCCAGGCGTCGCGCGGCGCGAGCAGCACGCGGAGCCCACCGCGCCCTGAGCCCTCGAAGAACTCGAGCAGCGACACGGCCTGCCACGCGTCCGGATCGAGGCCCGCTGCCGTCTCGGCCGGCACGTAGCCCGCCTGCAGGCGGCGCTCGGCGTCCCACACGCCGACCGCGTTCGGGTCGTGCTCGTTCTCCGGCTCGGGCACGAGCGCGAGCCGCTGCCCCGGAGCGAAAGCATCGTCCTGCAACGCGTCGAGCCGATAGGACACGCCTGCGACCTTGATCACGCGGATCCGGGGATCCTCGTGCCGCACGACCTCGTTCGTCGCCGCGTCGCGCAGCCGGTAGCCGCCCCTCGTCCGCTCGAGCCAGAGCCGAAGGCGCTCACCGGTCACTCAAAAGTCGAGCAGCTTCCGCACGGCGGCCGTGACGCGCGCAACCGACGGCATGTACGCATCCTCGATCTGCCAGTACGGGTACGGCACGTCGTAACCGGTCACGCGCAGAACGGGGCCGCGGAGGTCGAGGATCGCCTTCTCCGCGAGGATCGCGGCCAGCTCGGCCGCGAAGCCGCACACGCGCGGCGCCTCCTGCACGATCGCGACGCGTCCGGTCTTCGCCGCCGACGCCAGCAGCGCGTCCTCGTCGAGCGGCTTGAGCGTGCGGATGTCTAGGACTTCGACGGACACGTCCTCGAGCTCGTCGGCCGCCTGCTCGCACAGCGGCACCATCGAGCCGTAGGCGACGAGGGTGACGTCGTCGCCCTCGCGGGCAATTCGCGCCTTCCCGAGCGGGACGACATGCTCGCCCTGCGGGACCTCGCCCTTGAGCGTGCGGTAGTGGAGCTTCGGCTCGAGCACGACGACGGGATCCGGATCGCGAATTGCGGCCGCGAGCATTCCCTTCGCGTCGCTCGGCGTCGACGGAATCGCAACCTTCACTCCCGGTGTGTGCACGTAGTACGTCTCTGGCGAGTCGTCGTGCAGCTCCGGCGCGCGCACGCCGCCGCCGTACGGCATGCGCACGACGAGCGGGAACGACATCTTGCCGCCGGTGCGCCAGCGGTAGCGGCCGACGTGCGTGATCAGCTGGTCGAGGCACGGATACGAGAACGCGTCGTACTGCATCTCGCAGATGGGACGCCAGCCGGCCATGCACAGGCCGACGGCACTGCCGAGAATCCCCGCCTCGGCGAGCGGCGTGTCGAAACAGCGGTCCGGCCCGAAGCGGTCGCGCAATCCAGCAGTCGCTCGGAAGACGCCGCCGGCGCGGCCGACGTCCTCGCCCATGACCATCACCGACGGGTCGCGCTCGAGCTCGACGTGGAACGCGTCGTTGATCGCCTCGACGATGGAGAGCTCAGCCAAGCGTCCTCCGCAGCTCCTCCAAGTCGGAGGCGAACGTCGCCGGCGGATCCGCATACGCATGGTCGAACAGCAACGAGACGTCGGCAGGCGGCTCGGCCTCGGCCGCGGCAATTCCTGCGCGCAGCGCGTCGGCCGCCTCGGTGCGAATCGACTCCGCGAGATCGTCGTGCAGGATCCCGGCACGGCGCAGATACCCCTCGAAGCGGCCGACGCATTCGCGGCTGCGCTCCTGTTCGACACGCTCGAGGTCGATGTACGCGCGCGGATCGTCGGCCGTCGCGTGCGGCGCCGAACGGTACGAGAGCGCCTCGATGAACGTCGGCCCGTCGCCCGCGCGTGCGCGCGCCACAGCCTCGCGCGCCGCCTCGTAGCACGCGAGCACGTCGGTCCCGTCGACGCGCACGCCCGGCATGCCGTAGCCGATCGCCTTGTCGGCGAGCGTCTGTGCGCGGGTCTGCGCCTCGAGCGGCGTCGAGATCGCCCACTGGTTGTTGTTGCAGAGCAGGATCAGCGGCGCGCCGGTGACGGCCGCGAAGTTCGCGCCCTCGTGGAACGAGCCCTCCGACGTCGCGCCGTCGCCGAAGAACGCGACCGCGCAGGCGCGCTCGCCTTTGAGCTTCTTCCCCCACGCGAGCCCCGCGGCGTGCGGCACGTGTGTCGCAATCGGGACGCAGATCGACGCGACGTTGTAGTCCTCGGGGTTCCACCAGCCGGCAGGATGGCCGCGCCACCACGACAACACGGTCTCCGGCGGCATCCCGCGCAGCAGGCCGATTGCCGACTCGCGATACGACGGGAAGATCCAGTCGCCGTCCTCGAGCGCGTGGACGACGCCCGCCTGCATCGCCTCGTGGTTCCAGAAGATGGCGTAGGTCCCGATGCGCCCCTGGCGGTGGTAGACGACGGAACGCTCGTCGTACGTCCGCAGCAGGACCATCGAGCGGTAGAGCTCGAGCAGCTCCTGCTCGCCGAGGCCGTCCACCTCGCGATCGCCGGAGCCGTCGGCGTCGCCGATCACACGCCGCAGGTCGCGCTCCGCCGGAAGCACCGCCATCGCCGAAAAGTCTATTTAGACCAACACCGAGATCGCCCGCCGCTCGGCCTCGAACACGGCTTCGGCGACATCCCCGAGATCCTCGCCGTCCGCCTGCAGCGGCAGCGGCTGGTCGCAGCGCACCTCGATCCGGTCGAGATCGTGGCCACGGAACGCGTTGCGCGCGGGTCGCCCCGTGGCGAGCGCCCAAAGGAGCGGCGGCAGCGTCCTCGGCGTCAGCGACTGCGGCGCGAGGAAGTCGAGGCCTTCCTCGAAGACGGCCTCGGGCGTGGCCTGGATCGCGAGCGTCTTCAGGAACGTGTACGGCTGCACGTTCGAGACGAGCACGAGCGCCGCGCGCCCGTAGCCGGCGATGTCCAGGACGGGGTCGAAGCGGCCGCGCCGCTCGAAGATCATCCGCCCGAACGTTCCGACGAAGGCGAGGTCGCCGGGACGCCTGCCCTCGGCGGAACGCCCGCGTTCGTCGATGCGGCGCACCGCCTCGGCATCGAGCCCGATGCCGGCGCTGAACGCGAATCGCCGTCCGTTCACGCGGCCGGTCGAGATCGTGCGCGTGCGGTCGTGCGCGAGCGCGTCCGCAAGCTGCTCCGCCGCCTCGACGGGATCGCGGGGAAGGCCGAGCGCACGCGGGAGGACGCTCGTGCCGCCGCCCGGCACGAACCCGACCGGTAGGTCGCCGCGCTCGACGCCGTTGAGAACCTCGTTGAAGCCGCCGTCGCCGGAGAAGACGACGACCGCATCGGCGTCGTCTGCAGCGCGTGCGAGCTCGACCGCGTGGCGCGGGCGCTCGGTGCGGACGGTGCGCACGTACGCGACGCGCATGAGCGCCCGCTCGACCGCCGCGACGCGCGCGTCGTCGACGCGGCTCGCGAACGGGTTGACGATCAGGACGGCGCGCTTCATCGACCTAGGGCGACCGCGTCGCGTAGCCGCGCATGCCGTCGAGCAGCGTCTCGTAGAAACGGTCCGCCAACTCGTCCGTATCCGTGTCGAGGCGGATCCACGTGTACGCCCAGTTGGCAGCCGACAGCGCGAGCAGCGTCGCCGTGCCGTCGTCGAGATCCGTGCGCAGCTCGCCGAGCTCGCGGCCTTCGCGGTAGAGCGAGCGAAAGCGGTCCTCGTAGCGGCGGCGCTCGGCGAGAAACTCCTCGCGGCGGTCGCCTTCGAGATAGCGCCATTCCCGGATGAAGACCGTTGCGATGTCGAGCTGCTCCGCGACGACGCGCAGATGGGCGCGCAGGGCGAGGCGGATCTTCTCCGTCACGGGGAGCGCCTCGTCGACGCCGTCGAGCGCCGCGTGGAAGGCGGCCGCACCGTCGCGCGCGACGTCCCAGAGCAGGTCGGCCTTCGAGTCGATGTGCGCGTAGAGCGAGCCCTTCTGGACGCCCATTGCCTCGGCCAGGTCGCCGATGGAGGTGCCGTGATAGCCCTTCGCGGCGAAGAGCCGGGCCGCCTGACGCGTCAGCTCGTTTCGCCGGGTGCCCACGTGGGGTACCCTAACGATCGTTAGGGTGCAGATGACCGAGCGCGAACGGGAATTCCTCGAATACGTCCAGTCCGGCGGCCAGGTCGAGGCCGGCGACTGGCTGCCGGACGACTACCGCTCGAAGCTCATCAAGTTCATCGAGATGCACGGCAACTCGGAGCTGATGGGCGTACTGCCCGAGCGCGAGTGGATCCTCCGCGCACCGACGCTGCAGCGGAAGCTCGCGCTCACCGCGAAGGTGCAGGACGAGGTCGGCCACTCGCAGCTGATCTACCGCGTCGTCGAGGACCTCGGCAAGCCGCGCGAGCAGTGCCTCGACGACCTGATCTCGGGCAAGTCCAAGTTCCACAACGTCTTCCACTACCCGACGAAGACCTGGGGCGACGTGGGCGTGATCGCCTGGCTCGTCGACGCGGCCGCGATCATCAGCCAGAAGGCGCTGCTCAAGTGCTCGTACGCGCCGTACGCGCGGATCATGAAGAAGATCTGCTGGGAGGAGTCGTTCCACATCCTCCA
>JBJMJR010000098.1:0-66183 GCA_045806245.1 Gaiellaceae bacterium | reverse complement strand
GGCCCGCCCAGCGCGAGCAGGCCGGCGACGACGGCGACAAGGAATGGGATGCGACGGGTGCGGTCCATAGGTGCAGCGGGGGGTCGGGCCGCAAGCCGACTTGCTGGACGCACCGTAGGCGCGATCGGGCGCCGAATCGTCGCCAGATCGGGTGATTCGTGCCGCTACCATGACCGCTCCTATGAGGGGTCGTAGGTCACTCGTCGCGCTGTGCGCGCTCGCGTTCCTTGCCGCCGGCTCGCCGGCGGGCGGTGGAGTCCGCGACGACACCGATGTGCTGCAGGCGAAGCTCGACGCGGGTGGAGCGGTCTTCCTGCCGAAGCTGCCGGGCGGCCAGTGCTACGCGACGCGCGGCCTCTGGATCTCCCGCGACGACACGACGATCAGCTCCGACGGCGCCTGCATCGTCGCGCTGGGGTTCGGGCCTGCCCGGCTCGATCCGACCGCGCCGAAGCCGCATTTCGCGAACGCCGTGTTCTCTGTCAACCATTCGGACGTGCGCGCGCCGGTGCCTGCGCGCATCACCATCAGCGGGCTCCACATCACGGTGCCGAAGGCGAAGCGCATGCACGGCATCGCGGTGGTCGGTCACGAGGTCACGCTCAGCAACCTGACGATCGACGGCGCGCCGCTGAACGACGTGCTCCTCGGCTTCGGCGTCATCGGATCCGGCGGACCGACCGTTCGCATGTCGCTGACCGGCAGCACGCTCCGCGGCGCGCAGCGCGACGGCGTGCTCGCCTACGGGCCGGTGGGCCTGCACGTCGAGGGCAATACCGTTACAGGCGCGCGCGGCAGCGGCGTGCATATCCGCGCCGCCGACCGCGGCCAGCCTGTTCTCGACACGCACGTCGTGGGGAACACGATTACCGCCAACCGCGGCCACGCGGTCTTCCTCGATCTCGCCCCGGCGAACGGGCCTGTGCTGCTCGCGAAGGACATCGACATCAGCGGCAACCGGCTCTCGCGCAACCGGGGAGGCGGCGTTGTCAAGCATGTGACTCGCTCACGCGCCGTGCGGACGCCCGCCCGGAGCGTCGCGCCGCCCACCACGGGCGATGACACGGCGTGGCTGCAATCGCGGCTCGACCGCGGCGGCGGCACGATCTTCCTGCCGAAGCTTCCCGGCGGAGCTTGCTACGCGACGCGTGGGCTGTGGGTCTCGCATGACCACACGACGATCACGTCGGACGGCGCGTGCATCGTCGCGCTGGGGCTCGGCCCGATCCGGCTGCACTCGACGGACGGCGACCCGATCGCCTCCGACGCGGTCTTCTTCGTCAACCGCTCCGGCCCGAGGCAGCCGGCGCCTGTCGACGTGACGATCAGCAATCTCCGCATCGTCGTCCCGCAGGGCTTGACGATGTACGGCGTCGCCGTCTTCGGCCACCGCGTCACACTGGGTCACCTCGACATCGGCGGCGCGCCGAAGGACGACGTCACGATCAGCGGCCGCGCAAACGGCAACTCGTACGCCGGCGACATCTCGGTGCTCGACTCGACGCTCGACGGCGCCGCGCGCAACGCGATCTCGGTGACGGGCGCGATCGGCCTGCACATCGAGCGCAACACGATCGAAGGCGTGCGTGACACCCCGCCAGGCCAGCCCGCAGCCGGCATCGATGTCGAGCCCGACACCCGCGACCGGCCGGCGTCCGACCTCCACATCGTCGGGAACACGATCCAGGACAACGCCGGGCCGGGCATCCTGCTCGAGCTCGAGCCGAACGAGGGGCCGGCCGTCCTGGCGAGCGGCCTGGAGATCAACAACAACACGATCGTCCGGAACGCGTTGAAGCGGAGCCCGCCGAAGCGCGCAGGCATCGTCCTCGCGGGCGGCCAGGACGGCGGCGCGGGCACGCTGCTCCTCAAGGACAACGTGATCCGCAGCAACGGCGGTCCCGGCATCCTCGAGACGCACTTCCGCCTCGTCGTCGACGCGAGCGGCAACGACATCGGCGGGAACGAGGACTAGGAGCGGCACAAAGTCGGCTGCATAGGCGCGCAAGTTTTTCGCTCCCGCGGCCCCTTCCTTCATATCCACCCCACGTCGCCGGTCGCGATCCCCTCGAGCCCGCAGCTTGAGCCCTCTCCCCATCGCGGCCGGCGGCGTCCCCTACGGCTAGGGAATGTGGATCTGGGGAGCCGCCGGTAGCTCGACCGGCAGGGTCACGGCCGGCGTCGTGATCTGTGGAACGGAGATGGGTGGCAGCGCCACAGCCTGGCCGGCGTCGGACGCCGTGTCGATGACACCTTGCAGCGCCCCTCCGCTCGGTGCCGGTGCGGGCGGCGTCACGACGGCGGCAGCAGCCGGCGGCGTCGTGCCGGCATCGCTCGCCGGCGCCTTCCCGGCTGCCGGAACAGCGGTGTGCCGCGGCCGCGCCGCGGTGGCACCCACGCGATGAGCCTGGGTGGGCCGTGCGCGGCGTCGTGCCTGCGGTCGCACCTGCACGGCAGGCGTGGCGACCGCCGTCGTCGTTCCGGCGACGTGCGCGGCTGGGCGAGGCGTGGGCGTCGACGCGGAGAGCGCGCGCTCTGCGGCCGGGACGGTGACGACGGTCAGCGCCGTTGCGGCACCTACGGCGACGGTTTTCGCCGCCGCTGACTGCAGCAAGCCGCGCAGGAACGTGAGGAGCGGGATTCCCTGCAGCGTCTTGAGGCCGGCGCCGAGGCGCTGGGCGACGTTCTGGCGCGCGCGAAAGAGCAGCGCTTCGGTCGCGGCCTGCGACAGGCCGAGCTCCGATCCGATCTCGTCGTACGAGAACCCGCGCCATTCACGCAGGAGGAGGGCCTTGCGCTGGCTTTCCGGAAGCGAGGACACGGCCATGCGCAACTCCTCGGCCGTCGCTTCGCCGGAGCGTTCCGGCGACGCGAGCGTGTCCTGCAGCAGATCGAGGTCCTGCGGCGTCTCGTATGCACCGCGCCGCATGCCCGACCGCCTGCGCGTCGAGCAGACGTTGCGCGCGATCGTGAGCAGCCAGGGCAGCTCGAATTGCGGGACGATCCCGCGCCGCAGACTGAGCAATGCATAGATGAACGTCGTCTGCACGGCGTCGTCGGCGTCTTCGCGGCGGCGCAGTTGCTTCAGGCAGAAGCCGAAGATCGCACGTTGGTGGCGTTCGTAGAGCCGCTCCGCGTACGCCTCGTGCGACGCCGCGTCCGATCGTGGAGGTGCCGCAGCGAGCGCGCTCACGGCAGTCCGAGTGACGTCGTGACGGTGGGCACTACGGGCAGGTCGGGCACTTGCGGCACCGACACGGCGGGAAGCGCGACGGGCGGCAGGCCGTCGGGCAGTGGCGGCGCGGACACCGGAGCCGGTGTCGTCGCGTCCGCCGGAGCGGGCGGGGGCGCAGGCGCGGCTGCATGGGTGGGCGTTGCCGGCGCCGCCTGCTGCGATACCGAGGAGCTACGACCGCTCGTGACCTCGACGCGCGGAGCCGTTCGCGGAGCGGCTGCCCGCTTGCGCGTCGCGCGAGGGTGTCCGGTCTGGCCCGCCGCAGCCGCGCGCAGATGGGAGCGCTTCGCGGCGGTCGGACGTGCGCCGTCGTCGAAGCGGACCGGAGCCGGGGATCGGAGGTTGCCGGCGGCGTCGACACGGCCGGGGCCGATCGCAAACCAGCTGCACGCCAGCAGCATCAAGCCGCACGCGCCGGCCGCACCCGCGACGGGTCGCGCCCCGCTGATCGCGAGCTTTGTGCCGCGGACGAGGTGGGAGACGGAGGTTTCGCGCTGCACGGGGGAGGCGGCTTCGGAGGCGGATGCCGCGTGGTCTCGTCATCGGGCGGCGGAGTTCGGTTGTCAACAATTGAGACAACGTCGAGGCGAAGATCCCTCGTTCGTGTGAGTCATAAAGGGGCAACTTGTTCCCAAAAATCTGAGCCCTCCTGGCGAAAGCGGCGGAAATCTTCAACCACAGGTTTTTTCGCCGCGGCGCCCCTTTCGTGTTGACAACCCCGGCAAAGGAGCCCCCGCATGACCCCCCGCCTTCGAGCGGCCGCCGTTTTCTTCGCTGCACTCTCGGCGTGCGCGTGCGCGGCCGCCGCCGGTGCGGCGGTCGTCCCGCCGCTGCCGCCGCTGCCCGAGCCGGTCGGCTCGCTGCTCGGCAGCAGCCAGCCCGCCCAGTCCGCGCCGCAGTCGTCGGCAAAGGGGGCACGCACTGCAACGACGACGAGCGCCTCAGCTGCGCTCGAGCGGCTTGTCATCGCTCAAATCAACGTCGTCCGGCGGGAACATCGGCTGCCGCGTCTCACCGTGTCGAGGCAGTTGGCGCGCGCGGGGCGTGAGCATGCACGTCAGCTCGCGGTCGCCGGACACTTCAGTCACAACTGGTCCGACGGCGCGCCCTTCGGTGCGTGGATCCGCCGCTTCTATCCGGTCGGAGCCGCGCACCGGTGGAACGCGGGCGAGAACCTCGCGTGGGCGCCGCCGGAGCTGACCGCGCAACAGGCGGTCGAGATGTGGCTCGCAAGCCCGGAGCACCGCCGCATCATGTTGACGAAGAGCTGGCGCCAGATCGGCCTTGGTGCCGTCCGCGCCGACAATGCCGGCGGCGTCTACAACGGTCAGAGCGTGGTCATCCTCGCCGCCGAGTTCGGAACCAGGGGCTAGGCGTGTTCCGCGCGCTCACGCTCCTCTGCATTGCTGTCGCGGCGACGCTGGTGCCGCCGGCAGGACGCGCCAGCGGGGGCCGGTACGCGTTCGTCGGCGGCACGCCGCGCCAGCAGGCGCAGGTGAGACACGCGCTCGCCGCGAGCAGCTTCGACTGGAGCCTCGTGCCGGCGACCACGATCCACATCGCACCTGTCGCCGCGTCGCAGGCGACGCCGGGCGAGATCTGGCTCGATCCCGACCTGCTCGACGCCGGCCCGTTCGCCTGGGGCGTCGTGCAGCACGAGTACGCGCACCAGGTCGACTTCTTCCTGCTGACTGAGCCCGCGCGCACAGTCCTCATGCACGAGCTGGGCGCGAACACCTGGTGTAGCTCAGCGCCCGTACGCCGCGGCGCGCTCGGCTGCGAGCGGTTCGCGACGGCACTGGCGTGGGCGTATTGGCCGTCCGCGAACAACGTGATGCGGCTCGCGTCGCCCGGCCGGCTCTCGGCGGTGCAGTTTCGCGGGCTCGTGAACCGGCTCGTCCGGCCGGAAGGAGTGCGCTGATGCCGGGGTGGCTGCAATGGCTCGCCGCGGGTCTCGGCGCTTGGTCCTTGGCTGCGACCGCGCTGGCCCTTGTGCTCGGCCGTGCGCTGTCGGTCGGTTCCGGACCCGAAGTCCGTCAGGCTCCCGAGCGCGCTTCGGCCGCCGTCGCGTCGCTGCGTCCGCGCGTGCTGATCGTGGACGACGATGCGCCGCTGCGGTCGCTGCTGCGCGCGACCCTTGCGGCCGACGAGTTCGACGTGCGCGAAGCCGGCTCGTCTGAAGAGGCGCTCCAGGTGATGCGCTTCTGGCCCCCGGCCGTGCTGTTGCTCGACGTCAACCTGCCGGGCATGGACGGTCTCTCCCTCTGCGCGCAGATCGCACGAACGAGCGCAGACGTCTCGGTGCTCCTGCTCACGGGCGAGGAGGTCAGCCACACCACGGCCCGGCTCGCCGGCGCGAAGGGAGTGGTGCGCAAGCCGTTCAGTCCGCTCGAGCTGCTGGGCCTGATCGCGCTCGTGCTCGACGGCAAGGAGTTCGTCAGCGAGCCCGCTGCTGCCGACGACGGGCAGCTCCTGATCTACGCACGCGATCTCGCGAACATCGCGAAGGCGGAGCGGCGGCAGCGCAAGCTGCTGCAAGAGGCATACCGGCAGACGGCGACCGCGCTCGCGGACGCGGTCGACGTGCGCGATCGCGCGACCGGCCTGCACGCTCAGCGCGTCCGCCGTTACGCGCTCGAGCTCGCCGAGCTCGTCGACCCGTCACTGCTCGAGGATGCGAGCCTCGAGTACGGCTTCCTGCTCCACGACGTCGGCAAGATCGGGATCTCGGATCAGGTTCTGCTCAAGCCCGGGCCGCTCTCGGCGGAGGAGCAGGAGCTCGTCCGGCTGCATCCGAACATCGGCGCGCAGATTCTCCGCGACGTCGCGCTACTCCAGGGCGCCGGTCTGGACGTCGTCCTCCATCACCATGAGCGCTGGGACGGCGCCGGCTATCCGCACGGCCTCGTCGGCGCGGGCATCCCGCTCAGCGCGCGGATCTTCGCGATCGCCGACACGCTCGACGCGATGACGAGCGACCGGCCGTACCGGTCCGCCGTGTCGTGGGACGACGCCGTCGGCGAGATCGTCGCCCAGCGGGGGCGTCAGTTCGACCCGGAGATCGTCGACGCGTTCGTTGCCGACGCCGACGGCCTGCGTGCGGTTTACGAGGACTTCAGCCTCGTGGCCTGAGACGCTCTAGTAGCCCGAGCTGAACTTCTTGTCCGCCGCGGCCTTCTTCTCGTTGCGGCGCTCTTTCAGCGACTTCTGCGGGACCTTCTTCGCGCCTTTCTTCGGCTTCGATGCACCTTTCATAGCGGAGAGCTTACCGCGCGGCGTGTGACGAAGACATTGTCCAGTGCGGCCTGCAGACCGGTGGCCACGGCTCCCATGAGCACCGCGCTTTCGCCCAAGCTCGAGATCTCGACGCGCGGCGGATAGGGAAGCCAGTCGCGCAGCAGCGCGCGCACGGGCTCGAGCAGGAGATCGCCGTTCATGCCGAGCCCGCCGCCGAGCACGACGAGCTCCGGATCGGCGACCGCGGCGATCGGCGCGATGTGCGCCGCAATGCGGCGGGCAATGCGTTCGACGATCGCGCGTGCGAGCGGATCGCTGCGCCTCGCCGCGGTGAAGATGTCGCGTGCGTCGTAGGGCGGCGACGACCCGTCCACCTCGCCGGGCCACGCGACCTCGGCCGCAAGCGATGCGACTCCCTCCGCCGACGGGTCGAGCTCGTCCGCGCTGCCGGCGAGCGCCCAGTCGATCTCTCCGGCGGCACCCTGTGCTCCACGATGCAGCTCGCCGCCGAGCACGAGGCCGACGCCCGTCCCCGTGCCGACGGACAGGAAAGCGAAGTCGTCGATACCCCGCGCGACACCGGCCCACCGCTCGCCGACGGCCGCGAGATTGATGTCGTTGTCGAGCGTGACGGATGCTTCCAGCCGTTCGCCGACTTCGGCGGCGTACGCGCGACCTTCGAGGCCTGCGATGTGCGGCTGCGTCAGGCGGAGCGTTTCGGTCAGCGGCTCGACGACACCGGGAATGCCGAGCACGACGCCGTCGATCCGCTCGACCGGCAAGGACGCGCCGTCGATCAGCGAGCGGTGCAGTGTCGCAATCGCATCGAGCGCGCCGTCGGCGTCGGCGCCACGAAGCTCGACGTCCTGGCGCGCGCGGATGCGGCCGGCGAGGTCGGCGACGGCGCCGCGCAGAAAGCGCGAGCCCAGGTCCAGGCCGAGCACGAATGCAGCGTCGGGAACTGGTTCGAAGAACACGGCGCCGTAGCTGGGGCCGTCGGGACCGTGCACGGCCTCGCGGACGAGCCCCGTGTCCTCGAGTGCCCGCAACGCGAGCGAAACGGTCGGCTTCGAGATGCCGACACGCCGCGAGATCTCCGCCCGCGAGATCGGTGCGCCCGCCCGGATCGCCTCCAGGACGGTGCGCTCATTCATGTGCTTCAGCAGTGGCGGCGTGGCGCGTGTCAGATCCATCCTGTGAAGAAGATTAACTCGATTACGCCAAAATCCCACCTCCTTGACTCGATTTCGGGACTGTCGTAGTGTCCTCGTTCGGAACCCTTACGAGATCCGGTTCCCTGGAGACCGAAGGAGGGCACGGATGAGACGGGGAGTGATCGCTGCGGTCGCGCTGGTCGCGCTGCTCGCAGCCGTCGTCGGTGCGAGTGCGCGGAGCGCGGCTCACGCCGGGACGAAGGCCGACACCATCACGATCTGGGTCGGTTGGAGTGCGCGCGAGCTCAAGGCGTTCAAGAGCATCGTCGCGGAGTACGACAACAAGCATCCGGACGTGAACGTGAAGGTCGTCGGCGGGATCAATGACGACAAGATCACCGCCGCCATCCGGAGCGGCAACGTTCCCGACATCGTCAGCTCGTTCACGTCGGCGAACGTCGGGAGCTACTGCAAGTCCGGAGCGTGGATCGACCTGAAGCCGTTGTTGTCGAAGGACCATCTCGACGTCAACGTCTTCCCGAAGACCTCGCAGTACTACACGCAGTACAACGGAAAACGTTGCGCGCTGCCGCTGCTCGCGGACGTGTACGGGTTCTACTACAACAAGACGATGTTCAAGGCGGCCGGCATCAAGTCGCCGCCGAAGACGATGTCTCAGCTCACGGCCGACGCCAAGAAGCTGACGAAGCGCGCCAAGAACGGCTCGCTGAAGGTCGTCGGCTACGACCCCTTCCTCGGTTTCTATGCGGGGAACACGCCGGACCTGAGCACGTACGCACCGTTGTTCGGCGCGAAGTACATCAACGGCTCCGGCCACTCGGTCCTGGCGACGGATCCAGCGTGGAGCCGGATGCTCAAGTGGCAGAAGAGCCTCGTCGACTGGTACGGCTACAAGAACCTGCAGAAGTTCGATGCAGGTGCAGCGGACGAGTTCTCGGCGTCACATGCGTTCGAGATCGGCAAGCTCGCGATGATGATGGACGGCGAGTGGCGCGTCGCCTTCATCAAGGCGGAGCATCCCAGCCTCAACTACGCAACGGCTCCCGCGCCGGTCGACGACGCGAAGCCGAATCTGTACGGGGCCGGGGCTGTGAACGGGACGATCATCGGGATCCCGAAGGGCGTGAAGCACAAGGACGCGGCGTGGGACTTGCTCAAGTACCTCACGTACAACGCGCATCCGCTGGCGCTCTTCTCGAATGCCATCCGCAACGTGCCGACGACGAAGGAGTCGTTGCACTCGCGGGAGATCAAGCCGGACGCGCACTTCAAGACGTTCCTGACGATCTTCACCAACCCCAACTCGACGACGACGCCGATCACGGCGGC
Organism: Gaiellaceae bacterium; assembly: GCA_045806245.1. Taxonomy (GTDB): domain Bacteria; phylum Actinomycetota; class Thermoleophilia; order Gaiellales; family Gaiellaceae; genus 3-1-20CM-4-69-9. The sequence continues at coordinate 57,207 of JBJMJR010000098.1, read as the reverse complement.
CGGGAACGCGTACGGGACGCTGATCCAGGCGTTTGCCGTCAAGTGGCAGGCCGGCCACGCCGGTGACTTGCACAAGGGTCTGCAGAAACTCGACAAGCAGATCGACGCACAACTGAAGCAGGCTCAGGCCGGCGGGGTGCCGTGACAGAGGCTGCAGTGACTGCTGCCGCTCCGTTCACGAAGGAGCGGCAGCGGGCGAGGCGGCGGGCGGCTTGGCGCCGCCGCCGCCTCGTCGCGTTGCTGATGGCGCCGTGGGTGATCGGCTTCACGGCCTTCTTCGGCTATCCGCTCGTGATGAGCGTGTACCTGTCGTTCACGCACTACGACCTGCTGTCGCCGCCGAAGTGGATCGGCTGGGCGAACTACAAGTATCTGTTCACGCAGGACCCGCAGGTCGGGCCGGCCGTGAAGAACACGCTCTGGCTGATCGCGATCATGGTGCCGCTGCAGGTCATCTTCGCGTTCGGCGTCGCGTTGATGCTCGCCCGCGCCAGGACGGGCGTCGGTTTCTTCCGGACAATCTTCTACCTGCCCGCGCTCGCCCCGCCTGTGGCGGCGACGATGGCATTCGTCTATCTGCTCAACCCCGCGACAGGGCCGGTGAACATCATCCTCGGCCACCTCGGGATCAACGGGCCGCTCTGGTTCCAGTCGCCCCAGTGGTCGAAGCCTTCGCTGACGCTGCTCAGCCTCTGGGGGATCGGCACCATCATGATCATCTTCCTCGCGGCGATCCTCGACGCGCCGCGACAGCTGTACGAATCCGCCGAGCTCGACGGAGCAGGGCCGTTGCAGCGCTTGCGCTGGGTGACGCTGCCGACGATCAGCCCCGTGATCCTCTTCTCCGTCGTGATCAGCGTCATCGCGGCGATGCAGTACTTCACCCAGGCGTATGTCGCCGCGAACATCGCGTCGGGTCAGGCGTCGCAGGCGGGCGACCAGACGGTGAACGCCCTCGGCTACCCGGAAGGCTCGACGCTCTTCTATCCGGTGCTGCTGTACCAGCACGGTTTCCAGTTCTTCAACATGGGCTACGCGTCCGCGCTGTCGGTGCTGCTGCTGATCGTCGCGTTCACGATCACGGTGCTGATCATCCGCAACTCGCGCCGCTGGGTCCACTACGCCGGAGCGGCGAAGTGAGCGTCGCCGTCGCGCGGCCGCTCGTGCGCCGCAAGCTGCCGGCCGCCGTCAAGCGGAAGCGCCTGCTGGTAGCGATCGCCAACCACTCGCTGTTGATCGCGGCGGCGCTCATCTTCCTCGCGCCGTTCATTTTCATCGTGCTGACGGCGCTGATGACGAACGAGCAGGCGCTCTCGTCGCATCTCTGGCCGAGCCCCTTCCGCTGGCGCAACTTCGTCGACGTCTTCCACCAGGCACCGATCTGGCGCTGGGCGTTCAACACGTTCCTCTATTCGTTCGGCGCGACGCTGGGCGTGCTCTGCTCGAGCATCCCCGTCGCGTACGCGCTGTCGCGCATCCGCTGGAAGGGCCGCGACCTCATGTTCGGCACCGTGCTGATCGCGCTGATGCTGCCGCCGGTCGTCTCCGTCGTGCCGCTGTACGTGATGTGGGCGAAGCTGCATCTCGTCGGCAACCTCGGCCCGCTGATCATTCCCAACTGGTTCGGCGACGCGTTCTCGATCTTCCTGCTGCGCCAATTCTTCATGACCATCCCCGAGGAGTACCTCGACGCGGCGCGGGTCGACGGCTGTGGGGAAGTGCGCATCCTGCTCACCGTCGTGCTGCGGCTCGCAAAGCCGGCAATCGCGGCGGTCGCGCTGTTCTCGTTCCTCTACACGTTCAACGACTTCTTTCTGCCGTTGCTGTACCTGCGCGAGAACCCGAGCCACTGGGTGCTGCAGATCGGACTGTCGGAGTTCCGCTCGCTGCATCAGGTGCAGTGGAACCTGACGATGGCGGCGACGCTGCTCGTGATGGCACCCGTGATCATCGTCTTCTTCCTCGCGCAACGGGCGTTCGTCGAGGGCGTCACGCTCACCGGGGTCAAGGGATGAAGATCGCAGTCATCGGCGGCGGCTCGACGTACACGCCGGAGCTGGTGTCGGGTCTCTCGCGCGAGCGGGACCGCATCGACGTGCGCGACCTCGTCCTGCACGACATCGACGAGCAGCGGCGCGAGGTCGTCGGCGGGCTCGCGGAGCGGATGCTCGCGCGCCAGGGCTACGACGGCGCCCTCGAGGTGACGGACGATCTCGAGCGGGCCGTCGACGGCGCCGACTTCGTGCTGATCCAGATCCGGGTGGGCGGCCAGGAGGCGCGGCTCTCCGACGAGACCGTGCCGCTCGCGTGCGGTTGCATCGGGCAGGAGACGACAGGTGCGGGCGGGCTCGGCAAGGCGCTGCGAACGGTTCCCGTCGTGCTCGAGATTGCCGAGCGCGTGCGCGAGCGCGCCGCCGACGGCGCCTGGATCGTCGACTTCACGAATCCCGTCGGGATCGTCACGCGCGCGCTGCTCGACCACGGCCACCGGGCGCTCGGCCTCTGCAACGTCGCGATCACGACGCAGCGGCTGATCGCGCGGCTGCTCGACGTCGAGCCGGAGCGCGTCCTGATCGACCAGGTCGGTCTCAACCACCTTTCGTGGGTGCGCTACGTGCGCGTCGACGACGAGGATGTGCTACCCGAGCTACTCGCCTCGCACGGCGACGAGCTTGCGCAAGGAGCCGGAGTGCGGCGCGGCCTCCTGGACGAGCTCGGAGTGCTGCCGTCGTACTACCTCCACTACTTCTACGAGCACGACGCCGTGCTCGCGGAGCAGCTGGACGGTGTGCCGCGCGCGACCACGGTCGCGGAGATCGAGCGTGGGCTCCTCGAGCTGTACCGCGACCCGAACCTGACGGAGAAGCCCGCGCTGCTCGAGCAGCGCGGCGGCGCGTTCTACAGCGAGGCCGCGATCGGCCTCGTCGGCTCGCTGGCAACGGGCGACGGCGCGGTTCACGTCGTCGACATGCGCAACGAGGGGACGATCGTCGGGATGGCCGCAGACGACGTCGTCGAGGTGCCGGCACGTATCGACCGCATGGGTGCGACGGCGTTGCCGCAGGCGCCGGTTGCGCCGGAGCTACTGGGGCTGATGCAGCACGTCGCCGCCTACGAGCGGCTCGCTGTCCAGGCAGCCGTGACCGGCGACCGTTCGCTCGTGCACAAGGCGCTGCTGACGCATCCGCTGATCGCACAGGACGCGGTCTCGGTCGAGCTCGTCGACCGGTTGCTCGACGCAGGCGCGCAACACCTGCCGCTGTTCGAGGCCGGGACGCGCGTATGACTCGCGCTGCGGTCCTCGCCGTGGACGGCGGCAACTCCAAGACCGATCTCGCGCTCGTGGGCGCCGACGGCTCGCTGCTTTCGCTCGTGCGCGGTCCGCTGAGCTCGCCGCAACACCTCGGCGTCGAGGGCTGTCTCTCCGTGATCGACGGCCTGCTCACGGAAGCGCTCGGGGAGCACGACGGCCGCGTGGCCGACGTGGCGACGCTCCTGCTCGCCGGGGTCGACTTCCCGGCCGAGGAAGCCGCGGTGCGCGAAGCGGTCGAGCAGCGCGGCTGGGCCCGGCACGTTCACGTTGGCAACGACACCTTCGCCGTCCTGCGCGCGGGCACCGAGCTCGGCTGGGGCGTCGCGGTCACCTGCGGCGCCGGGATCAACTGTGTCGGCGTCTCGCGCGACGGGCGCCACGCCCGTTTCCCGGCCCTCGGAGAGATCACCGGCGACTGGGGTGGAGGCTACGACCTCGGGCTGGCGGCCGTTTTCGCGGCGGCGCGCAGCGAGGACGGCCGTGGCCCGCGCACGAGCCTCGAGCACGCTGTGCCGGCGTACTTCGGGCTCGAGGCGCCGAGCCAGCTCGCCGAGGCGATCCACTTCGGACAGATCCCGCAGCGGCGCGTGATCGAGCTGGCTCCGGTTGTGCTTGCGGAGGCGACCGACGACGCTGTCGCCGCCGAGATCGTCCAGCGGCTCGCGGCAGAAGTGGTTGCGCTCGCGCGCGTCGCCCTGAAGCGGCTGGGATTGACGAACGACCGCGTCGAGGTGCTGCTCGGCGGCGGCGTGCTGCAGGACGCCGACGGCGACCTGCTCGCGGCGATCGACAAGGGCGTACGCGCGGATGCGCCCGACGCGATCGTGCGCCCGACGGCGTCGGCTGCGATCGTCGGCGCTGCGCTCCTCGGGCTCGACGAGCTCGACGCGGGAGCGGATGCCCAACGGCGACTACGTGCAGAGTTCGAGGAGGTTCGAGTTGGCTGAGGTTCGCTACGTCCAAGCAACGCGCGTGTATCCCGGAAACGAGCAGCCGGCCGTGGCGGCGCTCGACCTCGACATCGCCGACGGCGAGTTCATGGTCCTCGTCGGCCCCTCGGGCTCCGGCAAGACGACCGCGCTGCGCATGCTCGCGGGCCTCGAGGAGGTCGACGCCGGCGCCGTCTTCATCGGCGACCGTGACGTCAGTGACGATCCGCCGAAAGAGCGGGACGTTGCGATGGTATTCCAGAACTACGCGCTCTATCCCTATCTCACGGTCGCCGCGAACATCGGTTTCCCGCTGCGGATCGCGAAAGTCCGCAAGCGCGATCGCGACGTTCGCGTCAAGGAGGTCGCCAAGCTTCTCGGCCTCACCGAATATCTGGAGCGCAAGCCCGCACAGCTGTCCGGCGGACAACGGCAGCGGGTGGCGATGGGCCGTGCGATCGTGCGCGTCCCGAGTGTCTTCCTGATGGACGAGCCGCTCTCGAATCTCGACGCAAAGCTGCGCGTGCAGATGCGCGCCGACATCGCCGCTCTGCAGTCGGACTTCGGCGTCACGACTGTCTACGTCACGCACGACCAGTCCGAGGCGATGACGCTCGGGCACCGAGTCGCGGTGTTGCACGAGGGACACCTGCAGCAGGTCGGCCCACCACGCGAGCTCTACGAGCGGCCGGCAAACCTGTTCGTCGCCGGGTTCATCGGGTCGCCGTCCATGAACTTTCTGCCGGCGCACGCCGTCGGGCTCGGAACGAACGGCAAGGTCGTCGGTTTCCGTCCGGAGCACGTCGACATCGCGGATGAGGGCGAGAGCGAAGGCATCGCTGCCCGCGTCGACGTCGTCGAGGACATCGGCGCCGACGCCTTCGTCTTCTGCAGCGCCGACGTGAACGGCGAGCAGACACGTCTCGTGGCCCGCTCCGATGTGCGCCAGGTTCCGAGGCAGGGCGCCCAGGTCGCTTTGCGTCCGCGCAAGGAGGAGGCGCACCTGTTCGACTCCGAGAGCGGCGAGCGCCTCACGGTTTCCTGACACTCGTGGTCTAGCGTCCGTGGGGCGGATGGCCGTCCCGCTCCAGAGCGACGTTCCCACCTTCTTCGCGCCGGCGCACGACCGGCTCGACTACGTGCCGGGCAGGATCGTGCTGCGCGTCCTCGATGAGGCGCGCGAGCCGTTCGAGCTCCTCGAGCGCGAGGCGGGTGCGCATACCGTCGAGCCGCTCGGCGGCGACATGACGATCGTCTGGCTCGACGACGGCGAGGTGTCGCCGCAACTGCTGCGGACAGTCGAGTCGTCGCGGGCGGTGGAGTTCGCCGAGCGCGTGCCCGCGCGCTGGCTCTCGCGTGCCGAGCCGGAAGCCGATCCGCGGCACAACCGCCAATGGGGGCTGCGCGCGATCCGCTGGTTCGACACCGAGGTCCCGGAGGCCGCCGGCGTCACGGTCGCGATCTGCGACACCGGCGTCGACGAAGCGCATCCGGATCTCCACGGTGTCGTCGCGTCGTACGACCACGAGGGCGCGTCGGCGACCGACATTGTCGGTCACGGCACGCACGTCAGCGGGATCGTCGCGGCGCGCACGGACGATGCCGCGGGCGTCGTCGGTGTCGCACGCTGCAGCGTGGCGATGTGGAAGGTCTTTCCCGACGAGCCGATGGCCGGCAACTTCTACGTCGACGGCTCACGCTTCCTGCGCGCGCTCAACGCGGTTGCGACGTCAGGGGCGAAGGTGCTCAACCTGTCGCTCGGCGGCACGCAATCGTCGCAGGCGGAGCAGCTGCTGTTCGAGCGCCTCGAGCGTGCCGGCGTCACGGTCGTCGCTGCGATGGGGAACGAATTCGACCACGGCGACCCCGTCGAATATCCGGCGGCGTACGAGCACGTGCTCGCGGTGGGCTCGCTGGCCGAGACGAGCCGGCGCTCGCCGTTCTCGAACACCGGCGCGCACATCGGCCTCGCGGCGCCCGGGTCGAACATCCTCTCCACGCTCCCGACGGCTCCGTCGCAGGTCAGGCCGGACACCCGCTACGCGTCGTGGAGCGGAACGTCGATGGCGACTCCGCACGTCGCGGCCGCGGCCGCTCTTGTCGCCGCGAAACACCCTGACTGGACGCCGGCCGACACGAAGGAGCATCTCCGCTCGAGCGCGGCGAAGGTCGCCGACATGGCCGGCAAGAGCTTTACGCCGGAATTCGGTGCCGGCGTGCTCGACATCGCTACGGCACTCTCGTCAGACTGACCGCCCCGTGAAGATCCAGTTCAAGCTTCGCGACGGCGCGGACCTCGACGTCGACGGCGCCGTCCGGCTTTTCCCCGACGAGAAGGACCCCGACCTGGCCGCGCTCTATGTCGTCGAGCGCGCCGACGACGAGGCGGAGGACACGCTCGCGGACCTGAGGCGCTCGAGCGCGGTCGAGTTCGCCGAGCCGCAGCCCGAGCGGCGGCTGCATCGATGAAGACCGTGCTGATCGTCGACGACTACGAGCCGTTCCGCGCGAGCGCGCGCGGACTGCTGCACGGCGGCGACTTCGACGTCGTCGGCGAAGCAGCCGACGGACGTGATGCACTGCAGCTCGCGGGCGAGCTTCGTCCCGACGTGGTGCTGCTCGACGTGCACATGCCCGACCTCGACGGGTTCGAGGTGGCAAAGCGGCTGGCCGAGCTCGACTCGCCTCCCGTGGTGGTGCTCACCTCCAGCCGTGACGATTACGCGCCGCTCGTCGGCGGCAGCGCCGCGCACGCATTCGTGCGCAAGGACGCACTGTCAGCCGAAACACTCGCGTCAGCCCTGGGCTGACCCGACCTCGGCGAAACTGGGAACCTCTTCGCGCGCCTTCTCACGGTGCGCGTCGGCGTCGGGGGAGTCGTCGAAGCGCGACAGGTATTCGAGGATCTCGTCCTCGCCGCAGACCGGCTCGGCGTCGTCCGGGACCAGCACCGGGATCTCGTTCGTGCCCACGTGCTGACGCATCTGCTCCCGGCTATCTGGGTCGGCCGCGACCTGTCGCGTCCAGAAGTCGAGCCCGAGCTCCGTCAGCCGCTGCCGCACCTTGTGGCTGTGAGGGCACCATTCGGCCTGGTAGAGCTCCACGAAACCGACTTTCCGCCTGTACCGATCACTCAAACGCGTTAGCTCGAATGGGGGTAGACGTCCAGGCCGCGCCTGACGACTCTTTGCCATGGAGATTCTGCGGCAATGAGCATGTTCGAGACCACGACCGCGGCGGCGCCTGCGGCACCGGCGATTCCGCCGTACAGCACGGCCGAGATGCGGAGCTATCCACTCGGCACGCTCGTCGTGCGCGCGGGTCTGATGCCGCTCGAGACCGTCAACCGTGCACTCGCGGAGGCGGCCGAAAGCAGCCGCCGGCTCGGCGAGGTGCTGCTCGAGTACGGCCTGCCAGAGCGCGAGCTCAGCCGGTTGCTCGCGGCGCAGCAGGGTCAGGAGTTCGTCGACCTCGACGCCTATCCCATCGACCACGAAGTTGCGTTCCTGCTCCCCCGCGTGACCGCAGACATGTACTGCGCGCTCCCATTGAAGCGCGACGGGGAGTGCACGGTCGTCGCCGTCCCGGACGCCGACAACTCGGCGCATCTGACGCGGCTGCGCGAAGCGCTGCACGGACCGATCCGTCTCGTCACGGCGGCGCGCTCCGACATCAAGGACGCGATCGAGCGGGTGCACGAGCCGAAGGGAACGATCACGCAGATGGCCCTCGCCGAGGCGCGCGCCCAGACCGCTCCGCCGCCGCCCGCGGCCGGCCCGGTCTACCGCGTCGAAGTGACCCTCGAGAGCGGCGCGACGCTGCTCGTCGCCGAGGCTACCGACTTCGAAGAGGCCAAGGCGATCGGCATGCGCGTGATCGACGAGGCCGAAGCCGGCGGCACGGTCGCAGTGGGCGACGCCACCATCGACGGCCGCCAAGTGGTCTCCGTCGATGTTCTCGGCCGAAACTAGAGCCGCAGGAAGAACGCCACCGTAAAGGCCGGAGCGTAAGGCAGCGCTAAGCGCGGCTTACGCGCAGGCGCACTGATGGGACGCGGACACGCGAAGCACGGCCGCGCCCCACGACGGGTACATCCGCCGAGCGACACTGAAGCGCGCAGGCTCTGCCTGCGCGCGTTTGCCGCGCAGCGGCGTAGCTCAAGCCTGCGAAAGCGGAGCTTTCGCAGGCTTAAAGCCGTGGGCGTTGTCTTGCGTGCGCGGCGATCTCCTTCCAGCGCTTCTTTCTCGCGACCCTTAAGCGGTGGTCCGTCCGGGCGGCGATCGACTCCAGCTCGCGCTGGAACTTTCGCCAGCTGCGGAGGCGGTCGAGTGTGAGCGTGCCCTCGTCGACTGCACCGAGCACCGCGCAGCCGGGCTCGCGGCTGTGCGCGCAGTCGCGGAAGCGGCACTCTGACGCCAGCGCTTCGATGTCCTCGAAGGCTGCGCCGACATCGCCGTCCCAGAACTGCAGCTCGCGCAGGCCGGGTGTGTCGATCGCGAGCGCGCCGCCGGGCAGGCGGACGAGCTCGCGGTGCGTGGTCGTATGCCGACCGGTGCCGTCCTCGGCCAGCTCGCCCGTGCGCATCAGCTCGGTCCCCGCGAGCCGGTTGAGCAGGGTCGACTTGCCGACCCCGGACGAGCCGAGGAGCACGAGCGTGCGCCCCGGCCGCAGCTGCCCGGCGAGCTCCTCGATGCCGCTGCCCGTCACGTTCGAGATCGGATAGACAGAGACACCGATCGCGACGCTCTCGACCTGCAGCAGCGCGTCGCCGACGTCGTCGCAGAGATCCGCCTTCGTCAGCACGACCACCGGCTCGGCACCGCTCTCCCACGCGGTCGTGATGTAGCGCTCCAGCCGCCGGAGGCTGAAGTCGTCGTCGAGCCCCGCAAGCAGGAACGCGGTGTCGACGTTCGCCGCGAGCACCTGTTCGTCGGAGCCGAACCCGGCGCGCTTGCGGATGAACGCGCTGCGTCGCGGCAAGATCGACGTGATCGTCGTGCCGCGCACGCCGACCCAGTCGCCGACGGCGGGCACCGGCTCGCCGACTTCGTGCTCGTAGTAGAGGCGGCCCGCCGCTCGCGTACGCAGCTCGCCGCTCTCGGTCCACACGACGTACGCACCACGATGCTGCGCGGCGACGCGTGCGGCCACCAGGTTGTCTTCGTGCAGTTGCTCGAATGCGGACATCCAGGCGGCGTCCCATCCGAGCTCGTCCAGAGCAGGCAAAACGAGTCTCCTTTGTGAGCGAGTGAAGCTCGAGACTCGGCTAGTACGGAATGGGTCCGGCTAGACGAAGAGCCGCGAGCTCTTCGAAAGGAGGTGAAGCGCAATCGTCATCAGGGTCGACCTCCTAGTCGCCGGGAACGGTCTGACCGTAGCAGAGCGCTACGGACAGCACCAGCCCGCGAGGGTGGCGTAGTGCTCGGGGCCGGAGTCGAACGTGTTGCCGATGTTGCGCACCGCGATGCGACGCACGGCCGCGGAGCGGATGAACAGCCACTGATCGGCCGCGCGCCAATCCACGAGCAGCCACCGCGCGTCGGGCGACCAGGCGATCCCACCGAAGCTGCCTGCGCCGGAGAAGACGGTGCGGCGCCGCGTGTAGCGCGGACCGGAGTACACGTAAACCGTGTCGCTGCCGCGCGCGCTGCGCACGAGCGCGAGCGCGCGGCTGTGCGGCACGAATGCCGCCGGGAGCACCGTTCCCGTGCCGAACGCGGCGACGAGCCGGCCCGCCGCGTCGAGGATCCGCGGGCGCGCGTCCGCAACGAACACGCGTTGTCCGTCGTCCGACCACGCGACCTGTTCGGTCGCGCGAGTGGGGCGCGTCCAGATGGCCTTGTTCCGGTCGACGTCGAGCAGGACCAGCTGCGAGCGGCTGTTCGTGTACAGGAGGTCGTGCGTACCGGGGCGCCAGGCGAGGGCCGGCAGTCCCGAACCGACGCTGTTTGGCGCGATCAGTCTGTCGCCCGTGCCGTCCCCGTTCACGACGCGCAGTGCGCGACCCGCGAAGTATGCGATGCGGAAGCCGTCGTACGACCAGCGGGGCGCGCCGATCGGGCGTGCTCGCGCGAGCTTCCAGTGCACGTGTCCGTTCGGCTCCATCGCGACGAGGTCGTTGCCGCGCGCGGCCGCAAGGTAGAGCCCGTGCGGCGACCATGAGGCATCGACGTAACCGCCGAGGAAGCGCTTCGAGCCGTCGCGGTTGACGACCCAAACTCCGTCCTGCGCGTTGACGAGAACGCGCCCGCGGGCCGGCAGCGCGAGCAGGTGGTCCTCGCTCGTGACCGCGTCGCGCAGCGATCCCCAGACCGCGAGCCCGGGCGGGCTCAACGCCGCGGCGAGCACGACGACTCCCGCAGCGAGCACGACGAGTGGGCGGCGGTCGCGACGCCTCGGCGCGGGCAGGCGCTCGGCGTAGGCGCGGCGCACGACGTCCCAGCTGCGCTCGGCGCTCTCGCGCTCGCCGGGGGCGGGGTCTCGCCAGCGCGTCATCGCACGCCCTCGCCGAGGCGCGCCGCGAGCTCGTCCAGGCCCCGCCGCAGCCGCGAGTTCACCGTGCCGCGAGGGAGCCCGGTGAGCTCCGCAATCTCGCCGGGCGTGTACTCGAGCAGGTGCCGCAGGACGATCACCGCGCGCTGTTCCGGTGAGAGCTCCGCGAGCGCGGACGCGAGCGACCGGGCATGCGGGTTGTCCGCTGCGGGTGCGGCCGCGGCCGCCTCCAGCGCAGCATCGCCCGCCTCGCGGCGCAATGCGCGCGCCCGCGACCAGTCGATCGCGCGGTTGACCACGATGCGGTGCAGCCACGGCCCGAACGGGCGGCGGCGGTCGAAGCGGTCGAGCGAACGGACGGCAGCAAGGAACGCCTCTTGCGCAATGTCCTCCGCTGCGGCAGAGTCGTGCACGACGAGGTACGCGGCTCGGTACGCGCGCGGCCAGTGGTGGCGGAACAGCGCCTCGAGATCGGCGACCGATCCGCGCTGCGCGCCGCGCACCCAGGCGCGGTCGCCGCGTTCAGAGCCCGCCATCCAGGACCATTCAGAGAACTACGCGGCCGGAAGGCGCGCAGGTCCCGGCGGTCGCAGCACCGCGAACTGGTCGGTCACCTCGAGCGCCCGCGCCCGGAAGCGGAACAACGCTCCCGGCCGGCCGCCGGCCGGTCCCGAGGCACGCAGTCTCCCGGTCGACTCGAGGACGCCGCGGCGCAGCAGGACCCGCTGGAGGTTCGTCGCCGAGACGTCGTGCCCGAGTGCGGCCGCGTACACCTCTCGCAGCTCGGAGATGGTGAACTCGGCAGCCGCGAGCGCGAAGCCGACGTTCGTGTAGGAGAGCTTTGCGCGCAGCCGCTCGCGGCCGGCGAGCACGATCGCCTCGTGGTCGAATGCCAGCGCCGGCAGCGCGTCGACGGCGTGCCAGGCCGTGTCGCCGGGCACGCGCGGCTCGGCGTCGCTCGGAACGAGGCCGAGATACGCCGTCGCCAGCTCCCAGTCGCCGGGAACCCGGCGCGGCTCGCTGCGCGTCTCGAGCTGCTCGAGATGCGCAAGCTCGCGCACGTCGACCTTCTCGGCCAGGTGGCGGCGAATCGACTGCTCGAGCGTCTCGTCCGGGACGAGGTAGCCGCCGGGCAGCGACCAGTCGCCCTCGAACGGCTCCCTGGCGCGCTGCCACAAGAGCACGTGCAGCTCGCGCTCGTGGACGTGCAGCACGACCGCGAGGCTGACATGGGCGGGAGTAGGGTGCGCGGTGCTAAGCTCGCTCACGGTTTTCGCCCCATAGTCGCAAACCTTAGCGGAAAGGTTCTCGATGAAGACATCGCTCGTCCTCCTCGGCGCCCTCGCACTCCTCGCCGCCGGCTGCGGCGGCGGTGGCAGTAGCAGCTCGTCGAACACGACCACATCGAGCTCGCAGGCCGGCAGCGACAAGAAGATCGGTCTCGTCACCGACATCGGCGGGCTCAACGACCGCGGCTTCAACCACCTCTCGTACGTGGGGCTGCAGCGCGCGCAGCACGAGCTCGGCGTGCAGCAGCGCGTGTTCCAGGCGAAGTCGACGCAGGAGTACGTCCCCAACCTCTCGACGTTCGCGCGCCAGGGCTACGACTTGACGATCGGCGTCGGCTTCACCGAAGCCACCGCGATCGCCACGGCGGCGACGAACTTCCCGAACGCGAAGTTCGCGATCGTCGACGTCGACCAGACGACCGAGCCGAACAAGCCGAAGAACCTGCTCGGCCTCCTCTTCAAGGAGCAGGAGACCGGCTACCTCGTCGGCTACCTCGCCGGGCTCGAGGAGAAGCGCTTGCCCGGCCCGGACGTGATCGGTTCCGTCGGCGGCCAGAAGCAGCCGCCGGTCGATCGCTTCATCGCCGGTTACCAGGCGGGCGCGAAGGCCGCCGACCCCGGGATCAAGACGCTGAACGGATACTCGGAGGACTTCTCCGACCAGGCGAAGTGCAAGCAGGTGGCGCTCGACCAGATCGAGCAGGGAGCAGGTGTCATCTTTCAGGTCGCCGGAGGCTGCGGTCTAGGTGCGCTCGACGCGGCGAAGGAGAAGCACGTCTGGGGCATCGGCGTCGACGCGGACCAGTCGTTCCTCGGACCACACATCCTCACCAGTGCGGTGAAGCGCGTCGACACCGCCGTGTTCGACGCGATCAAGCTCGTCGTCGACGGCAAGTACAAAGGCGGCAACATCGTCTTCGGCCTTAAGGACAACGGCGTCGCGATCGGCAAGATCAGCCCGAAGGTCCCGCAGTCGGAGATCGCAAAGGTCAATCAGGTCCGCGCCGACATCATCAGCGGCAAAATTCGAGACATACCGACCGAAGTTCCGTAGAGGAAGCGTCCCTAGGGATGGGGTCGAACGGAGGCGCGGGCAGAGCCCGCGCCTCCTCTTATGGCCGGCGTCGCAAGCGACGCCTCAGACATCCCGACCGAAGTTCCTTAAGGGAAAAAGGGTGAAGCGGGGCGGAGGTCGAGCTGGCCTCCGTCCCGGCACTCGTCCGAGCGGTAGTCCTCGGGCTCGTTCGGATAGCCCCTGACGTAGACCCACCTCTGCAGGCGCTGCGCGGTCGCGTCGGCGATCCCGAGACGTTCAGCGACGAAGGCGGTGTTCTGCAGCGCGTAGCACTCCGCCGTCGCCTCGGCCTCGATGCCGCGCAGGTGGAAGGCCTCGTGCGCAAGCGTGTGCACCGCCCACGCGGCCTTGAACTGCTTGAACGTGCAATTGCCGCGCGCGATGCAGGAGAAGTCGAAGCGATCGATGTTGCGAAGCAGGTGACACGTCTCGGGCGAGAGCTTCGTCGCGTCAGCCGGCCGGCCGTTGCCGTCGAATTGAACGGTGCCGCCCTCCGTGCGCACGTTGACGAGTGAGCTGAGGAAGCCGGGGCAGCGGACGCCGACCGGCCGGCCGGCGAGGTCGCCCGCGATCACGGCGAGCTTGTCCTGCTCGCGGACGCGCCGCTCGCGGTGGGCGAAGCCGAGCGCGGAGAGTGCGCCGAGGATCACGAGGGCTACTGCGATGAGCCGCACCGTCCAAGGATCGGCACCGGCCCGGACGGCCTTGATGCCCGGCGGCTAGCCGCCGGCGACGGCGCCGACGACTCTGATCTCGGAACCGGGGTCCACCGGCTCCTCCAGGAGCCGGCCGCCACGAGCGTCGATGCCGTCGACGAACACGTTGATCAGCCGCCGCAGCTCGCCCCGCTCGTCGAACAGCAGGTTGTGGACGGGCAGCTGGCGCAGCGCGTCGCCGACGGTCGCGGCCTCGAGCTCGAAGCGCTTCTGGCCGCCCGCCTCCGCCGCGAGCACCGCGGGGAGCAGGACGACTGCCACTAGGCCTGCGCGGCCTCGACCGACAGGATCGGCGGCAGGTCGCGCACGGACTCGGTCCACTCTCCGCCGCCGCGCGGCGCCGTCCAGATCGACCCGTTCTGCGTCCCGAAGTAGATCCCCTCGTCGTCGTAGGCGAGCCCTTCGCGCAGCACCGCGACCCAGGCGCGCTCGGGCAGCCCGTTCGACGCGAGCTCCCACGAGGCGCCGCCGTCGGCGGTGCGATACACGCCCAGCCGGCCGTCGGCGGTGTAGTGGTGCTCCTGCGACTGCTCGGGGATGACGTAGGCGACGTCCGGGTCCTGGGGATCGAGCGCCAGCGGAAAGCCGAAGCTCGTCGGCAGCCCGTTCACGTCGAGCCGCTCCCACGTGTCACCGCGATCGTCGGAGCGGTACACGCCGCAGTGGTTCTGCTGCCAGATCCGCTCCGGGCGCTGCGGGTGCACGAGCAGCTTGTGCACGCACTGGCCCACCTCCGGATACGGGTCGGGCATGAACTCCGCGGCGACGTTCTTGTTGATCGGCGTCCAGCTGTTGCCGTCGTCTTCGCTTCGAAAAGCGCCTGCGGCGGAGATCGCGACGAAGATCGCGCCGTCGGCGAGCTGAATCGAATGCGTACACATTCCGCCGGCGCCCGGTTGCCACCGCTCGCGCGTCGGATGGGAGAACAGCGCCTCGTTCAGCTGCCACGTTCGCCCGCCGTCGTCCGAGCGGAAGAGCACGCCGGGGTCGCCGCCGAGCCAGAGCTCGGAGTCGCGGCCTGGCTCGATGTGCCAGGTCGCGTTCAGCTTGAGCTCGCCGTCCTCGGGCAGGCCGAGCTCCTCCGCGCGCTCCCAGTTCTTGCCGCCGTCGGAGGAGCGGTGCACGCTGGCGCCGTAGAACGGGTTGTTCGTGGCTGCGTGGTACGTGCCGTCGCGCGGATCGACGATCGCGTGGTACACGGACCAGCCCTCGAGCAGCGGGCCCTCGACCTCCCAGGATTTGCGGTCCGCGCTCCGCAGCAGGAAGAGTCCCTTGCGGGTCCCCACGGGTAAGACGACGCCCATCGGGGAAGACGCTACCGCTTCGCGTCGTCAGGGGTGAAGGTCAACAGGAGGTCGCAATGTCAGAGCTGAAGCAGCAACAGGAGCAGTTCCTCGACGAGAACCCGTTCGTCGGCGTGGTCACGACGCTGCGCCAGGACGGTTCGCCGCACTCGACCGTCGTCTGGGTCGACGTCGAGGACGGCAAGCCGTCGTTCAACACCGCCCTCGGACGCGCGAAGCCGAACCACCTGCAGCGGGATGCGCGCGCGTCGCTGCTCGTCGTCGATCCGAGCAACGCGTACAAGTGGGTGGCCGTGAGCGGCCGGGCGGAGCTGACCGAGGACGGCGCGGACGCCCAAATCGACAAGCTCGCGAAGAAATACATCGGCAAGGACGAGTACCCCTGGCGCAACCCGGCCGAGACGCGCGTGAAGGTGCTGATCGAGCCTGAAAAGGTCGACGCCAGCGGGTTCGATCAGTAACCCCGGACCGTAGACTCGGCGCGTGGGCGCCGATCAGAGCTCGGGAGTCGCGGCCGCGGCTGAGCAGCTGCGTGGGTCGGCGAGCGTCGCCGAGTTGCTCAGCCTCACGGCTGAAGCGTTGGTCGTCGTCCTCGACGCTCCGGCCTGCACCATCTCGCGGGTGATCGGCGATCTGCTCGTCGATCTCGTCCAGCACCGTCGCGAAGGGTCGCTGGACCGGCTCGGCCACGGCTACCTGATCTCCGACTATCCGCTCACGCGCGCCGTGATCGAGAACCTCGAGGCCAAGACCGTGTACAGCGGCGATGCCGACGCGGATGCGCGGGAGACCAGCCTGCTCGGCGAGCTCGGGTTCGACTCCCTGCTGATGCTCCCGATCGAGGCCGAGGGCGCCGCCTGGGGCCTCGTCGAGGTCTACGCGAGTGGGCGCCGCTTCGAGGCGGCCGACGTCGACGCGGCGAAGGCGCTCGCCACGGAGGCGGGTGAGAAGCTCGTGCAGCTCTCCCGGCCGGCGCCGTAGGGCCGGCGTGCGCGTCACGATCTGCGACGTCGGGCCGCGCGACGGCCTGCAGAACGAGCCGGAGACGCTTCCCCCGGTAACCCGGGCCGAGCTGGTCAACCGCCTCGGCGCCGCACGCGTCCCGCGGATCGAGGCGGCCAGCTTCGTGCGCCCCGACGCGGTCCCGCAGATGGCGGGGGCCGAGGAGGTGGTGCGCGCGCTCGAACGGCGCGACGGGACGGAGTATTCGGGGCTCGCGCTGAACGTGAAGGGGTACGAGCGCCTCGCCGCGAGCGGGCTCGACCGCGTCAACTTCACGCTCGCCGCGACGGAGACGTTCAGCCGGCGAAATGCGAACCAGTCGCTCGAGGAGGCTCGAGCAGCCGCGGCCGAGGTCATCGAGCGCTCGGAGCTACCGGTGACGCTCACGATCAGCGTCGCGTTCGGCTGTCCGTTCGAGGGGAAGGTCGATCCGGGCGTCGTCGCTGATTTGGCCGCCGCATTCGAGGGTGTCGAGGTCGTCCTCGCCGACACGATCGGAGTCGCGACACCGCGCCAGGTACGCACGCTCGTCGAGCGGACGCGCGCGCCGGGGGTGCATCTGCACAACACGCGCAACACCGGCTACGCAAACGCTGTGGCCGCGCTCGAGGCGGGCGCGACCATCTTCGACGCGTCGTGCGCGGGGCTCGGCGGCTGCCCGTACGCACCGCGTGCGACCGGGAACATCGCGACGGAGGACCTCGTGTATCTGTTCGAAGGAGACGGTGTCGAGACCGGCATCGACCTCGACGCGCTGATCGCCGCGGCGGAATGGCTGGAACGCGTCCTCGGCCGGCGGCTCGAGGGCCAGGTTTACCGCGCCGGCAGCTGGGCCGGCTGAGCCGCCGCACGAAAGGCGCGCAGCGCCAGGGCGATCTCCTCGTCGGTCGTCTGCCAGTTCGAGACCGAGACGCGGATTGCCCGTCGGCCGTCCCAGGTCGTGCCGCTCATCCAGACGTCGCCCTGTTCCTGCACGCGCCGCAACACGTCGTCCGTCTCCTCGTCGGTGGCGAAGCGGAAGAGCACCTGGTTGAGCACGACGTCGTTCAGGAGCTCGACGCCGGGCAGCGAGACGATCTCTTCCGCGAAGTGCTGCGCGCACGCGCATGTGCGCTCGACGAGCTCGACGAGCCCGTTGCGCCCGAGTGACCGCAGCGCTGCGTAGACCGCGAAGCCGCGCGCGCGCCGCGAGAACTCCGGTACCCAGTCGACCTGGTCGCGTACGGCGCGCGCGCCGTCGTCCTGGATCAGGTACGAGGCGCTGACGGTCATCGCGGCGCGATGCGCCTCCGCGTCGTTGCAGAGCACGAGTGCCGAGTCATACGGGACGTTCAGCCACTTGTGTGCGTCTGTGATCCACGAGTCGGCTCGGTCGACGTCGCGCACGAGCGGGCGGAGCCGCGGACTGGCGGCAGCCCAGAGGCCGAACGCGCCGTCGACGTGGAGCCAGGCGCCGTGCTCGGCCGCTACGTCGGCGATCTCGTCGAACGGGTCGAATGCGCCGGTGTTGACCTCGCCGGCCTGCGCGCAGACGATCGCGGGCCCGTCGCCTCGCTCGAGCGCGGCGCGGAGCGCGCCGGCGTCCATCCGGCCCTGATCGTCGGCGGTCACCAGCTCGGGCATACCGAGACCGAGCAGCCGCAACGCGCGGTCGATGGTGACGTGGCGCTTGTCGCCGACGAGGACGCGGATGCGGGGCCCGCCGGCGAGGCCGTCGCGCGCGACATCCCAGCCGGCTCGCTCGAGCACGCGGTAGCGCGCTGCGGCAAGCGCGGTCACGCTGCCCATCTGCGTCCCCGTGACGAGCCCGATCGACGCAGCTGCCGGCAGGCCGAGCAGCTCGCACACCCAGTCGCGCACGACCTGCTCGACGATCGACGCGGACGGCCCGCCCACGTAGAGGCCGGCGTTCTGGTCCCACGCAGACGTGAGCCAGTCCGCGGCCAACGCCGCCGGCAGGCCGCCGCCGATGACGAAGCCGAAATAGCGCCCGCTCGGCATGGCGACGAGCCCCGCGTCAGCCGCGGCGGCGAGCTCCTCCACGACCCGTTCGGGGTCGAGCGGGTCGTCCTGCAGCGGAACTGCCAACGCCGAACGCAGCTCGTCGGGCGATGCCTCCGGGAACACGGGACGCTCCGCGAGCGAGTCGAGGAAGTCCGCCGCCAGCTCGGCGGTGCGTCGAAGCAGGGCCCGGGTGTCGGTCATGGTGCGAATCTACGTCGCAAGACGTCCGTCGCGCACGATTCCTTCCCGTGCGAGCGCCGCGATCTGGCCGTCGTCGTAGCCGGCCTCGCGCAGGATCTCCGCGGTGTGCTCGCCGAGCCTCGGCGGCGCCGAACGGTGGCGAGCCCGCTCGCCGTCGAACGAGAGCGGGAGTGCGACCGTCGGCTCCGGCGTCTGCTGGATCAAGCCGAGCGCTGTCGTCTGCTCGTGCTCGGCGACCTGTCCGATGTCGTTGACCGGTGCGGCAGGGACGCCCGCGGCAGCGAGACGTCCGAGCACGTCGTCGCGAGCGCTGCCGGCGACGCGCGCCTGGATGAGCGCGGCGAGCTCGTCGCGACGTTCGATCCGGTCGGGGTTCGTCGCGAAGCGCAGATCCGACGCGAGCTCCGGCAGGTCGAGCGCCTCGCAGAGGCGTCCGAAGAGGCCGTCGTTCGCTGCAGCGACCATCACGTCGCCGTCACGCGCGTGGAACACCTGGTACGGCGCGATCAACGGGAAGGCCGTCCCGTGCCGGCCGGGAACCGCGCCGCTCCGAAGGTACGCGGTGAGCTGGTACGGCACCAACGCGACAGCGGTCTCGAAGAGCGAGACGTCGACGTTCCTCCCGCCGCCGGCGTAGAGCGCGGCGAGGACACCGAGCGCCGCCCACATCCCGGTGCCCTGATCGACGAGCGACGTCCCGACGCGGACGCCCGGGCGCTCCGGCTCGCCCGTCACGCTGATGATCCCGCCGAACGCCTGCAGGAGCGGGTCGTACCCCGGCCGGTCGCGCAACGGACCGGTGCGTCCGAACGCTCCGATGTCGCAGTACACGAGGCGGGGGTTGCGCTCGCGCAGCGCGGCCGAGCCGAAACCGAGCCGTTCTGCCGTCCCCGGTCGCAGGCTTTGCAGGAAGACGTCCGCGGCGTCGGCGAGCTTGAGCAGCACGTCGCGTCCGCGCTTCACGTCGAGGGCGAGCGAGCGCTTGCCGAGGTTCGCGGCGTAGAACATCACGCTCGCGTCCTCCCAGAAGGGCGGGCCCCACGCGCGCGCCTCGTCGCCGCGCTCGGGATGCTCGACTTTCACCACGTCCGCGCCGAGTGCGGCGAGGATCTCCGTACAGTAGGGCCCGGCCAGCGAGCTCGTCACGTCGACGACTCGCACACCGTCGAGCGGTAGGAACTCCTTGTCCATACGAGCGCGACGATAGTGATGCTCGCCTTTCTGAACGGCTTGATCGATCTGCTGACGGGATCGATGTGGACGTATCCGCTCCTGTTCGCCATCTGTGCGGGCGACGCGGTCGTGCCGGCGCTGCCGAGCGAGACGGCGATGATCGTGTGCGGGATCCAGGCGGCGCGCGGCCAGCTGTCGCTCGAGCTGGTGATCGTGGTCGGTGCGGCCGGCGCGTTCATCGGCGACAACTGCTCGTATGCGCTTGGCCGCTACGCCGGTCAGCCCGCGGTCGACCGCTTCTTCAGCGGCGAGCGCGCGCAGGGGCGGCTCGACTGGGCGAAGCGCTTCTTGAAGGAGCGCGGCAGCTACATCCTGATCGTGGCGCGGTTCATCCCCGGCGGCCGTACGGCCACGACGTTCACGTCGGGCCTCGTCCGCGTGCGCTGGCTGACGCGCTTCGTGCCCTACATCTTCGCCGCCGCCGTTCTCTGGGCCCTCTACGGCGCACTGCTCGGCTACCTCGGCGGGAAGGTCTTCAAGGATCACCCGATCTTCGCGCTGCTCGTCGCGCTCGGCATCGCGGGTGGTGTGACAGCGCTCGTCGAGGGGACTCGCTGGCTGCGCAACAGGGGGTAGTCGGCCGCCGCCCGCGCGGCTACCGTGCACCGGTGCGGCGCGTAGGGGTCATCGCGGCAGCGCTCGTTGCGCTCGTGCCTGCGCCCAGTGCCGGCGCGCAGGTGGCCGGCGTCGTCGACCTGATGTCGCTGCGCGGGCATGCGTACGCGCTCATGCAGGTCCCACGCGGGAGGCGCGTGCCGGGCGCAGCACTCGTCTCACGGCGGCTCGGGGTCTGGCGTCTGCCGGCGGCACGCGCGCAGCGCGCCGCGCTCGGGCTCCATGCGCTCACGGTCGAGCCCGATCGTGCGGCCGTCCCGCAGCGCGCGGCCGAGGACACGTTCGCCGGCATGGAGTGGTGGCGCGCCGCCGTCGGCGCCGACCGCGTCACTCCGCCCGGGCCTGGCAAGCGCATCACCGTGATCGACACCGGTCTCGATACGACGCACCCCGAGTTCGCCGCGCGGCCGAACACCGTCCTGCTCGACGCGCAGTCCACGTCGGGCGACGAGGAGGAGGCGCACGGCACCGCCGTCAGCTCCGTCGTCGGTGCACCGGAGAACGGCTTCGGGGTGGTCGGGATCTACCCGCAGGCTGCGCTGGCCGAATGGGACAGCGGCCCGATGTTCGTCAGCGACGTGATTCAGGGGATCGAGCGTGCGCTCGACGCCGGGCCGGGTGTGATCAACATGAGCTTCGGCTTCGACGGCTACGACGCACTGCTCGCGAACGAGGTCGACGTCGCGTTCGGTTCGGGGTCGCTGCTCGTCGCAGCGGCGGGGAACGACTTTCTCGAGGGCAACGCGCAGCACTCTCCCGCGGGGCTGCCGCACGTGCTGACGATCGCGGCGACCGACGAGCACAATCAGCCGTCGTTCTTCTCGAACCGCTCGCTCGCGGTCGACCTGTCGGCGCCGGGGCAGGACATTCCGGTCGCGGCGCCGACCTGGCAGAGCCAGTCCGGCTACGCGACGGGTGACGGGACGAGCTTCTCGTCGCCGCTCGTCGCCGGCGCGGCAGCATGGGTCTGGACACGCCGCCCCGAGCTGGACGTCACGCAGCTCTTCGACCTGATGCGCTGGTCGGCGACCGACATCGACGCGAAGGGGTTCGACGAAGACACCGGCTGGGGGCTGCTCGACGTCCCCGCGGCGCTCGCCGACGCCGCGCCTGCCGTCGACCCCGAAGAGCCGAACGACGACGTCTCCCAGGTCGTCGCGGGCCGTCTCTTCCGCAAGGCGAAGCCGCCGCTCACATCGCCGGGCCACGGGCGTGCGACGCTCGCGGCGCGCCTCGACGTCACCGAGGATCCGGAGGACGTCTACCGTCTGTGGGTCCCGGCCCACCGCCGCGTCGCGATTCGCGTGACGGTCTCGGCCGACGCGGACGTGGAGCTGTGGAATGCCACGACGCGCTCTGTCCTCGTCACCGGCGCGACGCGCCGCCGGCATCTGCTCGACGGCAGCGGCTACGACGGCAACCATCCGGAGAGCGTCGCCTTTCGCAACCGCACCCGGCGCGGGACGTTCGCCTTCCTCGACGTCTACCTGCCGGCGCAGGGCGCGTCGTCGGCGACGTACGGCGTCACCGTGACGACGCGATGAACCGTCTGGCACAGGAGACGAGCCCCTACCTCCTTCAGCACGCGGACAATCCCGTGGATTGGTACCCGTGGGGTGACGAGGCGCTGTCGCGCTCGCGGGAGGAGGACAAGCCGATTCTGCTCTCCGTCGGCTACGCGGCGTGCCACTGGTGTCACGTCATGGAGCACGAGTCGTTCGAGGACGAGGCGACCGCGTCGCTGATGAACGAGCATTTTGTCTGCGTGAAGGTCGACCGCGAGGAGCGGCCTGACGTCGACTCGATCTACATGGACGCGGTCGTGTCGCTCACCGGTCACGGTGGCTGGCCGATGACGGTCTTCCTGACGCCCGACGGGGAGCCGTTCTTCGGCGGCACGTACTTCCCGCCGGAGCCGCGACACGGCCTGCCGAGCTTCAAGCAACTGCTCGCGGCCGTGGCCGACGCGTGGCGCGACAGGCGCACCGAGATCCAGCGCGACGCGGGAGTGATCACCGAGCAGTTGCGCCGCGCCGCTCAGCCGTCGAGCGAGCCGCTCACCGCGACCCTGCTGGCAGATGCGGTGCGCGGGCTGCGCCGCGTCTTCGACCCTGTCTGGGGCGGGTTCGGCAACGCTCCGAAGTTTCCGCCCGCATCCGCGCTCGAGTTTCTGTTGCGACGCGGCGAGCTCGAGCTCGTCACGAAGACACTCGACTCGATGGCGCTCGGCGGCATGTACGACTTGGTCGGCGGCGGCTTCCACCGGTACTCCGTCGATCGCGAGTGGCTGATCCCGCACTTCGAGAAGATGCTGTACGACAATGCCCTGCTCGTGCCCGCGTATCTCCACGCGTGGGTGGTGACGGGGAACGAGCGCTACCGCAGCGTTGTCGAGGAGACGTGCACGTACATGCTGCGCGAGCTGCGTTTGCCGGAGGGCGGCTTCGCCTCGGCGCAAGACGCCGACACCGACGGCGTCGAGGGACTGACGTATACGTGGACCGAGGACGACGACGTCCCGCGCGACCTCCTACAGCCGTTCGAGCACGGGCGCTTCGTCGTGC
This sequence comes from Gaiellaceae bacterium, assembly GCA_045806245.1. Taxonomy (GTDB): domain Bacteria; phylum Actinomycetota; class Thermoleophilia; order Gaiellales; family Gaiellaceae; genus 3-1-20CM-4-69-9. The sequence goes on along the minus strand of JBJMJR010000098.1, from coordinate 34,470 downwards.
GCGGCGAGCTCGACGACGACATTCGGACACGACTCTTCGCTGCGCGGCAAACGCGGCCGATGCCGCTGCGCGACGACAAGGTCGTCGCGTCGTGGAACGGCCTGACCGTCGCCGCGCTCGCAGAAGCGGGACGCCGGCTGGAGCGCGAAGACTTCGTCGACGCCGCACGGGCGGGCGCCGAGTTCCTGCTCGGCCCGCTGTCGACGCCGGAAGGGCGACTCGCCCGGACGTGGCGCGCAGGCCAGGCGCGACATGCCGGCGTGCTCGAGGACTACGCCGACGTCGCGCACGGTCTGTACGAGCTCCACGTGGCAACAGGTGACTTGCGCTGGCTGCTCGAGTCGCACCGGCTGGCGCTACTCGCCGTCGAGCTGTTCGGCGACGACGCGCGCGGCGGGTTCTTCCTGACCCCGGTGGACGGGGAGCAGCTCGTCAGCCGCAAAAAGGACTTCGACGACCACCCGACGCCGTCGGGCAATTCGATGCTCGCCTACGTGCTGCTCCGCCTGGCGCGGCTCTGGGGAAACGACGACCTCGAGCGGCGCGCCGTCGGCGTGTTCCGATTCGTCTCGCCGCAGATCCCACATGCGCCATCCGCATTCGGGCACGCGTTGTGCGCGCTCGACCTTCACTTCTCGCCGCCGAGGGAGCTCGCCGTCATCGGCCCGCCGGACGCCGGCGTCGCGCGGCGCGAGCTGGCGCCATTCGACCCGAACGCCGTGGTGGCGTTCGGGCCGAGCGACGAGGTGCCGCTCCTACGCGGCAAGGACTACGTCGACGGGCGCCCGGCGGTGTACGTCTGCGAGAGCTTCGCCTGCCGGGCGCCCGTCACGTAGGAGGCCGGTCGTCAGCCGGCGCTGCTGTTGGCCGTCGCGTCACACGACGACCCGCCGACGTCGCTCAGAGCAGCGAGCACGGCGGCGTCGACGTCGCAGATGTTGACCGCCGCTGCGATGGGCACCTGAATGGTGACGTTCGACACGTTGACGTTGACGAGACCGTTCTGCGTCGTCGTCCCCGTCGGTGCGCCGACGGTGACGGCGCTGGCAGCCGTGTTCGCGAGCGCGGTGCACTGCTGCGCCGTGTCGGTGTCGACGAGATTCGCCAGGATCGCAACGTTGACGTCGCACACGTTGGCCGCCACGCCGATCGGAACCTGGACCGTGACGTTCTCCAGGTTCAGATTGACGAGGCCGTTCTGGTGCGTCTGTGCGCTCGCGGCGGAGGCGCCTGCGAGGCACAACAGGGCAGCGGCGAACGCCGCCATGGTGGCGCGGATCTTCATGCGATGAATCCCCCCTCGAGTTGTTTTCGACCTGCTAGGTACCTAGTCGCCTACCCGGCGAATATCGACAGAAACTCGGGTTCGGGAAGCGGCCACCCAGGGCCGCGAGGGGGTTCCCAGAAAGAAGGAGGAGGCGCTGCCGCGACTGTGACTTCCTAGCAGGTCGACAACCGCGGGGGCGCGCCCCCTCTGGAAACTGACTCGTCCGCGGCGCAGAACCCTGCAGCGGATTACGTGACGTCTCGCACTTGCGCGTCCGGCAACGCCGCGATCAATGCGGGCGTTTCGACCGGGAAGACGGCATGCGGCGTTCCGCCGGCGCACCAGAGCGTCTCGAAGCGCTGCAGCGACTCGTCGACGACGGTGCGGACCGGCCGCTCGTGGCCGAGCGGAGGCACGCCGCCGATCGCGAAGCCGGTCGCCTCGCGCACCTCGTCGCCCTTCGCCTGTCGCACGCGCTCGCCGAGCTTGGCCGTGTCGACCCGTCGGTCGCCGGCGCAGAGGCAGAGGAGCGCGCCGTCGCCGTCCATGAAGACGAGCGACTTGACGATCTGCCCGAGCTCGGCGCCGACGGCGTCGGCCGCCTCCTGCGCGGTGCGCGTCGAATCCGACAGCTCGCGGATCTCGACGTCGAGACCGAGCTCGTGGAGGCGCTCCTGCAACTTTTGGGCTGTCGGGTGCAACAAGCTTAGGCTAGTGCCTTGCCGCTGCTCGAAGTGGACAACGTCACGAAGCGCTTCGGCGGCATCGTCGCGCTCGACGGCGTCTCGTTCGCCGCGGAGCCGGGCGAGATCGTCGGCCTGATCGGACCGAACGGCGCCGGCAAGACGACCGCCTTCAACGTGATCACCCGGCTGTACACACCGGATGAGGGCGACGTCCGCTTCGAAGGGAAGAGCCTGCTCGACGTCGCGCCCAGCGCCGTCGTCACGCGCGGCATCGCGCGGACATTTCAGAACGTCGAGCTCTTTCGCGGGATGTCGGTGCTGGACAACGTCCGCGTCGGCGCACACGCGCGGCACGCGGAGCAGTCGCCGGAGGACGTCCTCTACTACGTCAATCTGCATTCGATCCGCCACCGGTCGGCGTCGGGCCTGCCGTACGGGACGCAGAAGCGCGTCGAGCTCGCGCGCGCGCTCGCCTCCGCGCCGCGGTTGCTCTTGCTCGACGAGCCCGCCGGCGGCCTCAGCCACGAGGAGGTCGAGCAGCTCGGCACCTTCATCAAGCGCATGCGGGACGACTACGAGCTGACGGTGCTCCTGGTCGAGCACCACATGGGGCTCGTCATGAGCGTCGCCGACCGCGTCCATGTCCTCGACTTCGGGCGCAAGATCGCGGAGGGGACGCCGGCCGAGGTTCGCGGCAACAAGCAGGTGATCGAGGCGTACCTCGGAGCCGAGGCGTGAGCGCGCTGCTCCGGCTCGATCGCGTCGAGGCGCGCTACGGCCCGGTGAAGGCGCTGCACGGGATCTCGCTCGAGGTCGGCGAGGGCGAGCTCGTCGCGGTGCTCGGCGCGAACGGAGCCGGCAAGACGACGACGCTACGAGCCGTGTCGGGCACCGTGCGGCGAACCGGCGACGTGCTCTTCGGCGGCAGCAAGCTCGCGCGTCGCCCCGACGCCGCGGCGCGCGCCGGCATCGCGCACGTGCCCGAGGGTCGCGGCACGTTCAGCGAGCTCTCGGTCTGGGAGAACCTTCGGCTCGGCGCGTACGCGCGGCGCGGCGGCGTCAAGGAGGACGCGCGGCGCGTCTTCTCATACTTCCCACGCCTCGAAGAGCGCAAGGGCCAGCAGGCGGGGACGCTGTCGGGCGGCGAGCAGCAGATGCTTGCGCTGGGCCGCGCGATGATGGCGCGCCCGAAGCTCGTCCTGCTGGACGAGCCGTCGCTGGGCCTCGCGCCGATGCTCGTCAAGGAGATCTTCGAGGTGCTGGACAAGCTTCGCACCGACGAGGGCATGTCGATCCTCGTTGTCGAGCAGAACGCGAACCTCGCGCTTGCGCACGCCGCGCGCGCCTATGTCCTCGAAGTCGGCAACGTCGTCGTGTCGGGCGCAAGCGAGGCGCTGCGCGCCGACGAATCCGTGCGCCGCTCGTACCTCGGGTACTGATGCCCGTCGCGGCCTTCACCTGGACGGAGTTCGGTCAACAGCTCGTCGCAGGCGTGCGTCAAGGGGCGATCTACGCCGCGCTCGCGCTCGCGCTCGTGATCATCTACCGCTCCACGCGGGCGATCAACTTCGCGCAGGGGGAGATGGCGACGTTCACGACCTTCGTCTGCTGGTCGCTGATGAACCACGGCCTCTCGTTCTGGGCCGCGTTCCCGATCGTGCTCGCGATCGCGTTCGCCGGCGGCGTCGCGGTCGAGCGGACGATCATCCGCCCGGTCGAGAACGGGCCGGTGATCACGATCGTGATCGTGACGCTCGGCCTCGCCGTCCTCCTCAACGGGTTGATGAGCGTGATCTGGGGTGGGGAGAACCGGCCGTTCAACGGGCCGTTCTCGACGCGCACGATCGCCGTCGGCAGCGTGCCCGTCAGCGTCCAGGACATCGGCATCGTCGCCGTCTCGTTCGTCCTCGTTGCGCTGCTCGCCCTCTTCTTCCGGTTCACGAAGCTCGGTCTCGGGCTGCGCGCGGCGGCGCTCAACCGCGATTCGTCCGAGCTGGTCGGCGTGCGCGTCGGGTGGATGCTCGCTTTCGGCTGGGGGCTCGCAGCGGTGCTCGGTGCAGTCGCGGGGATGATGGTCGCGCCGATCCTCTTCCTCGACCCGAACATGATGCAGACGATCCTCATCTACGCGCTCGCAGCCGCGGTGCTCGGCGGCCTCGACAGTCCGATCGGAGCAGTCGTCGGCGGGTTGCTGCTCGGCGTCGCGATCACGCTGCTCGGCCGCTACGTCGGCTTCATCGGGGAGGCGCTCAAGCTGCCGACCGCTCTGCTGCTGATCCTGCTCGTCCTCCTGGTGAAGCCGAACGGCCTCTTCGGACGCGTGGCGGTGCGCCGGGTATGAGGCTGAAGCTGTCGCTCGAAGTCCTCGGCCTGCTCGCGCTCGCGGCGCTGATCGCCGTGATGCCGCACCTCGTCTCGAGCTTCACCGCCTACGAGATGGCGACCGTGGGGATGTACTTCATCGCCCTGCTGGGGCTGTCGGTGCTGACCGGCTACAGCGGGCAGATCTCACTCGGGCACGGCGCGTTCATGGCGATCGGTGGCTACACGACAGCGGTCCTGAGCGTCGACGGCGTGTACGGCCACCACCTCCGCGACCTCTGGACGATCCCGATCGCAGGCCTCGTCGCCGGGGCGGCCGGGCTGCTCGTCGGCATTCCGGCGCTTCGCCTGTCGGGGCTCTATCTCGCAGTGGTCACGTTTGGCATCGCGGTGTCGTTCCGCCAGATCCCGCTGAAGTTCGACCACTTCCTCGGCGGGACGAGCGGCAAGACGCTGAACCTGCTGAAGACGCCGTTCGGTCTCTCGGCGACGCCGAACAACTGGATCTACTACCTGACGTGGGGCATCGCCTTCGTGCTCCTCGTCATCGCATGGCTCTTCGTCCGGGGCAAGCCGGGGCGGACCTTGAAGGCAATTCGCGACAGCGAGATCGCCGCGGCCTCGTCGGGCATCAGCCTTGCGCGCTACAAGACGCTCGCGTTCGCGCTGTCGGCGTTCTATGCCGGCGTCGGCGGTTCGCTGTATGCGATCGCGCGTGCGTATATGAACCCCGACGTCTTCCCGGTCGTCCTGTCGGTCTACCTCGTCGCGGCGCTCGCGCTCGGCGGCGTCGACTCTTTCGCCGGGCTGATCCTGGGCGCGTCCGCGATCTACGTCCTGATCAACCGCACCGCCGACGTGACGCGCTGGGTCGACCATCTGCCGCACGTCAATCTCGATCCGCAGCGGCCCGGCATGCCCGACGTCATCTTCGGCGCGGTGCTGATCGTCGTCCTGATCCTCCTGCCGTCGGGCGTGGGCGGGGCGTTACGCCGTCTCTTTGGCCCGCTAACAACCCGGTTGTACAGTAAGTCCTAGGTCGTGGTGAAGGCCCTTCTTCTCTCCCTGCTGGCCGCTGGGATCCTCGTGACCGCGGCGGGCGCGCGGCCGCTGGCGACGCCCGGCGTGACGTCGACGGAGATCCGCATCGGCTCGAGCGTCCCGCTCAGCGGCGAGGCCGCGATCGCCGGCAACGTCGCGCGAGGGATCGACGCCTACTTCAAGTACGTCAACGCGAAGGGCGGGGTCCTCGGGCGCAAGCTCAAGTTCACGTATCTGGACGACGGCTACGACCCGGGCAGGGCGGTCAACAACACGATCCGGCTCGTGCAGCAGGACCAGGTGTTCGCGATGTTCTCGTCACTCGGCACGAGCAACAACCTCGCGGTGCGCAAGCTCTTGAACGACGCGAAGGTGCCCCAGCTATTCGTGTCGTCCGGCGCGACCACGTTCGGTCGCGACTACAAGAAGTACCCGTGGACGATCGGCTACATCCCGCCGTACTCGGAAGAGGGAGCCGTCTACGGGCAGTACGTGGTCAAGCACATCAAGAAGCCGAAGATCGCCGTGCTCTACCAGGACGACGACTACGGGCGCGATCTCTACGCCGGGCTACGGCGCGGGCTCGGCAAGAAGGCCGGCGCGATCGTGTCGAAGGTCGCCTACGACCCGACGTCCACCGACGTCCAGCCGCAGGTGACGCAGCTGAAGGCGAGCAAGGCGAACGTCTTCATGATCTTTGCGTTCGGCAAGTTCTCGCTGCAGGCGTTCAACGCCGTCTCGCGTCTCGGCTGGAAGCCGCACATCTTCGTCAACGACGTTTCCTCCGCGTCCGCGTTGATGGCGATCGTCCCGCAGAACGCGGCGAACGGCGCCATCTCGATCGTCTTCGGCAAGGACCCGGCCGCGCCTGCCTGGCGCAAGGACAAGGGGATCCGTCTGTTCCAGTCGATCCTCAAGCAATACGGCAGCGACATCAGCTCCCGCGACCTGCAGGACGGCTACTACACCACGGGGATGGCGACGGCCTACACCCTCGTCGACACGCTCAAGAAGGCAGGCAAGGACTTGACCCGCGACAGCCTCATGCGCGCGGCGACGCATCTGAGCGAAAAGGGCAATCCCTTCGTGCTGCCGGGGATCGTGCTCCACACGACACCGACGTCGCGGTTCCCGCTGACGCAGGTGAAGCTTCAGCGCTGGTCGGCCAAGGCCTGGCACCCCTTCGGCAAGCTCGTGTCGATCAAGCCGCGCTAGCGGCAGGTGTCGGAATCCTCGCCGGCGATCGTCGCGAGCGCGGTGCGGGGAGTGACCGCGAATCGAAGCCGGACGAGGCCGGGTTGCCGCACGACCAGCCGCGTCATGCCGTCGGCGGAACGCTGGAGGCAGGCGGTGGGCGAGTGCCAGTAGGGCGTGTACGTGACCGCGAGGCGGTAGGCACCGCGGCGCGGCGCGGTCAGCGTGATGGTCGCGTACCCGAGTTGGCGCACGCGGGCGGGCGCGCTGACGAGCGGTTCCGGCGACGGCACCGCGAAGATGCGCACGCTCGGCGTCGCGAACGCCGGCAGTAGCCGCGTGCGGCCGCTCGCCAGGAGGCGCGCCTCGCCGCGCGAGCTGTAGTCCGGGGGACGCGAGGTGAGCACGACGTAGCGGACGCTCATCGTGCGGAGCCAGCGCACGTACGCGGCCGGGCCGAGCGGGCCGTAGAGCACGCGGTTCTGCGGAAAGTCCTCCTGGCGGAACCAGCCGCGCGCGAGCGGGATGCCGGCCCGTGCGAGGAAGTCGGCCGGCCAGTGGTTCGCGGTGTCCACCGCCTCGACTCGATAGCCCGCCGGCAGATGCTGCTCGAGGAAGGTCGTCGCCGGCCCCCAGTACGCCGCGTGCGCTGCGGGGTCGTCGACGCCGCGCGCGAAGCTGGCTGCGAGCGGCGTGATGTTCCAGGAAACGGCGAGTGCGAGCGCGACGACACACACCGCCCGCGGACGCCAGTTTCGGAGCGACAGCATCAGCACGGCGATGGGCGCAGCGACGAAGCGGAGCCGCGCAATGTTCTCCCCGATCGGCGATGCCACCGCGAACGCAAGCGTGCACGCCGCGAGGTACGCCGCGAACATCCAGCGCAACACGCGCGCCTCGGCGACGCGCCAGGTGAGTGCGAGCCCAAGGACGCAGAAGGTCCCCGCCGCAGCGAACTCCGCCGGCGAGAACGGAAAGCGGCCGCGCGCGGGGAACATGCGCTGCAGCACGAGCTCGAGACAGGCGATCGCTGCGATTGCAACCGTGGGCACGACAACGGCGCCCGACTCGCCACGCCGCGAAAGGCCGATCGCGACGAGCACGACGACGAGGAGGACGAACGCGAGCGGGCTCGCCGCCAGCGCGCCGAGCGCGAGCGCGGCAAACGACAGGCGTCGTCCGCGTTGAAGGGCCCAGAGCGCAAGCAGCGCGAAGGCGCAGCCAAGCATGAACGGAAACGCAGCCGACACGACCAGGGCCGCCCAGACGACGCCGAAAACGCGAACCGACCAGCGGCTGCTCGCGCCCCACTCGTTGTGCACGATCGCCGCGAAAGCGCCGACCGCCAGCGCCACGGTCAAGACCGCCAGCAGATTGATTCCGAGGAGCGCCGCGAGCGGGTAATACACGATGCTGTACGTGACGAAGCTGTAGCGCCCGGCGTACCAGAAGTTGTTCCAAAGCACGAATCCGTGCTGCAGATAGAGCGCCCGCTGGTAGGCGTGAGCAGCGAGATCGGTGCCGTGCGGGCCGAGCCAGACGAGCAGCGCGGCGAGGAACCCGGCCGCCGTAGCGACGGCGGGAGCCTCCGTGCGAAGGGCGGCGCGCAGGCTCATCCCGTTCATCTTGCCTGCCGCTCTTAACGGGAATCTCATCTGGCGCCGATAGCGTCGAGGTGATGCGGCGTTCCTCGGCAATCGGCCTGGCCCTCTTGGGCGCGGCGGCGGTCGCCGTCGCGGCCCTGACCGTGGGGCGGGGGACGTTGCTTCAGGCCGTGGCGACGCTGGGCCGGCTCCAGCCCGACTGGCTGCTACTCGGCGGCGCGGGCTTCGGAACGGCTCTCGTCTGCTCGGCCCTGGCGTGGAATGCCGGCCTGCGCGCCTGCGGTGGCTGCGCGAGCAGCACGGACGTTGCCGCCAGGTACGCGATCGGCTCGCTGGTCAACTCCGTTTCGCCGGCTCACCTCGGCGGCGCCGTGCGCATCGGCCTGCTCTCGCGCACGCTCGACGGCGGCGATCCTGTCCTGCGGACCTGCGGAGTCGGAGCAGCGGTGGCCGCGGCGCGGGCGCTCGCACTCGCCGCACTCGTGTTTGGCGCCGCAGTCGTCGGCCGCGTCCCGTTGTGGCCGGCGCCGCTCGTCGCTCTCGTCGTCGCCGGCGCGCTCGCGCTGTGCGTGCGCTCGAGCCGGCGCGTAGCAGGGCGACTCGCTGCGGCACTCGAGATCTTCCGCTCGCCCGGGACGGGACTCGAGATCGGCCGCTGGGTCGCATGTTCCTTCGCAGCTCGCCTGGGCGCGACCATCGCCGTCGTCGCCGCGCTCGGGATTCCGCACGCGCTCAGCGTTTCCATCGTGCTCCTGGCCGCTGTCGCGCTCGCCGGCGTGCTCCCGCTCACGCCGGGAAACATCGGCGCGGGCGCGGGCGCGGCCACGCTCGCGCTGCACGGCACCGGCGTCGGCACCGGGGTCGCGCTCGGCCTCGGGATGGCGTTTCAGGCAGTCGAGACCTGCACGGCGATCCTGCTCGGGCTCGCCGGGTCGGCGCTCGTCGCAGCGCCGGGCACGCGGCAGCGCCGCTGGTCGCTCGTCGCCGTCGGGATCGGCGCCTTCGCAGTGGCCGCCTCCGTCGGTTTCGCCTCGGTAGATCTCGTCTAGGCACCGCTTGCGGTGCCGGCTTCAGCGCGCTCGGGTTCCCCGAGCGCGCGTCTGAAATGGCCGGTCGATGCGCCGAACTCGATCACAACCGCTCTACCCGCATAAGCTCAGGTCGATGGAGCTGCTCGACCGGCCGCTCGAGGATCTCTGTGCCGAGGCTCGCGCACTCCGCGACGAGGGACACGGCCGCCTCGTCACGTACTCGCCGAAGGTTTTCATCCCGCTGACGAAGCTCTGCCGCGACGTCTGCCACTACTGCACCTTCGCGCGACCGCCGCGGCGCGGCGAGCGCGCGTCCCTCGGCCTCGAGGAGGTGCTCGACATCGCGCGCGCCGGTGCGGCGGCCGGCTGCCGCGAGGCGCTCTTCACGCTCGGCGACAAGCCCGAGCTCCGCTACGCCGCGGCGCGCGACGAGCTCGCGGCGCTCGGCTGCAGCACGACGCTCGAGTACCTGCGACGCGCCGCGGGCGCCGTGCTCGAGGAGACCGGGCTGCTGCCGCATCTGAATCCGGGAGTCCTGACGCGCGAGGACGCGCGCGCGCTGCGGTCCGTGAGCGCGTCCATGGGCTCGATGCTCGAGACGACGTCGGAGCGACTGTCGGCGCGCGGCGGACCGCACTTCGGCTCGCCCGACAAACTGCCGGCCGCGCGGCTCGCGACGCTCGCCGCTGCGGGCGAGGAACGCGTCCCGTTCACGACGGGCGTTCTGATCGGCATCGGCGAGACGCGTGCCGAGCGCGTCGACGCGTTGCGTGCGATCCGCGAGCTGGCCGACCGTTACGGACACGTGCAGGAGGTGATCGTCCAGAACTTCCGCGCGAAGCCGGGCACACGCATGGCGGCAGCGACGGAGCCGCCGCTCGACGAGCTGCTCTGGACGATCGCGGTCGCGCGCATCGTCCTCGGCGCGCACGCGCACGTGCAGGCGCCGCCGAACCTCTCGTACGACGACTTTCCGCTGCTGCTCGACGCCGGCATCGACGACTGGGGCGGCGTCTCCCCGGTCACGATCGACCACGTCAACCCAGAGGCGCCCTGGCCGGACGTGGAGCGGCTGCGCCTCGCCACCGAGAGCCGCGGTCTCGAGCTCGCTCCGCGTCTCGCGGTCTACCCGAAGTGGATCTCCGGCGAGTGGCTCGATCCGGCGGTTATGCCCGCTGTGCTGCGCGCGGCCGACGCGCTCGGCCTCGCACGCGAGGACACGTGGTCGCCGGGCGACGACGTCGGGGTTCCGTTCGTGCCACGCGACGCGTTGCCCCTGCAGCTCGGCGAGGAGCTCGGCGAGGACGAGCTCGTGCGTCTCTTCCGGGCGCGCGGTCACGAGCGCGACCGTGTCTTCGCCGCCGCCGACGCTTTGCGTCGCGAGGTCTGCGGCGACGATGTGACCTACGTCGTCACGCGCAACATCCAGTACACAAACGTCTGCTACTTCCGTTGCGGTTTCTGCGCATTCTCCAAAGGGAGATTGGCGGCGAACCTTCGTGGCGCGCCGTACCTCGTCCCGCACGAGGAGATCGTGCGGCGTTGCGCGGAGGCGTGGGAGCGCGGCGCGACAGAGGTCTGCCTGCAGGGTGGCATCCACCCGGCCTTCACCGGCGACTACTACGCGTCAGTGGTGCGCGCGATCAAGGACGCGGTGCCGGGGCTGCACGTGCACGCGTTCTCCGCGCTCGAGGTATGGCAGGGGGCTGTGACGCTCGGCCTTCCGCTCGACGACTACCTGGGGGAGCTGCGCGACGCGGGGCTCGGCTCGCTGCCGGGCACTGCCGCAGAGATTCTCGACGACGAAGTACGCCGCGTCATCTGTCCCGACAAGGTCACGACCGAGCAGTGGCTGCACGTGCACGACACCGCGCATCGGGTGGGGTTGCGCTCGAACGTGACGATGATGTTCGGACACGTCGAGTCCCCGCGCAGCTGGGCGAGGCATCTCCTGCGTGCGCGCGAGCAGCAGCAGCGAAGCGGCGGCTTCACGGAGTTCGTCCCGCTGCCGTTCGTGCACATGGAGGCGCCGATGTGGCTGCGCGGGCAGGCGCGCTCGGGGCCGACGTTCGGCGAGACGCTGCTGCTGCATGCCGTCGCACGGCTCGCGCTGCATCCGGTGATCACGAACATCCAGGTGTCATGGGTGAAGCTCGGGCGCGAGGGCGTGGCGGCGGCGTTGCGGGCCGGCGTGAACGACCTCGGCGGGACGCTCATGAACGAGTCGATCTCACGCTCGGCCGGCGCGCAGCACGGGCAGGAGTTCCCACCCGAGGCGATGGAGGAGCTGATCCGTACCTCCGGGCGGACGCCGCGACAGCGGACGACGGTCTACGGAGACGTGGCCGAGGAGCGGCGGCTCGCATCGTTCGGCGCGGCGCCGCTCGCCGAGCCCTTGAATCCGCCGGTCAAGGATGCACGGCTGGTCGCGCCGCCGCGCCTCGTGCGGCCCGGGTTCGCTACGGCTCGAACCTGAGCAGGTCGTCGACCGTCTCGCGCCGGCGGATCAGCTCCGCGTTCCCAGCCGCGACGAGCACCGCTGCCGGCCGCGGCACACCGTTGTACGTCGACGCCATCGAGAGGGTGTACGCCCCCGTCGCCGGCACCGCCAGCAGGTCGCCACGCCGCGGCTGCGGGAGCTCGACGCTTTGGATCAGCACGTCACCCGACTCGCAGTGCTTGCCGGCGATGCGGTAGGCACCCGCAGTCGGCTCCGCGGCGCGATTCGCGAGCACGGCTTCGTAGCGGGCGCCGTAGAGCTGCGGCCGCGGGTTGTCCGACATTCCCCCGTCGACGGCGGCGTTGGTCCCCTTGACCGCACCGATCTCGTAGAGCGTCACCCCGGCCCGGCCGACGAGCGAGCGTCCAGGCTCGAGCACGAGCTGCACCGGGGCGCGCCAGCGCGCGCGCACGAGGCGGACGAGGTCGCCGACGAACTCCTCCACGTCCGGCGCCGTCTCTTCGCGGTTGTGTCGCACGCCCAACCCGCCGCCGAGGTTGAACACGCGCGGTGTCCAGTCGCCGCAGCGCCGCGCGACGTCGAGCATCTGCTCGACTGCGAGCACGCTCTCGTCCGCGCGTGTCAGCTGGGAGCCGATGTGCACGTGCAGCCCCGCCACGTCGAGGCCCACCGACCGTGCCTCGCCGACCGCGGCGACGGCGTCATCCGGAGCGAGGCCGAACTTGGACTCGGCATGCGCCGTGCGGATCGCGTGGTGCGTCTCCGCCTCGATCCCGGGCGTGAGGCGAATGAGCACCGCGGCGACTCCGGCTGCACGCGCTCGCCCGACTTCCTCGCGCGAGTCGAGCACGACGAGGGCCTCGGCGTCCGCGGCGGCTCGCAGCTCGGCGTCGGATTTGTTGTTGCCGTGGAACACGATCCGCTCGCCCGAAAGGCCGGCCCGCAGCGCAAACTCGAGCTCGCCTGAAGTGGACACGTCCGCGCCGAGGCCCTCACCCGCGAGCAGCCGCAGCAGCGTGACGTTCGGAAACGCCTTTGTCCCGTAGACGACGAGCGCTGCAGGGTCCACGCGCGCGTACGCGCGCGCCCGCGCGAGAACAGTATCCCGGCAGTAGACGAGCAGCGGCGTGCCGAATTCCGCGGTGAGCGCGGATGCCGGTACGCCGCCGATCACGAGCTCGCCGTCGTCGACGCCGGCCGTGTCGGGGAACAGCTCGCGTAGCGCCGGCGGCAGGGTGCCGCCTAGTCGCTCCACCAATCCTGCAGCACCTCCGCGTCTCCGGGGCCCGTGCTCGGCGCTCCGATCACGAGCAGCTCCGCGCCGTTCTCGCCGCCCTCGAAGCCACGGACGGTGTCTTTGTGCACGCGGACGGCGTCCCATTGCTTCAGCTCGCGAACATCGTCCTCGAGCTTGATCTTGGCGCTACCGCTGACGAGCACGTAGACCTCTTCCTGGTTCTTGTGCTTGTGCGCGAACGGCAGCCGGAAGCCCGGGGCGATCCGCAGGTAGCTGAGGCCGGCCTGCTCCATCCCGAGCGGGACCCGTGCCATCCGGGCCTCGAGGTTCGGCGACAGCCCGAAGTTCGGGGCCTGGTCGTCGACGTCGTCCTTCAGGTTGATGTGGGTGTAATCGCTCATGGCTCCGATTGTCCACCACCGCTACACTCCATGCGGTGAAGGAGCTGCTTTTGTAGGAAAAGGGAGCCACCGCGGCGAACGCCGCGCCAGCTCCCCACGGCCTCTCTCGCGAGAGGCTTTTTCGTCTCTGAGGACGGTCATGGAGAAATACGACCCGCAGGCAATCGAGAGCAAGTGGCAGAGAGTGTGGGAGGACGAGCGGGCCTTCTACACGCCGAATGCCGGTCCCGAAGCGGGCGACGCCTACTACGTGCTCGAGATGCTGCCGTACCCCTCCGGCACGCTGCACGTCGGGCAGGTGCGGAACTACACGCAGGGCGACGTCCTCACGCACTTCCACCGGCGCAACGGCAAGCGCGTCATGCGCCCGATGGGATTCGACTCGTTCGGGCTGAACGCCGAGAACGCCGCGATCCGCGACGGCGGCCACCCGCGCGACATCGTCCGCCAGAACATCACGAAGATCCGTGCGCAGATGAAGCGGATGGGCTGGGCGATCGACTGGGACCGCGAGATCGCCAGCCACGACCCGGAGATGTATCGCTGGACGCAGTGGCTCTTCCTGCAGTTCATGAAGGCGGGCCAGGCGCACCGGCGTGAGGCGCCCGTCAAGTGGTGTCCGAAGGACCAGACGGTGCTGGCCAACGAGCAGGTGATCGACGGGCGCTGCGAGCGCTGCGGCACCGAGGTCGAGGCGAAAATGCTCGAGCAGTGGTTCTTCCGCTACACGACGTACGCGGACGAGCTGCTCGACGAGATGGCGCTGCTCGAGTCGTGGCCCGAGCGCGTGCTCGCGATGCAGCGCAACTGGATCGGGCGCTCCGAGGGAGCAGAGATTCTGTTCCACGTCGACGAGCTCGACATCGACATTCCTGTCTTCACGACGCGCGCCGACACGCTGTTCGGCGCGACGTTCTTCGTGCTCGCACCGGAGCATCCGCTCGTGCCGAAGCTCGTCGACGGGACGGAGGAGGAGCGGGACGTGCTCGACTACGTGCGCCGCACCGCTGCGCGGTCGTTCGCGGAGCGCGAGGAGAAGGAGAAGGACGGCGTCTTCACCGGCCGTTACGCAACGAATCCAGCGAACGGCGAGCGCATTCCGATGTGGGTGGCCGACTACGTGCTGATGGAGTACGGCTCCGGCGCGATCATGGCGGTGCCGGCGCACGACGAGCGCGACCACGACTTCGCGACGAAGTACCAGCTCCCCGTCCGCCAGGTGATCGCTCCCGCCGAAGGGGGCGATGTCGAGCTGCCGTATGTCGCGAAGTCGGAAGATGCGAAGGTCGTCGACTCGGACGGCTTTTCCGGGCTCGCCGCGTCGGAGGGTGAGCGGAAGATCGTCGCCTGGCTGGGCGAGCAGGGCCGCGGCCGGCCGGCGGTCAGCTACCGGCTGCGCGACTGGCTCGTCTCCCGCCAGCGCTACTGGGGAACGCCGATTCCGGTCATCCACTGTCCGGACTGCGGGATCGTCCCCGTCCCCGAGGACGAGCTGCCCGTGCTGTTGCCGGAGATCGAGGACTATGCGCCGAAGGGCAAGTCGCCGCTCGCGTCGGCCGAGGATTGGATCCGTGTCCCGTGTCCGAACTGCGGCGGCGAAGCGCGCCGCGAGGCCGACACGATGGACACGTTCGTCGACTCGTCCTGGTACTTCCTGCGCTACTGCGACCCACACAACGACCAGGCGGCGTTCGAGCGTGCGGCGGTCGACGAGTGGTGTCCGGTCGACCAGTACATCGGCGGCGTCGAGCACGCGGTCATGCACCTGCTCTACGCCCGCTACTTCATCAAGGTGTTGAACGAGCTCGGCCTCGTCGGTTTCCGCGAGCCGTTCCCGCGACTGTTCAACCACGGCTGGGTAGACATGGGCGGCGCGAAGATGTCGAAGTCGAAAGGGAACGTCGTCAGCCCCGACCAGATGGTCGCGATGTACGGCGCCGACGCGCTGCGGCTGCACATCCTGTTCATCGGTCCCGCCGATGCGCGCGTCGACTGGCAGACCGATGGGCTCGAGGGAATGTCGCGTTTCTTGCGCCGCCTCTGGCGCGTCGCCGGCGAGGTTGCAGAACAGGGCGCGAGCGAGCCGGCGGGCGAGCTGTCGCACAAGGCGACGGAGACCATCGTCAAGGTGACCGACGACGTCGGGCGCCGCTTCGCCTACAACACGGCGATCGCCGCGGTGATGGAGCTCGTGAACGAGGTTGCACGGGACCCCGCCGCGCCGGGGGCGCGGATGGCCGTGGAGACTGCGGTCTCACTGATCCAGCCGGCCGCGCCGCACATCGCCGAGGAGTTGTGGGGCCGCCTCGGACACGAGCGGCTCTGGGAGCGGCCGTGGCCGGTGGCCGACCCCTCGCTGCTGCAGCGGGAGACGTTCGAGCTGGTCGTGCAGGTGAATGGGAAGGTGCGCGATCGCCTGCAGGTCCCGGCCGACCTGCCCGAGGATGAGCTCGTCGCGCGTGCGAAAGAGTCGCCCAAGGTGCAGGCGCAGTTGAACGGCGGCGAGATCAGGCAGACGATCGTCGTGCCGCGCAAGCTCGTCAACCTCGTCATCGGCTAGGCACACAGCCGTCACAGACACGTGACAACTCTGTTGTCACACTCGACGACATGGCCGATCTGCTTGCCGACCGTCGCCGACTACTGGCATTCGCCGTCGCGGCAGTCGTGCTGCTCGCGTTCGCGGGGCGCGTGCTGCTGCGCCGCCAGCCGGCGAGCGCGCCGGCGCCGCTGCGGGTAGCGCGCGCGGCCGCACCGGCGCGACCGGCGCAGGCCTTCGTCGACGTCGTCGGCGCGGTACGGCGGCCGGGGCTTTATCGCGTCGGGAAGGGCGCACGCGTTGCGGACGCGCTGTCGCGCGCGGGCGGGCCGACGCGCGCTGCCGATCTCGAGCTGGTCAACCTCGCCGCGCTCGTCGCGGACGGCGAGCAGGTCGTCGTGCCTCGTCGCGGTGAGGCGGTTGCGGGCGCGGCTGGCGCAGCCGCGACGGCGCCGAGCGGGCCGGTGCACCTGAACAGTGCGACGCTGGAGCAGCTCGACTCGCTGCCGGGCGTCGGGCCGGTGACGGCTCAAAAGATCCTGGACTACCGGGCGCAGCACGGCGGCTTCGGCTCCGTCGACGAGCTCGACGCGGTCTCGGGAATCGGGCCGGCGCGGCTGGCCGACCTGCGCTCGCTGGTGGCGCCGTGAAGCGGCCTCAGTTGCTGGCGGCGAGTCTTTGCGGCGGGCTTGCCGTCGCGAACGCGCTGCGGATCGGTCCGGCATTCGCGCTGGTGGCGGTGGCCGTCGCCCTCGCCGGTGTTCCGCGGACCGCGTTGGCCGCGGCGTGTATCGCGCTGCTCGGGTGGTGGTGGGGCAGTGCGCGCCTCGAGCAACTCGACCGCAGCGCGCTCGCGGCGCATGTCGGCGAGGCCGCGCGCGTGCGCGTCGCCGTCACCGGCTCACCGCGACGCGGGGCGTTCGAGTTGCGCGCACCCGGTCGCGTCACACGCTATGCCCACGAGAAGCTGCAGGAACCCGTGCTGCTCGAGCTCGCCAAAGGGCGCGCGCCGCCGCAGGGCGCTGTGCTCAGTGCGCTGGCGGTGGTGAAAGAGCCGCGCGGACCGAGCCATGGCTTCGACGAGCGCACCTGGCTGCGTCGCCGCGGCGTGCACGTCGTCCTGCAACTCGACGAGTGGCACATCGTCAGCCGCCGCGGCGGGCTCGGCGGGTTGGCGGACGCGCTGCGGCGACGGCTGCGCCGGTCGATCGTGCGCGGCCTCGAAGGAGAGCGCGCCGCGGTGGTGACCGGCGTGGTTCTCGGCGACGAGAACGGGCTGTCCGACGGGCTGCGGCAGCGGTTCCGCGCTGCCGGTCTCTACCACCTGTTGGCGGTGTCCGGGCAGAACGTCGCCCTCGTCGCCGCCGGAGTTCTGCTCCTGGCGTGGGTTGTCGGCGTCCCCAGGCTGTTCGCGCAGCTCGGTGCGCTCGCAGCGATCGTCGCCTATGTGCTTGCAGTCGGCGCACAGCCCTCCGTCGTGCGCGCGGGTGTCGCCGGTTCCCTGTGCTCGCTCGCGTGGCTGAGCGCACGCGCCACCGACCCTTGGCATCTGCTGCTCGTCGGCGCTGTTGCCTTGCTGGCATGGAACCCGTACACGCTGTTCGACGCCGGCTTCCAGCTCTCGTTCGCGGCTGTCGCGGCGATCTTCGTGCTGGTGCCGCGCCTCCAACGCGCGCTCGAGGGCTATCCGCTGGGCTGCCTGCGTCCGGGGATCGCTGTGTCCGCAGCGTGTAGCGCGGTGACCGCGCCGATCCTCTGGTTCCAGTTCCACTCGCTGCAGCTCCTGGCGATTCCCGCCAACGTGCTGGCTGCGCCGGCGATGGTGCCGCTGCTCGGGCTCGCGCTCGCCGCGACGGCGGTCGCCCCGTTTTCCGGCAACGCCGCGGCAGCGCTCGCGTGGCTGAACGGCTGGTGTGCGGCCTACCTCGCCGCCGTCGCCCGGCTTGTCGGCGGGCTTCCGTTTGCGCAGATTCGCTCGACGCGGGCACTGCTCGTGCTGCTCGGCGGCGCTCTCCTGCTGGCTGCTTATGCTGCACCGCAGTGGCGGCGAACGAGCTCAAGCCTGTCTACCTGATCACCGGCGGCGACCGCCCGAAGATCCAGCGAGCGCTGCGGCGTCTGCGTGACCGTGTCGGCGAGGACGCGACGGAGCTTCTGACCGCGCACGAGGCGAGCGGCGACGACGCCGTCGCGGCGTGCAACTCGCTCGGCCTGCTCGGCGGCGTGGGCCGCCTCGTCATCGTCGAGGACGCCGACCGCTGGAAGGCTGCGGACACGAAGGCCGTGACCGCCTACCTTGCGAGCCCCGCGCCCGACACCGTGCTCGCGCTCGTCGCCGCCGAGGTCAAGAAAGACTCCGCGCTCGCCAAGGCGTGCGCGAAGGCGGGCGACGTCCTCACCTACGACGTCCCGAAGCGCCGCATGGGCGACTGGGTGACGAAGCAGTTCGGCGACCGCGGCGTCAGCGTCGACCCCGAGGCTGCGCGACTGTTGATCGAGGTCGTCGGCGACGACCCCGAGGAGCTCGCGAGCGAGGTCGACAAGATCGCAACCTGGTCCGGAGGCGACCCGGTCGGCACGCGCGAGATCGAGGTGCTCGCCGCCGGCTGCGCCGAGATCCCCGGCTACGAGCTCACCGACGCGTGGGGACGCCGGGACTTGGTCGGCGCGCTTGCAGCGTGCCAGACGCTGCTCGAGCGTTCCGGCGACCCCGTGTCACGAACCGTGCCGATGCTGGTCGGAATGCTCGTCGCGCACGTCGGCCGCGTGCGCGACTGTCAGGCGTACGCCGAGGAGGGTCTGACCGCGCGCGAGGCCGCGTCGCGCCTGAAGCGCCACCCGTTCTACGTCGAGAAGCTGTTCGCGCAGGCGCGCAACTACGCCCCCGACGAATTGCGTGCGGCGGTCGTCCGCCTGGCCGAGCTCGACCATGCGGTCAAGGGAGGCTCGCGCCTCGCGGTGGACCTCGAGCTCGAACGCGCGCTGATCGACATCACACGGCCGCGCGAAGCGGCAGCGGCCTAGCTCTTCGGACCGGAGACGATCCTCGACGCCTGCGCCTTGCGGCGGGCGGCGGTGTTGCGGTGGAGAGCGCCGCGTGCGGCTGCGCGGTCGAGCCAGCGGACGAGCTCACGGTGCTCCGCGGCGACGCGATCCTTGTCGCCGTCCTTCACCGCCGTCTCGAGGCGCTTCGCAAGCGTCTTCGCGGTCGAGCGGTAGTGCAGGTTCTCGAGCCGCTGCTTGCCGGCCGTGCGGACCCGCTTCTTCTGTTGTCGGATATTCGGCATTCGCGTGAAAAGGCCCGCAGTTCGCGGGCGGCGGCATGGTACCAGAGGGTGCCCTCCTATACTCGCGCGGGTGGACGAGCGCTCCGGCCGCCGGCTCGCGAGGTCGACGGCGATCTTCTCGCTCGCCACGGGCCTCTCCCGCATTCTCGGCCTCGTCCGCGAGGTCGTGGCCGCGTACTACTTCGGGGCGGCGGGCAAGATCAACGCCTTCACGGTCGCGTTCCAGGTCCCGAACCTCGTGCGCGCGCTCGTGGCCGACGCGGCGTTGTCGTCGGCGTTCGTGCCGGTCTTCACGGAGTTGCAGGAGCGCGGCGACCGCCAGCGTGCGTGGCGCGTCGCCTCGAGCCTCTTCTGGCTCATGCTGCTGTTCCTCACGGGCCTGACGGCGATCTTCATCGTCGCGGCGCCGTGGATCATCGGCCTCTTCGGCGACCCCGGCGGCGACAAGGAGCTCGCAGTCGGGCTGTCGCGCGTGCTCTTCCCGATCGTTGCCCTGCTCGGCGTGTCCGGGATCATCGTCGGGATCCTCAACAGCTACGAGCGCTTCACCGTTCCGGCGCTCAGTCCCGTCTTCTGGAACCTCGCGATCATCGCCGGCCTCGTACTCGGCGTCCCCAACGCGAAGACGATGGACACGAAGCTCTACGTCTACGCGGTGTCGATCGTGATCGGCACGGTGATCCAGGTGCTGCTCCCGATTCCGTGGCTGCGCGGGCTCGACGGGCGTCTGCGCATGCTGATCGACTGGCACGATCCCGCGGTCTGGCGGGTGCTGAAGCTCATGCTGCCGGTCACCCTCGGGCTCGGACTGATCAACTTCAACGCGGTCGTCGACTCGATCTTCGCGTCGCGGCTGATCGATCCGGAGCTTGCGCCGACGGCGATCGACAAGGCGTTCCGCCTCTACATGCTCCCGCAGGGGATCTTCTCCGTTGCGATCACGACGGTGCTCTTCCCGGCGTTGTCGCGGCTCGCTGCCCGCAACGACACGAGTGGCTTTCGCGACACGCTCGGCCTCGGGCTGCGGCAGATCGCGTTTCTGCTCGTCCCGGCGGGCGTGATGAGTGCCGTGCTCGCCGAGCCGATCACGCGCATCGTTTACCAGCGCGGGCACTTCGAGCCCTCGCAGACGCCCGTCGTCGCCGCCGCGCTGGCGGCCTTCTCGGCGGGCTTGCTGTTCAACGGGATCATGCTGTTGCTCAATCGCGGCTTCTTCAGCCTGCAGTCCAACTGGATCCCGACAGCGGTCGCGCTCGGGAATCTGGGGATCAACGCTGCACTCGACGCGGCGTTCTACCGCTTCGGCACGTGGGGGATTCCACTCGCGACGTCCTGCGTCAACCTCGCGGGCAGCGCGATCCTGATGGTGCTGATGCGGCGGAGGCTCGGGCGGCTCGGCGGCCGCGCGATCGCCGACTCGATCGTGCGCATCGTCCTTGCGGCCGCCGTGCTGGCGGGTGCCGCGTACGGCACGTGGTACGCGCTCGACCACGCGCTGGGACGGTCGTTCGCCGCACAGCTCGCGTCGGTCGTGTGCGGGCTCGCCGCAGGCATCGCTGCCTACGTGATCGTCTGCAAGGCGCTCAGGGTTCGGGAGCTCGGCGCGTTGCTAGCTTTGCGACGCCGACTACCGCAAACCTGAAATGGCCCAAGACCGCATCCGCAACTTCTCGATCATCGCCCACATCGACCATGGGAAGTCGACCCTGGCCGATCGCATCCTCGAGCTGACGCACGCTGTGGCGAGCCGCGACATGCGCGCCCAGGTGCTCGACTCGATGGAGCTCGAGCGCGAGCGCGGGATCACGATCAAGGCGCAGGCCGTGCGCGTCGACTGGAAAGGCCACCAGCTGAACCTGATCGACACGCCGGGCCACGTCGATTTCACATACGAGGTCTCGCGCTCGCTGCAGGCGTGCGAAGGCGCGCTGCTCGTCGTCGACGCCGCCCAGGGGACGCAGGCGCAAACGCTTGCCAACGCGTACCTCGCAATCGAGAACGACCTCGAGATCGTCCCGCTCGTGAACAAGATCGACCTGCCCCAGGCCGATCCCGACGCCGCTGCGCGAGAGATCGCGGACCTGATCGGCGACTCGGCCGATCACGTGCTGCGGATCTCGGCGAAGACCGGGCAGGGTGTCGAGGATGTCCTCGATGCCGTAGTCGAGCGCATCCCGCCGCCGGCCGGCGATCCTGACGCGCCCGCCCGCGCGCTCATCTTCGATTCCTCGTACGACCAGTACCGCGGCGTCGTCGCGTTCGTCCGCGTCGTCGACGGCAGCTTCTCGACGCGCGAGCCGCTGCGCGCGATGGCGCTCGGCACGCGCTTCGAAGCGGAGGAGCTCGGCTTCTTCGCACCGACGCGTTCCCCGGAGCGCAGGCTCGAGGCAGGAGAGGTCGGCTACGTCATCACAGGCCTGAAGGACGTCTCGCGCCTACGGGTCGGCGACACGCTCACCTCCGAGACGCGGCCGGCGTCGGAGCCGCTGCCCGGCTACAAGGACGTCAAGCCGATGGTCTTCGCCGGGCTCTTTCCGACGGACTCCGACGACTACCCCGAGCTGCGCGACGCGCTCGAGAAGCTGAAGCTGAACGACGCCGCGCTCTTCTACGAGCCGGAGACGTCGCAGGCGCTCGGCTTCGGTTTTCGCAGCGGCTTCCTCGGGCTGCTGCACATGGAGATCGTCCGTGAACGGCTCGAGCGCGAGTTCGACCTCGACTTGATCGTCACCGCGCCAAACGTGGCATACCGCGTGAAGCCGCCGCACGGCGACTGGATCGAAGTGCACACGCCGACCGACATGCCCGACGAGCTCGACGAGGTCGAGGAGCCGTACATCAAGGCATCGATCATCGTTCCCAAGGAGTTCGTCGGCGCGGTGATGGAGCTGAACAACGACCGCCGCGGCCGCTTCGACCAGCTCGAATATCTCTCCGAGGAACGCGTGCACCTCACGTACGAGCTGCCGCTGGCGGAGATCGTCCTCGACTACTACGACCAGCTGAAGTCGCGCACGCGCGGGTACGCCAGCTTCGACTACGACATGATCGGCTTCCGGCCCGGCAAGCTCGTGCGCGTCGACCTCCTCGTCGGCGGAGAGCCCGTCGACGCGCTCTCGCTGATCATCCATCGTGACTCGGCCTACGACCGCGGCCGCGCGCTCGTCGAGCGCCTGCAGAAGGAGATCCCGCGCCAGCAGTTCGACGTCGCGATCCAGGCGGCGATCGGCGCGCGCGTGATCGCGCGCGAGACCGTCAAGGCCCGGCGCAAGGACGTGCTCGCAAAGTGCTACGGCGGCGACATCACGCGCAAGCGCAAGCTGCTCGAGCAGCAGAAGGCCGGCAAGAAGCGGATGAAGCAGGTCGGCATGGTCGAGGTGCCGCAGGAGGCGTTCCTCGCCGTGCTCAACCTCGACGGGGACAAGAAGTGACGCGCCATCTCTACGTGCACCTGCCGTTCTGCGCGCACCGTTGTGGCTACTGCGACTTCGTCACGGTCGTCGGCCGAAACGGACATCACGGCGCATACGTCGACGCCCTCCTCGCGGAGCTCGCGCTCGAGCGGGAGCTGTTGGCACCGGAGCTCGAGACGGTCTTCCTCGGCGGGGGCACCCCGACCTTCACCGAGCCCGCGGCGCTGGCACGACTCCTCGGCGCGCTTCCGGGTGCCGCGGAGATCACGGTCGAGGCCAACCCCGAGACCGTGACGCAGGAGCTCGCGCGCATGCTGCGCAGCCTGGGAGTCAACCGCGTCTCACTCGGCGTGCAGACCTTTCGGCCGCACCTGCTGCAGGTGCTCGAGCGCGTTGCCCAGCCTGACACCGTCCGGCGTGCCTTCTACCATCTGCGTGATGCCGGATTTGACAACATCTCCTTCGATCTCATCTACGGGATCCCCGGCCAGAGCGCCGCCGACCTCGCTGCCGATCTTCGCGACGCACTCGAGCTCGGGCCCGAGCACCTGTCCTGTTACGAGCTGGAGGCGAAGCCGGGGACGCGCTTCACCCATGCCCACGGCGACGAGCTGGTTCGGCAGGCCGACGCGATGGAGACGTACTTCGAGCTCGTCGTCGAGGACCTGACCTCGGCCGGCTACCGCTGGTACGAGACCGCGAACTTCTGTCGGACGCCGGACGGACGCGACCTTCGCGCGCACCACAACCTGGCGTACTGGCTCGGCCGGGATTACCTCGGGCTCGGGATCGGCGCCGTTTCGACGATCGAGGGCCGCCGCTGGCGCAATACGCCGCGACTGCCTGCGTACGTCACCGCCCTCGGCGCGGGCCGGCGACCCGAGCGCGAGCTCGAGCCGCTGCCACTCGACGTACGCCGGCGCGAGCGCGTGATGCTCGGCCTCAGGCTCGACGAGCCGCTACTCGTCGACGGGCTCACGGGCGTGCTCGACGCCGCGGCCCTCGACCGGCTGCAACGGCTCGGTCTCGTCGATCGCGCAGGTGAGACGCTCGCGCTGACCCCGCGCGGGCGCATGCTCGGCGGCGGCGTGACAGCTGACCTGCTGGCCTAAACTGGCTGCAAATGGCACGTGATCCTGCAGCCGCCCTCACGGCGCGCCAGCGCGAGATCCTCGCGCGCGTCCTCGAGGAGTACATCGCCACCGGCCAGCCGGTGGGCTCGCGCTACCTCGTCGAGCGCGCGGGGCTGAAGGTGTCGCCGTCGACCGTCCGCAACGAGCTCGCCGAGCTCGAGGCGCGTGGCCTGCTCACTCATCCGCACACGTCCGCCGGCCGCGTGCCGACTGAGCTCGCCTACCGCCTCCATGCCGACGAGCTGCTCGCGCGGCAGGAGCCGCGTCCGGGGACATTCCCGCTCGACCTGTCCGAGCTGCAGCGCGAGATCGAGTCCGCGCTCGAGGCGACGAGCGATGTCCTCTCGCGGGCGACTCACATGCTCGCGCTCGTGTCGGCGCCGCCGCTGCAGACGACCTCCGTGCGTCACGTCGAGGTCGTGCTGCTCAACCCGCGCACCGTGATGGCCGTCGTGATCACCTCGACCGGCGGTGTCGCGAAGCGCGTCGTCACGTTCGAGGATCCGGTCGATGCCGGCCTCGCCAAGTGGGCGGGCGAGTACCTGAACGAACGGCTCGCCGGGGTACGCCTGGGGACGAGCGCCGTCCGCCGCGCGCTCGACGAGTCGAGTCTCTCGCCGGGAGAGCATCGTTTCCTCGCCGCGCTCGCGCCTGTCTTCACCGACGCGATGCAGTCGGAGCAGCGGCTGTATCTCGGCGGCGCGGCCGAGCTGCTCGAGGGCGCGCGTGACGACGAGCTCGATCTGTACCGGCATGTCCTGATCACGCTCGAGCGGCGCGCGGCGCTGCTGGAGCTCCTCGGCGAGGCGCTCGATCCACTGCGCACCTGGGTGCGCGTCGGCGGCGAGCTCGACCATCCGGCCTTCCAGGACGCTTCGCTCGTCGGGGCGACGTACGGGCTCACGCATCGGACGCTCGGCGCCGTCGGGCTGCTCGGGCCGGTGCGGATGGACTACGAGAAGGCGATCCGGTCGGTGCGCGGCGCAGCGCAGGAGCTGTCCCGGTTCGTCGAAGACGTCTACGAGGACAACTGAGCACGCAGCAGGACTACTACGAGCTGCTCGGCGTCGCGCGCGACGCGAGTGCTGACGACATCAAGCGTTCCTTCCGGCGGCTCGCCCGCGAGTTGCATCCGGACGTATCGGACGCGCCCGACGCCGAGCACCGTTTCCGCGAGGTCGTCGAGGCTTACGAGGTCCTGTCCAACTCCGAGCGGCGAGAGCTCTACGACCGCTTCGGGCACGCGGGCCTGCGCAGCGGCGGCTTCCAGCCCAGCTCGTTCGATCTCGGCAGCCTCTCGGACCTCTTCTCCGCCTTCTTCGGCGACGACCTCTTCGGCATGGGCGGCCGCATGGGCCGTTCGCGCGGCGGCGACATCGCGGCGAGCGTCGAGATCGACCTGACGGAGGTAGCAACCGGCACGAAGCGCGAGGTTCCGTTCGGCGTTGCCGTGCCGTGCGACCGCTGCAACGGGAACGGCGCCGAGCCGGACACGCCGGTCACCACCTGCCAGACCTGCGGTGGCAACGGCCGCGTCCGGCAAGTCTCGCGGAGCGTGTTCGGCGAATTCGTGCGCGCCGGCACCTGCCCGACGTGCGGCGGAGCCGGCCGGTTGATCGAGCAGCCGTGCGAGCAGTGCAGCGGCGCGGGCCGCGTGATCGAGGAGCGGACGCTCGACGTCGAGATTCCCGCCGGCATCCACGACGGCCAGCGCATCCGTCTCAGCGGCGAGGGCCACGCCGGCGCCGCGGGCGCGCGTGCGGGTGACGTGTACGTCGACGTGCACGTCCGGCCGGACGACCGCTTCGTGCGGGAGGGCAACGACGTCTACACGACAGTCGACCTGACGATCACCCAGGCCGCGCTCGGCGCGACGCTCTCCGTGCCGACGCTCGAGGGGGAGACCGAGCTGACCTTCGCCCCGGGGACGCAGCCGGGCGAGCTCGTGCTTCTTCGCGGTCGCGGCCTGCCGGTGTTGCAGGGATTCGGGCGTGGCAACCAGCGCGTGCTCGTGAACGTCACAGTCCCGCGGCGGCTCACCGAGGAGCAGCGCCGGCTGCTCGAGGAGTTCGAACGGCTTGCGAGCGAGGAGACGTACGAGCCGAGCGAGGGGTTCTTCGACAAGCTCAAGAGCGCGTTCCGCTGAGCGCCCTGCGCCGCGTCTCGGTGACGGTCCCCGCCGAACGCGTCGAGCAAGCACGCGCGCGGATGCTCGAGCTGTTCCCGGAAGGGTTCGAGGAGGTCGACTCGAGCGGCGGCGTCGAGCTCGTCGCGTACACCGATCCCGGCGGGGAGGAGCGGCTGTGGCACGTCTTCGGCGGCGCGCGCGCGCAGGACGTCGCGGCCGACTGGCGCGACCGCTGGAAGGCGTTTCACCACCCCGTCCGGATCGGGCCACTCTGGATCGGCCCGCCCTGGGAGGAGCCGCCTGCCGACGCAACCGCGGTCGTGATCGAGCCCGGCCGCGCCTTCGGCACGGGCGCGCATCCGACGACCCAGCAATGCATCGAGCTGCTGCTCCAGCTCGAGCGCGGCAGCCTGCTCGATCTGGGCTGTGGCTCCGGCGTCCTCTCGATCTCCGCCGCAAAGCTCGGCTTCGCACCCGTCGTCGCGCTCGACTCCGACGAGCCGGCGGTCGCCGCGACGCGCGCGAACGCCGAGGCGAACGGCGTCGACGTGGACGTGTCGGTCGCGGACATCCTCAGAGCAGACCTGCCGGAATCCGACATCGCCGTCGCCAACATCACGCGCCGCACGCTCGAGGCCCTTGCGCCGCGGCTGCGCTCGCGGACGCTGATCGGCTCCGGCTACCTGCCCACGGAGGAGACGGAGCTCACCGGGTATCGACACGTTCGCCGCGTGACGCGGGACAGTTGGGCGGCGGACGTCTACGAAGCAGCGGAGTAGCATCCCGGGCCAATGTCGGGCTTCTCCATTCGTTTCCTCGGGTGCAAGGTGTCGCACACCGACGCCCAAGAGATCCGTGAGGCGCTCCTCGCCGACGGCCATGTCGACGGCGGCACGGACGTCGCGGTCGTCAACACCTGCTGCGTCACGCACGAGGCCGTCCGCAAGTCGCGGCAAGCGGCCAGGCGCGCCTCGCGTACGCACGGGCGCGTCTACGTGACGGGTTGCGCCGCGAATCTCGCCGCCGATGCGTTCGCCGGCCTCCCGGGAAACGTGACGGTCGTCGCACGCCGGAGCGAGGAGGCGCCCCGGTTCGTCGCCGGCGACGTCGGCGCGCTCGGCTGCGTGCAGGCCGACGCGCGGCTCGACCGGATTCGCGCGTTCGTCAAGATCCAGGACGGTTGCAGCTTCTCGTGCAACTTCTGCGTGATCCCGCTCGTGCGCGGCGCCTCGCGCAGCCGCTCGGCCGGGGCGGTGCTCGACGAGGTGCGGCGCCGCGTCGCGCAGGGCCACCGCGAGATCGTCCTGACCGGCATCAACCTCGGCTGCTACCGCGATCGCGAGGCCGGCTACAGGCTGCCGCGACTCGTGCGTGAGGTCGGCGCGGTCGCCGGGCTTGCCCGCCTGCGACTGTCGTCGATCGAGGTCAACCACGTCGACGGTGAGCTCGTCGACGCCCTGCGCGAGACGCCGACGGTCAGCCGCCACCTGCATGTCCCGCTGCAGTCGGGCGACGACGGCGTTCTGCGCGACATGGCGCGCCGCTATTCGGCCGCGACCTTCCTCCGCCGGGTCGAGCCGCTCGAAGACTTCAACGTCACGACCGACGCGATCGTCGGCTTCCCGACCGAGAGCGACGAGGCCTTCGAGCGAACGCTCGCCGTCGTGTCGGCGGCGCGCATCACGAAAGTGCACGTCTTCCCGTATTCGCCGCGGCCCGGAACCGTCACCGCCGGCGACGACAGCGTTGCGCCCGCCGTGAAGAAGGAGCGCGGCGCGCGTCTCCGCGCCGCGTCGGACGCGGCCTGCCGCGCCCGCTGGCACACAAAGGTCGGTGCCGACGACATCGTGCTCGTCGATCGCCCGGGGCGTGGCTACGGCGACGACTACTCGCCGTGGCTCGTCGACGCGCCGGTCGGCGAGCTCGTGCACGTGCGCGGCGCCGCGGTCGCGGAGGAGGGGATCCTCGCTGCCTGACGACTGCCTGTTCTGCCAGCTCGTGCGCGAGGGTGAACACGTGCGCAAGGACGACGGGTTCGTGGCGATCCGCGACATCAACCCCCGCGCCGACACCCATCTGCTCGTCATCCCGGAGCGGCACGTGCCGACGTTCCGCGAGGTCGGGGAATTCGAGCCCGACGAGGCGAAGCGCATGCTCGACTTCGTTCGCGACACTGCGAAGGACGCCGGCTTGGACGACTATCGCGTCGTCGTCAACGTCGGGGAGGGCGGCGGCCAGACCATCTTTCACCTGCACTGGCACGTCCTCGGTGGCCAGTTGCGCGGGGTGCCTGGATGAGCTTGATCGCGCGCATGGAGGACGACCTGAAGGAGGCGACGCTCGCGCGCGACGCCGATCGCCGCGACGCGCTGCGGTTGATCCTCTCGAGCCTGCGCTCGGCCGAGAAGGAGCTGCAGCGCCCGCTCTCCGACGAAGAGGAGCTGCAGGTGCTGCAGCGCGAGCGAAAACGCCGCGTCGAGGCGGCCGAGGCGTTTCGCGGTGGCGGCCGACAGGAGCAGGCCGACGCCGAGGAGCGTGAGCTGGCTGTGCTCGAGGAATTCATGCCGGAGCCGCTGGGCGAGGACGAGCTCGAGGAGATCGTCGACGACGCCATCGCCGAGAACGGCGCGACGTCGATGCGAGATTTTGGAAGGGTGATGGCCGACGTGATGCCGCAGGTTTCCGGTAGAGCTGACGGCAGCGTGGTCAGCCAGCTGGTCAAGGAGAAGCTCGCCTGACGGAACAGGTGCTCGACGTCTCGAACGACGTGGCGGCGGAGCTCGCCTCGATCGGCGACGGCATTCTCGACGCGCTGCGCGACCGGCTCGAGATCAAGATCCTCTTGCGCGGCAACCGGCTGACGATCGCCGGCGACGACAGCCGCGTCGCCTCGGCGCGCGCCGTCGTCGACGAGCTCGTCGAGCTCGTCGAGACAGGTCAGGAGATCGGGCCGTCGACCGTCGACGCGGTCGTGAAGGCGCTCGACCAGGCCGCCAACCCGCAGGAAGTCTTCGGCGACGTCGTCTGGCGCCACCGCGGCAAGCAGATCAGCCCGAAGACGGTCACGCAAAAGAGCTACGTCGATGCGATCCGTAACTGCACGGTCACCTTTGGCATCGGCCCGGCCGGCACCGGAAAGACCTATCTCGCGATGGCCCTCGCCGTCGCCGCGTTGCAAGAGCGCCAGGTGGCGCGCCTGATCCTGACGCGCCCGGCTGTGGAGGCCGGCGAACGCCTCGGCTTCCTGCCCGGCGATCTCCTCGCCAAGGTCGACCCGTACCTGCGGCCGCTGTTCGACGCGCTCTACGACATGCTCGACGCCGAGCGACTGAACACGTACATGGAGCGCGGCACGGTCGAGGTCGCGCCGTTGGCGTACATGCGTGGCCGGACCCTTAATAACTCGTTCATCATCCTCGACGAGGCGCAGAACACGAGCCCGGAGCAGATGCAGATGTTCCTGACGCGCCTTGGCTTCGGCTCGAAGGTCGTCGTTACGGGCGACGTGACGCAGGTCGACCTGCCGCGTGAGCAGGCGTCCGGACTGATCCACGTCCAGGACATCCTCGGTTCGATCGACGGGATCGCGTTCGTTCGCTTCGGACACGAGGACGTCGTGCGGCACAAGCTCGTCCAGCGCATCGTCGAGGCGTACAAGCTGCACGCGGAGGAGACGGGCACGCAGCGGCGGAAGTAGGGGCGGCGATGGTGGAGATCGAGGTCGCGAACCGGTCGGGCGCCGAGCTCGACACAGACGCCGCGGCGGAGCTGGTTCGCAGCGTGCTGCACGAAGAGGGCGTCGACGACGGCGAGCTCGGCCTGCAGCTCGTCGGCCCGGAGGAGATCCGCGCGCTCAAGCGCGACCATCTGGGCATCGACGAGGAGACCGACGCGCTTGCCTTTCCGATCGACGGCCGTGACGCGGTGCCGGAGGGCCCGCCGCGCCAGCTCGGCGACGTCGTCCTCTGCCCGCAGGTCGTGGGCGAGGCGTGGCGCGCGCCGCTCGTGCACGCCGTGCTGCATCTGGTCGGGTACGACCACGGCTCCGAGATGGAGGCGCGGGAGCGCGTGCACGCATGAGGAACCGGCCGTCGATCATCGAGAGCTTCAACTACGCCATCGAGGGCGTCGTGCACGTGCTGCGGACGCAGCGCAACATGCGCATCCACTTCGTCATCGCCGTCGCGGTCCTGATCACCGCGGCCGCGGCCGGGGTCTCCAAGATCGAGCTGATCGTGCTGCTGCTCTCGATCACGTTCGTGCTCGTGGCCGAGATGATCAACACGGCGGTCGAGGGGACGATCGACGCCGCGACGACGTCGTTCGACCCGATGGCGAAGCTCGCCAAGGACATCGCCGCAGGCGCCGTCCTGATCGCGTCCGTGAACGCCGTCGCTGTCGGCTACCTCGTCTTCGCCGGCAAGGCGGCGGACAAGAGCGCCCGCGTGCTCGACAAGCTGCGGAACGCACCCGCCGAGATCACCGTGATCGCACTCGTCATCACCGTGATCATCGTGATCGCCACGAAGGCGTGGACTGGGCGCGGGACGCCACTGCGCGGCGGGCTCCCCTCAGGCCACGCGGCGATCGCATTCGCCGGCTGGATGGCCGCGACGTACATCGTCGGCGACTCGCACCGCTTCCTGATCAGCGGCCTGACCTTCATCATGGCCTTCCTGGTCGCGCAGACGCGCGTGGAAGCGGGTGTGCACTCGGTGCTCGAGGTCGCATACGGTGGGGCCATCGGTGCGCTCGTGACCCTTTCCGTCTTCCAGCTGCTGTGAGCAAGGAGCTCTACGAGCGCGCGGTCGCGATCTCGCGGCGCGCATATGCGCCGTACTCGAACTACCTCGTCGGCGCCGCGGTGCAGGCGAAGGACGGGACGGTGTTCGAGGGCGTGAACGTCGAGAACGCCGCGTACCCGCTCGGCGTCTGCGCGGAGAAGTCCGCCCTGGTGAAGGCCGTCAGCGAGGGCTACAGGCCCGGCGACATCGCGGCGATCGGGATCACGGCGTCGCCGTGCGGCGGCTGCCGCCAGTGGCTGTACGAGTTCAAGATCGAGGAGATCACCTTCCTGAACGCGCACGGTGAGCTCGCCACGTATTCGGCCGCCGACCTGCTGCCGGACACGTGGGATCTGCCCACTTGAAGTCGGGCTTCGTCGCGGTCGCCGGCCGTCCGAACGTCGGCAAGTCGACGCTCGTGAATGCGCTCTGCGGCGGCAAGGTCGCGATCGTCTCCGACAAGCCGCAGACGACGCGCCGGCGCATCTTCGGCATCGCGAACGGTGACGGCTACCAGCTGGTCCTGGCCGACCTGCCGGGCTTCCAGCGACCGCTCGATCCGTTGACCGAGCACATGCAGCGTGCCGTCGACGCGGCCTTCGAGGACGTCGAGGGCGTGCTCTTCGTCGTCTCCGCGCGCGAGCGCATGGGCGCGGGCGACCGCTTCGTCGCGCGGCGCGTGTTCGACCTCGGCGTGCCGGTCGTGATCGCCCTGAACAAGGTCGACCGGCTCAAGGGCGGGCATGTCGCGACGCAGATGGAGACCGCCTCGAGGCTCGGCGACTTCCATGCCTTGCATCCTGTTAGCGCGAAGACAGGCGACGGCGTGCCGGAGCTGCGCGACGAGCTCGTCTCGCTGCTGCCCGAAGGCCCGTTGTACTTCCCGCAGGAGCAGCGCAGCGACCTGTCAGTCGAGCTGCAGATCGCAGAGCTCGTGCGTGAGCAGGCGCTGCGGCTGACGAAGGACGAGGTGCCGCACGCGATCTCGGTGCAGGTCGACGAGATCGCCGAGAAGGTCGTGCGCGCGGACGTGCTCGTCGAGACGGAGTCGCAGAAGCAGATCGTCGTCGGCAAGGGCGGGACGAAGATCCGAGACATCGGCAAAGGCGCGCGCCCCGAGATCGAGGCGCTGCTCGGCCATCCGGTCTTTCTCGAGCTGCACGTCAAGGTGCGCCCGCGCTGGCGCCGCGACGAGGCGATGCTCGAGCGGCTCGGCCTCTAGGCAGATATCCAAACCGCGTCTAGACTGCGCGGACCGGGGCTTTCTAGGGGAGGAGACAGTCTTGAACCGAACGATCCGCCTGGCGGCGGTCCTTGCGGCGCTCGTCGTGGCTGCGGTTGCGGCCGCGTCGGCCGGCGCAGCCACCACGATCAGCAGGCCGGTCAACGTGACGCGCGACGACACGTCTCAGAACGAGACGCCGCTCGCAATCGATCCGGCGAACCCGAGCATCATGGTCTCGGGTGCGAACGACTGGAACTACAACGACGGCTGCGGCGCCTACGTCTCCGTCGACGGCGGACGCAGTTGGACCGGTGCGCTGCCGGAGGGCTATCTGCCGGGCATCACCCAGTTCACGAACAATCCCGACGTTCCCGGCACCGGCGCGTACGACGCCGGCGGAGACCCGGTGGTCGCGTTCAGTCCGGACGGGCGGAGCGCGTATTTCGTCTGCCAGGCGTTCAACTTCATCTCGAACACGCGGATTCAGCTTCTGCTCAATCGCGGCACGGTCACCAACACCGGGATCACGTGGCAGACGACGGGGCTCACTCCGATCGCGACGTGGAACGGGAACGGCAAGACGAAGGGCGGGAACGGCCAGTTCCCCGACCACGAGTCGATCCACGTCGATCCGGCGACCGGCCGCATCTACGTGACCTGGGCTCAGTTCGACGGGCTGCAGGGCACGCATTCACCCGTGCTCGTCGCGACGTCGACGAACGGCGGCCGCTCATTCTCGGCTCCCGTGAAGGTGAGTGTCGGGAACATCCGCAACAACCAGGATCAACGGATCGTGACCGACGAAAATGGGAACGCCTACCTCACCTTCGACAACGGCGTCCAGGGCGGCAAGGGCACGGTCCTGTACGTGACCAAGTCGACGAACGGCGGAACCAGCTGGTCGGCTCCGGTCCAGTTCGCGGCTCTATTCAATCCGGTCTGCGTCTTTCCGCCCGACTGCTTCAACATCTCGGGTGGGGGATTCCGTGCGGGTGGGACGTATCCGACACCGGCGTACGACCCGGTGCGCAAGCGCCTGGTCGTCGCCTACGCGGACATTGCCGGCCCGTACGCCCAGATGTACGTCACTTCCGCGCCAGTGAGCGATCTCTCGAGCTGGACGGCGCCGAGGGCGATTGCCGCCGCGCCGGCCGACCAGTTCATGGGCGAGCTCGACATCGCGCCGAACGGCCGGTACGACGCATCGTTCTACGACCGTGAGTACACCTCGAACCAGCTCGTCGACCTCACGTATGCGACGAGTCCCGACGGCGGCGTGACCTGGTCGCACTACCGCGTCACGCGTGCGGGATTCGATCCGTCGACGTGGGGCGTGCCGAGCTCGAGCGCCCTCGGGTACCGACCGTTCATCGGCGACTACAACGGCATCGTCTCGACGAACGGCTCCGCGGCCATGGCGTTCACGTACGTCGCCGCTCCGCAGCCGTTCAACCTCGAAGTCTTCTTCGCGAAGGCGACACCGTAAAACGATCTGCTCGGGTCTGACCCCGAAAGGGGTCAGACCCCGGGCTTGCGCGGCGCGTAGTACCGCGCCAGCCACCGCGACAGGCCGTCCAGTCCGGGAAACAGCACACGCTCGGTGATGTTCGCCTGGTCGAGCTTGTCGCGGACCTCCGCCTTCAGCTCCTTCGGAATCAGGACCTTGCGGCCCAGCTCGGGATGCTCGGCGAGCCACTCGTCGAGCGACGCGTCGGGACGGGACATCAGCGAGAAGAGGGAGTACTGGTTGACGATCCGGTCGTCGAACGACGGCGGCTCGACGAAGACGACGAAATCGTCGCCGAGGTCACCCAGCTCGTCGAAGTCGGCTGCGCAGGCGGCGACCATCTCGGTGGTGAAGACGTTGCCGCCCTCGCGCTCGAGCTGCTCGCGCAGCTTCTTCGGCGCGAGCTCGTGCGCGCGGACGTAGTCGATCATCCAGACGGCTCCGTCGGTGTCGCTGCGCTGCGCCGTCGCGAAGTGGAGCGCCACGTACGGGGAGAAGGTCCAGTCGAGCAAGCGCGTCGGCAGCCCGTGGTGCTGCGCGAGGGCGAGCCAGTTCCACGTCGAGTCGACGGGGACCGCATCGCGGGCGGCGTACTTCCGGAAGTGCCGCAGCAGCGGGCGCTCGACGGAGGCGGGGTCGTTGCCGAGACGGACGAGGCTCGTCGAGAGGTTGTCAGTCGCCCGCGTGCGACCGCGAAAGGCAAAGTTCGACCGGTGCAGGCCGAGCTCCTCGTTCCACGAGTCGGCGAAAAGCTGTTCTTGCAGCTCGCTCCAGTCCACGGCCGCTGATTTTCCGCAGACGGCCCGGCGCTACACTCATTTCATGGCGCAGGCACCTGTTCTGCCGCGCGGTTTCGAGCTTCCGCTCGAGCCGCGGCTGCCGCGAATCGGGTCGGTGGATGCCGTTTCGCTCGAGGAACGGGCCGCCTCGCTGGCCAAACGGTCGATCAAGCGCGAGGCGAAGGTCTTCGCCCTCGACCTCGCCGTCCGGATGATGGATCTGACCACGCTCGAGGGCCAGGACACGCCCGGGAAGGTCGCCGCGCTCGCGTCGAAAGCGATTCGCCCCGACCCGAGCGACGCAGGCGTGCCGTCTGTAGCCGCGGTCTGCGTCTATCCGAACCTCGTGCCGACCGCGGTGCAGCGCGTCGAGGGCTCGAGCGTGAAGGTTGCATCGGTGGCGACCGCGTTCCCGTCGGGACAGTCGCCGC
>JBJMJR010000097.1:0-2948 GCA_045806245.1 Gaiellaceae bacterium | reverse complement strand
CGACGCCGCGGACGAGGAGCCAGTCGGCCAGCTCACGATCACGTGCGTCGCGGTCGGCGTAGCGGTCGAGCTCGAAGACACGCGTAGGGATCTGCGCATCCTCGGCGCGCTGCAACGCGCGAGCCCCGGCTCGGTTCGAGGCAACGGCGGCGATCGGCAGGCCCGCGTCGATCAACGCCTGCAAGTTGCTTCCGTCGCCGGAGACGAGCACGCCGATCACGAGAGCTGTCCGATCACGACGGCGTCGGCCGGCGCGTCGGGGACGACGGCGCACATCCCGATGCCGAGGTTGAACACGCGCCGCAGCTCGTCCTCGTCGACGCCGCGCTCCGCCAGCCATGCGAACACAGGCGGGCGCTCCCAGCTCGTCCAGTCGATGTGTGCCTCCACGCCGTCGGGCAGCACGCGCCCGAGGTTCCCG
Organism: Gaiellaceae bacterium; assembly: GCA_045806245.1. GTDB lineage: Bacteria > Actinomycetota > Thermoleophilia > Gaiellales > Gaiellaceae > 3-1-20CM-4-69-9. The sequence goes on along the minus strand of JBJMJR010000097.1, from coordinate 2,527 downwards.
AGGATGCCGCCGCCGGTGACGTGCGCGAGCGCGCGGACGTCGGCCTGCCCGCGCAATGCACGAACCTCGTGCAGGTACAGACGGTGCGGCGCGAGCAGCAGCTCGGCGTCGATGTCGTCGTCGCCGAGGAGCTCGCGCACGAGCGTGAACCCGTTCGTATGCAGCCCGCTCGACGGCAGGCCGAGGATGAGATCGCCGGGCTCGCAGCGCGATCCGTCGATCAGGCGGTCGCGCTCGACGATGCCGACGCACGTGCCCGCGAAGTCGAGCTCGTCCGGCTGGTAGGTGCCCGGGAGCTCCGCCGTCTCGCCGCCGATCAGCGCACAGCCGGCGTCACGGCAGACCTCGGCCGCTCCCTCGACGAGCGCAGCCACCTGTTCCTCGTCGATGCGGCTCGCCGCGACGTAGTCGAGCAGGAAGAGCGGTTCTGCGCCGCTGCAGAGCACGTCGTTGATGCAGTGCGCCGCAAGGTCCATGCCGGCCCAGTGCAACTTGCCCGCCCGGCGCGCGAGCATCAGCTTGGAGCCGACGCTGTCTGTCGACGCCGCCAGCAGGCGCCGGTCGTCGAGCGGGTAGAGGCCGGCGAAGGAGCCGAACGCCTCCGCGCCCGTCGACTCGACGGCGGCGCGGAGGCGCCCGACGATTGACTCTGCTGTCGCGAGCGAGACGCCGGCGGCCTCGTACGTCGTCTTCGCGCTCCCCCTCAAGAGAGCACGAGTCTAGAGGCCGCGGCGGGCGGCCTACCTCATGGCGACCGCCACAGGCGCTTGCCCTCTTTGTCCACGGCCGCGAAGCCCGAGATAGGCCCCTTGGGCACGCTCGCTGCCGAGTAGACGTTGCCGGAGACCGGGACGGTCAGCGCCACGTCACCGCTCGGCCGGAAGAACTGGACGGCGGCCACGCCGTCGGCGGCGAAGCCTTCGACGCGGTAGAGCGAGAGCTCGCGAAAGTCGTGCCGCGTTCCGTCGTAGACGGAGAAGTCGAGCAGCGGATCTCCGCTGGTCGGGAAGCCTCCGCGTGGGCAGATCACCGACCCGGGAGCGCCCATGTCCGACGCACGCCCCGCCCCGAAGCATGGTGCGCCGTTCGCGAGCTGCAGCCGATAGAGCGCCCGGCCGTGCCGCACGGCGAGCACGTGCCCCGCCTTGATCGTCGCGAGCTGCATGCGCAGGCCGCGGATTGCGATCGCCGGTCCGCCTCGGTTCGAGAGCCGCGCCGCGTCGCCGGACGCACCGCCCCGCGTCACCAGGACACCCGCAGCCGCGGCCGCGCCGATCAGCGCGAGCGCAACGGTGAGCTTCAGCCGCCCGCTCATCCGATGCTCCCGGCGTTGATCTGCGAGGCCGGTCCGCCGTACCACGTCACCTGCGCCCGCAGCGTTCCGCCCATGCCGAGCTCATACGGCTGGAGATAGACGGTGTTCGCAGCCTTGACCGTGAAGCGCCCGCGGATGCGTTCGTGGTTCTCGAAGCCGTAGAGCACGACGCCGATGGTGTTGTAGTTCCAGTCGCAGCCGGGGTAGCACGTCTTCGCCATCCCCATGTTGAACCAGCCGTTGTAGTAACTGCACACCTCGCCGCTGGAAAACCAGCAGCCGGTGTTCGTCGACGTCGACGGTCCGAGGAGGCCGTAGCCGGAGCAGCCCGGCCAGCACCACCCCGCAGACGCCGGCGCAGGACGCGCGAGTGCGACGGCGGCTGCAGCGCACGCACACGCGATCACGAAGAACACGAGTCGAGTCATGCGAGCGAGGATGCAGCGCCGCGAACACGCCGTCAATTCGCAGTTTCGGACAGTGTCGAAGCAGTCGGAGGCTTAAACGAACAGCTCTGCGTGCAGCTGCGGGCGTCCCTGCGGGCCGTCGGGAACGAAGCGCACGATCGTCTCGCCGACGATCACCGTGTCCTCCGTGTACGGCGCCGCGAGCAGCTCGCCGAGCGTGGACGCCTTCAGCTCCGGATCGTCCGCGCGTAGATGCAGCTCGGCAAGCTGCAAGTCCGACGACGCGGCGAGCAGGTCGTCGAGCCAGTCGCGCGGCGGATGCAGCTCCAGGCGAAAGCCGGCGTTCGTCGAGACGAACGTGCGCCGGCCGCCGTGCTCCTGCACGCGCAGCTCGCGCACCTCCGCGCGCGCGAGCGTGGCGACGAAGTCCTCCTCGTCGAGAGCGAACCCGAGGTGGTCGACGCGTGGGAGCTCCCACTGCCCCGGCTGGACGACGACGTTGACGGCGCCACGCTCGAGCTCCGTCAGGCGCAGCTTGAAGCCCATGCGGTCGAGATCGTCCCAGCCGTGGCCGCTTTCGAAGGAGGTCGTGTCCTCGCCGATCCGCCCGTGCCGCGCGACCAGCGTGAAGCCGAGCTTGCCGACGTAGCGTGCCTCGACCTCGCGCACCTTGCTCGTGACGAGGTGGTAATGAAAGAGGTGCACCCCGACATGATTGCCCACCTCGCGCCCAACACGAACTGGACGCTCGATCCGCTCCAGATCGTGCCGACGCTCGTCATCGCCGCCCTGTACGCGCGGCGTG
>JBJMJR010000096.1:0-64479 GCA_045806245.1 Gaiellaceae bacterium | reverse complement strand
GCCATCTAGTAACTCGGATACACGTTCTCGTCGACGACGACGGGCTCCAGGCGGCGACGCGGGAGCCCGACGTCGTAGCGCGCACGGCGCGCGGCTTCGCGCGCTTCGACGAACTCCACGTCCTTCGAGCCGAGCGCGTGCTCGATCAGCGTGCGCAGGACCTCGACGCGGTGCGGCCGGCCCGACAGGAACGGGTGGCAGGTGAGCACGAACAGGCAGCCGTAGCGGCGCATCGCGTCGAGCTCGGAGATCCAGAGGTCGAGCACCTTCTGCGGTGACTCGATGGGGCTTTTGAACGGCGGCCGTGGCAGGTACGCGTACTGCTCCCAGTCGTCGAGGCTCCAGTGCACGGGCAGCTCGACGATGTCGCCCGCGGTCGTCTCGAGGAGATACGGCGTGTCTGCGTCCATCAGGCTCGAGTCGTATGCCAGCCCGTATTCCGCGACGAGCGCCGGCGTACGCCACTGCGGCTCCCAGCTCGGACAGCGGAAACCCTCGGGCTTGACGCCGAAGCCGTCCAGGACGGCGAGCGCACGCTCGAAGTCGGCTCGCTCCGCGTCTTCTTCCTGGTCGAACGGGCTGTAGTGCGCGTACGAGTGGTGGCCGATCTCGTGTCCCGCCGCCAGGATCTGCTCCACCGTCTGCGGATATCGCTCGGCGGTCACGCCCGGGACGAAGAACGTCGCCGGGAGTTCGTATTCGGCGAGCAGACCGATGAGGCGGGGAACCGCGACCAGCGGACCGTATGCCTGGTGCGACATGACGCCGGCGTTCTCCGTGTAGCGGCGGCCCTCGACCAGGATCGGCGTCTCCGCGTCGACGTCGAAGGACAGGATCGCTTGGATCATCGGGCGAGTGCGCGCAGCGCGAGCAGCTCCCAGAGAACGTTCGCCGCCGCGAGCGCAGTCTGCTGCCCCGGCCCGTCGTACGAAGGCGACACCTCGACGACGTCGCAACCGACGAGGTTGATCCCGCGCAGCGCGCGCAGGAATGCGACGGCCTCGGCTGTCGAGAAGCCCGCGATCTCCGGCGTTCCCGTTCCGGGCGCGAATGCCGGGTCGAGGAAGTCGACGTCGAAGGACATGAAGACCGGCGCGTCTCCCACCTGCTCGCGGACGCGCTCGCCGTACTGCTCCGGGCTGAGCGTACGCAGCTCCTCGCTGGTGATGACGGTGAAGCCGAGCTCGCGGGCGCCCTCGAGATCGCCCGCCGCGTAGACCGAGCCGCGCATGCCCGCCTGCACCGACTTGTTCGCGGCGAGCACGCCCTCCTCCGCCGCCCGCTTGAACGTCGTTCCGTGGAAGTACTTCTGCCCGAAGTACTCGTCCCAGGTGTCTGCATGCGCATCGAGCTGCACGAGCGCGAGCGGGCCGTGCTTGGTCGCGAGGACGCGCAGCTCCGCGAGCGTGATCGAGTGGTCGCCGCCCATCGCGGCCGGGAAGATCCCGGCATCGACGATCGGCGCCAGCCCTTCCTCGACCTGGCGGTACGTGCGCTCGATGTCGCCGGGCGAGACCGGCAGGTCGCCGTAGTCCACGATCGAAAGCCGTTCGACGACGTTGACGTCGTGCACCGGGTGATACGGGCGGATCAGCGCCGACGCCGAGCGGATCGCCTCCGGGCCGAAGCGCGGCCCTGTGCGATACGTCGTCGCCGTGTCGAAGGGAATCCCGTAGACGGCAACGTCGACGCCGCGCAGGTCGGTGACGTGCGGGGCGCGTATGAAGGTGCGGATCCCGGCGAAGCGCGGGATGACCTGGGCGTCCAGCGGCCTGTACGGAGGCTCCGGCATCGGTTTACGGTAACGCGGTGGACCTGCTCGTTCGCAACGTACGTGTCGGCGACGAGATCGTCGACGTGGCCATCGAGGGCGGGACGTTCGCCCGGATCGGCTCGGATCTCGACGCCGACGCCCCACAGGTCATCGACGCGGAAGGCCGGCTGGCGACCCCGCCTCTGGTCGACTGCCACCTGCATCTCGACGCGTCGCTGACGGCGGGCCGGCCGCGGTACAACGAATCCGGGACGCTGATCGAGGGGATCCACGTCTGGGGTGAGTTGAAGGAGAGCCTCACGGCGGACGACGTCTTCGAGCGGGCGAGCGAGATCGTCCGCTGGTCGGCGGCGCAGGGGACCCTCTTCATCCGGGCACACGCGGACGTCTCGGCGAAGAACGAGGCGCCGCTGCGCGGGCTGCTGCGCGTCAGGGACGAGCTCGCGGACCTCGTGACGGTCCAGGTGACCGCCTTTCCGCAGGACGGGATCTACTCCGATCCGCGCAACGAGGAGCTCTTCGAGAACGCGCTACGGCTCGGCGCAGACTGTGTCGGCGGGATCCCGCACTACGAGCCGACGACCGAGCTCGGCCACCGCGAGGTGCACCGGGTCTTCGAGCTCGCGAAGCAGTACGGGCGGCGCATCGACGTGCACTGCGACGAGACGGACGATCCGAGCTCCCGCTTCCTCGAGGTGATGGCCGACAACACCGTCCAGCACGGCCTCGGCGGACGCGTCACGGCAAGCCATTGCACGGCGATGGGCTCCTACGAGCCGTACTACTCCTCGAAGCTGCGCGGCTTCCTGCGCCGCGCCGGCATCAACGTCGTCGTCAACCCGTACGCGAACTCGCTGATCCAGGGCCGCCTCGACCCGTATCCCAAGCGCCGCGGCTTCGCGCAGCTGAAGGAGCTGCTTGCCGAGGGCGTCAACGTCTCGCTCGGCAACGACGTGATCGTCGACCCGTGGTATCTGCTCGGGAAGGCCGATCTCGTCGACGCGGCGTCGCTCGCGCTGCACTTCACGTACATGTCCGGGCTGGACGAGATCCCGCAGATGCTCGAGTGCGCGACGACGCACGGCGCGCGCACGCTCGGCGTCGAGGACGACTACGGCATCGAGGAGGGCAAGCCGGCGGACATGGTCGTGTTCGACGCGCCTTCGGCGCTCGAGGTGATGCGGTTGAAGCCCGTGCGCCGCTGGGTGATCCGCCGCGGCAAGGTGATCGCCGAGACGACGCCGCCGTGCACGACCCTACTCGGGGAGCAGGTCACGTTCGGAAACGACATGTCACAGGGACTGTCCCTGGGACATGGCTAGCGCGTCTGCGGGAAGCCGAGGTCGACGCGGGACGTTGCGGGGTCCGGCCAGCGGGACGTGACCACCTTGCCTCGCGTGTAGAAGTTGATCCCCTCGGGCCCGTAGATGTGCGTGTCGCCGAAGAGGGAGTTCTTCCAGCCGCCGAACGAGTAGTACGCGACCGGCACCGGGATCGGCACGTTGATGCCGACCATCCCGGCCTGCACCTCGAACTGGAACCGGCGGGCGACGCCGCCGTCGCGCGTGAAGATCGCCGTGCCGTTGCCGAACGGGTTGTCGTTCACGAGCTTGACCGCGTCGTCGTACGTCGCGACTCGCGTGACGCCAAGCACGGGCCCGAAGATCTCGTCCTTGTAGGCGTCCATCTCGGGCGTGACATTGTCGAGCAGCGAGACGCCGAGGAAGAAGCCGTCGCCCTCGGGCGCCGACTCGCGCCCGTCTGCGACGACCTCTGCACCCTGCTCGCGCGCTCCGTCGATGTAGCCGGCGACCTTGTCGCGATGCTCGCGCGTCACCAGCGGGCCCATCTCGACGTCGGGCTCGAGCCCGTCGCCCACCTTGATCTTCGGCAGGCGGTCCTTGATCGCCGCGACGAGGCGGTCGCCCGCGTCGCCGACGGCGACGACCTGCGAGATGGCCATGCAGCGCTCGCCGGCCGAGCCGTACGCCGCGCTGACCGCCGCGTCGGCGGCCATGTCCATGTCCGCGTCCGGCAGGACGAGCATGTGGTTCTTCGCGCCGCCGAGCGCCTGCACGCGCTTGCCCTTCGCCGTTCCCTGCTCGTACACGTATTTCGCAATCGGCGTCGAGCCGACGAACGACACGGCGTCGATGTCGGGATGCTCGAGCACTGCGTCGACCGCGACCTTGTCACCGTGCACGACGTTGAAGACCCCGTCCGGAACGCCGGCCTCCTGCAGCAGCTGCGCCGTGTAGATTGACGCCGACGGGTCCTTCTCGGACGGCTTCAGGACGAACGTGTTCCCGCAGGCCAACGCAGGCGCCCACATCCACATGGGCACCATCGCGGGGAAATTGAACGGCGTGATGCCTGCGGCGACGCCGAGAGGCTGCCGGATCGAGTAGACGTCGATTCCCGTCGACGCCTGCTCGGTGAAGCCGCCCTTCAGGAGCTCCGGGATCCCGCAGCAGTACTCGATCACCTCGAGCCCGCGCGCGACCTCCCCCAGCGCGTCCGACAAGACCTTGCCGTGCTCGGCGGTCAGGAACCGTGCGATGTCCTCGCGCCGCTGGTCGACGAGGTCGCGGATGCGGAACATGATCGCCGTGCGCTTCGACAGCGACATGGCGCGCCACGCGGGGAACGCCTCCTTCGCCGCCTGCACCGCGCGGTCGACCTCCTCGACCGTCGCGAAGTCGACCGCGCCGGTCTGGACGCCCCGCGCTGGGTTGTAGACCGGCCCGCTCCGCCCCGACTCGCCTTCGACCAGCCGTCCTCCGATCCAGTGGCTGATCCGCTTGACGTCTTGCCCGCGTGCGACGGGTGGGGTAGCTAGCTCGGTCATCTGGTTCCTCCTCGCGTGACTTGCGCAGGGTAGCGCGCGTAGGGTTCGAGCGATGATCCGCCTCGCCGCACTCCTCGCCGCCGGCGCGCTGGTGCCCGTGTGGGCCGCGCCGTCGAACCCGATGCAGCTCACGCGCAAGGCGGGACTGACGCCCGAGACACACGAGTTCGTCTTCCTGCACGTGCACTCGCACCTCGACGTCTTCGTCGACGGAAAGAAGGTCGTGGTGCCGGCCGGGATCGGCATCGACGTTCGGAATAAGGCCGTGCACAAGTTCGCGAATCCGCAGGACGGCTCGACCGGCTACGGCGGCATCAGTCCGGCGTGTGCCAAGGCCTGCATCTCGCCGCTGCACACGCATTTCGACGATGGCGTGCTTCACACGGAGGCGAAGAAGAACGACTACAACCGGCTCGGCCAGTTCTTCACCGAGTGGGGTCGCAAGCTGCCGGCGAAGGCGAAGGTCTATGTGGACGGCAAGCCCTTCAAGGGAGATCCGCGCACGATCCAGCTCAAGGACCGGCGCGAGATCGCCGTCGTCGTCGGCAAGCCGCCCGCGCACATTCCGTCGCACTTCTGAACCGGTTCTGGGACGCCGCCGAACGGCTCGTCCTGCGGACGCCGTTGCGGCGGACGATGCTGACGGCGCCTCCGCCCCAGACCGACGAGGACGGTTTCGAGCGCCTCATGCAAGCGGTCGACAACGCGGGCGGCGCGGAGGTCGCGTACGACGCCGGTGCGCCCAAGCACGACTTCTTCGGCTACCTGCTCGAGCGACGGCCCGTCCTGCTGCACGGCACCGGCGAGCCCGAGATCGAGCGGTTCGAGCCACGGCGCCAGACGGACTACGACAACGAGTGGACGTCCGCGGTCTTCGCGACGGACGATCCGATCTGGCCGATCTTCTTCGCGACCGTCAACAGGCCGGTGGCGCGCTCGCTGATCAACGCGTGCAGCCGCCGCTACGGCGAGAGCCACTACTACTTCTCGATCGGGACCGACCCGAAGGCGCGCGACGCATGGCGCAGCGGCTGGATGTACGTCCTCCCGCGCGAGACGTTCCGTTTGCATCCGTCAGGCCCGGAATGGCTCAGCCCGGTCTCCGTCCACCCGCTTGCGCGCCTCCGTGTCGAGCCGGCGGACTTCCCCTTCCTCGACGACGTCGTGCAGCACACGCTTGGAGAGCCGGTCGGGCGCGCCGTCGTACGAGCGACGTTGCTCCGCGCCGTCACGCGCGAGCGCAAAGAGCACAGAGCCCGGTGACGCCGCCGTACGAGCAACCAGGCCCGAACATCGCCTTCTGGTTGTTGATTCTTCTGTTCGCGCTGGGCGAGTACGTGATGCGCTTCCGGGCCCGTTCGTACAAGCGCGGTAGCCGTCAAGTCGAACGGTGGAGCTTCTTCGTCGTCGTCGCGTCCGCCCTTGTGGGAGTGGTCGGCGGCTTCGAGCTTGCGCGCTGGAACGCGACCGTCGTCCACGCGGGTCGTTGGCCGCTGTTCGTGCTGGGACTGCTGTTCATGGCCGGCGGTCTCGTCGTCCGGCAGTGGGCGATTCTCGTGCTCGGACGCTTCTTCACCGTCGACGTCCGCGTGCAGCCCGACCAGACCGTCGTGGAGCGCGGCCCGTACCGCTGGGTACGACATCCGTCGTATACAGGGCTGATGTTCTTCTTTGTCGGTCTCGGACTGGCGCTCGCCAACTGGGCCTCGCTGATCCTCCTCGCGGTGCTGCCTACCGCAGGCCTGCTCGTCCGCATTCGCTCGGAGGAGCGCGCGCTCACTCTGGCGCTCGGGGACGACTACGCCCGTTACGCGACGACGCACCGACGCCTGTTCCCCGGTATCTGGTGAGCCGAGAGCGCAAGCCGCGGCCGGGGTAAGCTCTCGCCGTGGCCATCGTCGAGTCCAACACCGAGCTCGGTCGGCAGGTCGTCGAGGACGCGAAGCGCTACGTCCTGCATTCGTGGTCGGTGCAGAACGCGCTCGAGCCCATTCCGGTTGCCGGCGGCGAGGGGCGGTACTTCTGGGACTTCGACGGCAAGCGCTACCTCGACTTCGCCTCGCAGCTCGTCAACGTCTCGATCGGGCATCAGCACCCCAAGGTTGTCGCGGCGATCAAGGAGCAGGCCGAGAAGCTCTGCACGATCGGGCCGCCGATGGCGACGGAGCCGCGCTCCACGCTCGCGCGCCTGCTCGCCGAGGTCACGCCCGGCGACCTGGAGATGTCGTTCTTCACCAACGGCGGCGCCGAGGCGAACGAGAACGCGATCAAGCTTGCGCGCTGGTACACGGGCCGCAACAAGATCATCGCGCGCTACCGCTCGTACCACGGCGCGACCGGCGGCGCGATCACGCTCACCGGCGACCCGCGCCGCTGGCCCGCGGAACCGGGCATTCCCGGCGTGGTTCGCATGCTCGATCCGTACACGTACCGCTGTCCCGCCGGGCATCCCGATCCATGCCCCGTCTGCAGCGGCGGCCCGCACCTCGAGGAGATCCTGCAGTACGAGGGGCCGCACACCGTCGCCGCCGTGATTCTGGAGACGGTGACCGGGACGAACGGCATCATCGTCCCACCCGACGGCTACCTCCAGTCGATTCGCGAGGTCTGCGACAAGCACGGCATCCTGCTGATCGCGGACGAGGTGATGGCCGGCTTCGGCCGCACCGGCAAGTGGTTCGGCGTCGAGAACTGGGACGTCGTGCCCGACATCCTCAGCGTCGCGAAGGGGATCAACTCCGGCTACATCCCGCTCGGCGCGATGGTCGTGCGCAAGCCGATCGCCGACTGGATGCGCGACAAGTACTTCGCCGGCGGCCTCACCTACTCCGGCCATCCACTTGCGTGCGCGTCCGGAGTCGCCTCGATCGAGGCGTTCAAGGAGGAAGGCATCGTCGAGCACGCCGCCGAGATGGGGCTCCTCATCGGCGAGCACCTGCGCGCCCTGCGGGACAAGCATCCGTCGATCGGCGAGGTGCGCGGGCTCGGCTGCTTCTGGGGCATCGAGCTCGTCAAGAACCGCGAGACGCGCGAGCCGCTCGTCCCCTTCAACGCGACGGGCGAGGCGTTCGCGCCGGTCGCGCGCGTCTACAAGGCGGCGCTCGACCGCGGCCTCTACCTGATGACGCACTGGAACGTCGTGATGGTCTGCCCGCCGCTGACGATCACGCGCGAAGAGCTCGACGAAGGCATCGCCGTCCTCGACGAGGCCCTCGCGGTCGCCGACGAGCACACCGTCTGACGACTGACGTCGACCTCGTCGTCGCTGCGTACATCGCAGGGCAGCAGGTCCCGCTGACCGAGGAGGAACGGAACGCCGCGGTGCGCCGGGCACTCTTCGTCCACGCCGCTGGCGGAGATCTCCACCGCGAGCCCGGGCTCGACGATCCCGCCGTGGTCGAGCTCGCAGCCGATCTCGACTCGCCCGACCGGCGCGCAGCGCTGCTGGACGGATCCGAACAGCTGGCCGGCGTCGAGCCGGACCTCGCCTGGCGGGCGTACGCCTGCGGTTTGCTGGCCGACGCTCTCGGTGAAGAGTGAGGGCATGAGTGAGAAGCGTTTCGACGACGAGATCGAAGAGCCCGGCGACGAGCTCGAAGAGCAGGACGACGACACGTCGAGCGACGGCGAGCCCTGGGCGAAGACGTCCAGCGGCAACGCCGACGACGTGACGTCAGACTGACGCGCGCGCGGTAAGGCGGGCGATCGCGGCGACCGCGAGGACGGCGGCGGCGACGCCTGCCGCTTCGAGCCCGACGCCCCCCGACGCTCCCGTCGCGACGACGAGGACGAATGTCCCGGCGAGCGCCGTCAGGAGTGCCCCGGCTGCAAGACCGGCGACGCGGCGCAGCAGCACGACGCGCTCGCTGCGCGACGGCGTGCGCTCGAGCGACCAGAAACCGAGCTCCGCGGCGGCGAACATCGCGGCCGCTACGGCGGGCGCGCGCGGGTCGACGGCGCCGTTGCGCACTGCGAGAAAAACCGCGTAGGCCGCGCCCACGCCTGCGAGCCCGACGGGAAACGACGACTTCCAGCGCGTCGCAAGCGCGAACGCGAGCAGCGCGCAGCCGGCCGCGCCGACACCGGCGACGACCTCCGGCAGGCGGTCGGACTGCACGACGGCGTACGCGACGACGGCGACCGAGAGGGCAAGTGCGGCGACGGCGGTGGTCAGGCGCTCGCGGTTCGTGCGCGTCGGCGGTATGTGCTCACCTCCTCCAGCGCGGCGGCGAGCGATGTCTCGTCGCCCCAGACGGCGACGGGAATGCCGGCGCGCTCGAAGCGGCCGCGCATCGCCTCGCGGCGCAGTTGCCAGAGCCGGTCGGCGAGAGCTTCGACTCCCCCACTGCGCTCAGGCAGGTAGGGCAGCGGCGAGATCTCGATCACGACGAGATCGAAGCCGCGGCCGCGCAGGTCGAGCAGCGCAGCCTCCGAGCGGTCGTCGAGCAGCGGCGTCAACGCGAGCACGAGCGCCTGCGGCGGGAGCGTCCGCCGCGGCACGGTGCCGACGTCGCGCCACGCATAGCTGAGGACGATCTGCGTGTCGAGCATCGCGTCGACGATGCGGTAGAGCTGGACGGCGCCGGTCGTCGGCAGCAGCCAGTTGAGGATCCCGCCGAAGGTGACGAACCCGACGCGATCCTTCTGCTGGAGATAGCGGGCGGCCAACGTGCCCGCGGCGCGGAGCGCAGGATCCAGCGTGCCGCGGTCGCCGCTTCGCGCCTCTGCGAACGAGTCGAGCAGGATCACCACGTCGGCATTCCGCTCGGCGTGGTGCTCGTTGATCCACAGCTCGCCGCGGCGCGCGCTCGCGCGCCAGTTCACGTGCCGGATGCGGTCGCCCGGGACGAACGGCCGCAGGTCGGCGAACTCGATCCCCTCCCCTTTCTGCCGCGCGACGTGGTTGCCCGCGAACACCTGCGTCTCGAGCGGCTGCAGGAGAGTCCGCACGTCCTCCTCCGATGGATAGACCTTCAGCGGCACGCGCCGGTCGACGACGCCCTCGTGCCGCAAGAGGTCGAACCAGTCGTGTGTGCGCACGGACAGGCGGCCGACGCGAAACGCTCCCCAGCGCGCGCAGCGCAGGCGGTAGGTCAGCTCGCGGCGCTCGCCGTCGGCCAGCCGTACCTGTATGGGATTGAGGCCGTCGACCAGAGCGAGGTGGCGCGGAAGCTGCAGCAGGACTTCGACGCGCTCCGCGCCGACCTCGGCGACGAGCGTGACGCGGACGTCGACCTCTTCGCCCTCGAGCGTGCGCTCGGCGCTGAGCTCCAGCTCGGCGTCGATCCGCGGCGTATGCGCCAGCAGGAGGCCGACGGCGGCCGCGAGGGCGAAGGGCGCGGCGAGGACGACAAGCTCGGGGCGGCGTGTGGCGAGCGCCGCCAGGAGCGTGAGCGCTGCGAGGCCCGCGTAGGCGGTGAGCTTCGGTGTCGCGCTCCGCCTCAACGCGGCGGCGCGGCCAGATCCTCCGCGGCGGGCGTCGGGACCGTGTCGAGCACTTCGCGCACGACGTCCTCCGGCCGGACCCGCTGCACCCACAGCTCGGGTTTGAGCATCAGGCGGTGAGACAGTGCGGGCACGGCGACCGCTTTCACGTCCTCCGGCGTCACGAAGTCACGGCCGGAGAGGAGCGCCTTCGCTCGGCCGAGCTTGAGCAGCGCGAGCGCGCCGCGCGGGCTCGCCCCGACCTGCGCGCGCTGGCTCGTGCGCGTCGCGGCGACGAGGTCGACGATGTAGTAGCCAACCGCCTGCGACACGTGCACCTGCTCGAGCGCCTGCTGCAGCGCCAGCAGGCCGGCGCGGTCGGTCACGGCCTCGAGCTGCTGCTCGTCGGCGCCGCGGTCGAGGCGCTGCTCGAGCACCGCCCACTCGGCGTCGCGGCCCGGATAGCCGACGCGCAGACGCAGCAGGAAGCGGTCGAGCTGCGCCTCGGGCAGTGGATAGGTGCCCTCGTACTCGATCGGGTTCTGCGTCGCGATCACCAGGAACGGACGCTCGAGCTCGTTCGTGTGGCCCTCGATCGTGACCTGGCGCTCCTGCATCGCCTCGAGCAGGGCCGCCTGCGTCTTCGGCGGCGCGCGGTTGATCTCGTCGCCCAACAGCAGGTTGGTGAAGATCGGCCCGGGGCGGAACTCGAAGTCACCCGTCCGCTGGTTGAAGATCGACGATCCCGTGACGTCGGACGGCATCAGGTCCGGCGTGAACTGAATCCGGGCGAAGGTCATGTCGAACGCCTGCGCGAAGCTCCTTGCGATCAGCGTCTTCGCCAGGCCCGGGAAGTCCTCGATCAGAACGTGGCCGTCCGCGAGGAAGCCGAGCAGCACGAGCTCGAGCGCCTCGCGTTTGCCGAGGACCGCACGCTCGACCTGGGCGAGCACGGCCTCGGCCTGCGCGCCCGCCTGCTCGATGGTGATCAGATCGCCTCCAACTCGTCGAGCATGACACTCAGATCGTCCATCGTGGGGCCGGCTCCCATCCGGTCCTGAGGCGGTGGCCGGTCGGGGCGCACGGCTTCCCATGCCTCCCGCGCGACCAGTTCCCGGGCGCGCGCGGGCTCGAGGTCGAGCTCAACCCCGTACCGCGAGCGCAACCGGTGCGCGGCGACATCGCGCAGAAGCGGCCTGAGCCGCGAGTGGAAGTGGAAGGCGTTGTACGACGAAAGCTCGAGCTCGCGGACGAGCGCTGGCTCCGCCGGCTCGGCCGGCGCGCGCCGCATCGAGGCGTAGGCGGCATCGAACGAGCTGCGCTGCGCCGTCGCGTGCGTGCGCGTCGTGCGCACGAGCGCGAGCAGCACGACGGCGCCGAGGCAAAGGAGGTAGACGTCGACGACGATCGCGTGCGCGCCGGAGCTTGCGAGCACCGCAATGCCCGCCGCGGCTGTAACGATGACGACCCACTTCACCGCGCGCGCGGTGATCCCGTTCATGCCGCTACCGCGTGGTCGCGCTGCAGGTCCTCGCGGATCGCAATGAGTGCGTCGATCGCCTCCTCCTTCATCACTGCATCGACTTCGTGCCCGCTGAACTTGGCGTACATGAACAGGTTCGTCAGGCTGCGCACGGCGCTCTCACGCACACGCAGGCCACGCAGGATGTTGGCGAGGTACTCCAGGGGCGCTTCGGACCGGTGGCGGGCCAGGCCGTGCGCGGCGAGCGTGCGCTCCATCAGCGCGTACGCCGCGATGACTGCGCGGCGCGCGTCGCTCTCGCTACGCAGGTCGTCGATGGTGGTCTCGATCGCGTTGATCATGTCCGCGTGGAGGCTGTGGTCCTCGAGCAGCGGCGCAAGCCGGCGGCGGCTGCGCACGTACATCCAGACGCCTCCCACCAGGACGAGGCCGCCGATGCCGAACACAAGCGGCCACTCGAAGTGAGCCGTCCGCGCGGGCGTCACCGGGACGTGCCGGGTCTTCTGCTCGTTGTTCCCCGAGCGGGCCTGTGCCTGCTGCACCTTCTGGGCCTGCTCGCGCAGATGCGTGTGCGTCATTAGCCAGTAGGCAAAGCAGCCCGCAATCGCGATCAGAATCAGCTCGATCACGAAGTTCTTCAGCCAGTTCGAGCCCGGATCGGACCACCGGTCTTTGTACTTGAAGAACCCAACCACGATCGCGGCGATCATGACGACATACAAGAGCGCCAGGAGCGTGACGAGGTAGTCCTGCACCGTATTCGGCACCGGCCTGGTCGTGACGCGGCCGCTCGTCCCCGGGTGCGTCCCGCGCGCGGCCATAGCGACGATCGCGAGCAATACGATGAGGCCCGCTGCGAGCCCCGCCGCCTTCACTGTTCGTTCCATCTAGTCGCGCCACTCCGCCAGCGTCGCGACGACGTCGTCGACGCTCGAGCAGACCGTGCCGCCGGCCTCGATGCAGCCCTGCACGAACAGGTTCAAGCCGTGGCCCTCGTGGCCGAGCGTGCTGCGCAGGTCGGTGAGTAACCCGACGATGCCCTTCTTTGCCGGGTCGCTCTGCATCAACGCATAGAAGATCCCGATCTCGCACGCGGTTCCGTCGTCGACCATCGGGCCGTCGAGCAGCGCAACGACGGCGTCGGCGTTCGAGAGGCCGTCCCAGTCCTTGGCGAAGATCGTCGCCGGGCGCGTGTCCGGCAGAGCGAGCGCGTTCTCGTGCGGGACGAACACCTCGATGCCCTCGGCGCGCAGCCGCGCCGCGCACTCGTCGATGAACGACCGCTCGTACGGGGTGAAGAGCGGCCCCGCAAAGTAGACCCGCATTCGGGCAACCCTAACTCCTCAGCTCTTTCCATTCCGCGTAGCGTCCGAGCAGGCGCTCGAAGTCATGGCGGTCGTGCAGCGTGATGATCAGGTCGTACAGCTCGCGCGCCTTTCGCACCTTTCGCCGCTTGCGGGACATCAGCGAGCGCGCGGTCGTCGTGCACTCGACGTAGATCCCGACGTCGGGGAGATAGAAGTCCGGCGTGAACGCCTCGGTCACCCGCCCTTCGCCGTCACGGGCGAGCGCGAACGTGTGGGGCTCGTACTCCCAGGGGATGCCGCTCGCGTCCAGGAGCCGGGCGAGCTCCAGCTCCGAAGGGTGCGCGAATCGCGGCGGCTCCTGGCCGCGGAAGTGCTTGAACGTGTTCGTGGTGAGGAGGTGCCCCTTCGGGCACTCTGTACACGTGCGAATCGTGGTGGGAGCCGACGACGAGGGCGCGGTCGCCGACGCCGTCGTCGAGGAGCTACGTGCCCGCGGTCACGACGTGAGGGTGCTCGAGCGCGAGCAGTGGCCCGACGTGGCCGCGCGGGTCGCGCGGTCGGTCGCCGCAGGCGAGGCCGATCAGGGAATGTTGTTCTGCTGGACCGGCACGGGGACGTCGATGGCGGCGAACAAGGTACGCGGCGTGCGCGCCGCGCTCGCGTGGGATCCATGGATTGCCGAGAGCGCGCGCAAGTGGAACGATGCAAACGTCTTGGTCATGTCGTTGAAGCGGACCGATCCGGAGACCGCGCGTGCGATCGTCGACGCGTGGCTGAGCGTCGAAGCGCCGGATCCCGACGAGGCCGCGAACATCGCACGGCTCGGCGAGCTCGAGCGATGAGTCAGGACACGCTCAAGTGTGTCCGGTGCGACTCGCCGTTGACGTTCGCGGGCGAGCGCGACTTCCACGAAGGAAGCCGCGGCTGGGGCTTCTTCCTGGGCGACCTGGGCGAGTTGCTGGTCAACCGCGAGAAGGTCGAGATGTACGTCTGCGAGGCGTGCGGCCACCTCGAGTTCTTCCTGCCGGACTAGGACGCCTGCACCGACGCAGGCGCACCTTGCTTCGACGACTGTTTGCCGAGCGTCTGCAGGGCCGTCCACACGACCAAGAGCAGGACGAAACCGACCACCAAGACGACCAAGAACCGCGGGCCTCTACGCTTCCGTCGCGTGGCAGGTAGCGCCAGATCGCGCCTGCGCGGACGATCAGTCATCGTGCTGCGGCCGTGTCGCCGCTTCGCCGGCGTCGCCCTCGAGCGAGATCGGGTCGACCTTCCAGGCGAGGCCGTCGTGCGCGTGCGTGTTGACGACATTCCCGTCCGCATCGAGCTCGACCGTCTCGGCGCGAACGGCGAGCGCCTCGTCGTCAGTCCGGTTGCCGTCGGCGTCGTACAGGAACGTCTCGATGCGGCTCATCGAGGCTCACGATACCGCCGGTCGCGTTACCCGGGTGACGCGGACAGCGACCGGCCGCGGTTTCGCCAGGCGGCCGCGCGGAAGTTGAAACTTGCTCTCCGAGGACGCAGAGTGAAGTCAAGGGGGTGACAGATGAACCGAGGTCTCATCGCAGCCGTCGTTGCGGCGCTTGCGCTCATGCCGCTGGCCGGCAACGTGCAGGCACAGACAAGTGCGCCGGCAGCAGCTGCACACACGCAGCAACTCGCGCCCGGGGCCAGGCCGGCGCAGCTTCTGCAGCTCGTGCAGCAGCTGTTGTCACAGGGCACTCCGGTCACGACTGCGCAGTTGCAGGGGCTCCTGTCGAAGCTGCAGCAACTGCAGCCGGCGGAGGCGCAGCTGCAGCAGTTGTTGACGCAGCTGCAGCAGATCCAGTCGCCGCCCGCGGCGTTGACGAACGTGATCACGCTCCTGCAGTCGGTGGTCAAGCCGACCCAGCTTCAGAGCCTGATCACGCAGTTGCAGAACCTGCTCGCGAATCCTGCAACGACGCAAGCGCAGATCCAGAGCTTCCTGTCGAGCCTGCAGACGCTTCTCGGGCAGCTCCAACTGACGTCCGCCCAGGTGCAGACGCTGATCGGCCTCGTGCAGCAGCTGCTGACGTCGCAGCAGAGCTCGGGCCAGCTACTGCAGCTCCTTCGCCGGGCATTCGTGAGCGTGATCGGCGTCGAGTCGGCGAACGCGAAGGTGCCGATCTGTCATCGGACGCATTCGGCGAAGCATCCATTCCACACGATCATGGTCAGCATCAACGCCGTGCCCGCCCATCTCGGGCACGGCGACGCGCCGGGCGCCTGTACGTCGGCCCTCATGTCGGCAATGACGCGGCATGCCAAAGGGCACAACGGCAAGGGCAAGCACAAGTAGCGCGATCATCCGCTGAGACGGGGGCGCTTCCGCCCCCATCTCACTCAACAGTGCACAAGTTGGAGGGGCGGAGGTTGACCTCCGCCCCTCTTAGTCTGTCTCCGTCTTCTACAGCCCTGTCTTGACCGGCTTGACGGTGATGTCGCCGGAGGTGATCGGCGACTGGCTTACGACGAACGGCGGCACGCAGGTGTCCGCCGTTGGTGCTGTCGCATTAGTTAGCGGCGGCGTAGCCGTGTCCGGCAGAAGCTGCGTCGGACCCTGGCCGTTGTCCGTTACTTGGATGAACACGCCGTGGACGCCGGGAAACGATTGTGGTCCGGTGAAGCTTGTGACCGTCCCTCCGATGGTGGCGGTCCGTGCCGGTCCGACGGTCAAACAGGTCACGTCTGCCTGCAGAACGGTGTTCGGATCGGTCGACTGGTTCGTCCAGGTCAGATGCCCGGAAGCATTCGTGTTCTCCAGAGTCGCTTTCGCAGAGAACGAGACGGCGTAGAAGCCGTTGAATTGCTCGTAGTTCCCCTGCGCGGACTCCTGGCTGGACGCGGCGCCTGCGACGGCTGTCACGGCGAACACGGCGGCGATCGCAGCGACGATCGCGGTAATTCTCCTCATCGACTCTCCCCCTTTGAGACGAGATTGCTGGACGCAGAAACAACGGTCGCCCAGCAACCGCGGTTACGCCCGACGGGGGGTTTTGGTCGTCCCCTAATTGACTCAGCCGGGCCATACGGCTCCGTCTGTAACCGCCCTACCGTCAAGCATCGGGCAGTCTCCTCCGTGATCCGCCCCGTTTTCCCCAACGGAGGCGGTGCGGCACTGGCGTAGGGGCTGCCCATTCATCACAGTCGCAGCAGTTTCCATCCAGCGACGGCGACGGCCCTTCTAGGAGTGAA
Source organism: Gaiellaceae bacterium (assembly GCA_045806245.1). GTDB lineage: Bacteria > Actinomycetota > Thermoleophilia > Gaiellales > Gaiellaceae > 3-1-20CM-4-69-9. The sequence continues at coordinate 48,424 of JBJMJR010000096.1, read as the reverse complement.
AAGCCCCCTACGCGGGGGCTTCTCCAAGCGGATGATGGGACTCGAACCCACGACCTTCTGCATGGCAAGCAGACGCTCTAGCCAACTGAGCTACATCCGCGTGGAGGGCCAGTATAGCCTCAGGTTTCGGCGTCCAGAGCCTCGTTGACGAGCTTGTCTGCCAGCTCGTTGTGGGCCCTGCGAACTGCCGTGTAGCGCACTTTCGCGAAGCGCCGCTCGAGGTCGTTGGCCTCTTCCCAAAGCGCGCGCAGCGCCTCGTTCTTGACCCGATACTCGCCGCGCATCTGCTTCACGAGCAGCTCCGAGTCGGACACGACGTCGAGCTCGCGCACCCCGAGCTCGGCGGCCTTCGTCATCCCCGCGACGAGCCCGCTGTACTCGGCGACGTTGTTGGTGGCACGCCCGATCGTCTCGGCGTGCGCCGCGAGCACGTCGCCGTCGTCGGACTCGAGCACGTAGCCGTACGCCGCGGGCCCGGGATTGCCGCGCGCGCCGCCGTCGGTCGAGAGCGTTGCCTTCACCCGAGGTAGCGCTCGACGTCGGCGGGCGAGCGGAGCGTCACGTGGGGACGGCTCTGCAGCAACTCGCGGCAGCGACGGCGGCGATGACGATGCGTCTTGATCGAGTACAGGAGGATCGAGTCACGACTGAAGAACGCGCTGCGAAACGACTCCCGGTTCGTCGTCTGCCACAACTGCTCGCGTGTCCGCAGGCGGCGCAGCGTTCGCCGAACGACACGCGGGAACGTCGTGCGGAACGGAAGGTCGAGCCACACGACCTGGTCTGCCTGATCTAGGACAGTCGTTCCCAACGTGCCGCCGTAGTTGCCGTCGATCACCCAGCCGTCGCCCTCGACGATCTCGGCAACGCGAGCTTGCACTTCTGCCGGCGGCGCCATCACCCAGCCGGAGCGCCAATGCAGCGCGTCGAGCTCGACGTGGGGCACCCCCAACTTGGGCGCGAGTACACGAGCGAAGGTCGTCTTGCCCGACCCCGTGTGGCCGATCACGCAGATCTTCAGCTGGCGGTGTCGATCTGCGCCTTCTGCAGCTTGCCGCTGTAGTCGACGTAGATGGACTTCCACTCGGTGAAGACGTCGAGCGCAGCCTGCCCGGCTTCGCGGTGACCGTTGCCCGTGTCCTTCGTGCCGCCGAACGGCAGGTGGACCTCGGCGCCGATCGTGCCTGCGTTGATGTAGGTGATGCCGGCCTCGAGGTCGCGCATGGCGCGGAACGCCGCGTTCACGTCGCGGGTGAAGATCGACGACGACAGCCCGTACTTGACCCCGTTCGACACACGGATCGCCTCGTCGACGTCCTTGACCCGAATCAGCGCGGTTGTCGGGCCGAAGATCTCCTCCTGGGCGACGCGCATCTGCGGATCGACGTCGCCGAAGATGGTCGGCCGGTAGAAGAAGCCCTTGTCGAGGCCGTTGCCGGTCGCGACCTCGCCGCCCGTCAGCAGCTTCGCGCCCTCGTCCTTGCCGATCTCCGTGTAGGAGTGGATCTTCTCGAGCGCGCGCTTGTTGATGACGGGGCCGACGTCGGTGTCGTCCTCCCAGCCGGGGCCGAGCCGCATCTTCTCCGCCTCGGCGACGAGCTTCGACTGGAGCTGCTCGTACGCGCCGGCCTGCACGATCACGCGCGACGCGGCGGTGCAGCGCTGTCCGGAAGTGCCGAACGCCGACCAGACGATGCCTTCCACCGCGAGGTCGAGGTCCGCGTCGTCGAGCACGATGATCGCGTTCTTGCCGCCAAGCTCCAGGTGCACGTGCTTCAGGCCGTCGGCGGCGTTCCGCATCACCTCCACGCCGGTCTCGCGCGAGCCGGTGAGCGTGATCACGCGCACGTCGGGATGCTTGACGAGGCGGTCGCCGACTGCGGCGCCGCCGCCGTGCACGATGTTCAGCACTCCGGCCGGGAGCCCCGCCTCCGCGAACAGCTCGACGAACCGCTCGCCGAGCGCGGGCGTGTCGGTCGCCGGCTTGAAGACGACGGTGTTCCCGCAGACGAGCGCGGGTGCGATCTTCCACGACGGGATGGCGATCGGGAAGTTCCACGGCGTGATCACGCCGACGACGCCGATCGGCTGCCGCACGCTCATGTTGAACTTGTCGCGCAGCTCGGACGGTGTCGTCTGCCCGAACATCCGACGGCCCTCGCCCGCCATGTAGAGGGTCATGTCGATCGCCTCCTGCACGTCGCCGCCGGCCTCGGCCTTCACCTTCCCCATCTCGTGCGACATCAGGTCGGTGACGTCGTCCTTCTCCTCGATCAGGAGGTTCGCGAAGCGGTAGAGGATCTCGCCGCGCCTCGGCGCCGGCACGAGCCGCCACTCCTCGAACGCGGCCCTCGCCGCGGCGACCGCGCGGTCGACGTCCTGGGCGTTCGACTTCGGGAAGCGGCCGATCGCGTCGCCCGTTGCCGGGCTCGTGCTCTCGAACGTCTCGCCGGACGCCGAGTCGACCCACTCGCCGCCGATGTAGTTCTGGAAAGTCTTCGTCCCCGTCAGCGCCACGACGGACGAGTGTAGTTGAGACATACGGACTGGTCCGTCGTTGGGCCCGCAACCCAGATTGTGTGTTTGGACGGCCGCCCGGGCAAAGCCCGTGCGGCCTTTCTGCGGCGCCGCCGAGTCGGCGCCTAGTCGCCTGGGCCTGGTGTCTCAGGAAAGGTGCCGGGGACGCGGGCGCGCCGCCGGTCGCGGATCGTGCGCTGGTTCTTGGCCCCGTCGTCGCCCCCGCCCTTGCGGTTTCGCCGGTCAGGGCCCGTGCGCCGGTCGACGATCACGGTGACGTTCGGGTTGTCCTTGTAGTAGTCGACCATCTTGTCGAACAGGTCGTCGGCGAGCTCCGGCGGGATCACGCAATAGATCACGCTCTGATTGTAGGAGCGATACGGAAAGAAGCTAGTCGTAGCGACTGCAGCGCGTCGCTTGGCGCGTGTACTAGAACGTGTGTTGGCCGGCCGCGCGGGCAAAGCCCGCACGACCTCTAAGCGGCGCCGCCGAGTCGGCGCCTTAGATCGGCTCGATGTCCGGCACGAGCCGGCCGTCGTCCTCGATCGTCGCGTTCCAGCGCTGGTAGCCCGCGTCGATCTCCGCCGGCTCGTGCCCCCGCTCCGCCAGCCGGACCGGCTGGGCCGAGTCCGGCGTGAGCCGGTACTGGTACCAGGAGATATCCCAGGCGACCGTCAGGATCAGCTCGCCGGTGACGCCCGAGAGCGGAACGATGCTGGCCCGCGGGCGCCCGAGGCTCTTGGCGATCCCGCCGACGGTGCGGCGGTAGTCGCTCGCGTTGAAGATGTCCGCCGCCTCGACCATCTGCTGCTCGCGCGCCGACAGGCGGCGCAGGATCGGCTCCGCGACCACCGGATCGTCCGGCGGCTGCCGCTTCGTGTCGAACAGCGAGGCGAGGCCGCGGCGGCGGCGGCGACGCTGGTTCGGAACCGTCGGCGTCGTCGGGCTCCCCTCCTTGACCCAGCCGTGCTCGAGCGCGATATCGGCGCAGAGCGGGCAGACGTCGACGAAGTCGTCGCCGTTCGGCGAGAACCGAAGGGCACGCTCACCGGTGAGGAGCGTGCGCTCGCAGACCGCACAGATGCGCTTGACGGGGTGGCGCGCCAACTGCCGAGGCATACGCGGACCCTAGCCCACGTAGGGTCGTTTGCTCTTGCTAGGGTCATTCTCATGTGTGTTTTACATGTAGGGGCCGCGTGAGGCCCCGAGGCGGACGCGGTGCGCGCTGCCGGAGCATGGTGCGCCCCGGGCACTGGGGGGTGCGCGCACGCGTCGAGCGCTTCAGCGAGCCCGCGTTGCTGCTGCTCCTGCGCGAGCGTCCCGCACACGGCTACGAGCTGCTGGAGGCACTCCCTGCGGTGACCGGCGAGGCACGCGTCGACATGGGCAACCTCTACCGCGTCCTGCGCGCGCTCGAGGAAGACGGCCTCGTCACGTCACGCTGGGAGGCCGGCGAGCCGGGGCCCGCGAAACGCATCTACGAGCTGACGGCAGCCGGCCGCCGCCTGCTCGACGAGTGGGCCGCCGCTCTGCGCCGCTCGCGCGACCGCATCGACACATTTCTCGAACGCTTCGAAGGGAGGTGACCATGCACCACGGACGCAGACGACATCACCGCGGCCTCGGCCGCAGGTGGTACGACCGGGAGAACGTCCTCGAGCGGCTGGAGAACTACCAGCGCGACCTCGAGCAGGAGCTCGCCGATGTCTCCGACCTGATCACCCGGCTCCGCACGGGCGAGCAGCCGGCGGGAACGCCTGAACCGCAGAGCATCTAGGGCGGGCTAGCGCGGACATGTCTCAGGGACTGTCCCTGAGACATGTCTCGTGGAAGACTCCCGCCGTGCTCATCGGTCTCGCGGTGCTGTTCTGCCTCGCAGCAACGGGACTCCTGGTCGGGTTGATGCTCGGAATCAGGTCGGCGGCCGAACTCGTCCTTGCCGCCTACGTGGTCGCCTTTGCCGAGGTCGTCGCGGTCTCGCTTCTGCTGTCGCCGTTCAACGCGCTCACACGCGCCTCGTTGATCGCCGCGACGGTCATCCTCTTTGCGGCCGCCGGCGCTTCGTGGCTCCTGCGCGGCGCACCCCGCCGTTCGCGACCCGACGTGCGAGAGGCGTTCGCCGCATGGCCTGTGCGCGTGCTTGCGCTCGTCGTCGCTCTCGCGTTGGCCTACGTCGTGGCCCTGATCGTCGGGACTCCCCCGAACGGCTGGGACCCGCTGAACTACCACCTCGCTCGCGCGGCGTTCTGGCTGCAGGCGCAGCACATTGGCTACATCCCCCACGCGTACGACGAGCGTCTGAACTTCAACCCGCCGAACGGCGAGATCGGCATGTCGTTCGCCCTCGGCGTCACGCGGGACGAATCCGCTGCCGGATTCGTTCAATTCTTCGCGGCGCTCGCCGGCGCTGTCGCCGTTTTCGCGCTCGCAAGACGGTTGGCCGTCAGCCGCGCACAAGCGCTGTTCGGTGGGCTCCTTTTCCTCACACTGCCGATCGTCCTGCTGCAATCGAGCGGCGCCAAGAACGACCTGATCGTTGCATCATTCATCCTCGCCGCGTGCGTTTTCCTGCGCGGTTCGTCGCGCGGCTCGATCGCGCTGGCCTCGCTCGCCACAGCACTTGCGCTCGGGACGAAGTTCACGGGGGCGTACGCATTGCCCATTCTCGTCGGCCTCGCTCTCGTCGCTTTTCCGCGCAAGGAGCAGCTCTCGCGCTGCCTCTGGTTGGCGACTGGGGCGCTAGTCGGCGCCTACTGGTACGTCGTCAATGCAAAAGAGACCGGCCATTTCCTCGGCGACCAATCGAATGCCGGCACGCTCACCGCGCCGCTTCATCCTCGAGAGAACCTGCTCACGGCGTACGGCGACGCCGTCGACACGCTCGATGTCTCGGGGACTCAGGGACGCGATCTTCTTCTCTACGTCGGCGCCGCAGCCGTCGCTGCCATAGCGGCCGCAGTCTCGTCGCAACGCCGGCGCGAAGCCCTCGTCATCGGGCTGGTCACGCTTTCGCCCATAGCTCTCCTGGCGGCGAGTACTCAGATCGGACGACCGACGCTCCTTCGGTTCTACGACTTCCTCGGCAAACCTGACGGCTACCTCGCGGTCGGGGACGCGGTCGCCAGCTCTCCGCGGACAGCAAGCGACACGGCATCGTGGTTCGGGCCGCTCGGATTTCTCTTCGTCGTCGCCGTCGGCGTCGGAGCGCTCGCGCTCGCGCGTCGCCGCGCCCTCGGGCGAGCCGTAGCCCTCGCAGCTGGTGCGCCCTTCATCTGGTTCGTACTCGTTTCGCTGACCTTGACGTACCACCCCTGGCAGGGCCGCTTCTTCATTCCGGCGGTCGGCCTCTCGGCAGCGCTCTGGGGGGTGAGCCTTCGGCACCCGGCGCTCGCGTGGAGCGCGGTCGCGCTCGCCGCGGTAACGACCTTCCTCTGCCTCGACCACTACGTCGAGAAGCCGGCCCGCTCCGTCTGGAGCGAGTCGCGCTGGCAGGTTCAGTCCCAGCACGATCCCGCCGTCGGTCCTCTATTCCGCTTCGTCGACGAGCATGTACCGGCGCACGACGCGATCGCGATCGCACTTGGGCCGAACGAATTCAGCTTCCCGCTGTTCGGGCCCAAGCTCACGCGACGTGTCGAGCTCATACCGTCGGCTTCGACGCGTTGGCTGTTCGCAGACGCCGAGCGTTCCGCCCAGGTCGACACAACGTGCTGGCAGAAGCGCCTGCAAACGCAGCGAGGCGCGGTCTTCGAGCGAAAACCCGGCTGCGCTTAAGTCGCCGCGACGGCGACGTGCAACAACTCGAGCGCGTCCGAAGCCTGTTCGCCGCCCGCCTCCGCGTGCGCGATGAGCGGAATGCCGTGCGGGCCGCGCGCGTCGCGGAGGCCGGGCTGGGCTTCGAGCATCGCGCGCAAGATCCCAACCTCGCCGAGCATCGCGGCCGCGAACACATCCATGCGGGCTCCATGCTCGAGCAGGTACTCGGCGATGTCACGGCGACCGACGTGCGCGGCCGCGCCGAGCGCAGTCTCCCAGTCCCCTCCGCCCCAGTCCCAGGCGGCGTTGACAATCGCCGGCTGCTGCTCGACGAACTGCGTCACGACACCGAGGTCGCCGTGCGCCATGAGCACGAACTCGGCGACGAGCTCCTTGTCGATCGGCGGCGGCTTCTCGTCGGTCAGGCCTTGACCTCTTCCTTTTCCTTCTTCGCCTCGTCGATCACCTTCTGCGCGATGTGCGACGGCACTTCCTCGTAGCGCAGGAAGTGCATGTGGTAGTCGCCGCGACCGCCGGTCATCGACGTCAGCGCCTGCGAGTACGTGAGGATCTCGGCCATCGGCACCTCGGCCTTGATGGTCGTCATCCCGCCGCTCGGCTCCATTCCGTGCAGCCGGCCGCGTCGCGAGTTGAGATCGCCGTTCACGGCGCCCACCGCTTCGTCGGGTGTGGTGACCTCGAGCTCCATGATCGGCTCGAGCAGCACGGGCCCAGCCTGCTCGTACGCCTGCTTGAACGCCATCGAGCCGGCGATCTTGAACGCCATCTCGGACGAGTCGACGGTGTGGTACGAGCCGTCGACGAGCACGACGCGCACACCCTGCACCGGCGCGCCGGCGAGCTCGCCGTGCTGCATCGCCTCCTGGATGCCCTTGTCGACCGCGGGCCGGAAGCTCTGCGGGATCACGCCGCCGACGATCTTGTCGACGAACTCGTACCCGGTGTGGCCGTCGAGCGGCTCGAGCTTGATCACGCAGTCGCCGAACTGGCCGCGGCCGCCCGTCTGCTTCTTGTAGCGCCCCTGCGCGCGCGACTCCTTGCGGATCGTCTCCAGGTACGGCACCCGCGGCTGGTGCAGCTCGACCTCGACGTTGAAGCGGCTCTTCAGCCGGTCGACGGCGACCTCGACGTGCATCTGCGAGAGCCCGGTGAGCAGCTGCTCGCCGGTCTGAGCATCACGCCGCATCTGAATCGTCGGGTCCTCCTCGCCGAGGCGCCTGAGCCCGGACGCCATCTTCTCCTCGTCGCCCTTCGACTTCGGCGTGACCGCGAAGCTCATCACCGGCTCCGGGAATCCGATCTGCGGCAGCTCGACCTCACGCTCGTGGTCCAGGAGCACGTCACCGGTCTGTGTCTCCTTCAGCTTCGCGACCGCGCCGATGTCACCCTCGCCGAGATCCGCGACCTGTGCATGCTCCTTGCCCTGCAGCTCGAGCAGCTGGCCGAAGCGTTCCTTCGCGTGCGAGCGCGCGTTGACGACGTGCGCGTCGCTCGAGACCGTGCCGTTGAGCACGCGGAACACGTTGATGCGTCCGGCGAACGGGTCGGCGATCGTCTTGAACACGAACGCGGCCGTGCCGCCGCCGTCGACGCTGATCGGCGCACCCTTACGCGCCGGGGAAGGCACACCCTCGACGAGCAGGTCGAGCAGCGCCGTCGTCCCGAGGTTCTTCGACGCGACGCCGCACGCAACCGGAAAGACCTCGCCGCGCGTGACCGCATCCTTGAGCGCCTTCGCGACCTCCTCCGCTCCGAGCTCCTGCCCGTCGAGGTAGCGCTCCATCAGCCCCTCGTCGGTCTCGACGACCGCGTCGAGGAGCTTCTCGCGGTACTCGCTCACCTGCGCCTGCATCTCGGCGGGAATCTCGCGCGGGCCGCTCTCGCGGTCCCCGCCCGGATCCATGTACGCCTGCATGTGCAGGAGGTCGACGATGCCCGTCAGCTCGTGCTCGGCGCCGATCGGAAGGTGCACCGCCACGCACTTGTCGGATAGCTGCTCGCGCAGCCCGCCGAGCACGCGGAAGAAGTCGGCGCGCTCGCGGTCGAGCATGTTCACGAAGACGACACGAGAGAGGTCGCCCTGTTGTGCGCGCGCCCAGTGGCGCGACGTCTGCACTTCGACGCCCATGACGGCGCTGACGCAGAAGAGCGCACCTTCGACGACGCGCAGCGCCGCGATCGCGTCGCCCTGGAAGCCGGCATCGCCGGGCGTGTCGATCAGATTGATCTTGCGTCCCTGCCACTCGAGATGGCAGAGGGACGCCGAGAGCGACATCTGCCGCCGCTGCTCGTCCTCGTCCCAATCGCTGACCGTGGAGCCCGACTCGACCGAACCGAGCCTGTTCGCCGCTCCCGCCTGAAACAGCAGCGCCTCGACGAGAGAGGTCTTTCCCGTCCCGCGGTGTCCGACGACGGCGACGTTGCGGATCTTGCCCGGCTCGACTGCCATGCGCTCTAGCCCCTCCTGACGACGCGGATATGTGGAGGAATCGTATCCCGCGCTAGGACTCGAGAGAGGCCCTGGTGGTCGCCCCCGAGAGGCGGGCCTTCAGGCGCAGGATCGCCTTCGTGTGCAGCTGCGAGACGCGGGACTCGGTCACGCCGAGCACCTCGCCGATCTCCCGCAGCGTCAGCTCCTCGTAGTAGTAGAGCGTCACGACGAGCTTCTCGCGTTCCGGGAGGCGCGCGATCGCCTCGCCGATCGCCTCCTTCATCTCCGTCTGGGAGAGAGACCCCTGCGGGTCCGGCGCCTCGGTGTCCTCGATGGTGTCGATCATCGCGACCTGGTCGCCGCCGCTGCTGCTGACGGTCCAGAGCTCGTCCAGCGCCGCGATCGAGGAGCGGGAGATGTCCGTCAAGGACTCCTCGAGCTCGTCCTGCGAGATGCCGAGCTTCTCCGAGATCTCCTCGTCGGTCGGCGCGCGGTGCAGCTTGCGCTCGAGCTCGGCGATTGCGCGCTCGATGTCGCGCGCACGGGCGCGGACGGAGCGCGGCACCCAGTCCATCGCGCGCAGCTCGTCGATGATCGAGCCCTTGATTCGCGCGATCGCGTACGTCTCGAACTTGACGTCGCGCTCGGGGTCATAGCGCTCGATCGCACCGATCAGCCCCAGCAGCCCGTACGAGACGAGGTCGCCCTCGTCCACGTGCGCCGGGAGCCCCGACCCGAGCCGTCCGGCCACGTACTTCACCAGCGGCGCGTACGTCAGGATCAGCCGGTCGCGAAGTGCCTTGTCACCCTTGCGCAAGCTGTACTCGCGCCAGAGGGACTGGGTGTTGTCGGCCTCGGCCACGCGGGAGAGGATACGCGCTGTTTCGGCTCTACCTGAGTGCTCTGAACGCCATCGACGCGAACCAGACCGCGAGGGCGACGGCGGCCAAGGCGATGGCCCACCCCGCGCCGACGCTCCGGGCTCCCTCGACGGCCGCGAAGGCGATCCCTGCGAAGGCGACCGCCAGCAGCGCGAAGAGCGCGCCGAGTGCACGGCGCTGCTTCAAAGGCCCCGGAACCTCACGGCTAGGACGCTTGCAAATCCGGCGCCGCTGCGCGGCGCCATGATGATTTGCAAACGGCAGTGTCGATCCCTGCGGTTCAGGCCGTGCCGGGCCAAGCCCGCCACGGCGGCGAATTCGGTCAGGGCTACAATCCGTCGATCCTAGGGGCGTAGCTCAGTTGGTAGAGCGGCGGTCTCCAAAACCGTAGGCCGGGGGTTCGAGTCCCTCCGCCCCTGCTAGACCTGGCGCGTCTGCACAAGCGAAATCCGCGTGCACCTGCTATTGCCGCGAGCTACGCTGAAGCTGCCGAGGGCGTCTCCTTGGGTGCCCCTCTTCTCGCCCAGACACCGCATTTGCGGAGTGCGCGAGGTCTCTTCCCCGGCGGCCCACACACACTCGCCGCGAGAGGAAGGACAGAGATGAGCAAGACCGCAGACCTTGACGTCGCTCGCATTCGGGCTGCGAAGAACCAGAGTCTCCTGCGGGAGGTGAACGAGCGGATCGAGGAGCTCGCCGCGGTCGGCTCGTCGCATTTCGAGGAACTGCAGCGTCGAAGGACGATCGACCTCGCCTGCGAGTGCATGGACGACACCTGCACCGAGCGCGTCACGATGACGATCGCTGAGTACGAGCAGATCCGCTCCGAAGCGAACGCGTTCTTCGTTCGACCGGGACACGCTGTCGCCGGCGTGGAAGAGGTCGTGCGCGAAGAAGGCGAGTACGTCGTCGTCGCGAAGATCGGTGCCGGCGCACGGGTCGCCGAACGACTCGACCCACGGAACCGGACTTAGTCGGCCGGCCGGCCTAACGGTCGACCTCGAGCAGCGCGGTACGTGTCGCGCGTTACGAAGCCCGGCGTTGGGAGTCCTCCGCCCTGCCGCCCACCGAAATAGGCCGTTCGGCCCATGGACTCCGCGCCTCGCGTGGTGTTCAGTCCGTGCAAGCCGGTGCGGCAGCTCTTTCGTCTCCCCCTAGCCCTCGGGGTCGCGTGTCTGCTCGCGGCTGTCTCTGCGCGCGACGTCGAGTCGACGCACCTCAAGATCGTCGTCGGCGTCACCGACGACACCGCCAAGTGGATGGTCCGGCAGGACGGCATCGTCGGCGTGCACCGCGACCTGCGCCTGATGGCGGTACGCGTCACCATCCCCTGGCGGCCGAACGAGGCGAAGCCGACGAAGCTGCAGGAGGTCTACCTGCAGCGCATCCGGCGGATGACGCAGCTCAGCGACCGCGTCGTCCTTGCCGTCTACAACACGGCCGACTTCGCTCCGACGACGCCGACCGAGCGCAACCGCTATTGCGGGTTCGTGCAGCAATGGATCAAGCGCGTACCGCTCATTCACGACGTCGAGATCTGGAACGAGGCGAACTCGCCGGCGTACTGGCCGGAGAAGGCAGGGCCCGAGTCCTACGCGAAGCTTTTGGCGCGCTGCTACGACGTAGTGCACAAGCGGCCTTTCCCGATCAACGTGATCAGCTCGACCGCGTCGCGTCACGACCCGGCCGCGTTCATCTCGCGGCTCGGAGAGGCGTACCGCGTGCTCGGTCGCACGCGCCCGCTGTTCGACACGTTCGGGCACAACCCGTACCCGGAGAACTCCGCCGAGCCGCCGTCGGCGCTGCACACCGGCTCCGACCTGATCGGCGAGGGCGACTACGAGACGCTGATGAACGTCCTCCACCGGGCGTTCGACGGCACCGGGCAGCCCGTGCCCGGCGACCGCGGCGTCACAATCTGGTACGTCGAGGACGGCTTCCAGACCGTTCCGCCGCGGAGCAAGCTGCACTACTACCGCGGGCGAGAGAACGACCAGTTCGCGCTGCCGGCGCTGTCGAGCGACTCCCTCGATCAGGCGACGCAGCTGAAGGACGCGATCCTGCTGGCGTACTGCCAGCCCGCTGTCTCCGGATTCCTGAACTTCGGACTGCTCGACGAGGACCGACTCGGCGGCTGGCAGTCGGGCCTCCTCTACCGCGACGGCACGCGCAAGCCGTCGTACGAGAGCTTCAAAGCGGCGATCGCCGAAGTCCGCCGACGCGACACCGACTGCTCGAAGGTCCGCGGCGCACCGCAAGGCTGACCGGCGCTTCGGCGTCTACTCGTCGGCGAGGCGGGGAGGTCGGTCAGAGGGGCTTTCCTCGTCTCGCCGTTCCAACAGGGCCTTGAGCCGCTCGAAGTCGCTGCGAAACTGCCGCTCCGCGTGCTTCTTGGCCATGCCGGCGGCGAACCGAAGCTTCCCGCCCAACGCAGCCTCGCCGTGGGCGCGCACCAGCGTTCCACCGTCCCGCGGCTCGAACGAGTGCTGGATCGTGAACTTGACTGGCCCGTTCACGGCACGGACGTCGAAACGAGTGTCTGGCTCCAGCGCAGTCACCTCGAGCTCGACCGTGGCCGCCCGGCCCATGAAGTGCCGTCGCTCGCGGAAACGCCGTCCCTCCTCGATCCACTCGGCGGACACGGCGCTCTCCTGCCACTCAGGCACGTTGCGCACGTCGGTCACGTAGGCGAAGACCTCCGAGACGGGCCGCTCGATCGTCACCTCGAGGTCAAACTCCATGACAGGAGGTTAGGCTGCGCCGCCATGCGCGTGTCCTTTCTCGTGCCTGCGTACAACGAAGCGGCGACGATCGGCGCCCTGCTCGACGCGGTCTGGGCGCTCGACCTCGACAAGCAGGTCGTCGTCGTCGACGACGGGTCGACCGACGGGACGGGCGAGATCGTCGAGCGCTGGCGCGAGGGCCGCGACGGCGTCGTCCTCATCCGGCAGGCAAACCGCGGCAAGGGCTCCGCCGTGCGGGCGGCGATCCCGCATGCGGACGGCGACATCTCCGTCATCCAGGACGCCGACCTCGAGTACGACCCGGCGGACGTCCCCTCGCTGATCGAGCCGATCGAGCGCGGCGTCGCCGACGTCGTCTACGGGTCGCGCCTGTCGGGCGGCCGGCCGCAGCGCGCGTACCTCTTCTGGCATCTGCTGGGGAACCGCTTCCTGTCGCTGCTCACCAACGTGCTCTACAACACGACGCTTTCGGACATGGAGACCGGCTACAAGGCGTTCCGCACCGAGATCCTGCGCTCACTCGATCTCCGCCAGGACGACTTCGCGATCGAACCGGAGATCACGGCGAAGATCTGCAAGCGCCACCTGCGCGTGTACGAGCTGCCGATCGCGTACTACGGCCGCACCTACGCAGAGGGGAAGAAGATCACGTGGAGGGACGGGTTCAAGGCGATTCGCGTCCTCTTCGGCGTCCGGCTGTTCGACTGACCCTCGCTGCCGCGCTCGCGGCGTCGGCCGTCGTGGGCGCGCTCGTCGTCCTGCCGCGCGTCGAGCGGGACATCTCGCGGGACTCGAAGCTGACGGCAGAGGACCGGCGACACGCCGCGGGTGAGCGGCTGCACCTCGGCATCGGCCCGTTCGACGTGTTCGCGACGCGGCTCGAGCCGCGGACACGGTACGCGGTCGACGTCCCACCCGGTGCGCAAGGACCGTTCATCACGCGCGGTGCGGTCGTGCGCGCGTACGCAGCGTTCTACTTCCTGCCCGCGATCCAGGTGCCGCGCGCGCCGCTCGTCTTCCACTACCGCTTTCGATGAGAGTCGCCGGACTGCTCGGTGCGAACGCGCTGATCTTCTGCATCGGGCTCGGCGTCCTCCCGTGGCTCGGCGCCGCGCGCTCGTGGCGCGAGCTCGTCTCGCGATACGGGCTCGCATATCTCTGCGGGCTCGTCGTCACGGGCATCCTCGCGGCACACCTAGCGCTCGTGCACGTGAGCTTCGGCTGGGCCGCGCTCGCCGTGGCAGCGCTCGTTTCGGCCGTGTCGGGTGCCTGGCACCTGCGCGGGACCGAGCGTCCGTCGTGGACACGTCCTCGCTGGCCGACGTTGGCCGCCGCCGCCGCGCTTGCGGCGCTGCTCGCGGAATATGCCCGCGCGTTCGCGGTGGCGCCGCTCAACCGCTACGACGCTTGGGCGATCTGGGCGCTGAAGGGACATGCGCTCTACGCCTTCGGCTGGGCCGACCCGGCCGTCTTCGCCGGTAGCCAGTACCGCTTCGCGAACCTCGACTACCCCTTGCTGGTGCCGTCGCTCGAGGCGATCGACTTCCGCGCGATGGGCGCGTTCGACACGCGGCTGTTGCACCTGCAGTTCCTGCTGCTGCTCGTCGCCGCGCTCGCGGCGCTCGGGACCGTGCTCGCGGGGCGCGTGCATTCGCTCGTCCTCTGGCTGCTGCTCGGGGCAGTCGCTCTCGCCCCCGCCGTCTTCACGCAACTGCAGACGGCCTACGCCGATCTCCCGCTCGCGCTCGTGTTCGCGGTCGGCGTCGCCGCAGCGGGCCGGTGGGTGCTGACGAACGAGCACTGGGCGCTCGCGCTCGGGACGCTCTGCTTCGCCGGCGCGCTGCTGATGAAGAACGAGGGCACGCTCTTCGTCGCGGCGGCGTTCGCCGGCCTGTTCGCCGCCGCGTATCGGCGCTGGCGGCCGCTCGCGCTCGCCCTCCTCGTCGACGTCGTCGTGCTGCTGCCGTGGAAGCTCTATGTCCGCGTCCACGACCTGCGTGACATCAACTACAGCCTCACCGACACGTTCGACGTGCACCACATCAACGGGCGGCTCGGTGTCGGGCCGATCGCCGTCCGGACACTCGCGCGCGAGATGCTCGATCCGCGCCAATGGGGACTGCTCGCACCGATCTTCGCCGCCGTCCTCGCCGTCGCAGCCGTCCGTGGGGCGCGCCCGCTCGCGCTCTTCGCCGGTGTCACCGTGCTGCTTTCGTGGCTCGGCCTGAGCTGGATCTACGTCATCTCACACTTCGAGTACAGCGCGTACCTCGACTCGACGAAGGAACGCGTCGTCGCGTCGGTCGTGCTGGCGGCCGCTGCGCTCGTGCCGCTGCTCGCAACCTCGGCCTGGTCAGACGAGCGCGAGCTGCTGGTGGCTGGCGAGCCCGGACACGCCGACGCCCACGAGCCGTAGCGCTCCGGGGCGGTCCTCGAGCGCACGGTCGAGCAAGCCGCAGGCGAGGTCGGCGATCTGGCCGGCATCGTCGATGCCGACCCGCAGCGACGTCGACCGGCTCCGGATCGAGAAGTCGGTGTAGCGCACCTTCGTCGAGACCGTGCGGGCAGTGCGCCCCGTCTTCTGCAGGTGCTCGGCGACACGCTGCGCCATCCCGCGGAGCTCGCCATGGAGTTGCGCGCGGTCGGTGAGGTCGCGCTCGAAGGTGTTCTCGACGCTGATCGAGATGCGCTCCGTGGACAGCTCGAGCGGTCGTGGATCGACGCCGCGTGCGCGGTCGCGGAGCACGCGGCCGACGCTTCCGGGCAGCAGTCGCCGCAGCTCCTCGTCGGGAAGCGTCGCCAGCGCGCCGACCGTCTCGACGCCGGCCGCGACGAGCCGCTCCTCCGCCTTCGGCCCCACGCCGGGAAGCCGCCGCACCGCGAACGGCGCGAGGAAGCGCGCCTCGGTCCCGGCCGGCACGACCGTCAGGCCGCCCGGCTTGCGGTAGTCGCTCGCGATCTTCGCGACGACCTTCGAGGTCGACACGCCGAGAGCGCAGGTGAGACTCGTCGCCGCACGCACCGTCGTCTGCACCGCCTCGGCCACCTTGCGCGCGGCGAGGAAATCGTCGGCGACCTCACCGACGTCGAGATAGCCCTCGTCGAGGCCCGTTCGCTCGACCGTCGGCACGACGCCGCGCACCGTCTCCCAGACATGTTGCGAGTACTCGCGGTAGACGGCGTGCCGCGGCCGCACGAACACGGCGTGCGCGCAGCGCCGCAGGGCCTCTGCGCAGCTCATCGCCGAGTGGATGCCGAACTTGCGCGCCTCGTAGTTCGCCGTCGCAACGACCCCGCGCCCGTGCGGATCGCCGCCGACGATCAGCGGCTTCGTGCGCAGTTCTGGATGTTCCAGCTCTTCGACGGCCGCGAAGAACGCGTCGAGGTCGAGATGAGCGACGATCACGCCGCCCACACTACTCACGGGTCAGGCGAGCACCCATTCCTCGTTGCGGAGGATCGGAACGGCATTGCCGTCGCGGTCGATGCCGTCGACGTCGACATCGGCGCCGCCGATCATGAAGTCCGTGTGGATGCTCGACGTGTTCTCGGCACCGTCGGGCAGCTCCTCGTCGCCGTTGCGTGTGAAGCCGAGGCTGCCGCCGTACGCGATGTGGCACGTGGCGTTTTCGTCGAAGAGCGTGTCGAAGAACGTCACCCCTGCTGTGCCGACCGGCGACGTGCCGTCGACAAGCGCGACTTCGCCCAGGCGGCGCGCGCCCTCGTCGCTGTCGAGCTGAGACTGGATCACGTCCTGTCCCTTGTCGGCCTTGGCGTCGACGACGCGACCGTCCTCGAACCGCAGCTGCAGGCCCTCGACGATGATTCCGCCGGACGTTGCGAGCGGACGCGTCGAGCGCACCGTCCCGGAAGTGCGCCGCGCGTCCGGCGCCGTGAAGACTTCCTCCGTCGGCATGTTCGGGACGAAGACGGTGCCGTTGCGCGTCTCAAGCGTGCCCGCGCCCCAGTCGAACGCCGGCGTCAGACCGATCGTCAGGTCCGTGCCCGGGCCCTGGAAGTGCAGCGCGTCGAATCGCCGGTCGGTCATCGTCTTCGCGCGTGCGCGCAGTCGGCCGACGTGGTCGCGCCACGCGGCGACAGGATCGCTCTCGTCCAGCCTGACCGCGTGACCGACGTCGCGCAGCAGGCGGTCGACGTCGGGGGTGCCGTAGACCCGCTCGGCCCAGCGCTCGGTTGGATAGCCGGCGATCGTCCAGTTGACGCTCTTCTCCTCGAAGATGATCTGCAGCGACCGCTCCCCGTACTCCTTCGGCCGCGCCTTGCCGACGCGGCTGCCGTCGAGGTCGGCGAACAGATCCGGGTTGGGATCGCCGGCGATCGAGATCATGGAGCCGCCCACACGCGACAGATGGTTGATGCGCTCGAGCTCCCACGGCGGCGACCACTCGAGCATCTCATCCGAGCCGTGGGCGATCAGCTCGCGCTTGATGTACTGATCGCCGTAGGCCGCCACCGCGTAGCGGGCGCCGGCCTCGTAGGCCGACCTGACCAGCGCACGGGCGAACGGTGCCTGCTCCACCAGCGCAAAGACAACGACGTCCTGGCCTTCCTGGACGTTGGCTCCGACCCGGAGAACGAGGTCGGCGTACTTCTCCAAGAGCTTCTCGTCGGGCACTGGCACCGATTGTAGGCTGCCGTCGATGGCGGTCCTCGAATCAGGGGTTCAGCGGGACGAGGTCTTCGAGCGCCGGCGGGAACGCCTGGAGGGCCTCGTTGCCGAGCTGCGCGAGCGGACGGAGCAGGTCGCTCACGGCGGCGGCGAGAAGGCGACCGAACGGCATCGCTCCCGCGGCAAGCTGACCGCGCGCGAGCGCATCGACCGGCTCGTCGACCCCGGCGCCGCGTTCCTCGAGCTGAATGCCCTGGCCGCCTGGGACATGTACGAGGGACAGGCCCCGGCCGCCGGCGTCGTGACCGGGATCGGCGTCGTCGAGGGCCGGGAGTGCGTGATCGTCGCGAACGACGCGACCGTCAAGGGCGGCTCCTACTTTCCCCTGACCGTCAAGAAGCATCTGCGCGCACAGGAAGTGGCGGAGCAGAACCGGCTGCCGTGCCTCTACCTCGTCGACTCGGGCGGGGCGTTCCTGCCGCTGCAGGACGAGGTCTTTCCGGATCGCGACCACTTCGGGCGCATCTTCTTCAACCAGGCTCGCATGTCCGCGAAGGGCATCCCCCAGATCGCCGTCGTGATGGGCTCGTGCACGGCGGGTGGCGCATACGTCCCGGCGATGTCGGACGAGACGATCATCGTGCGCGGGACCGGGACGATCTTCATCGGCGGCCCGCCGCTCGTGAAAGCTGCGACGGGGCAGGACGTCAGTGCGGAGGAGCTCGGCGGCGCCGACGTGCACACGCGGCGGTCGGGCGTCGCGGACTACTACGCGACGTCGGACGAGCACGCGCTCGCGCTCGCCCGGCAGATCGTCGGCAACCTCCACGCGCGGAAGCCGGAGCCGCCGTGGGACGTCGCCGCGCCGGAACCGCCCGCTGCCGATCCGGGCGAGCTGTACGGGCTCGTGCCCGAAGACTTCCGTCACCAGGCGGACGCGCGCGAGCTGATCGCGCGCATCGTCGACGGCTCTCGCTTCGACGAGTTCAAGGCGCTGTACGGCGAGACGCTCGTCACCGGCTTTGCGCGGATCGAGGGCTATCCGGTCGGGATCCTCGCCAACAACGGGGTGCTCTTCGCCGAGTCGTCGCAGAAGGGAGCGCACTTCATCGAGCTCGCCTGCAAGCGGCGCGTGCCGCTCGTCTTCCTGCAGAACATCACCGGTTTCATGGTCGGGCAGGAGTACGAAGCAGGCGGGATCGCCCGCGACGGCGCGAAGCTCGTGATGGCGGTCGCGAACGCGGAGGTGCCGAAGCTGACGGTCATCGTCGGCGGCTCCTTCGGCGCCGGCAATTACGCGATGTGCGGGCGCGCGTACGAGCCGCGGCAGCTGTGGATGTGGCCGAACGCGCGCATCTCGGTCATGGGCGGCGAGCAGGCCGCCACCGTGCTGACGATGGTCGGCGACGCCGACGCGGACGAGATCCGCGCGAAGTACGAGCGCGAAGGCAGCCCCTACTACTCGACCGCGCGGCTCTGGGACGACGGTGTGATCGATCCGCTCGACACGCGCCGCGTGCTCGCGCTCGGTCTCGCGGCGGCGCTGAACGCCCCGATCGCCGAGACGACGTTCGGCATCTTCCGCATGTGATGCGGCTCTTCGGCAGAAAGCCGAAGCAGCGCCTGCGCTCGCTCGGCGAGTCCGAGGCGTACCACCACTCGTACGGCGACGCGCCGCGCGACGTCAAGGTCGTCAAGCTGGAACCGCGGCGTCCGCGCTACCAGCAGGTGCTCGCCGACGGCGAGCGGCTGCGCCAGGCGTTCCTGCAAAAACTCGACAAGCGCGACAAGGAGGAATAGTGGGTTACTCGATGGTGCACGTCGACGACCTTCCGGCCGAGGGCCCGAGCGGCAACGTCCGCTTCGTTCGCCGACATCTCGGGGTGGACGCATTCGGAGTCAACTGGTTCGAGTTCCCGCCCGACGCAGAAGGCTTCGAGCACAACGAGCAGGAGTCGCAGCAGGAGGAAGTGAACGTGATCATCGCCGGCTCCGGCGTGTATCGCGTCGAGGGCGAGGAACTGCCGGTGCAGCGCGGGAGCGTGCTTCGCTTCGATCCGGACACGACCCGCGTCCCGGTCGCGGGGCCCGCCGGGATGACGATGATCGCGGTGGGAGCACGCCGTGGAAGCTACGAGCCGAGGGGGCCGTTCTAGACATGCACACGATCGAATTCTCCGACGAAGAGCTGCGGCTCGTCCACGCAGCGCTGCACTCCTACCTGGACGACTTCGGGCACGACGAGGCCGACGTCCTCCGGCAGATCAAGGCGCTGCTCGCAAAACTCCCGCAGTCTTAACCGAGCGTCCGACCCTTGCGCGTCGGACGCTCGAGGTACCCGCTTCGCGGGAACGCGCGCGGGCGGAGCCCGCGCGCTTCTTGACGGTCGGCGGATGTTCGCTTCCGTGCGGGTCGGCCTTGCTTCGCGTGGCCGAGCCGCATCACTCCGCCTGCGCGTTAGCCGCGCTACGCGTCGGCTTACGCTCCGGCCTCGGGCTTCGCGTTCCTCGAGCGTCAATCTCGCAGACGCCGAGAGCTAAGACTCGCGCAGCGGGCTTAGCGCTCGGCGGAACTCATGCGCCGCGCGATCGCGGAGCAATCGCGCGTCCGCAGCGACGGGGGCAGATGCATCACCACCCAAACGTTGCGCGAAGGCCGGGCTTTGCCCGGCCTTCGCGCCGTACCTCGCAGCGTCGAGCAGCGCAGCTGCTCGACGTCAACGCGTCGCGACCTGCGCGAGCCGGCGGCTCGAGACGCCGGCGAGCAGTGAGTCGCCTTCCTTCCGCGTGCGGAGGAAGAACTGCACGTGGTACCCGCGCCTGAGCGGGAAGCCCGCCCGCGGGAACGTCGTCAGCGTGGCGTAGCCGGACTGGTTCGTGACCTGCTCCGCCGGCGTCGACGTCACGAGCGGCGTCGAGCGCACGAAGACGAGCGCGCCGCGGACCCAGTAGCCCCGCGTGTCGGAGACGTGGATGCGCACCGACACCGGTGTGCGCCGGGACGTCACGACCTTCGGCGTGAAGTGCACGCTGTCGATGATCAGCCGCGCCGGGAGAACGACGCTCGTGACCGGAATCGAGACCTTGCCGTTGGCGAGGCGGATCTGCCCCTCGGGCCCGGCGGGCGTCGTGGTCGTCGTGGTCGTCGTTGCCGTCGTGGTGGACGACGGCGTCGACGTCGATGTCGAGCTCGAGGTCGTCGTCGTGGTCGAGCTGGACGTCGAGCTCGAGGTCGTGCCCGTCGACGTCGAGTCGGTGCTGCTCGTCGTGTCGGCCAGGACACCCAGCGGCCCGGCGAAGCCGGCGCTGGCGAAGTACCCGAGCAAGGCGAGCGCCGCGAGCGCGCACGCCGCGGCCAGCGTTTTCATGAAGCGGTTGTTCACGGAGGACCCCCTGTAGGTCGTGTTCGACCGTTTTGTGCCCGGTGCGACGGCGGGGGAACGCGGGTCGCGCCCGGTTTTACAAAAGCCTTAAAGCACGAGCTGCTCGGGGAACACCGCGCCGTCCGCAAAGCGGTCGAGGCGGTACGGAGCGAGGTCGACAGGCGGCTCGGAGCCGCGGAGCTCGTGCGCAACCGCACTTCCCACGGCCGGCGACTGCATGAACCCGTGGCCGGAAAAGCCGCAGGCGACGTAGACATCTTCGCGCGCCCAGCCGATCAGCGGATGCGCGTCCGGCGTCATGTCGTAGAGGCCGGCCCAGGCGCGGACGACGGGCGCCCTCGCAGCCGGCGGGTACCGGTGCGCGAGGCGCTGGCGCCAGTCGGCGACAAGTGAGTCATCCACGGCCTCCTCGTCGGTCCAGCGCGGCTGCGGCTCCGTCATCGCGAGCCGCAACGTGTTGCCGCGGCGGCGGAAGTGGAACGTCGTCTCGTCCTCGACCGTCATCGGGAGGTCGCGCGGCAGGTCGCCGACGGGACCGACGTCGACGAGCTGGCGGCAAAGCGACCGGACGGGGAGCTCGGGCACGAGCTCCGTCGACGCGGCGCCGCACGCGACGACGAGCACGTCGTGCGGCAGGTCGCGCGCGTCCGTGCGCTCGCGGAGGCCGACGCCGCGCTCGACCGCGCGGCGCACGAGCTCGGCCGTGACGGCCGCCGGCTCGGCGACGCCGTCTTCCCAGCACGCGACCGCGCCGCAGACGTCGTCGGTGCGCAGGCCACGCACGCGCGCCGGGTCGGCCTCCTCGACCGGCACGCCGAGCGCGCGCTGCATCTCCGCCCGCGCGCGCAGCCCGTTCCACCCGGCATCGGTCGTCGCGAGGAAGAGGTAGCCGACGGGGTCGAACAGCGGCGCGCCGAGCGCGCGAAAGAGCTTCGCGCTCTCCTGTGCGAGCCGCACCTCGGCCTCGCTCGAGAACTGCTGCCGGAAGCCACCCATCGCCTTGCCCGTCGCTCCCGACGCAATCGTCTCCCGCTCGGCGAGCACGACGTCGTCCGCGCCGAGCAGCGCCAGGTGGTACGCGATCGATGCGCCGATCGCACCGGCCCCGGCAATGACGATCCGACTCATGCGGACACCTGTGGAGTGATCGTCACGGTTTCGTCACAGCAACGGTCAGACCCTGCGGTTCGGTACATGCCCCGCATGTGGATCGATCGTTGCGCTTTTGTCACACCCAGGGTCAGACCTTGGAGGTTGGGACGGGTTACGTCGGCACCGGCGCTGACGACTGCAGCCACGCTTCCAGCTCCGCCTGCTCTTCGTCGGTGAGCATCCGCAAGGGACGACGCACGTCGGGGCCGATCGGGACGCCACGGCGCGCGACGACCAGCTTCGCCGCCGCCTGCAGCGGGAACCGCTCGAGCGCCGTCCGCACGGGACCGAGGTCCGCACTCGCCGGGTCGCGCACCGCAGAGGCGACGAGCTCCGGGAACGCCGACGCGAGCGCCGACACGGCACCTGCGGCACCGGAGGCGAGGCCTTGCTGGATCAGCGCCTCGGGCCCGACGAAGATGTCGAGGCCCTCCACCAGATACGGCTCGAACGAGTTCCAGGGCGTGTCGGAGACCTTCAGCCCGCGAAAGTTCGGCGCCACCTCGCGCAATTGCTCGAGCACGGGCAGCGGAACGGCGTAGCCGCTGCGCGCCGCGAACTCGTAGACGTAGAACGGCGTCGGCGCTGCTGCTCGTGCCGCCGCGGCGAAGTGCGCGAGCACCTCGGCGTCGTCCAGCGGAAAGTACGGCGGCGCCATCACGGCGACCGCGTCCGCCCCGACGTCGGACGCATGCGCGGCGAGCTCGACGGTGTCCCAGGTCGACTGCGCGCCACAGTGCACGGCGACCTGCAAGCGACCCGCCGCCGCCTCGACGTAGAGCTGGGCGGCGCGGCGGCGCTGCTCGAGCGGGAGCAGGAAGCCCTCGCCCGTCGTGCCGAGCGCGAGCAGCCCGTCCACCCCGCCCTCGGCGAGGAAGTCGACGTACGGCCCGATCGCCGCCTCGTCGAGCGCCTCGCCGGCGTCTCTCAGCGGCGTCAACGCTGCAGCAAGCGCGCCTTTCAGCATGCTCC
Source organism: Gaiellaceae bacterium (assembly GCA_045806245.1). Lineage (GTDB taxonomy): Bacteria > Actinomycetota > Thermoleophilia > Gaiellales > Gaiellaceae > 3-1-20CM-4-69-9. The sequence goes on along the minus strand of JBJMJR010000096.1, from coordinate 25,938 downwards.
CAACTTTAAGCTCATCCCATGGGCGACCTGCGAGTCGAACGGGACGGTGAGGTCCTTCGTGTCACCCTCGCGCGGCCCGAACGCCGCAACGCCTTCGACGCTCAGCTGATCGCCGACCTGACTGCGGCGTTCTCCGACGTCGGCGAGGCACGCGCGGTCGTGCTCGCCGGCGAAGGCAAGAGCTTCTGCGCGGGAGCCGACATCGACTGGCAGCGCTCCGCCATCGATCTGTCCTACGAAGAGAACGTCGAGGACGCCCTCCGGCTGTACCGGATGTGCGAGGCGATCGACGTCTGCCGCGCGCCGGTCGTCGCCCGCATCCAGGGCTATGCCCTCGGCGGCGGGTCGGGGCTGGCCGCCTGCGCCGACATCGCCGTCGCCGCGAGCGACGCGACGTTCGGGTTCACGGAGGTGAAGCTCGGGATCGTCCCGGCCGTCATCTCGCCCTTCGTCCTGCCCAAGATCGGACCGCACGCGCGCCGCTACTTCCTCACCGGCGAGCGCTTCGGAGCCGAGACGGCGCTGCGCATCGGCCTCGTCCACGAAGTGGCGGACGAGCTCGACGCGGCCGTCGACCGGATCGTCGGCGAGCTCCTCGCGTCGGGGCCGAATGCGGTCCGCGCCGCGAAGGATCTCGTCCGCGAGCGCCCCGACGGCCCTGCGACGGCCGAGATCGCCGCGAAGCTGCGGACGAGCGAGGAAGGCCAGCAGGGGCTGCGCGCGTTTCTCGAGCGTCGCGCCTAGTGCGCCGCCTGCTGGTCCTCGTCGGCGCGATCGTCCTCGTCGACACGATGTTCTTCACGGCGCTGACGCCGTTGCTTCCACACTACGTCGACAAGCTCGACCTCGGCAAAGGCGGCGCCGGCCTCCTGCAGGCGATGTATCCGATCGGCGCGCTGCTCGCTGCGATACCCGGCGGAATCGCAGCCGCGCGGTTCGGCGTCAAGCCGACCGTGATGATCGGCCTGTCGCTGCTCGCGGTGACGACGATCGCGTTCGGGCTCGCGAACTCCGCCTGGGCACTCGACCTTGCGCGGTTCATGCAGGGCGTGTCGAGCGCGTTCTCGTGGACGGGCTCGCTCGCCTGGCTCGTCGCCGCGTCGCCGCCCGGGCGCCGCGGCCAGCTGATCGGCTCGGCCTTCGGCGCGGCGATCGCAGGTGCGCTCTTCGGGCCGGTGATCGGCGCCGTCGCGTCCTACACCGGGACGGGGCCGGCCTTCGGCACCGTCGCGGCGCTCGCGCTCGTGCTGCTCGTCGCCGCGTGGCGCACACCGGCGGCGACCCCGGCCGACCCGCAGCCCGTGCGGATGCTCTTCCGTGCGCTGCTCGTCCGCCGGATCCAGGTGCCGATGTGGCTCTGCGTCCTCCCCGCGCTCCTGTTCGGGAATCTCTCCGTGCTCGTGCCGTTGCGGCTGTCCGACCTCGGCTGGGGCGCGGCGGCGGTCGGCGCGACGTACCTCGTGATGGCGGCGATCGAGGCGTCGTGGGCGCCGATCCTCGGACGGGCGTCCGACCACTTCGGCCGCCTGCCGCCATTGCGCGCCGCCCTGCTCGGGTCGGCGATCGTCACGCTGCTCCTGCCGTGGCCGCAGAGCCCGTGGCTGCTGGCGTTCGTGGTCGTGTCGGCGGGCTTTGCGTTCGGCAGCTTCTGGACGCCGGCGATGTCGATGATCACGGACGAGGCCGAGACCGTCGGCCTCGACTACGGGTACGCGTTCGCACTCGTCAACATCGCGTGGGCGCCGGGACAGGCCGGCGGCGCGGCGATCGGCGGTGCCGTCGCGTCGGTGACCAGCGACACGGTGGTCTACCTCGGGCTCAGCGCCGTCTGTTTGGTGACGTTGTTGTACGTGCTGCGTTACAGCGAGACGGCTACGCCCGTCGCGGCCGAGCGGTAGAGCGCCTCGATCGCCCGCACCTGCCCGAGCGCGTCGGCGCGCCCGAGCAGCGGCTCCGCCTCGCCGCGCACGGCAGCGCTGAAGTTCTCGACCTGCAAGAAGTAGCGGTCGACGTCGTCGACCTCGATCCGTACGCCGTCGACCTCGACGTGCGGGTCGCGGCAACGGACCGGATCGCGCACGACGAGCGTTCCCTCCGACCCGACGGCTTCCAGCTCGTTGGCCTCGGGCAGGTCGAACCCGCACTGAAACTCGCCGAAGACGTCCCCGGCGAACTCGAGCAGTCCCGTGAAGCCGAGGTCGACGCCCGTCTCCCCCGTGCGCTGCCGCCCGAAGACGAGCTGCGGCTCACCCGCGAGCAGGCGCTGCATGCTGATGCAGTAGCAGCCGAGATCCATCAGGGCGCCACCGTCGAGCTCCGGGAAGAGCCGCACGTCCGCTGCGTCCTCGAGTGTCCACGAAAAGCGGGAGCGCAGCTGGCGCAGCTCGCCGATCGCGCCGCCGCGGACGAGCTCCTCAGCCTTGATGGACTGCGGGTGGTGCCGGTACATGAACGCCTCCATCACCAGGCGTCCCGCGCTCTCGGCTGTGTCGAACGCGCGCTCGACCGCTGCGACCCGGCGATCCATCGGCTTCTCGCAGAGAACGTGCTTGCCGGCGTCGAGCGCGCGGATCGTCCACTCGACGTGCAGCGAGTTCGGCAGCGAGTTGTAGACGACGTCGACATCGGCGTCTTCGAGCAGAGCTTCGTAGCTGCCGTGCGCGCGCTCGATGCCCCGTTCGCGTGCGTATGCGTCGGCGCGGGCCTGGTCGCGGCTGGCGACGGCGACGACCTCGGTGCGCTCGCTCTGCCGTGCGCCCTCGAGGATCGCCTCGTTGATACGAGCCGTCGAGAGCAGGCCCCAGCGGACCGGCTCGCTCACGCGAGAGACACGGGCTCGCCCGTCGTCGCCGAGCGATGGAGCGCCTCGATGGCGCGCGCCTGTGGGACGGCGTCGTCGCGGCCCAGAAGCGGATCTGCCTCCCCACGGATCGCATCGCTGAGGTTCTCGGCCTGGAGCTGGTACGAGTCGACGTGCTCGAGCTCGATCCGTTCGACACCGTCCGCACGTCGCAGCTCGATCACCGGCTCGAGGCAATGCCACGGGTCGTCGACGAAGAGCGACCCCTCGGTTCCGATCGCTTCGAGCTCGTCGCGGTCCGGCAGCGCGGTGCCGCAGTCGAACTGGGCTAGGACGTCGCCCGGAAAGCGCATCGTGCCGGCGAAGGCCCAATCGGTGCCGCTCGGGCCGACGTACTGCTGCCCGTACAGCTGCTCGGGCTCGCCCGCGAGGAGCCGCGACCCGCTGACGCAGTAGCAACCGACGTCCATCAGGCTCCCGCCCTCGACGTCCGCCCGCAGACGGATGTTGTCCGCGTCGTACAGCGAATAGCTGAAGCAGGAGCGCACGAGCCGCAAATCCCCGATCGCGCCTTCGCCCACGAGCTGGCGGAGCCGTGCGGTCTGCGGGTTGTGGCGGTACATGAACGCCTCCATCAGGATGCGCCCGTGCCGGTCGGCAGCGTCGAATGCCGCTTCGACGTCGCCGACGTGCCTGCTCATCGGCTTCTCACAAAGGACGTGCTTCCCGGCCTCCACGGCACGGATCGACCAGTCGCAGTGCAGCGTGTTCGGCAACGAGATGTACACGGCCTCGACATCTGCGTCGTCGAGCAGCGCCTGGTACGACCCGTACGCGCGGTCGACCTGCCATTCGCGTGCGTACTCCTCCGCCCGTTGCTGGTCGCGGCTCGCCACCGCAATCAGGTCTGTCGTTTCCGAGGCGCGCAGGCCGGGGACGACCTTACGGTTGATGTCGGCGGTCGACAGGATCCCCCACTTGACCGGTGCTATCGCCATGACGTCATGAATCCTCCAAAGGCCGAAGGGCGGGATAGAGCAACTCGAAGCGTCGGTAACCGCGCTCGTAGGCGCCGCTCCACTCAGGGTCGGGCTCGACGGCGTCGCCCAGCCTGACACACGAGGCCACCGCTTCGTGCACGTCGCGAAAGACTCCGGCCGCAACGCCACCGAGGAGCGCGGCACCGTAGGCGGACCCCTCGTCGGTGGCCGCCCGGCGAATCGGGAGGCCGAGCACCGACGCCAGGATTCGCAGCCAGTGTTCGCTGCGAGCCCCGCCACCCGAAACGTGACCCGCCTCCGGATCGACGCCGAGCTCCCGCAACAGCTCGAGCGAGTCACGCAACCCGTACGCGACGCCTTCGAGCACCGCGCGGACGAACGCGCCGAGGTCGTGTCGAACCGTCAGCCCCGTGAAAGCGGCGCGCGCGTCGGGATCCGCGTGCGGCGTGCGCTCACCCGTGAGGTACGGGAGGAACGTCAGGCCCTCGGTACCGGGCGGCCATTGCTCGGCCGCTGCGACGAGCTCCTCGTACTCGCGTCCGCTCGCGACGGTGTCGCGCAACCACCGCAGCGACCCGGCTGCGGAGAGCATCACGCCCATCGCGTGCCAGCCGCCCGGAACCGCGTGGCAGAACGAGTGCACGCGTGCTTGTGGGTCGGCGGCAAACGCCGGCAGTGCCGCGAACACGACGCCTGACGTGCCGAGGACGACCGAGACGGGTCCCGGCCGGTCGACGCCGACACCGAGCGCAGCCGCAGCCTGGTCGCCGGCGCCCGCCGCTACCGGGACGCCGTCGGCAGTCGTGCCCGACACCTCTGGAGACTCGAGCGTGCGCGGCAACCAGCTCGCGTCGAGCTCGAGTGCCTCGATCATCTCGCGGCTCCAGCGCCGCCGCGCCACGTCGAACAGCAGCGTCCCCGAGGCATCGGCAACGTCGCTCGAGTGCTCGCCCGTGAGACGCAGGCGCACGTAGTCCTTGGGCAGCAACACGTGCGCGATGCGTGCGTACGTGTCCGGCTCGTGGCGACGCAGCCACAGCAGCTTCGGGGCCGTGAAGCCCGTGAGCGCGCGATTCCCGGTCAGCTCGATCAGCCGTGCGAGCCCGACGCGTTCCTCGATCTCGGCGCACTCCGCGCCGGTGCGCTGGTCGTTCCAGAGGATCGCCGGCCGCAGCACGCGCTCGTCGCCGCCGAGCACGACGAGGCCGTGCATCTGACCGGAGAGCCCAATCGCAGTCGGTCGGCCGCCGAGCCTCGCGAGCGCGCGCTCTGCCGCCCGCCACCAGTCCTCAGGGTCCTGCTCGGCCCAGCCTGGGTGCGGTGTGGAGAGCTCATAGTTCTCTTCGGCCCGCGCGAGCACCTCGCCCGTCGGCGAGAGCGCTAGCGCCTTGACACCCGTGGTGCCGACATCGAGCCCGACGAGCTGCGTCACCCGCCGAGCGCGGCGTAGACGAGCTCGTACGCGGCGACCGCGTCCTTCTCAGCCTGAGCCGCTCGCAGCGCGGCATCGTCGATCCTCGACGCGGCTGCGTCGATGAAACGCCACTGCAGCACGCTCCGCCTCACGGCCGCCACTGCGTCCTCGGTGTACGGGTACAGATCGAAGCCAAGCCGCTCCCCGTTCTCTCCGTACCGCGCACGGCGCAGCTCGACGGCGAGCTCGAGCGTCTCCATGAAACGGATCGTGCCGACCATGTTGTCGTCGTCGAAGCTGCCCCAGCCGTCGTTCGCGTGCTGGTGTCCCAGCAGCCCTTCGTTCGCGAGCAGCGCCGCATTCTCGGCGAGGCTCTCGCCGTTCATGAGCAGATGCTGCCAGTCCATGTTGACCTGGACGTTGTCGATCCCCTGCGCACGCAGCTTGTGGATGACGTGGAGGGTCATGCCGATGTTGCGCATGAGGATCTTCATCGCGGGCTCAGAGTTCTTGTGCTCGAGGAAGATCTTGATCCCGTGCTTCGCCGCTCGCTCGGCGGCGGCTCCGACGCCCTCGACGAGCCACTGCCACGACTCTCCGTACGGGCTCTGGAACGGGTAGTTGTAGCCCTCGATCCCGGGCCAGATGATGAACGGCGCCGCGAGCTCGCCGGCGAAGTCGACGGCGTCGAGCGTTCGCTTCAAAGCCTCCGCACGAGTGGCGGCGTCGGGCGAGACGAGGCCGCCGCGTCCGAAGCGCGGGTCGAGATGCAGACCGGTTGCGACCGCGTAAATGTCGTGCCCGTCGAGAGCCGCGCGCACGTCATCGAGATTGTCCGCCGACAGCTCCTGCGGGTAGTGAAACTCGTAACCGTCGATGAGTTCGCCCAGACCCTCGACGGCGGTCCGGACACGGTCGACCGTCGTCTCTTTCGCGAGCTCCGGCTTGTAGCCGACGGGGACGAACCTCGTAGCCATCGAGCCGAACGCCCAGATCCCGAGCGAAGTCTTCATGCGGTGTCCTCCTCCACGTATGTGCGCAGCCTAATATCGTCACGCCGTGACCGAGGCGGAAGCGCGCAACCGGGCAGCAGCGATGCTGGCCGACGCCGGCATCGTGCTGACGCCGCTCGAGCGCGAGCAGATCGAGGTCGCGGACTTCGGCCTGGGCCGACTCGACGAGATCGGTCTGCAGATCGTCGTCTACGTGAACACGGATCGCGTGTGCGCGAAGGAGCTCGTCCTGTTCCCGCATCAGCGCTGCCCCGAGCACCGGCACCCGCCGGTCGACGGCGAGCCGGGGAAGGAAGAGACGTTCCGCGTCCGCCGCGGCACCGTGCAGCTGCACGTCGACGGCGTCGGTGACGTCGTCCTCGCGCCGGGAGAGCAGTACACGATCGCGCCGGACACGCTGCACTCGTTCCAGGCAGGTGCCGACGGCGCGATCGTCTCCGAGTTCTCGACGACGAGCCGTGACGGGCTCGACGTCTTCACCGATCCAGAGATCGTCCGCTAGCTAGGCAGCGGCAACGGTGTTGCGCAGGACGCCGATCCGCTCGACTTCGCACTCGACGACGTCGCCGGTCTCGAGCGCGCGCGGCGGATCCATGAAGTAGCCGCAGCCCCAGGGGGTGCCGGTGAGCAGCAGGTCGCCCGGCTCGAGCGTGAAGCTACGCGAGCAGAAGGCGAGCAGCTCGGCGACGCCGAAGAGCATCTCCGCCGTCGAGGAGTCCTGCATCACCTCGCCGTTCACGAGTGTGCGGAGCGCCAGCGTCTGCGGGTCCGGGATCTCGTCCGCTGTGACGACGACCGGGCCGAGCGGGCAGAACGTGTCGAAGCTCTTGCCGCGCGTCCACTGGCTCTCGGAGAACTGAACGTCGCGCGCGGAGACGTCGTTGCACACGGTGTAGCCGAACACGTAGTCGAGCGCCGCACCGGCCTGCACGCTTCGCATCCGGCGTCCGACGATCACGCCGAGCTCGACCTCCCAGTCGACACGGGTGGTCAGCTCGGCGTCGACGACGATCGGCTCATCCGGGCCGATCACGCTCGACGGGAACTTCGCGAAGACCAGCGGCTGCTCCGGTTGCGGCAGCTTCGATTCGCGAATGTGGTCGAGGTAGTTCAGCCCGATCGCGACGAGCTTCCCCGGCTGCAGTGGCGCCGCGAGGCGTCCTTCGATCTGAGGTCCGAAGGTGAGCTCGCGCGGGTCGGCGCCGCCCTCGACGAGCGCGAGCAGATCGCCGTCGAACTCGAGGCGGCGCTGCTCGCCGTCCACGTCCACCGCGAGCTTCGCTCCGTCTTGCGTCTGGACCGTTGCAATCCGCATCGGACGATCGTGCCACGTGCAGTAAGGTCGGCGGCGTGACGGGAGTGCCGGCCGACGCCCTCCGCCGACGGGCCCGGGCCGGGCTCCACGAGAGCGCCGAGCGCGCGCCCGCGCGCGCGCACTTCCGCGCGATGGGCATCGATCCCGCGCGACTCGAACGGCCGATCATCGGCGTGGCGTCGACATGGACGGGAACGATGCCCTGCAACCTCAACCAGCGCGAGCTCGCCGATCGCGTCAGCGAAGGCGTGTCGGCCGCGAACGGCCTCCCGCTCGGCTTCAACACGATCGCGGTCTCCGACAATCAGTCGCAGGGGACGCCGGGAATGCGCGCGTCGCTCATCTCGCGCGAGGTCATCGCCGACTCGATCGAGCTGATGGTGCATGCACATGACTTCGACGGGCTCGTCTGCATCGTCGGCTGCGACAAGACGGTGCCCGCAGCGCTGATGGCCCTTGCACGCGTGGACAAGCCCGGCGTCCTCGTTTACAACGGGCCGATGCGCGCCGGCCGCTGGCGCGAGCGCGAAGTGACGATCCAGGACGTGTGGGAGGCCGTCGGAGCCGAAGAGCGCGGGCTGATGGCGCGCGACGAGCTCGACGAGCTGGAGCGCTTTGCCTGCCCGGGCGTCGGAACGTGCGCCGGCCACTTCACGGCGAACACGATGGCCGTTGCGGTCGACTGCCTGGGAATCGCGTGCGTCGGCGATGCGCTCGTACCGGCCGACGAGCATGACCTGAAGGGAGCGGCCGCCGCTCGCGCGGGCGCGCTCGCCGTCCAACTCGCGGAACAGGGCGTGAACGCACGGCGCTTCTTGAGTCGGCCTGGACTGCTGAATGCCATGGCCGGCATTGCCGCAACGGGCGGGTCGACCAACGGCGTGCTGCATCTCCTCGCGATTGCGCGCGAAGCAGGAGTAGCGCTGACGCCCGAGGAGCTGACAGACGTCGCAGGTCGTACGCCCGTGATTGCGGATCTGGCGCCGTCGGGTCGCTGGATGGCCGAGGACTTCCAGCGAGTCGGGGGCACGCGCACGCTCATCCGCGAGCTCATACGCGGCGGACGCGTGGACGGCTCAACGCCCAACGTCGAGGGCACGACCCTCGCGGAGGCGACAAGCGATGCGCCGCAGCCGGACGGTGAAGTGGTCTTCACGCTGGAGGAGCCGTTCAAGCCGTCCGGCGCGTTGCACACGCTGCGCGGCAATCTCGCGCCCGACGGCTCCCTGGTGAAGGTCTCGGCGACGGACCGGCGCGCTCATCGCGGCCCGGCGCGCGTCTTCGACAGCGAAGAGGAGTGTTGCGACGGGGTCCGCTCGGGCCAGGTCGCAGCGGGGGACGTGCTCGTGGTGCGCTACGAGGGCCCGGCCGGCGGCCCGGGCATGCGGGAGCTGCTGAGCGTCACGTCGTCGGTCGTCGGAGCCGGCCTCGGCGAGTCGGTCGTGCTCGTCACCGACGGGCGCTTCTCCGGCGCGACGCGCGGCCTGATGGTCGGCCATGTCGCGCCCGAGGCCGCACGCGGCGGTCCGCTCGCGGTCGTGCGCGACGGCGATGTCATCGCCGTCGACGTCCACGCGGGCACGCTCGTCGTCGAGCTCGACGACCGCGAGCTGGCAGAGCGCCTCGCCGGCTGGCAGCCTCCGCCGCCGCGCTACGACGTCGGCGTGTTCGCGCGCTACCGGGCGCTCGTGTCCTCCGCGTCCGAGGGCGCGGTGTTGACGGCCCACGCGGGATGACGCGCTTCGCCGGCAAGCGCGCGCTCGTGACCGGGGCCGGCTCGGGGATCGGCGCGGCCGTCGCACAACTGCTCGCGGCCGAGGGCGCCGACGTCGTCGCCGCGGACCTCAGCGGAACTGACGTGCACCTCGACGTACGTGACGAGGCGGAGGTGGCCGTCGTCGTGCGCAACGTCGACATCCTCGTCAATGTCGCCGGGATCGGGTCGACGACCACGGCGCCGGACACGCCGCTCGACGTGTGGGAGGACGTCTTCGCCGTCAACGCCCGCGGGACATTCCTCTGCTGCAAGCACGCGATCCCGTCGATGATCGCGCGCGGCGGCGGCTCGATCGTGAACATCGCTTCGGTCGCCGCACTGGTCGGGCTGAAGAACAGGGCTGCCTACTGCGCGTCGAAAGGCGCAGTCGTCTCGCTGACACGCGCGCTCGCAGTCGATCACGTGAACGACGGCATCCGCGTCAACGCCGTCTGTCCCGGGACGGTCGACTCTCCGTGGGTTCGGCGACTGGTCGAGGAGTCCGGCGAGTCGCTCGACGACCTGACAGCGCGGCAGCCGCTCGGCCGGCTCGGTACCACCCAAGAGATTGCAGAGGCAGTCGCCTACCTCGCCTCAGACGCCGCGAGCTTCGTGACCGGAAGCGTGCTCGTGGTCGACGGCGGGCTGACGGCGGCGTAGTGCTCGCGCTCGTAGCGCAGCCCGGGCGTGCGCACACGACGCACGTCGCCGAGGTGCCGGCCGTGCACGCACGCGAAGGCGAGGTACTCGCGCGGACGCTCGAGGTCGGCGTTTGCGGCACAGACCGCGAGATCTCGGAAGGGCTGTTCGGGATCGCGCCCGCGGACGAGACCGTGCTCGTGCTCGGGCACGAAGCTCTGGCCGTCGTCGAGCGCAGTGGTTACGGCTTCAGCCGCGGCGACCTCGTCACCGCGACCGTCCGCCGATCCTGCGGCCACTGCGTCGCCTGCGCGAACGCGGCCCCCGACTCGTGCCTGAGCGGCGACTACAGCGAGCGCGGGATCACACGCCTGCACGGCTATGCGCGCGAGCTCGTCGCCGAAGATCCTGCGGAACTGGTCGCCATTCCCAAGTCACTCGGGCGGCTCGGAGTGCTCGCGGAACCGACGTCGATCTGCGAGCGGGCGCTGCGACATGCGCGGACGATCGGCGGCCGGCAGCCGTGGCAGCTCGAACGCGCGCTCGTGATCGGCGCCGGCGCGATCGGCTTGCTGATGACGTACCTCCTGCGCCTGGCAGAGGTGGAAGTCTGGACGGCGTCGCTGGAGCCCGCGAACGACCTCGTCGAGCAAGCCGGTGCGACTTACGTCTCGACCCACGGCGACGACCTGACGGAGCTGGGGAAGTTCGATCTCGTGATCGAAGCGGTGGGCAACGCCCAGCTGATGGCCCGCGCGCTCGGTCAGCTCCGCCGCAACGGCGTCGCGTGCATCCTCGGGATCGACCCACGAGCGCAGACGGTGGAGCTCGACGGCCGGACGCTCGGCGTCGACCTCATCCTCGAGAACCGCGTCCTGTTCGGAAGCGTCAACGCGCAGCGCCGGGACTGGCTGGCGGCAGTGGACGATCTCGACCGGGCGCACGATCGCTGGCCCGAAGCGCTCGATCGATTCGTCAAGCTCCGAGTTGGCCTCGACCGTTTCCAGGAAGCGTTCGAACACCGGGACGGTAAGGCGACGCTCGTGCTTGCCGACGACTAGCGGGTCAGCTGGAAAGCCCCGCGGCCTCGAGCGCGGCGCGGGCGAGCGCCTCGTCGACTTCGCCGGCCAAACCGCTGACGCCGACGCTGCCAATCCGCGTCTTGCCGTCGAATGCCGCCAGCCCGCCGAGGAAGAAGGTGAAGAACGGGTCGAAGCTCTCCCGTTCGACCGCGTCGTCGCGCGCCTTTGCCGCCAGCTCTCTCGTCGAACGGGCGTCGCTTCGTGCGGCCGTGTACGCCTTCCGCTGCGCGTTCAGGCGCGTATCCGGTGCTGCGCCGTCCATCGTCGCCGCCGCGACGACCTCACCGTGCGCATCCGCGACGAAAACGGAGACGGGGCCGGACGCCTCCCGCACGACGAAATCGACGATCGCCTGGGCGTCCGCGAGCTTCATCGCGCGATTGTAAGGCGGGGCCACACGGAGGCGAAAAAGTGCTCTAGTTCAAGTCAATGCGCTTCGCCACCGCCCGTCTCGCACGGCGCGCCCCGGTCCTCCTCGTTGCCTCTGCCCTCACCGGCTTGGCGATGATGGCCGCCCCGGGCCGACCGGCGCTCAGTCACGCCTCGAGCTTCGGATTCGAGGGGATCCGCCTGAACAACGTCGCGAGTCGCGTCGGCCTGTCGTTCCGCCAGGGCGCCTTTCGCTTCGGCGTTTCACCCGATCCCGCGGCCGAGACCGGCGGAGGCCTATGCGCTCTCGACTACAACAACGACGGCTGGGTCGACCTGTTCGTCGTGAACTCGTACGCGCAAACGGACGTCGGCCGCTGGGAGAAGCGCGGCGGGCTTCCGCGAAGCGCGCTGTTCAGGAACACGAGGGGCCGCTTTCGGAACGTGACGCGCGCCGCGAAGGCCGGGCTCGCAGTTCGTGGCCAGGGCTGCGTCGCGGCGGACTTCAACGGGGACGGCTACACCGACCTCGTCGTCACCGCCGACGGTCGGAACAAGCTGCTCTGGAACAACCGCAACGGGACGTTCACCGAGGGTGCATGGGCCGCGGGGCTCCGAGCTCACGGCTGGTACGGCGGCGCGGCAGTGGCAGACGTGAACGGCGACGGCCGTCCCGACCTGTTCGTCGCGGGCTACACCGCTCCGAACATTCCGGTTCCAAACTCCTCCGCAGGCTTCCCGAACAACGTGGCCGGGGTGCGGGACCTGCTGTATCTGAATGTCGGCCGCGACAAGCACGGTCGCTCGCGCTTCCGCGAGGTCGGCATCCAGTCGGGTCTCGAAGCCGCGCGCTTCGACCACAGCCTCGGCGCCGTCTTCTCCGATTTCGACGGCAACGGTCGCCCCGATCTGTACGTCGCCAACGACGGCGACCCCAACCGGCTCTACGAGAACGTCGCCTGGCCGGGAGGGAGCAAGGCCGATCCGGCCGGGCTCGGGTTCCGCTTCGAGGAGCGCGCAGCGATCGCCGGTGTCGCCGACCCGGCCGCCGGAATGGGCGTCGCCGCAGCCGACTTCAACGCGGACGGACGAACCGACATCTTCACCTCGAACTCGCGCGGTCAGGGACATGCGGTCTACGCCGGGCAAGCACCCCTTCCGTCGGGATCGTCGTTCAAAGACGTCCGGACGGCGTTTGGCCCGGCGTTCGGCGGCTCGTTCACCGGCTGGGGCGCGTCCTGGGTCGACCTCGATCTCGACGGCAACCCGGACCTCGTGCTTGCGAACGGCGACATCCCGGTGACGAATCTCGCTCGAAACGCCCAGCCGATCCAGGTGCTCGAGAACCTCGGCTCCCCAGCGGGAGGTTCGCCTCGCTTCACGGACGGGACGGCACTCGTCGGCGGAGAGGACCTTCCCCGTGTCGTCGGCCGCGGGCTGACGACAGCCGACTTCCGAAACGACGGACGGATGGACATCGCGATCAACACGATCGGCGGCAGGCTGCAGCTCCTGCGTCCGACCGGTGTCGTCGGTCACTGGCTCGGAGTGCGCTTCGCGAGGTTCTCGCCCGGAGCAGTCGTGACCGCGGTCCTGCCGGACGGCCGCCGGCTGGTACGCGAGGTCGATGCGGGCTCCAGCTACCTCTCGTCGGAGGACCCTCGAGTCCACTTCGGGCTCGGCACCGCAAGGAGCGTCAGCCAGCTGGTGGTTCGCTACCCGGACGGCCGCAGCATGACGCGGGCGAACGTTCCGGTCGACCGGATCGTCGTCGTGCGCAAGCCGAAGCGCGCGGCCGCTGCGCCGCGAAGCCGACGGCTTGCCGCGAGTGCGCCCTACCTGATCGGCGGCTGCACCCGCGCTGACGTACAGGGGCGCTCGGTCGCCCGTGTCTGGGACGAAGCCATGCTCGACGCGATCAGACGCGACTTGCCGGCGCCAACGACTCACGCGCGGAATCTCTTTCACGTCTCGGCCGCAATGTGGGACGCGTGGGCGGCGTACGACCCGACGGCGGATGGCTACTTCGTCAAGGAGAAGGACAGCGCGGCCGATGTCGAAGCCGCCCGCGAAGTCGCGATCAGCTATGCCGCCTATCGGGTGCTGCTCTGGCGCTACTCGTATGGCGCCAACATGCAAGTGACGTTCGACGAGCTCAGTCGAATCATGCGGTCGCTCTGCTTCCGGATCGCCTTCACGAGCACGAAGGGCAGCTCACCGGCTGCACTCGGTAACCGCATTGCGGCCGCAGCGATCCGGTTCGGCCGGAAGGACGGCTCGCTCGAACGGCTCCATTACGCGGACGAGAGCTACGTACCCGCCAACGGTCCGCTCGTCGTGTCGGAGTCGGGGACGGCGATGCACGACCCGACGTTCTGGCAGCCGCTCGCGCTCGATCAGAACATCGCGCAGAACGGGCTCGCGGTCCCCGGAAAGGTCCAGACGTTCATCGGCGCTCAATGGGGTCATGTGCGGGGATTCGCGCTACCGCGCGCGCAGGCGGGAGTCGCGATCGACCCCGGCCCGCCACCGATCGGCACGCCGGACGACGCGGCGTACAAGCAGGCGGCGGTCGACGTCATCCGGCACAGCGCGGACCTGGACGCGACCGACAGCCAGACGATCGACATCGGCCTCGATGCGATCGGCAACAACGCGCTCGGGACGAACGACGGGCGCGGCTACAGCGTGAACCCGGTCACCGGCAAGCCGTACGCGCCCGAGCGCGTCCCGCGCGCGGATTTCGCGCGGATCCTGGCCGAGTTCTGGGCAGACGGCCCCAACTCGGAAACCCCGCCCGGGCACTGGAACGTCATCGCGAACCAGGTGTCCGACTCTCCGCAGCTGGCAGGTCGGATCGGCCCGAGCGCTGCCGACAGGCTGCGCTGGGACGTGCACCTCTACTTCGCCCTGAACGGTGCGGTGCACGATGCCGCGATCGCGGCCTGGGGCCTCAAGCGCAGGTACCAGTCCGTGCGCCCGATCTCGATGATCCGCTACCTCGCGAGCCACGGCCAATCCAGTGATCCATCTCTTCCCTCGTACGATCCGGAGGGGCTGCCGCTGATCCCGGGATTGATCGAGCTGATCACGCCCGTATCCTCGGCGCCGGGACAGCGTCACGCCGCGCTTGCCGACCACATCGGCGAGATCGCAATCCGCGCGTGGCGCGGTCCCGCGAATGGGTCGACGCAGGACAGCGGCGTCGGCTGGATGCTCGGGGAGCGCTGGACGCCGTACCAGAGGGCGACGTTCGTGACGCCGGCGTTCCCGGGCTTCGTATCCGGCCACAGCACCTTCAGCCGCGCGGCGGCGGAAGTGCTCGCGGCGTCCACGGGCAGCCCGTACTTCCCGGGCGGCGAGTTCACGCAGACGTTCGCGCCCGGCTACCTCAAGTTCGAGCCCGGGCCGACGAAACCGCTGACGCTGCAGTGGGCGACGTACTACGACGCGGCCGACCAGGCCGGGATCTCGCGGATCTTCGGCGGCATCCACATCCCGGCCGACGACTTCGCCGGACGGCGGATCGGCTCGACGATCGGGAAACAGGCGTGGGCGCTGGCCGAGCGCTACTTCGCGGGCACCGCTCGCTGACGCGTCAGCGGCCGGAGCGAACCTGCAGCCGGCGGGCGACGGTGTCGAGCGTCACGGCCAGCAGGAGGATGACGCCCGTGACGATGTAGATCGTCCCGGTCTTGTAGCCGGCCGTGTTGAGGCCGTTCGAGACGGTGGCGATGACGAGCGCGCCAATGAGGGCGCTCCGCACCTCACCGCGACCGCCGAACAGGCTCGTGCCGCCGATGACCGCCGCAGAGATCGCGTCGAGGAGCAGCGTGCCGCCGCCGACGTTGAGATCGACCGAATTGAGGCGCGCGGCGAGGAGCACTCCTCCCACCCCGGCCATCGCGCCGGAGATCATGAACACGATGATCCGGATGCGGGCGACGTTGATGCCGGCACGACGAGCCGCTTCCGCATTGCCGCCGACGGCATAGACGTGGCGGCCGAACGGGGTTCGCTTGGCGAGATACGTCAGCGCGATCAGGAAGATGACGACGAGGACACCGGCCAGCGGTAGCCCGTTCGGCACACTGGCGTGGTTGGAGATCGCCACCGTCCCAAAAGTGGCGAGCGCGACGCCGGCGACCTTCAGAGCCGTGAGCCAGAGCTTTCCGATCGCCACCCGGGCACGGCGCTTGGCGATGAGGCTGGCAGCTGTGCCGAGGGCGTAGAGACCGGTGACGATGCCCGCGATGATCCAACCGTTCCTGGACGTGAAGAAGTAGTTGGCCGTGTCGTTGATCCAAGCGTCCTGGATGACGATCACGCCCTTGATTTCGAGCACCTGCAGGATCACTCCCTGCCAGATCAGCAGCCCGGCCAGCGTCACGACGAACGAGGGGACGCCCACCAGAGCAACGACCGAGCCCTGCGCGCCGCCGATGAGCGTGCAGACACCAACCGCGATCAAGATCGCGACGAGGCCGGGATAGGCGTGGCCGCTACCCGGGTTCTGGAACTCCGCGACAGTCAGAGCGGCGATCCCGCTCAGGTAGCCGATCGAAAGGTCGATCTCACCGAGCAGGAGGACGAAGACGACTCCGAACGCAAGCATGGTCAGCCCGGCCATCTGGACGATGATGTTGTTGAAGTTGTCCGCCGTGAAGAAGTTCGTCGCCTTGAAGCTGAAGAAGACGACGATGAAAGCGAGCCCGATGACGATCGGCAGGATGCCGAGGTTCCCGGTCCGCACGTTGTCGTACGCGCGCCGCCAGAGCCGGGGCCGGGCGTCGGCTTCGTCTCCTTCGGGGAGGCCGATTCCCGGTGCGGCTACGTCGACTTCCGTGCTCACGTCGCCAACTCCGGCGTTGTTTCGGGAATTCCGGCGACCTTGGTCGGAATGCCGGCGGTGATCGCCTGAACGATCGCCTGCTGCGTGGTCTTCTCGCGCTCGTAGACGCCGATGTCTCGGCCGAGACGCAGCACGGTGATCCGGTCTGCAACCTCGAAGACGTCGTGCAGGTTGTGCGAGATGAGCACGACGGCCAGGCCTTGCTCGCCCAGAGTTTTGACGAGCTCGAGCACCTGGCGCGTCTGCGCAACGCCGAGTGCGGCGGTGGGCTCGTCGAGAATGACGAGCTTCGAGTTCCACAGCACGGCCTTGGCGACGGCGACCGATTGCCGCTGGCCGCCCGACAGCGATGCAACCGGCTGACGGACCGAGCGGATGGTCGTGACGGACAACGAGCTGAGGGTCTCCGCGGTGCGCTGCTCCATCGCCGGCTCTTTCAAGCGCCAGAGCAAGTCGCGCTCCTCGCGACCCAGAAACATGTTCTGGACGACGTCGAGGTTGTCGCACAGCGCGAGATCCTGGTAGACGACTTCGATTCCGAGCCTGGATGCTTCCTTCGGGCTCGCGATGTGGACGGGCTTCCCCTCGAACAGGATCTCGCCGCTGTCCGGTGCATGGATGCCCGCGACGGTCTTGACCAGGGTCGATTTCCCCGCGCCGTTGTCGCCGACCAGCGCCATGACCTCGCCCGCGCGCACCTCGAAGTCGACGTCGGCGAGCGCCTGGACCGACCCGAACGACTTCGTGATACCGCGGAGCTGCAAGGTCGGCGTGTCGGTCACCGTGTCGCGTTTCCTACCACAAAGAATCGGTGGAGGCGCCCGGAGGCGCCTCCACCAGCGATCAGTCCTCTACTAGCAGTACTGCGCGAACTCACCGACGCAGACGTCGCTCTTCTTGAGGAACTTGTCCTTGAAGAGCCGCGTGTAGTTCGCCTTCGTGATCGAGACGATCGGAATCTGCACCGTCGGCTCCTTCTTGCTGCCGTTCTTGCGGAACCCGTTCACGCCGGGCACCTTCTTGTGATGCAGCAACGCGACGGCAGCCTTGGCAGCCGCGTTCGCCTCGTCGGGCACGTACTTGTAGACGGTCATCGTCTGCCAGCCCGAGATGATGTTCTGGACACCCTGCACGGTTGCGTCCTGTCCAGAGAGAGCGATCGGCTTCAGCTTCTTGGCCTTCAGCGCAGCGATCACGGCTCCCGCGATGCTGTCGTTCGCAGCGATGGCGCCGTCGATCTTGTTGCTCGTCGACAGCAGCATCTGCTCGAAGATCGGCTGGGCGTTCGTCGCCAGCCAGAGCGGCACGAACTTCTGCGGGCCTTTGCTCAACTTGCCGCTCTTGAACAGCGGATTGAGGACAGCGTCGTTCCCGCTCTTGAACCAGAACGCGTTCTGGTCAGTCGGGCCGCCCCAGAGCTCGGCGACGACAGGCTTCGACTTGTTCTTGAGAGCGTTGACGACGCCCTTGGCCTGCGCCGCGCCGACGGCCTTGCCGTCGAAGCTGACGTAGACCTTGGCGACCCCGCCCACGACCTGACGGTCGTAGTCGATCGACGAACCGCCGGCCTTCGCGAACTTCTTCTCGATCGCGATGGACGTCCCTTGGGCGATGTCGGTGACGATCGCGACCTTCGCGTGACGGGACAGGCACGAGTCCGCCTGCGAGACCATCTTCTGCGGGTCGTTCAGTGCGTTCGTGATCGAGTAGGTCACGTGCGCCTTCTTCAGGGCCTTGGCGAAGTCAGGTGCGTCGAACTGCTGCCAACGGACGGAGGACTTCGTGTCCGGCAGGAGCACGCAGACCTGGATGTTCGCCGAGCTTCTGGCGGTCGCGCCCGTCGCGACTACCCCGACGACGACGGCGACGAGGGCCACCACCACCGCCGACCTTCGAAAGAGTCGTTTCACTGCACATTCCTCCTAAGTGAGATTCCACGACTCTAGTACGAATTCGTGCGCTTTTCAGCGTGGCTTTGAGGATGTTTTTGGTTCGTGACTCTTGGCACAGCCTGGCGTGCGTACTATCGCGCGATGGCAGAGATCGGGGTCGGCATGCTCGGCTACGCGTTCATGGGGAAGGCGCACTCCAACGCGTTTCGCAAGCTCGAGTACCTGGCCTGGCCGCCGCCGCTGGTTCCACGACTCGTGGCGATTGCGGGGCGGAACGAGGACGCAGTCGCGGAGGCGGCGCGCCGCTACGGCTACGAGCGGTCGACGACCGACTGGCACGACGTCGTGACGGATGAGCGGATCGGGCTCTTCGACAACGGCGGCCCCAACTCGCTCCACGCGGAGCCGACGATTGCTGCAGCCGCTGCGGGCAAGCACGTGCTGTGCGAGAAGCCGCTCGGGCGCACGGCCGACGAGAGCCACGAGGTGTGGCGCCGCGTCGCCGCAGCCGGCGTCAAGCATTTGTGCGGGTTCAACTACCGCTTCGTCCCCGCGGTGCGGCTTGCGCGCGAATTGATCGACGAGGGCTCGCTGGGAGAGCTTCGCCACTTCCGCGGGCGCTACCTCCAAGACTGGGCCGACGACCCGACGCTCGACACGTGGCGCTTCGACCCGGACCAGGCGGGATCCGGAGCGCTCGGCGATCTCGGCACGCACGTCATCGACCTGGCGCGGTATCTCGTCGGAGAATTCAGTTCCGTCGCGGGCCTCGTGAAGACGTTCGTGAGCGATCGCAAGGTCGACGATGCAATCGAGGCGGCCGTCGAATTCGAGAGCGGCGCCGTCGGGACGATCGAGTCGACACGCCTCGCACTCGGACGCCGCAACGCGTTCCAGTGGGAGATCAACGGCTCGCGCGGCTCGCTCTACTTCGACATGGAGCGGATGAACGAGCTGCAGGTCTTCCTCGACGGCGAAGATCGCACACGCGGCTTCAGGACGGTGCTCGTGACTGAGACGAACCATCCGTTCATGGATCTGTGGTGGCCTCCCGGACACATCGTCGGCTGGGGAGACACTTTCGTGCACGAGGTGCATCATCTGCTGCGCGCGATCGCCGACGGCAGCGACGTCGCACCGCACGGCGCGACGTTCGAAGACGGCTACCGCGCGTCGGAGATTGGCGAAGCGATCGTGCGCTCGAGTGCGTCAGGTCGCCGCGAGCAGCTGACCTTCCGCGGCTTGTGAGCGCGCTCGCGTCAGTCGAGCGCGAGCTACGTGCGGCAGTCAGCGCGTATGTGGCGGCGCCGACCTCCGCATACCTGACCGACATGACCGAGGCGCGCGGGCTCCACGGTCGCGCCGACGCTGTCGCATTGCCGCGGTCGGCGGAGGAAGTCGCCGAGGTCGTCTCCTGGTGCTACGAGCGCGAGGTGGCGATCGTGCCGCGCGGTGGGGGCACCGGCTACGCGGGTGGCGCAGTCGCGCTCGACGGCGGAGTGGTGTTGTCGCTCGAGCGGCTCGACCGCGTCCGCTCGTTCGACCCGCTGCTGTGGCGGATGGAGGTTGAGGCAGGCGTGACGACTGCGAACGTGCGTCGTATCGCACGCGAGGGCGGGTTGCTCTTCGCCCCCGATCCGGGCGCGGCCGAGCAGTCGCAGATCGGCGGCAACATCGCGACGAACGCCGGCGGTCCACACGCGTACAAGTACGGCGTCACCGGTGCGTGGGTGCTCGGCCTCGAGGTCGTCGTCGCGCCCGGCGAGCTCGTGCGCTTCGGCGGCCCGGTGCGCAAAGACGTGGCGGGCTACGACCTCAAGCACCTGCTCGTCGGCTCGGAAGGGACGCTCGGCGTGATCACGTCGGCGTGGCTGCGGCTGACGCCGGCTCCCGAAGCCGCGTGGCCCGTCGTCGGCTTCTTCGACGGCGTGCGCGCAGGCGCCGCGGCGATCGAGCGCGTCGTGGGCTCCGGCCTGCCCATCGCGGCACTCGAGTACCTCGACTCCGAGACGATGCGCTACGCAGGGCCGACGTTCCCCGGCGAGGTGCCGTCCGGCGCATTCGGCGTGCTTGCGGAGGCCGACGGGTCGCACGATGAGGCGGCGCGGACCCGCAAAGAGCTGCTCGAAGTGCTGGGCGAGGATGCGCTGGAGCTGTATGCGCCACAGGCGGCGCAGGAGATCGCGGCGCTGTGGCGCTGGCGCGACGGCCTCGCGCTCGTCGTCGACGCCCAGCGAGGCGGCAAGGCGAGCGAGGACATCGCTGTCCCGCTGGACAAGCTCGGCGAAGCGATCGAAGCATCGCTCGAAGCGGGAAAACGCTTCGGCATTCCAGCCGCCTCGTGGGGCCATGCAGGCGACGGCAATCTGCACACGACCTTCTTGCTCGCGGGCGACGACGAGCGCGAGCTTGCGCTGGCGCCCCAGCTGTCGGAGGCGCTGTTCGAGATCGCTCTGCGGCTCGGGGGCACGATTTCGGGTGAGCACGGCGTCGGGTTCGTCAAGCGCAACTGGCTGGAGCGCCAGCTCGGCCCGCGCGCGTTCGAGCTCCACACCGCCGTGAAGCGCGCATTCGACCCGCAAAATCTCTTCAACCCCGGCAAGAAGGCGTGATCGAGGAGATCCGCCCGGGCCTCAAACGGTGGGCCGGCCCACATCCCGAGTTCGATCCGGTCGGCGACGACATCGGCGAGTCGTATACGGATGTGGCAAGCACTCTTTTCCACGCCGACGACGCGTTGGTGTTCATCGATCCGCTGATCCCCGCTGAGCTCTGGCCCGAGCTCGACGACGAGGTGAAGGCGAGCGGGAAGCCGGTCGTCGTGTTGACGACGATCTACTTCCACGAACGGAGCCGCGACGACGTCGCGCGTCGCTACGGCGGCCGCCTAGGCGGTGACGTCGCGGGTGTCCGCCCCTTCAGCGCGGAGCGCGCCGACGAGGTCGCCTACTGGCTCGAGGCGCCGCGCGCAGTGGTGTTCGGCGACGCAGTGCTGGGCGACAACGCCGGCGGCTTGCGCATCACGCCGTGGGCTCGGAGCGCGGAGGGGCTCGAGCAGACGCGACAGGCACTGCTGCCGCTGCTCGAGCTTCCCGTGGAGGTTGTTCTCCCCGCACACGGCGACGCCGTCCTGTCGAACGGGCGCGAGGCGCTCGCCCGCGCACTCGAGCCGTGATTCGCAAGCTGCTCGTTGCGAACCGCGGCGAGATCGCGCTGCGAGTCTTCCGCGCCTGCCGGGAGCTCGGCATCGCAACGGTCGCCGTCGTCGCGCCGGACGATACGGGGTCGCTGCACGCGCGCTCGGCCGACGAGACGGTCGACGTCGGCAGCTATCTCTTCTCGGAGGAGCACATCCGCGCCGCGAAGCAGACACGCGCGGACGCGATCCATCCCGGCTACGGATTCCTGGCGGAGAACGCGGACTTCGCAGAGGCGGTCAACGCAGCCGAGCTCGTCTGGGTCGGTCCGCCTCCCGACGCACTGCGCGCCGGCGGCGACAAGCTCGAGGCCAAGCGCCTGGCCGAGCAGGCGGGCGTCCCCGTCGTGCCGACAGGCGAGCCCCGCGAGATCGGCTTCCCGCTCGTCGTCAAGGCGGCCGCCGGCGGCGGCGGACGGGGCATGCGGGTCGTGCGCACGGCCGGTGAGCTCGACGAGGCGCTCGCCGCAGCGCGCCGCGAGGCCAAGGCCGCGTTCGGCGACGACCGCGTCTTCTGCGAGCGCTACGTCGAGCGCCCGCGCCACGTCGAGGTGCAGCTGCTCGGAGACGTCGCCCTCGGCGAGCGGGACTGCTCGATCCAGCGGCGGCATCAGAAGGTCCTGGAGGAAGCGCCGTCACCTGCGGTCGACAGTGCGCTGCGTGCGGAGATCAGCGACGCAGCCGTCGCGTTCGCGCGCGCGGTCGGCTACGAGAACGCGGGCACGGCGGAGTTCATGCTCGACGGACGGGACTTCTACTTCCTGGAGCTGAACGGGCGGATCCAGGTCGAGCACCCGGTGACGGAGCTCGTCACGGGCGTCGATCTGGTGAAGGCGCAGATCCGGATCGCGTCCGGAGAAGGCATGTCACAGGGACTGTCCCTGAGACATGGCCACGCGGTCGAGGTGCGGCTCTATGCGGAAGATCCGCGCACGTTCTTTCCGCAGACGGGCCGGATCACGAAGTTGCGGCTGCCCGAAGACATCCGCGTCGATGCCGGCGTCGCCGAAGGCGACGAGATCGGCATCGCGTACGACCCGATGGTCGCCAAGCTGATCGCGCACGGGACGACGCGAACCGACGCGCTCGACGCGCTCGGCGCCGCGCTCGAGGAGACGGTTGTCGAGGGCGTCACGACGAATCTTCCATTCCTGCGCTGGCTCGTCTCGCATCCCGCCGTGCGCGCGGGCGAGACGACGACCGCGTTCCTCGTCGAGCATCCGCCGCTCTCGCGCGTGCCGGTTCGCGTCGCACCGGCTCCGTGGCGCACGCCGTTCCGCCTCAACCTCCCGCCGCCACCGTCGGCGCCCCCGCCCGACGTGTCCGCCTTGGCGGCGGATCAGGAGGGGGCGGCCGGTGAGCAGAGCACCGTCGTCGCGCCGATGCCCGGGACCGTCATCAAGCTGCTCGTCGGCGCCGGAGACGCAGTGCGCGCGCGGCAGCCGCTCGTCGTGCTCGAGGCTATGAAGATGGAGACGCCGCTGACGTCACCGTATGCGGCAACGGTGCGCGTTGTTCACGTCGCGGAAGGCGATCGGGTCGCCGGCGGTGCGCTCTTGATCGAGCTCGAGGAGTAGACGGCCACCACCGCTGCGAGCCCGACGGCCATCGCGGCGATCAAGCCCCAGAACCAGCCTGCGTTCCCGACGGGCTTGACGACCATGTTCACGATGACGACGAGCAGGACGACGAGCTCGCACCGCGAGATCAAGAGGATGCGCCGGATCCGGCGTCGCGCCTCGTCCGAGTCGGGCCCGTCCCGCTCGATCACCGCCGCGATGCGTCCACCCTCCGGCCCGAGGAATCCGGCGCCGACTACGAACGACACGGCCCACGCGATCAGGCCGAGGACGATCCAGTTCTGCCCCCAGGAGAGATGGAGATTGACCATCATCCCGATCCCGGCAAGCACCAGCAGCCACGTCGCGGGGATGAAGACGCGCATCCCGACGACCTCGCTGTCCTTCGCGAACTCGGCCTCGCGTCGAGCGTCGCCCGTCCGCGTGATCCGGAACGCGAACGCCTGAATCATGAACGCCCCGCCGAACCACACCGCGGCCGCGAACACGTGCACCGATTTGAAAAACGTGTACCAAGTCATGGGGTGCGATTTAACCCACACCGCCGGACAAACTCAACTACCAAGCGCCGGAGGCTAAGCCAGGCGAAGCCGTCTTAGCCGCAGGCGGACCTCACGCGTGCGGCGCGGCCGAAGCGCCGCCGCACGCGGACACCGACCAGTCGCCCACCGCCACTGGAGTGCGCGGGCTCCGCCCGCGCACGTTCCCCCGCGAAGCGGCGTACCTCATCAGAAGCTCTTCGCTAGAAGAGCTTCTGCAACTTCATTGCGGCGCCCATGTCGCCTTTGACCTTGAGCTTCCCGGTCATGTAGGCGCTGGTGGCGTTCTGCTCGCCGCTGACGATCTTCTCGAAGGTGCCCTCCGACGTCGCAATCGTCACGTCGGCGCCGTCTCCGCCCTCGGTCACCTTGACGTTGCCGTCCTGGACGTCGACCTTCCAAGTCCCCGCGCCGTCGATGTCGAACAGGTACGAGTTGTTCATCCCGGCGGTCTTCGACTGGTCGACACGGGTCTCGAGACTCTCGAAGAACTCTCTGGCGCTCACGGCAAAAACCCTACCTCAGCCGGTTCGAGCCGCTGGCGCTTGTGCGCGGGCGGCAGCAGGAACGCGAGCGCGCTCGCGAGCACCGGTGCCGCCGCGGCCACGAACAGCGCAGCACGCAACGTCGTCGCGTCTGCGAGCCCGCCGAGAGCGAGCGCGGCAACGCCGCCCAACCCAACCGAAAGTCCGATCACGAGACCGGACGCCGTCCCGACGTGGCGGGGCATGTACTCCTGGCCCATCACCATGGTGACGCCGAACGTCCCGACGACGCAGGTCCCGACGAGCGCGAGCGCGATCGTGCCCGGTATGCCGCCGACAAGGATGAAGACGAGCGCGAGCGGCCCCGTTGCGAGCACGCTCGCGAGCAGGACGGTGCGCGCGCCGAAGCGATCGGCGAGCGGGCCGAGCGCGAGCGTCCCGGCGCCTCCGGCGAACAGCATCAGCGCGAGTAGGTGGTTGCCGTGTGCCTTCGAGTGCCCGAGCGAGACCTCCCACAGCGGCACGAACGTGATCAAGCCGAACCACGCGACGCTGCGCAGCGCGATCACCGCGAGCAGCACCTTCATGGCGAACGGATCGTTCTCACCCGCAGCCTCGCGCGACGCTCCGGAGGCGGCGAACCTACCGAGATACCGCGCACCGACGAGCAGCGCGACGGCGACAGCCAGGCCCGGCGCGGCGAGAATCAAGCCACCGCGCAGACCGAACGCGACGACGACCGCGGTCGTCGCGAGCGGGCCGACGCCGAAGCCGAGGTTGCCGCCGATCGAGAACCACGACATCCCGCTCGCGCGCTTCCGCCCGCTGACGAAGCCTGCGAACTTCGAGCCCTCGGGGTGGTAGGCGGCGCTGCCGACGCCGGAGACGAGCACGAGGAGCAGAACGAGCCAGTAGCTCGGCGCGTCGGCGGCCAGCGCGATGCCGACACCGGCGACCGCAACGCCCGCCGGCAACAGCCACATCGCGCCGCGCCGGTCCGACCAGAGCCCGAACAGCGGCTGGATCAGAGACGAGGACGCCTGCGAGGCGAGGATCACGGCGCCGACTGCGAGGTACGAAAGCGCGAAGCGGTCCCTCAAGAAGGGCAGCAGTGCAGGCAGCGCCCCGTTCGAGAAATCCGTCGCAAAATGCCCGCTCGACAGCAGCGCCATCGCGCGGCGATCAATATTTGGTCGCACGGCGCGCAGGCTAGCTGCGCCACTGCGACCTACTTCGTGGGTTAGCCGGCCGCGCGAGCGAGGCTCGCACGTCCTCTATGCGGCACCGCAAGCGGTGCCTTGCCCGCACGCCAGGAGGCTAGCGAGAGGGACTACGCAGCTACGGCAGGCAGGTAGCGCTCGATCAGCGCGTGCGAGAGCTGCCACTGAGCCCGGGCGAGCTTGACGCGGTTGCGCTCGAGCCTCTTGGCGTCGACACCGCGCTCGCGCGGCCGACGGCGCTGAGCGCGCCCATCCCGAGCTCGTCGATCTGCGCGGGATCGAGTGCCTCCACCTTCAGGTGCGCGCCGCCGAGCTCTGACGCGCGCTTGGCCAGGTCCTCCGGTGTCAGTTCGTTCGGCGGCGAGTTCGCGAGGTCGCGCGCCCAATTGACCCACTTGGACACGGTCGCCGCGCGTACAGCCGTGTCGACGACACCGTCGTCGCCGTAGAGGACGATCTTGTCGATGCGCTTCCCGCCGCGCAGGTCGGTCTTCCAGCGGCCGGGGCTGTAGGCGCCCAGCACCGCTCCCTCGACGACCGCGCGCGCTTGCTCTTCGGTCGGGACTGGGAGTGAGGTGTCGAGCGTCCACGCGAGCGTGCCGCCGACGTCGCGCAGCCGCCGCGCGACAGCAGCCGCCGCGGTCCGGACGGCGTCGGCATCCACTTCGTCGCGTTTCCCGAGGCCCGCGACGACGATCCGGCGGGCCGTACCCGTTCCGTTCGTGTGCAGGACGACGGTACGGCCGAGGTCGCCTTTCAGCTCGCCGTCCGCGGCGAGCTGCTCG
>JBJMJR010000095.1:0-15669 GCA_045806245.1 Gaiellaceae bacterium | reverse complement strand
TCGCTCCCGGTTCGCGAGGTACCAGTCATACGTCTCGATCAGCGCGTCCTCGTTCGAGAGGCGCGGCCGCCAGCCGAGCACGCCCTGCGCCCGCGAGGTGTCGACGAACGAGTCCTTGTGCGCCGTCTTGTAGTGCCACTCCGCGAGCGGCGAGACACGCAGCAGCTCGAGCGTGCGCAACGCGACCTCGGCGGGCTTCACGGGAACGGGCTGCAGCCGCGATTCGGACCCGGCATGGTCGATCAGCGCCTGCAGGTCTCCGCGCACGGTGCGGAACTCGGTCGCGCCGACGTTGAAGGTCTGCCGCGCGGCCTCCGGCACCGTCCCCGCCCGCACGATCGCGTCCACGAGATCTTCGACCGCGAGCAGCTGGTAGCGGTTGTAGCCCTTGCCGAGGATGTAGATCCGGCGGCCTTCGCGGATCCAGTCGAACAGGATCTCGAACACGCCCAGGCGCTCCGGCCCGATGAACGTCTTCGGCCGGACGATCGTCGTCTCGACGGCGGCGACGCGGCAGAGCCCTTCCGCGTCGATCTTCGACTCGCCGTACCAGCCGACGCCGACGAGCGGGTCGTCCTCCTCGATCGGGTGCTTCTCGGGCACGCCGTAGACCGCCGTCGACGAGATGAAGACGACACGACGGACGTCGGCCTCGCGCGCCGCCTGCAGCACGTGCTCCGTCCCGGTCACGTTGACCGAGCGGATCGACTCGCGCGACGCCTGAATCGGCAGCGCGGCGGCCGCATGCACGACGACGTCGGCGCCCGCAACGAGCTCCCGCACGCGCGCGCGATCGCGAATGTCGCCGCGGAGCTCCTCGACGGAGCCCTCGAGCTCCACGTCGTCGAGTGGCGCAACGTCGAGCGTGCGCACGTCGTGGCCGTCCGCGAGCAGGCGGCGTGAAAGGTGCAGGCCGAGGAAGCCCGCACCGCCTGAGATCGCCCAGAGCACTAGCCGGGCGGCTTCGCGTTGACGAGGATGGCTGCCACGAGCAGGACGATCATGCCCACCATGCTCTCACCGGCGATGCTGGCACGCAGCCGTGGCAGCGCCCCGTCGCGCGCCACGACCGGCACCGCACGCAGCTTGTGCAGACCACCCCAGGCGAGCGCGAGTGCGACGAGCGAGATCTTCACCAGCAGGATGTGGCCGTAACCCGTCGTCCAGAGGTCGCTCAGCTGCGGCAGCCGCAGGATCGCCAGGTACACGCCGGCGACGAGGAGAACGCCCACACACACTGTCGCGAGGCGCGAGAAAGCGAGGAACGTGACGCGCCGGGCCTCGGGCAGCAGTGGCCAGACGACGGCGACGAGCTGGACGAGCCCGCCGATCCAGAGGATGGCCGCGGAAAGATGCACCCAGTCGGCCAGCTCCGACTTCCACGACGAGCCGGGATCCGCTGCAGAGTGGCCCGACAGCGAGAGCCCCGAAGCAAAGCCGAGGCCGATCAGAAACGCGGGCCAGAGGAAGATGTCGCGGTCGGTCAGCCAAGCGAGGAACAGCAGCGCGCTGACGAGCGCGAAGCCGAGCGTCATCGCGACGAACGCCGAGCCGAAGCGCGTGCGCACGATCGGACTGAGGTCGCCGTAGAGCAGGCGCCCGAACGGCAGCTGCAATGCATCCTCCGCGCGGAGGATGAACGCGGCGATGCCGACGTTCAGCGTCGCGAAGGCGCCGAAGCCGGTGATCGCGAAGAAACGTCCGGGCAGCGGCCGCCGTGCGACGAGCAGCCGGAAGCCGAGGCCGCCCACGAGCAGCGCGAGCGAGAGGAAGTACAGCCAGCGCACAACGTCCTCGGTGCGCGTCGGACCGGACGCGCCGAACGCAGCGGTCGGTGCCGGCGCTTTCGCACGCACGCCGAACGTGAACACTCCTGACACGACGTGACCGTCGCCCGAGAGCGCGTGCCACCTGACCGTGTACCCGCCTGCGCGCAGATGTGGCACGGTTGCGACGAGCTCAAGGCCCTTCGTGCGGATATGCGGGACCGGAACCTCCCCGCGCGCGGAGTACAACCGAATCGCATGCGGCAGTCGCTCGACGTACTCGTCGAAGTGCAGCGTCACCGCGCGCGGCGATGCGCCGAGCCGCTGCTGAAAGCCAGGTGACGTCTGCTCGAGCGTCGCGTGCGCGAAGGCGTGTGCCGGAAGTGCGAGCGCACAGAGGATCGCGACGATAAGCGCGCCTCTCACCGGTGCGGCGCCCCTGCCAGCGGCGAGATGTGGCCGAACACCGGCGCGACGTCGCGGTCGCAGTACAAGAAAACCGAGATCACCACGAACGTCAGAGCGAAACCGGCGGCGGCCGTCTGCGAGCGGGGCCGCACGCCGCGGAGGAAGGGGAACACCGCGGCGACGAGCAGCGTCCACCCGAGCAGGTGGTGCAGGAACGACGAGCGCTGGAAGAACCACGCGTTCTGCTCGTGCACGAGGAATGCGACGCCGGACACGGCGAACGCCGCCGCCATCATCAGGCGCCACGCCGGGTTGTGCAGCTTGCCTCGCACGAGCGCCAGCTCGACCGCGCCGGCCGCCATGAGCACCTCGGCCCAGGCACCGTGCGCGAGCATGTGCAGCGTCGAGTTGGTGAAGAACGTCATCACCGGCCACATGAAGACGCCCAGCGCAAACGCGATCCCGGGCCAGAGGTAGGCACGCCACGCGCGCCGCCGCCAGACCTCGGTGCCGACGACGGCCTCGGCGAGCAGGCACAGGCCGAGCAGCAGGAACCCCGTAGCGAACAGCCAGTGGACGTGCTCAGCGGGAGGTTGCACGTTCCTCGTCCAAGTCGTGGAGCAGCCCCGGAACGACCGCGAAGTAGAAGAACAGCCCGACGGCGATCACCAGCAGCGGCGGCTCGACGAGCAGCCACCAGAACCCCTGCCCATGCGGATGCAGGAGCGTCAGCCGGTACGGCTGGGCGATCGCCCAGATTGCGCCCGCGAGCGCGGTCAGCGGTCCGATCGCCGAGACGGAGCGTGCGCGTGCGGTTTGTTGTCGTGGTACTTCGAGTTCAGAGACGAGCTCTGCGTTCACAGCAGCCTCCTGCGTCTGAGGTCAGCGAGCTGAGGTGCTACGCGAACGCAGGCGGCGGGCGAACTTCGAACGCGAGCCCGAAGAGGCTGCGGGGTGCAACGAGGTCGGCTAGGGTCGCGCGGGGAGTCGGCAGTGTCGCGGCCGCGCGCGCCGCCCGGCGTGCAAGCTCGTGCGCGAACGTCTCGTACTCCGCCAGCCACTGCTCGACGGCGCGGTAGATGACGGCCACGACGACCGAGAGGACGGCGAAGACCGGCAGCGCAGATGTGTGCAGCCACGGTGCGAGCAGCGGCCAGCGCCCGGTCGAGATGCTCTCCGCGTCCATCTGCACGAGATAGATCAGCGATGTCGTGACGAACGAGCCGAGCCAGAGCTTCGGCGACAGCGCGATGCGGACCTTGGGCCGGCAGCGCGCGCCGCTCGACTGCAGCAGTCGCGTCGCCTTGACGAACCGCCACGCGAGGCGGGCGAGCATCAGCGCGACGCCGAACTTCACCACCGCGAGCAGGACGGGGTAGTAGTCCGCCCCGGAGTAGCTCGGCGTGCGCACGTGTTGGCCGAAGTTGAGCCGGTGCGAGAGGCTACGGCCGAAGAGCTCCGCGCAGAGCGCGAGGAAGATGAGCGCGATTCGCGCGAGTGCTCGCTGGTGCCGACGTGCTCGGTCCATGGCGATGACAGTGTGCGCTTCGCGGCGCGCGCTGGTCAAATTCGAAGGCTGGTCAGACCCCGAGGGTGGTGACGAGCCATTCGTCGGCGCACTGACCCTCGAACGCGACGAGAAAGATGCGCTGGTACTGGCCGAGGTGGAGGCGGCCCTCCGTAAAGGGGATCTGCTCCGTGCGCGGGCCGAGAAGCAGGGAAACGAGCCGCTCGCGCTCGCCGGCCTGCAGCGGTATGAGCCGCTCGAGCAGGCATTCGAGATCGGAGAAGAAGCCGGACTCGCGCTCCTGCACGCGGATCAGCGACGGGTCGCCGTTCGGCGAGACGTACGCGATCCCACTGCCGCCGCCTGCGGCAACCTCGCGCTGGACGTCGTTCGTGATGTCGAGCACGGTCAGGGTCGGCAGCGCCGCAGCGATCGAGAGCGGGATCTCGACCGATGTCATGTCGCGGCGACCTCACGCGGCAGCCGGAAGTGGACATCCTCGCGGGCGACCGTGATCTCCTCGACGTCGGCGTAGCCGAGCGCCGCAAGGCGCTGAATCGTCGCCTCGACGAGCTGCTCCGGAGTCGAGGCGCCGGCGGTGATGCCGATCACCTCGTGCTCCGTGACGGTGGCCGGAAGCTCGCTCTCGCCGTCGATCAGCTCCGCGTCGGCGCCCGCGATGCGCGCGACCTCGACGAGGCGCTGCGCGTTCGAGCTGGTCTGCGAACCGATCACCAGGATGAGGGTGGCCTCTGCTGCGAGGCGTTTGACAGCGTCCTGGCGGTTCTGGGTCGCGTAACAGATGTCATCGGCGGCAGGCCGCCGGAGCGTACCGAACCGCTGCTCGAGGGCATCGACGGTCGTGCGGACGTCGTCGAGCGACAGGGTCGTCTGGCTGATCACGGCGATCGGCTTGCCACCCGAATCCAGCGTCTCCGCCGCCTCGGGCGACTCGACGACGACGGTCGCTTCGGGCCGCTCGCCGCGCGTCCCGATGACCTCGACGTGGTCGGCGTGGCCGACCAGAGCGACGAGATGGCCGCTGTCTGCATAGCGGCGGGCCTCGGCGTGCACCTTCGAGACGAGCGGGCAGACGGCGTCGACGACGCGCAGGCCGCGGCGCTCGCAGTTCTCGCGGACGGACGGCGCCACACCGTGCGCCGAGAGGACGCAGATCTCGCCCTTCGGCACCTCGTCCTCGTCGTCGACGAACACGGCGCCCATCCGCTCCAGCCGTCGCACGACGTTGTCGTTGTGGACGATCTGGTGGCGCACATAGATCGGCGGGCCGTGCTCTGCGAGCAGACGCTCGACGATCTCGATCGCGCGGTCGACGCCGGCGCAGAACGAGCGCGGCGCGGCCAGCAAGACCCGCTTGCTCAAGCGAGGGCCTCCAAGCTCTTCAGTGCGCGCCTCGCGCCGGCGACCGCGCGGAGCGTCACGATCGGCTCGCGCGCGAACCCGCGCAGAAAGCCGAGCGCATCGACCTCGCCGGCCGGTGTCGCGCCCTGCGCGATTCCACCGAGCCGCCGCGTCGGCGTGTCGCTCACGGCCCGCAAGCAGCCGGCGAGCCGTCCGCTGCGCGCGAGCGGGCCGGACTCCATGTCGACCGCTTCCGCGCCGGTCTCGCGATGCAGCCGGGCGCGCTCCTCCGGATCGTCGACGATCCGGGACGCGCCGAGGATCGTCCCCGGGCGCGCCTGCGCGGCACCGAGCGGACCGCCTTCCCAGAGCACCGCGCCGGACTCGTCGACGACGCGCGTCGCGTCGATGATGGTCCCGACCGGCAGGTCGGATGCGAGCGCACCGGCGATGCCGAAGGACACGAGCCGCCCTTCCGGTACGCCGCGCGATGCGCCGAGCCCCACCAGCGCCGTCGGTCCGAGTCGTCGCGCGATGCGCTCCTCGACCGTCATCGCGCAGGCGAAGGTCAGCCCGTCAGCGTCCAAGCCATGCTCCGGACGCTGTCCTTGATCGAGCCGGCTGCCTCGTAGGCCGCCGACGGCTCGAAGCCGGAGTGGATGCCGCAGTGCTCGCACCGCGGATCGTTGCCCGGCCCGTAGTCCTCCCACTCGATCCCGTCGAGCAGCGCGTCGTACGTCGGGAAGATCCCGTCGGTGAGCAGGTAGCAGGGGCCCTTCCAGCCGTACGGGTTGCGTGTGATCGATCCCCACGGTGCGCACTTCAGCTTGCGGTCGCCGGTCAGGAACTCCTGGTAGATCGGGCTCGCGAGCCAGCGATAGCCGCGCTGGCGCGCGACCTTGCGGATGATGCGGAACTTCTCTTCGTGCTCCGCCCGCGTCATCGTCAGCGCCGGATCGATCTGCGAGTACTGGTAGCCGGGTGCGATCAGCATCCCGTCGATACCGACGTCGTTCGTCAGGTAATGCATCATCTCGAGGACGTCGTCGACCGACGTCTCCTTGAAGACGGTCGTGTTCGTCGTGACGCGGAAACCTGCCGCGCGCGCTTTCTTGATCGAGTCGACGGCGACGTCCCAGAGGCCCGGGTAGTCGCACACGTAGTCGTGGATCTCGCGCATCCCGTCGAGGTGCACGACGAACGTCAACCGATGTGACGGCTTGAAGACGTCGAGGAACTGCTCGAGCTTCAGGGCGTTCGTGCAGAGCTCGATGTTCTTGCCGAGCTCGAGCATCCCGTGCACGACGTCCTCGATGCCCTTGTAGACGAGCGGCTCCCCGCCGCAGATCGAGACGACGGGCGCCGGGCACTGCACCCCGGCGTCAACGCATTCCTCGACCGTCAGCCGTGCCTTGTTCGACTCGTACTCGCGGATCTTTCCGCAGCCGATGCACGCGATGTTGCACGCGAGCGTGGGCTCGAGCATGAGTACGAGCGGATAGCGGTCGCCCTTGCGCTGCTGGGTGGCCACGTACTTGCCGATCTGCACGGTTGAGCGGAGCGGGAACTTCATCCGGTGAGCCTTTCTCTCAGGCGCCCGAGGGCGAGAAGGGGAAACGTGAGTCGGTACAGGTGATAGCGAATCATGAAGTCGAGGGGGAAGCCCGTGCCGGTGTAGTGCTGCTCGTCCCAGTCGCCGTCGGGACGCTGAACCCGAAGAAGATACTCGGCTGCCCTCCGGGCGGACAACCCCTCGGCGGCCCCGCCCGAGACGTACGCCAGCAACGCCCATGCCGTCTGGGAGGGCGTGACGGCCCCGCGGCCGCGCCCGGCGCGATCGCCGTAGGAGGCGATGTCCTCGCCGAAGCCCCCATCCGGCTGCTGGACCGAGTCGAGCCAGGCGAGCGCGCGGCGGATCGCCGGGTGATGCGGCGGTACCCCGCAGGCCTCGAGCGCCGGGACGGCTGCGCCCGTTCCGTACAGGTGGTTGACGCCCCAGCGGCCGAACCACGAGCCGTCGTTCTCCTGCTCGTCGAGCAGCCACCGCAGCCCGGCTACCTGCGACTCCTCGTAGCCGTCCTCGTGCCCGAGCGCCTCGAGCGCATGCGCGGTCACGTCGGCTGTCGGCTCGTCGGTGACCTTGCCGAAGTCGCAGATCGGGAGCTTGTACAGCCAGAGCGCCTCGTTGTCGACGTCGAACGCGCCCCACCCGCCACTGCGCGATTGCATGCCGACCATCCAGTCGAGCCCGCGCTGGACGGCCGCGTCGCCGAGGCCGAGCTCGCGCAGCGCGAGCACGACGACGGCGGTGTCGTCGACGTCGGGATAGTGGTCGTTGTCGAACTCGAACGCCCACCCGCCGGGAGCGAGGCCGGGCTTCTTGAGCGCCCAGTCGCCGGCGACGGTCACCTCCTCGCGCAGCAGCCACTCGCCCGCTGCCTGTAGGCGCGGATCGTCGGCCGGCACGCCCGCGGCACGCAGTGCAAGCACGGCGAGCGCCGTGTCCCAGACCGGTGACTGGCAGGCCTCGGGGCGAAGGCGGTCGCCCTCGCGGATCAGGAAGCGGTTCCACCCGGCGAGGCCCCGCGCGAACGTCTCGTCCTCGGGCCCGTGCCCGAGCGCGGCGAGCATCACGAGCGACCAGACCCAGGGCGGCTGGATGCCACCCCACGAGCCGTCTGCCTCCTGGCGGTCGCGCACCCACGTCTCGGCGACCGCAACGGCGCGGCGGCGGAGCGGAGAACGCCGCGGCCCCCGCGTGCGGCGCGTCTTGCGTCCGCCGATCTCGCTCAGGTCGATGGCGCTCGGGCGGACGGGCTGCAACGCCTCGACGACGGAGAGGGCGACCATCGTCTGCCGCGCCCAGCAGGCGAAGTCGTAGACCGACAGCGGCCCGCCCGCCGGCAGCAGGATCAGCTCCACCGGAACGTGTGCGAGCCGGCGCCACGGCCACTGGCCGATCAGCGCGAGGAACGCGCGCGTGAAGATGCGCGTCTTCGCGACGCCGCCGGCGCGACGGATGTACTCGCGCGTGGCATCGCCGGCGTCGACGCCCGCGAGCTTGAGGGCGGTGTATGCCTCGACGGTGACCGACAGGTCCGGCGGGCCGTCGAACCAGATCGACCAGGTGCCGTCGGCGCGGCGGCGGGCGAGCAGCTCGTTCGCGAGCAGCCGGTCCGTCTCGGCGTCGCGCAGGCCGAGGAAGTGGAGCAGGAACAGATGCTCCGCGATCATCGTCGCGTTCGACTCGAGCTCCCCCTTCCACCAGCCGTCGGGATGCTGGAGCGACAGCAGGCGCTCGGCGGCGTTGTCGACGCCGGCGTCGAGAGCGGTGAGCTCTTGCACGACGGTCATGCCGCCACCTTAGTTGTCACCTCGGACAACAGCGCGCGTGCTGCGACACGCCCCGAGCGCACCGCGCTCTCCATCGTCGCCGGCCACCCGGTCTGGGTCCACGCGCCCGCGCGCGCGAGGCCGGGACGGACGAGACCCGGCGTTGCACGGTGTATCCCGGGGCGCAGCGCGATCGTTGCCTCGGGCTCGCGACTGACGCGCGACCAGAGCAGCTCGGCGCCGCCGAGACGTTCAGTCACCTGCGCAGCGATGCGGTCAACGAGCTCGCGCCCGCGGATCTCCATCAGCTCCGGGACGCCGCTGGAGACAACCGTCAGGTACTGCCCGCGCTCGGGCCGGTGGCCCGTGAGGGCGCCGCGATCGAAGATCCAGTGCGCGTCCGAGTCGAGCAGCGCGGCGAGCGGCATCGGAAGCAGCACCCGGTCGAAGAGGAGATGCACGCTGACGATCGGCGAGCGCTCGAGCTCGTCCGAGGGCCGGGCATCGACGACGGCGTCGGCATCGAGCTCCGCCGGGTCGTCGATGCGCGTGCCGGTCTCGATCGTCGCGCCGGCCTGTGCGAGCACCCGGCCGGCAGCGTCGCCGTGCATCCAGCCGAGCGGCTTGGCGGGCAGAACGAGATCCGAGTTGGGACGAGGGCCCAAGAGTGCCGTGCGGACGGTGAAGAGCCCGGCCTCGGCGTCGACCTCGTCGGAGCGCAGGTTGAGGGCCGGGCGCATGAAGACGTCCCAGAACCGTTCGACGGCGGCGTCGCTCGCGCCAAGCCGGCGCAGCAGCGCGCCGAACGTCTCCCCCGGCTCGGCCCCCGCACCGCGGCAGCGCGCCGTCACGAGCGGGATACGCAGCCGGTCGCGCAGCGGCAGATGGGCGTAGGAGAGGAGCGCGGGCAGGCTCGGCTTCACGTCGGCGCGCTTCCCGCCCGGCGCGAGGACAGGCAGGACGAGCGGCCGTCGCACGTAGGAGCTCCCTTCGCCGATGCGGCCGAGGAAGGACAGGTACTCCGTGAAGCAGCCGAGTGCGATGTGCTGGCCGTTGTCCGGCGGCGGCGACGGATCGCCGTCGCGCTCGGGCAGCGTCTGCACCGCGCCGCCAAGCATCGGGCGGGCTTCGTAGACGGTGACCTCGTGGCCTGCGTCGACCAGCTCGAGCGCGGCGGCCAGCCCGGCGAGGCCGCCGCCGACGACCGCTGCTCTCACCAGAGCCCCCGGCCGACGATCCGCAGCTTCGTGAGCGTCGAGAGGTGCGGCGGCCCGTCGAAGACGTCGAAGCCGCGCTGCTCGATCCGGTCGAGCGTCGCGCGGTAGAGGCCCGCGAACGTCGAGACACACAGCGCGCTGCGCGAGTCGAGCGAACGCAGCAAACCGAGCCCGTCCTGCAGGTACGCGCGGGCGCGCTCGGCCTGAAACGACATCAGCGCGTGCCAGGCACCCGACGTGTTCCCCGCGGCGATGTCCTGTTCGGACACGCTGAACGAGGACAGCTCGTCCTGCGGCAGGTAGACGCGTCCCAGCTCCCAGTCCTCGCGCACGTCTCTCATGATGTTGATCAGCTGCAGGGCGATGCCGAGCGTCTCGGCACGCTCCACGTCGTCGGATCCGTAGACGGCGACGCAGGACACACCGACGGCACCGGCGACTTTCGTGCAGTAGCCGTTCAACTCGTCGAAGGTCGCGTACCGCGTCTGGTCGAGATCCTGCAGGCCGCCGTCGACGAGCGCACGCAACGCACCGATTGGAATCGGGAAGCGCGTCCGCGCATCGGCGAGCGCGATGAACATCGCGTCGTCAGCGGGCGGGGCGTCGAGCTGCTGCTGGAGCTCGCGCAGGCGAGCGCGCTTCTCGTCGGGGGGAAGGTCGCCGTCGGCGACATCGTCGACACGACGTGCAAATGCATAGATCGCCGCGATCGCGCGCCGCTTCTCACGCGGGAGGACCATGATCCCGTACGCGAAGTTGCGCGCCCGCCGGCGCGTCAGGCGCTCGACTTCGGCGTAGGCGCGTTCCGCCGTCATCGTGCGAAGGCGGCGAGCGCGAGCCGCGTGCGCGACGGGCGCGGCCGCTGCGTGAAGATGTCCCACTGCGCGCGCTCGAGCGCCTCGAGCGCGGCGAGGCCGCCACGCGCGAAGAGGCCGACCGCCCGGCCGACGCGTCCACCGATGCGCGCCTGCAGCACGTGGCCGCCGGCGAGGAGCGCCCGTGCGCGCTCGGCTTCGTAGTCCAGCGTCCGCGTCAGCTCCGCGCTCGGCCTGTCGAGACTGGTAACACCGAAGCGGCGCCGGTCCTCGGCGGGCAGGTAGATGCGGCCGAGCTCGAGGTCACGCGGGACGTCCTGGAGGAAGTTGACGAGCTGCAGACCGGTGCAGACGTCGTCGCTCGACGCGACCAGCTCGGGTTGGCCGTCGAGACGCAGGAGGCCGAGCACGAGGCGTCCGACCGGCTCGGCCGAGTGGCGGCAGTACTCGCGCAGCTCGTCCCAGGTCTCGTACTCGGAGATCCGCTGGTCCATCCGATTCGCCTCGATGAGACGCAGGAACGGCTCGCGCGGCAGGCCGAACTCCCGGATCGTCGGCTGGAGAACGCGCATCACCGGCCAGGACGGCTCGCCCGTGTAGCAGGCCTCGACCTCGCGCTCGAGCTCGTCGAGCGCCTCGAGCCGGTCGCCGTCGGCCTCGTCCCCAAGGATGTCGACGAGCCGGGCGAAGCCGTAGACGGCCCGCAGGTGCGGCCGGAGGCGCCGTGGGAACAGCAGGGAAGCCACGGGAAAGTTCTCCGTGCGCGCGCGGCGGGCCACGGTTGCGACGTCCATGGGCACACGTTTGCACACGTGCGCCGCAGGTGGTCTAATTCGCAGGCGTCAGAGCCGCCGTGACCCCGCTGCGGGCGCTGGACAACTCGAGAGTGTGGGAGGGCAGTTGTCGAACGCTGACGGTCTGCGCAAGGATCCGGTTCTCGCCGTCGAGAAGCAGGGCGACGCCTGCGTCGTCAGGCTCGCCGGCGAGCTCGACCTGTACAACGCTCCAACGGTGCGTCAGGCGCTGATCGACGCGTGCGCGGACATGCCCGGACGCGTCGTGGTCGACCTGAGCGAGGTCGAGTTCATCGACTCGACGGCGCTCGGCGTCCTGATCGAAGCGCGGACGCAGCTCGACAACCGCCGCGCGTTCCTGTTGGCCGGCCCGGGGTTGGAGACGCGCCGCGCACTCGAGATCTCCGGACTCGATCGGCACTTCACCGTGCACAACTCGGTGCCCGAAGCGCTGCTGGCGAAGGTCTAGGCGCTCGGAGCGGTAACGGGCGTCTCCGCCATCTCTTCGCGGCGGATGAGCGTCAGTGCGGCGATGATTGCCGCCAGGCCGAAGAAGGCCAGCGCCCAGAAGGCGTAGCCGTACGCATGCGTGAGCGCGTCGGGGACGCTCCGCCCGGCCTTGAGCAGCGACTTGTAGTGCGTGGCGAAGACCGTCGACGCCACGGCCGTGCCGATTGCCCCGCCGATCTGCTGCGAGGTGTTGATCAATCCGGAGGCCAGTCCCGCCTCGCGCTCGGCGACGCCTGCCAGAGCGGCGATCGACACGGGCACGAATGCGAACGCGATCCCGACTCCGACGAGCACGTAGCCCGGCAGCAGATCCGAGGCGAACTTGCCGTGCACCGGGATCTGCGAGTACCAGACCATTGCGCCCGTTAGCAGCACGAGCCCGATCACGATGATCGGCTTCGCCCCGAACTTCGTCGTCAGCGCCTGGGCGATTCCCGCCGCCAGCACAGCCGTCCCCGCGGTTGCGATGAACGTGAAGCCCGTCTTCAGCGGCGAGTAGTGCAGAACGTCCTGCACGTACAACGTGAGCAGGAAGAAGTTCGCGAAGATGACGGAGCCGAGCAGGAAGCCGACCGCATTCGCACCTGCGACCGTGCGCACGCGGAAGATGTGGAAGGGCATCAGGGCGTCCGGCACGCGGCGCTCGTTGACGAGGAAGCCGGCGAGGAGCGCGACTGCCGCGATGATCAGGAGAATCGTCCGCGCCGTCGCCCAGCCCACGTTCGGCGCTTCGGAGATCGCGTACACGAGCAACGCCAAACCTGCGCTGACGAGCACCGCGCCGAGCGCGTCGTAGCGGCGCCCGCCGGTGTCGCGTCGGCTCTCGGGCACGATCCGCGGCGTCAGCAGCAGCACGAGCGCGCCGACCGGGACGTTGACGAAGAAGATCCACCGCCAGCTGAGGTAGTTCGTCAGCACGCCGCCGGCGAGCACTCCGACCGCAGCGCCGCTGCCGCCGAGCGCGCCCCAGACGCCGAGCGCCTTGTTCCGCTCCGGGCCTTCCTCGAAGCTCGTCATCACGATCGAGAGCGCGGCGGGCGAGATGATCGCGCCGCCGAGGCCCTGCACCGCGCGCGAGGCAATGAGCATTCCCTCGCTCTGCGCGAGCCCGCACACGAGCGAGGCGACCGTGAACAGCGCCACGCCGACGATGAACACGCGGCGCCGGCCGAGCAGGTCGGCGGCACGCCCGCCGAGCAACAGAAAGCCGCCGAAGGCGATCGCGTACGCGGTGATGACCCACTGGAGGTTCTCCTGCGAGAAGTTCAGGTCCTTCGCGATCGACGGCAGCGCGACGTTCACGATCGAGACGTCGAGGATCGTCATGAAGAACGCGGTCGCAACGACCGCGAGGATGCGCCACCGGTGCGGGTTAGAGGCGATGCAGAGAACCTAGAGCATCGAGTAGACGCTCGTCTTCTTCATTCGTGCGGATCGTGATCCGGATCCCGCCGCGCACGGGACGCACGGCAAGCCCTTTCTCCAATAACGCGTCGTACACCGCCTGGGGGTCGTCGACCGGGACGTAGAGGAAGTTCGCGTGCGACGGCAGCGGCTCGAGGCCGAGCGCGTGCAGGCGCTCTCCGACGCGCTCGCGCTCCTCGAGGATCGGCGATACGTCGGGTGGCGAGGCAAGCCCGGCGAGCGCGAGTGCGGCCGACAGCGTCGACAACGGCGCGGGATGCTGCCGCTTGTTCAGCTCCGCGGCGACGCCGCGGCCGGCGAGCGCATAGCCCACGCGTGCGCCCGCGAGACCGAACGCCTTCGAGAACGTGCGCAGGACGACGACGCCGTCCTCGACCAGGTCGACGGCGCTACTTCCGGAGTATTCGAAGTAAGCCTCGTCGACGACGAGCGGGCGCGCGCTCGGCAGTTCGCCGAGCTCGCCGGTCGGGTTGTTCGGCCGGCAACAAATCGTCAACACCGGCTTGTCGTCGCCGACCTCGGCACCCGCGACCCACACGCTGATCGCGAACATCGGGTACGTCGGGTCGTTCGCGATCGCGACTGTGTCACCTGGCGACGCGAAGGAGCGCGTGACGAGCAGGATCAGGTCGTCGGCGCCCGCGCCGAGGACGACGTTCTCGGGCGCGACGCCGGCGTAGTCCGCGATCGCGCGCTCGAGCTGCGGGTAGCCGCCGTGCGGGTACGTATGGATGCGGCCGAGCTCCTCGGTCAGCGCGTCCGCTCGCGTCGACGGCAGCGCGTGCGGCGACGTGTTGCCGTCGAAGCGGACGATCTGCTCGGGCCGAAGCCCGACGCGGCGCGCGATCTCCTCGGTCGACGGCGCGTCGTACGACTGAATCGTTCCGGTCAACGCCCGCATGGAGCGAGCCTAAACTGCAGCCGTGGCCGACGACCCGACGCGCACAGATCCGGACAAGTACAAGGTCATCTTCGAGAACGACCGCGTCCGTGTGCTCGAGTACCGCGACGAGCCCGGGGAGGCGACGAGCCCGCACCGCCATCCGGACAGCGTCATGTACACGCTCTCGTCGTTCGAGCGAAAGCTCGTGGCAGAAGACGGCGAGAGCCGCGAGGTGACGCTCGAGGCCGGCCAGGTGCGCTGGCTCGACGCGCAGGTCCACAGCGGCGAGAACACCGGCACGACGCCCACACACGTGCTCTTCGTCGAGCTCAAGGAAGTCGGGCAGGCCAGCGGCGACGGGACGCTCGGCCCTTCGTAAGGAGAGCCGACGCCCAGATTCGAACTGGGGACCCCTTCATTACGAGTGAAGTGCTCTACCAGCTGAGCTACGTCGG
The DNA here is from genome assembly GCA_045806245.1 of Gaiellaceae bacterium. Classification (GTDB taxonomy): domain Bacteria; phylum Actinomycetota; class Thermoleophilia; order Gaiellales; family Gaiellaceae; genus 3-1-20CM-4-69-9. The sequence continues at coordinate 1,194 of JBJMJR010000095.1, read as the reverse complement.
CGGGGCTCCTACTGTAGCGGGATGCCGAGGCGTCTTTGGGCGGTTTTCGCCGTCATCGCGGCCGTCACTGGGTGCGGCGGCTCGCAAGCCGGAGACCCCGCGCTCCGCGGCATCACGAGCGTGCTCCTCGAGCGGCACGGCAAGGTCGTCATCGAGCGGTACTACCAGGGAACGCGTCCGAGCGACCGGCTGCCGATCTTCTCGATCACCAAGAGCGTCACGTCGGCGCTCGTGGGGATGGCCATTGCGGACGGGCGGCTGAGCGGCGTCGACGAACGGCTCCCGTGGCGCAGGCAGGTCACCGTCGGACAGCTGCTCTCGATGACGGCGGGCTACGCGCCGAGCGTCAGCTTCAAGCGCACGGATCCGGAGTCGCTCGCAGACCGGCCGCTGCTGAACAGACCGGGCACCTTCGCGTACGACAGCGGCTCGATGGATCTCCTCGCCGACCTGATCGCTCGCGCAACGGGCATGCCGGCTGCGGCCTACGCGCGGCGGCGCCTGTTCGGCCCGATGGGGATCACTGCAGAGCGTTGGCCCGGCTCGCGGGGCTCGTCGGGGCTGCTACTTCGCCCGCGCGATCTGCTCGCATTCGGACAGCTCTACCTCGACGGCGGTGTCTGGCACGGGAAGCGCATCGTCCCGGCGCGCTGGATCCGAATGTCGACGCGCGCGCACGCTGTCGTCCGCCGCGGATTGCACTACGGGTTCGGCTGGTGGATCCGGTCGGGCTCGTATGCCGGCTACGGCTATCTCGGACAGGTGCTGGCGGTGTTCCCGGGGCGCGACGAGGTCGTGCTGGTCACATCGTCGCGCGAGGACGCTGACCCGCTCGCGCTCGTGCGCCGGCTTACGCGCGGCTGACTACTTCCCGTTGCCGTGCCCGTTGTCGGGCTTTTGCTTGTCCGGCTTGTTGCCGTGACTCTCGGACGGCGGCTGCTGGTCCGCGGGCGGCCCGGGATCTGCCGGCGGAATCGGAGGCGTGGACTGCGAATCGGGCGTCGGAGGAGCAGGCGCCGGCGGAGCCGACTCGACCTGCGCAGCCGGCGGCGCGGCCGCGGGCGGCGGCTGGTCCGGCGACTCGACCGGGATCGTCGGCGCCCCGACGGACGGCGTCGCCGACGCGGGCGCGTGCACAGCGCCGGCCGCGGCGTGCACGCGCGCCGCAGAAGGCGTTGGCGCAGGCGCCGCGGC
>JBJMJR010000094.1:0-17587 GCA_045806245.1 Gaiellaceae bacterium | reverse complement strand
GGTCTATGTGGAGGAAGCCGCGCGGCGGCTGTTCGCTCTCCGTCATGCCCCCGTCGGCATGGCCCGCAGCCTGCTGGAGGAGGTCGTGGGCGAGGACGCGCGGCTCGCGTGGCGCGGCGACGCCGTCGGCCTCGCCGAGCCGCCCGGTGCCGACCTGCCGCTCGACCGTGCGACGTTCGTCGTCGTCGACCTCGAGACGACCGGCCTTCGTCCCGAGAGCTCTCGCATCTGCGAGATCGGTGCTGTCCGTGTGCGCGAGCTCGAGCTGGAGGAGGACTTCGAGCTGCTGGTGAATCCCGGCACGCCGATCGGGCCGGTCATCTCGGCGCTGACCGGGCTGCGCGACGCCGACCTGCGGCGCGCGCCGCACCCGGCGATCGCCGTTTGCCGCTTCCTCGAGTTCGCGGGCGACGCCGTGCTCGTCGCCCACAACGCCCGCTTCGACCTGTCGTTTCTCGATCGCGAAACCGAGCGCCTGAGTGGCGGGCGGCTCGCGGGCCCGGTCGTCGACACGGTCGGGCTCGCGCGCCGCCTGCTCGCCGGCCGCACGTCGCGCGCCGGACTCTCGTCCCTCGCGAACTTCTTCGGCACGGCGACGCAGCCGTGCCATCGCGCCCTGCCCGATGCCCAGGCCACCGCGGAGATCCTGATCCAGCTGATCGGTCTCGCACAGGAGCGCGGCGCGCTGACAGTCGCCGACCTCGTCGACCTGGCCGCACCGCGCGTGCGGAAGGTCTACGCGAAGCGCTCGCTCGCGTTCGGCGCACCGACCTCGCCGGGCGTCTACCTCTTCCGCGACGTGCACGACCAGGTCCTGTATGTCGGTCGCGCGCGCGACCTGCGCGCACGGCTGCGCTCGTACTTCCGCAGCGAGCGGCAGCGGCCGGCGGTCGAGTCGGCACTCGGGGCGCTCGCGCGCATCGAGTGGCGCGTCTGCGGCTCGGAGCTCGAGGCGGCCCTCGAGGAGCTGCGCCTGATCCGCGAGCTCCGCCCGCCCGCGAATGCGCGCACGTCGAGGCCCGACCGTTACGTCTACCTCCGGCGCCGCGGTGACAGCGTCGTCTGCTCCGCGAAGCCGTCGCCGCTCGGACCGCTCCGAAGCCGCGCACGTGCACGGCTCGCCGCGCGCGCTCTGCGGCCGGACGAGCTCGACGACCCCAACCGGGCACTGCGACGCCTGCGCGCGCGCCTCCGCGACCACGCGGACTGCCGCCGCTTCGAAGACGCGGCGCGGCTCCGCGACCGCATCGCCGCAATCGAGGACGTCGTGCGCGCGGTTCGGCGGATCGAGCGCGCGCGCGAAACGCGCTGCTGCGTCATCGTCCCCTCGACCGAGCCGGGCTACGCGCGCGGCATCTTCATCGCGAACGGTCGCATCGCGGACGTCCGCACGCTCGCCGGGCGCGTCGAGGTCGAGGCCGGCCTGGCCGCCGCCGCGCTCCCAGGCGAGGAGGAGCTCGACGAGCTGCTGCTGATCGGAACGTTCCTGCGCCGCCCCCCTCCGGAAATGCGCGTCGCCCCGCTCGACGCCGACGAGATTCTCAGACTGGCGGCAGCTCTTCCGCGGGCGTTAACTCGACCGGCTGCTCGACGACCACCAGCTCGCGCTCGCGCGGCTTGATCCGCCCCGCCTGGATGTCCTCCGCCCAGTGGCACGCGACCTCGTGCCCCGTCGACAGCTTGCGCAGCGGCGGCACCTCCTCGCGGCAGCGTGTCGGTTGAATGAACGGACAGCGAGTGTGGAAGCGACATGCAGGCGGAGGATTCGCCGGGCTCGGCAGGTCGCCGGCGAGCAGGATCGACTCGCGCTGCCGCTCGACGACGGGGTCCGGAATCGGGACGGCCGACAGCAGCGAGATCGTGTACGGGTGGAGTGGATTCTCGTACAGCTCCATTGCCGGCGAGACCTCCACGATCGTCCCGAGATACATGACCGCGATGCGATCCGAGATGTGACGAACGACCGCGAGATCGTGCGCGATGAAGAGGTAGGTGAGCTGAAACTCCTCCTGCAGCTGCTCGAACAGGTTGATGATCTGCGCCTGGATCGACACGTCGAGCGCCGAAACGGGCTCGTCGGCGACGATGAAGTCCGGGTTCAGCGCAAGCGCGCGGGCGAGGCCGATGCGCTGCCGCTGCCCGCCGGAGAACTCGTGCGGGTACCGGCCGGCTGCATCCTGGGGTAGCCCGACCGTCTGCAGGAGCTCCCTGACGCGTCCCGACGCTTCCTTGCGGCTGGCGAGGCCGTGTGTCCGCAGCGGCTCGCCGACGATCCTGCCGACACTGTGACGCGGGTTCAGCGACGCAAATGGGTCCTGGAAGACCATCTGCATGCGGCGGCGAAGCGGCCGCAGCTGTTGCTCGTTCAGCTGCGAGATGTCCGTGCCGTCGAAGACGATGCGTCCTTCGGTGGGCTTGTACAGCCGCAGGATCGTTCGGCCGACCGTCGATTTGCCGCAGCCCGACTCGCCGACGAGCCCGAGCGTCTCGCCCCGCTTGATCGTCAGGGAGACGTCGTCGACGGCCCGGATGTCCCCGATGTGGCGGTCGAGCACGATGCCGCTCTTGATCGGGAAGTAGACCTTGAGACCGTCGAGCTCGAGCAGCGGGCCGGCGCCGTTCGCACTCATGCCGTCGCCGCCTCGCGCGCGCGGCCCCATTCATCGACGGGCACCGGGTTGAAGCAGGCGACCCGGTGGCCGGGCTCGATCTCGACGAGCTGCGGCACCTCGCGCCGCGAGAGGTCGACCTCGAAACGGCAGCGTGGCTGGAACGGGCATGCCGCAGGTGCGCGCAGCATGTTCGGGGGAGAGCCCTCGATCGGCTGCAGCCGCGCGCGGCGTGCCGCGTCGAGCCGCGGGACGCTCTGCAACAGCCCCAGCGTGTACGGGTGGCGCGGCGTGCCGAACAGCTGCTCCGCGGAGCCGGTCTCCATGAACATGCCGCCGTACATCACGTTGACGCGCTCGCACATGCCGGCAACGACGCCGAGGTCGTGCGTGATCAGAATCAGCGCGGCGTCCTCCTCGGCGACGAGCGCGCGCAGCAAGTCGAGGATCTGCGCCTGGATCGTCACGTCGAGCGCCGTCGTCGGCTCGTCGGCGATCAGCAACTTCGGCTTGCACGCCAGCGCCATCGCGATCATCGCGCGCTGCCGCATGCCGCCGGAGAACTGATGCGGGTAGTCCTTGATGCGCGCCTTCGCGCTCGGGATGCCGACGCGGTCGATCGCGTCGGCCGCCGCCGTCTCGGCCTCCCTACGGCCCATGCCGAAGTGCGTCTCGAGCGCCTCCCGAATCTGACGGCCGATCGTCAGCACGGGATTGAGCGACGTCATCGGGTCCTGGAAGATCATCGCAATCTCGCGGCCGCGAATCGAACGCAGCGCACGGTCGCTCTGTGGAATCAGATCGCGCCCCTCGAAGATCGCCTTGCCGGATTCGACCCGGCCGTTGCGCGCGAGCAGCCCGAGGATCGCCAACGAGGTGACGCTCTTGCCGCAGCCGGACTCGCCGACGATCCCGAGCGTCTCGCCCGGCGCGATGTCGAACGAGATGCCGTTGACGGCGTGGACGGTCCCGCGGCGCGTCCCGAAACGGACGTGCAGATCCTCGACGCTGAGAAGCGGCTCTCTAACCACGCGTGCGCAGCTTCGGATCGAGTGCCTCGCGCAGGCCGTCGCCGATCAGGTTGAAGCCGAGCACCGAGACGACGATCGCAAGACCCGGAATGATCGCCAGGAACGGCGCCACGTTGAGATAGCTGTTGACGTCGGTGAGCATCGTTCCCCACTCGGGCGTCGCGGGGTCCTGCGGGCCGAGCCCGAGGAAGCCGAGACCGGCGACGTCGATGATCGCCGTCGCCATGGCAAGCGTTCCCTGCACGACGACGACCGACATCGAGTTCGGGAGGATGTGCGAGAACAGAATCGCGCGTCGCCGCACGCCGACCGATCGTGCGGCGAGCACGAAGTCGTTCTCGCGCTGCGCGAGGATCGAGCCGCGTAGCAGTCGCGCGAAGATCGGCACGTTGACGACGCCGATCGCGATCATGATCTGCTTCAGGCCGGGACCGAGCGCGGCGACGATCCCGATGGCAAACAACAAACCGGGGATCGCGAGCATGACGTCCATCGCTCGCATGATCACGGTGTCGACGACGCCGCCGACGTAGCCCGCGATCGAGCCGAGCACGAGCCCGATCGACAATCCGATCGACACCGAGACGATGCCGATCAGGAGCGAGTAGCGCGCGCCGTAGAGAATCCGCGTGAACACGTCGCGGCCGAGCAGGTCGACGCCGAAGAGGTGGTGCAGCGTCGGCCCGGGCGGGATACCGCCCGCCTTGAGCAGGCCGAGGTTCTGGTCGAGCGGGCCATATGGGGCGATCACGGGCGCGAACACCGCGGCGATCACGAACAGCAGCACCAGGACCGCGCCGAGGATCGCCGACGGGTTCCGGCTCAGGCGATAGACGGCCTCCCGCCACAGCCCGCCCGTCGCGGGCGTGTCGAGCGCGAGCTCAAAGGATTCGATCTCGGCGACCGACATCAGCTGTACCGGATACGGGGGTTGATGATGGCGTAGGACAGGTCGACGATCAGGTTGACGACGACGAAGACGACGGCGAGGAAGAGGATGCCGCCCTGGAGCACCGGGTAATCGCGGTTGAAGATCGCGTCACGCAGCCAAGAACCCATTCCCGGCCAGGCGAAGACGGTCTCCGTCAACACCGCGCCGGAGAGCAACAGGCCGGTCTGCAGGCCGACGATCGTCGAGATCGGAAGCAGCGCATTCCTCAGCACGTGGCGCCGGTCGACCTCGAGCGGCGCCAACCCCTTCGCGCGCGCCGTGCGGACGTAGTCCTCGTTCTGGACGTCGAGGACCGACGCGCGCGTGATCCGCGTGATCACTGCGAGCGGAATCGAGCCGAGCGCGATCGCCGGCAGGATCAGGTGCTTGATCACATCCCACAAAGCGCTCCAGTCGCGCTCGATGATCGCGTCGAGGACGTAGAAGTTCGTCGGGTGCGGCGTGTCCTTGGTCACGTCGATCCGTCCGACGCTCGGCAGCAACTGCCACTTCACCGCGAAGAAGTACTTCAGCAGGATCGCCAGGAAGAAGATCGGGATCGAGATCCCGAGTAACGACCCGATCAGGGTCGCGTGGTCGAAGAAGCCGCCGTACCGTTTCGCGGCGAAGAATCCGAGCGGAATGCCGACGAGCGTCGCGAAGAGCATCGCCGCCATCGCGAGCTCGATCGTCGCCGGGAAGCGCTGCTTGATCTCGGCGGAGACCCTTCGATGCGTCGCGACGCTGACGCCGAAGTCGCCCTCGAGCGTCGTCTTCACGTACGCGAAGTACTGCTGGTACACCGGCTTGTCGAGCCCGTAGTGCTGACGAAGCTGGTGCACGAGCTGAGGCGTCGCCCGCTCGCCCAGCAAAGCTTCTGCCGGGCTGCCGGGAAGCGCCCTGATCCAGAAGAAGATCAGCAGCGAGACGCCGATCAGGATCGGAACGAGCAGCAGCAACCGGCGGACGACATATCGGAGCATCTCTAGTCGCCCGCCGGTTGCTTGGTCAGCTTCTTAGACGCCGCCTGACACGGAGACCGGGTCGAATGGATCCGTTCCGACCGGGCTCGGTGTGTAGCCCTTGACCGTCTTGTCGAAGCCGAGTGCCGGCTGCGAGTGCGCGTACGGCACTGCCGGCAGGTACTTCATGATCAGGTTGTTCGCCTGCTTGTACAGCGCGATCCGCTTGGTCAGGCTCTTCTGAGCCTCGGCCTTCGCGAGGATGTTGAAGATGGCGCTGTTGTGGAAGTTGAACTGCGGGCTGTAGGTCTGGAAGAACGTCCCGAGGAAGTTGTCGGGATCGCCGAAGTCACCAGTCCAGCCGATCATGTTCAGATCGCCCGCCGTGCCTTCGTTCACGTGCTTCACGTAGTCCGGCCGCCACGGCGCGCTGTGCGCGGTGACCTGGAAACCGGCCTGCGTGAGGCTGGCGGAGAACGCCTCGAAGTTCCGCTTCGGGTCCGGCATGTACGGCCGTGACACGTTGGTCGGATACCAGAAGTCGACCTTGCACGGCACGTGGCAGCTGGACGAGTTCAGCAACTGCCGCGCCTTCGTCGGGTTGAACGGGTACTTCGCCACCGACTTGCTGTACCCGAACAACTGCGGCGGCTGGAACTCGTTCGCGACAACGCCGCGGCCGGCGTAGAACGACTTGACCACCGAAGCACGGTCGAGCCCGAACGCAACCGCCTGACGCACCTTGAGATCGTTCATCGGCGAGCCGGGGCCCTGATGAATGGTCACATAGGCGACGTTGAACGACGGCCGGTTGAGGACCTTCAGCTTCGGGTTCGACTTGATCGTGTTGATGTGCTCGGGTGCGACGAGGTCGTAGCCCTGCACATCACCCGACTGCAGCGCCTGCAACCTGGCGGTGTTGTCGGAGATCGGTCGAATGATCAGCGTATTGATGCGCGCCTTCTTGCCCCAGTAGCCGGGGTTCTTCGCGAGCACGACGCGCTGACCAACCGTCCACGAGACGAACTTGAACGGGCCCGTCCCGGTCGGATGGCTGAACGCGTACGAGCCGGTCGGATAGAACACGCCGCTCCGAAGCTCGCCGTCGTTGCCGCCGTACTTCTTCAGCGCCGTCGGGCTCTGGATCGCGAACGACGAGATCACCTGCGCCGGCAGGAACGGTCCTGACGGGGTCCGCAGATGGATCGTCGCCTTGTACGCGCCATGAACGGTGCAGCCCGTGTACAGACTCGGCGACAGACCCGAGTTCGGAGCGTTGTGGTGGAACCCGCCGAACACCGTCTGCCAGTAGTACGTCGCCGACGGATCCTGGAACGCACCAGAGAAGTTGTACTGGCGGTTGTAGTTGTAACAAACAGCAGCTGCGTTGAACCGCGTTCCGTCGTGGAACTTCACGCCGTGACGCAGGTTGAACGTCCAGTCCTTCGCGTTCTTGGAGCTCCAGCTGGTCGCGAGCGACGGCTGGACGATCGTCGATCCTGGCTTCAAGCGCACCAAGCTCTCGAAGATCTGATTCGTCACACGGAAGGACTCACCGTCCGACACGAGTGCCGGATCGAGATACGTCGGATCCGACGCACCTGCAAAAACGAGCGTTCCCGCTCGCGAGGCTCCGCCTGCCGTTCCCGCAGCGACCAGCACCACAACTGCCACGAGCGGCAAAGCGAGCCGTTTCATATTCCCCCTCAACCCAGTCTCCTTTCGTTCCCCGCCAAACCCAGGCGGACGCCCAAGTATGACCTAGGACTCCCGATCCCGGAAAAAGTCCGGGATCGGGAAAAGGGACCCGGCTTCGCCGGAAAACGCGCGCGGGCAAAGCCCGCGCGCTCCTTGGTGGTCGGCGGTCGTTCTCTTCCGTGCGGCTCGGCCATGCTTCGCGTGGCCGACTCGCATCAGTTCGCCTCCGCGTAAGCGCTCGCTTCGCTTCGGCTTACGCTCCGGCTCTCTGCCGTGTGTGATCCCGCGTCTAAAGACGGGGGGTCAGACCCCTTGGGGTCTGACCCCGCGGTCTCTTGGACCTAGGCTGCGAGGGAGATCAGGTCGCGGAGCGCGGAGAGCCGCGCCAGCGCCTGGCCTTCGAGCTGCCGGACGCGCTCGCGCGTCAGGTCGAGCTCGTGGCCGATCGCCTCGAGCGTCCAGGGCTCGCCCTCGAAGCCGAAGCGGAGCTCCAGGATGCGCCGCTCGCGCTCGGGCAGCGCGTCGAGCGCCCGGCGGACGCCCTGCCGGCGGAGCGATTCCTCGGCCTCGTCGAACGGATCAGCGGCCTCGCGGTCGGCGAACAGGTCGCCCAGCTCGCCCTCGTCGTCCGCGCCGACCGTCTGGTTGAGCGAGACGGAGGCCTGCGCGGCGCCGAGCGCCTCGTCGACGTGCTGGATCGGCAGCCCGGTCGCCTCGGCGAGCTCGTCCTTCGTCGCCTCGCGGCCCAGCTCGACCTCGAGCCGGCGCGCGGCACGCGACAGCTTCTGCTGGCGCTCGACGACGTGAACCGGCACGCGGATCGTGCGGGCGTGGTTCGCCACGGCGCGCTGCACCGACTGGCGGATCCACCAGGTCGCGTACGTCGAGAACTTGTAGCCCCGGCGCCAGTCAAACTTCTCGACCGCGCGGTTCAGGCCTAGCGTGCCCTCCTGGATCAGATCCAGGAACGGGACGCCGAGGCCGCGGTAGCCCTTGGCGATGGAGACGACCAGCCGCAGGTTCGACTCGATCATCCGCCGCTTGGCGACGGGGTCGCCGCGCTCGATCGCCTTGGCGAGGGTGACCTCTTCCGCAGCGGTGAGCAGCTTGTGGCGCCCGACGTCGGCCAGGAAAAGCTGAAGACTGTCGGCGGAGCCGGAGAGGACGTGCTGCTCGGCGGGCTCGGCCGCCTTCTCCTTCTCGGCTTCTTTCTCCGCCTCGGCGGCAGGCTGGCGCACCTCGAGCCCGATGCGCTCGAGCTCGCGGGTCAGCTCCTCGACCTCGTCGTCGTTCAGGTCGTGCTCGAGGGAGAACGCCTCGAGCTCGGCCGGCTCGAGGTAGCCCCGCTCCTCGGAGCGCTCGACGAGCGCCTTGGCTTGGTCCGAATCAAGCAGTTCGTGCAGCTGGTTTTGTGTCAACTGTCCCTTTCAGCTCTGACTTTGTGATCTGCGGCGACCCTTCGCACTGTAGGTCGGATTCCCTTTTCTTTCCAGGCGGAACCGCCCGTGGGCGGTCGGAACCTGCAACGAGATCGTGCCCTTTGTTATTCCGTCGCCGCGGGCTCTTTGGTTTGCGCGCGAACCGGGAAGTCGAACTCGATCTTGTCCTCGTCGTTCAAGACGAGCCGGGCACGAAAAGGTTTGCCGTTCCGTGACCGGAAGCCAGAGAGTACTTCCCGGGTCCGACGTTCCTCGATCAACTGGCGCGCAATCTCCGGTGTGAGCGTCCTGCTGGCCACTCTTTTCCAGATCACGAAGCCGCATCCGGTCTCCTCGCGGCTCTTCCAGCTGGTGCAGCCGTAGGCCTTGGAGTTCTCGCGGATGATCTCGCCCGTCACGGCGCCGCAGCGGGGGCACGGGCCCAGCTCGACGCGCTCGGGGCGGAGCTTCTCCTTGTCGAGCGCCGCGATCTGGTCGACCGTCTCCTTCGCGAAATCCGCGATCCCCTTCATGAACTTCTTGCGGTCGCCGCGGCCGTCCTCGATCTCGGCGAGCTTGTGCTCCCAGTCGCCGGTCAGCTCCGGCGAGGTCAGCTTGTTCTCCTCGAGCATCGTGATCACCTGGATGCCCTTCGGCGTGGCCTGCAGGTCCTTGCCGACGCGCTCGATGTACTCGCGACGAATCAAGACTTCGATCGTCTCCGCGCGCGTGGCCGGCGTGCCGAGACCGGAGTCCTTCATCGCCTCGCGCAGCTCTTCGTCGTCGATCAGCTTGCCGGCCGTCTCCATCGCGGAGAGCAGCGTCGCCTCGGTGTAGCGCGGCGGCGGCTTCGTCATCTTGTCCTCGAGCTCCGCCGCGATGCAGCGCACCGTCTGTCCTTCCTGCAGGGCGGGGATCTCCCCGCCCTCCTTCTCCTCTTCCTCCGACTGCCGCTCGTGGTCCGGCTCGAGGCCGTACACGGCACGCCACCCGGCCTCGAGCGTGATCTTGCCTCGCGTGCGGAAGCGCTCCTCTTCGACGAGCGTGATCACCGTCGTGCGCGCGTACCGCGCCGGCGGATGGAAGACGGCGAGGAAGCGGCGCGCGACGAGGTCGAAGACGCGGCGCTCGTCCGGCGTGAACGCCTCGACGTCGTGCTCGACGTCTGTCGGGATGATCGCGTGGTGGTCGTCGACCTTCGCGTCGTTGACGACACGCTGCAGCGGCAGCTGGTCGAGTGCGAGAACGTACTCCGCTCCCTTGCGGAAGTCCTCGATCGGCTCGAGGGTCGCGGCGGTCGGCTTCAACTGCGGGACCATGTCCCCGGACAGGTAGCGCGACGACGTGCGCGGATACGTGATCGCCTTCTTGCCTTCATACAACGACTGCGCCGCCTGCAGCGTCCGCCGCGCGGAGAAGCCGTAGCGCCGGTTTGCGTCGCGCTGCAGCGACGTCAGGTCGTACAGCAGGGGCGCGCGCTCCGACTGTTCCTTCCGCTCGACCTTCTCGACGGTGCCGTCGACGCCGGAGACCTTCGCCACGATCTCTTCGGCGCGCTCGAGCGGCGCAAAGATGCGCGTCTCGTCACCCTCGAACCAGATACCCTGGTACGGCGGCTGGAACGTCGCGTGCACGAGCCGGTACGGCTCCGGAACGAACGCCTGGATCTCGCGCTCGCGCTTGACGATCATCCCGAGCGTCGGCGTCTGCACGCGCCCGAGCGAGACGACGCCGCCGACCCATGCGCGGCCGCGAATCGTCGCGGCGCGCGTCGCGTTCATGCCGACGAGCCAGTCGGCTTCCGAGCGCGAGCGGGCGGCGAGCTCGAGCGAATTCATCTGCCGGCCGGGCCGCAAACGCTCGAATCCCTCGCGGATCGCCTGCTTCGTCATCGAGGAGATCCAGAGGCGCTGAACGGGCTTCGGAGCGCCGTCGACCGTCGGCGACGCGCCGAACACCGACTCGTAGACGTACGCGAAGATCAGCTCGCCTTCGCGGCCGGCGTCGCACGCGTTGATGACCTGGTCGATGTCCTCGCGCTTGAGCAGCGTCTCGATCAGCTTCAGCTGCTTCTTCGCCTTCGCGTCGCGCGGGACGAGCTTGAAGCCGTTCGGCGGAACGATCGGCAGGTCGGCCATCCGCCACTTCTTCCACTTCTCGTCGTACTCCTCGGGCTCGGCGAGCTGCACGAGATGGCCGACGGCCCAGGTGATCACGTAGTCGTCGGACTCGAGGAAGACAGCCTCGTCGCGGGGGGTGCGCGTGGCCTTCGGCTTGGATGTCGCCTTCTCGACGACCTCCTCGGGTGTCTCCTCCTCGGCCTTCTTGCGGCCGCGCTTCGGCTTGATGTCATCGAGCTTGCGGCGCTGGAACGGCCCGTCGAGCGCCCCCGCGAGATCGCGGCCGACGGAGGGCTTCTCTGCGATGACGAGAGTCTTTGGCACCTAAAACACCATAGCGAGGCGTCGGAGAACGGCTAGCTGGTGATACTTGGCCGCGTGCGGCCCAGCCCCTTCTACAGCCTGGTCGCCCTCCTGTCCTGGCCGTTCGTCAAAGGCCTGTTCCGGCTTCGTGCCGAGGGCGTCGAGAATCTGCCTCCAGGCGGCTTCGTCCTTGCCGCGAACCACCTGTCGAATCTCGACCCCTGGCCGCTCGGCATCCCGCTTTTCCCGCGGCGCTACCTGCGGTTCATGGCGAAAGCCGAGCTCTTCTGGTGGCCGCTCGGGCCGCTGATCGGCATGGGCGGCGCGTTCAAGGTCCATCGTGGCGAACGCGACCTGGACGCGATCAACAAGGCCGTCGACCTCGTTCGTGGAGGACACATCGTCGTGATGTTCCCGCACGGGACGCGGCAACGGAAAGGGCTCGTGAAGCGCCACCGTCCGCACTCGCACAGCGGCGCCGCACGGATCGCGCTCGACGGAAACGTGCCGCTCGTGCCGGCGGCGATCGCCGGCACCGACCGGCTGCTCCGGCTCGGGCCGATGCGCGTGCGCTACGGCAAGCCACTGGACGTCGACGGCCTCGACCCGCGCGCGGTGACGGAGAAGCTGATGGTGGAAATCGAGCGGCTCGGCGAGGGCCTATGACCAGAGCGGCGCTACTTGACGGTCAGCGCGGCGCAGCTCGTGTTGCTCTTGTTGCCGGCGCGGTCGCTCGACCTGACGCAGAACCGCAGCTTGCCCTTCATCTTCTTCGGAACCTTCCAGCGCGCGACGTACGGCAGGAACGGATTCGTGTCCTCGAGCACGTAGTTGATCCGTTTGACGACCTTCTTGCCCTTGTAGATCACGATCGCATCCGACGTCTCCGCACGACCGTCGGAGGCGAAGTAGTAGAGCGTCGCGACTTTCCCGTGCGTCCCGGTCGACCGGATCGCCTCGTCGACGGGCGCACGGTGGTCAGGCTGCAGCGGCGGCGGCGTCGTGCCCTTGACGAGCTGATAGTTGACCGCGCGGATGTCCGGGGCCGCGTCGAGGGTCGAGTTGTCGAAACCGACGGCGTAGACGTTGAAGCCGGCGGATGCGCCCAGCTCCGACGGCTTGAACGAGATCGTGACGACGCCACCGCTGAAGCTCCCCGCGAACGACGGCGGCAGCGGCGCCTCCTCGTAGAAGCCGTTCGCCGCAGCGCGGTAGAACCTCGGCGCGGTTCCTTCGAAGTCGAGCTCGTACTCCGAGCCGTAGAAGACCGTGCCGGTGTCCGGGTTCTGGTCGGTGTCGATGCCGACGCCGACGCCGTCGGACGCCCCGAAGCTCGTGCGGTTGCTCAACGTGATCTTGGCCGTGACGACGCCTGCGTCGTCGCTCGAGATCGCGACAGCGGTGACATCCGGCGCAGTGCCCGCGTCACCCTCGACGTCGGCGAAGGAGCCGGTGTTCGCACCGAGCGCCACACCCACAAATGCGAGCGCCGCAACGCCGACGACGGCCGGCGCCCGCCAGGTTGACCCCTTCATCGGCCCCAGGGTAGCCCAGAATCCGGAAAATGTCAGCAGCCGCATCCCGCCCTCTACTCGTCGTCGACGGGGACTCCCTCGCGCACCGCGCGTACCATGCGCTGCCCAAGAGCTTCCGGCGCGCAGAGGGCCGGCCGGGCAATGCTCTGCTCGGGTTCTCGAACTTCCTCGTGCGCCTCTGGCAGTCCGAGCAGCCCCGCGCGGTCGTCGTCGGCTGGGACTCGCTCGACACGCCCACGTACCGGCACGAGCTCTTTGCCGGCTACCAGGGTGGGCGCGAATTCGACGACGACCTGCTCGAGCAGCTCGACCTGCTGCCGCAGCTCGTGCACGCGTTCGGTTTCGCAGCCGCGAAAGCGCCGGGCTACGAGGCGGACGATTTTCTCGCCGCCGCCGTGCGCAAGGAGGAGAAGCGCGGCGGACGGGCGCTCGTCGTCACGTCGGACCGCGACTCGTTCCAGCTCGCCAGCGAGGCGACGACGATCCTGCAGCCGACGCGCGGCGTCAGCGAGCTCGCGCGCGTCGGGCCCGACGAGGTGCGCGAGCGCTACGGCGTCGCGCCGGCGCAGGTGCCCGACTTCATCGCGCTGCGGGGCGATCCCTCCGACCGCATGCCGGGCGCACGCGGCGTGGGCCCGAAGACGGCCGCGAGCCTGCTGGGGCAGTACGGGAGCCTCGAGGCGATGCTCGACGACGGACGCTTCGCCGCGCAGGCGGAGGAGCTGCGGATGTACCGGCGAATGGCGACGCTGGACGCCTCCGCTCCCCTACCTCCCCTGAAGAACCAGACACCGAAATGGGCGGAGGCGTCCGCTTTCGTCCGGGAGCTCGGCCTCAACGCCCTCGCGGACCGAGTCGCGGCGCTATCGACGTCCTGACCCACCCGGCGCTGGCGCGCCTGCACCCGACCTACGGGCATCCGGAGTCGGAGCAGCGCCTCGCCGTGCTGCTCGACGCGTTCCCGCAAGCGCGAGAGGGAAAGGCAGCGTCGCGCAAAGCGCTCGAACGTGTACACGCGCACGAGTATCTAAAGGTGCTGGAGGAGCTCAAGGAGCCCGGCTGGTTCGACTACCCGAACACGCTGGCTTCGGCGACGAGCTGGGAGGCATGCCTGCTGGCGGCCGGCTGCGCGATCGAGGCCGCGGAGACCGGCGCGTTCGCGCTCGTGCGACCGCCCGGCCATCACGCTCCACCGAGCGGTGCGATGGGCTTCTGCCTCGTCAACAACGTCGCGATCGCCGCACGGCACATGCAGGCGGAGCACGACGTCGAGCGCATTGCGATCGTCGACTTCGACGTCCACCACGGCAACGGGACGCAGGACGTCTTCGACGGCGACGACTCGGTGCTCTACGTCTCGCTGCACCAGGTCGGTATCTATCCGGGGACCGGCGCCGCCGGCGAAGGCGGCGCGACGACGGTGAACGTGCCGCTCGCTCCGGGCGGCGGCGACGCGGAATGGCTGCGCGCGTTCGACGCGCACGTGGAACCGGCTGTGACGGCCTTCGCTCCCGAGCTGCTGCTCGTCTCGGCGGGGTTCGACGCGCACGAGGAGGAGGACATCTACCTCGTCGACATGCACGTCACGGACGACGGCTTCCGCGAGCTCGCCCGGCGCTGCGCGGCGCTGGCGCCTCGCGTTGCCGCGGTGCTCGAGGGCGGCTACAACCTCGAGACGCTCCCCCGGCTGGTCGCCGCCGCGCTCGACGGCTTCCCCTAGACGCCACGAAGGCCGGCAGAGCCGGCCTTCAAGTTCGTTCGCCACATACCTCGCCTTCAGTATCGGCCGGCGAGGCCTTGGCCGATTCACCCACGCTGGGTGAATCAGGCGCGGGCGACGGCGAGCGCCTCGAGCGCGTCGCGGCGCGATGAGACGCCGAGCTTGCGCAACAGGCTCTTCACGTGCGAGCGCACGGTGTGCTCGGAGATGAAGAGGCGCTTGGCGATCTCGTCCGTGGCGAGATGCTCGTCCAGCAGGAGCAGCACCTCGAGCTCGCGCGCCGACAGGGCTTCGGCGATCGAATCGGGCACAGCGGAGCCGCGTCCGCCCCCGGCGCGAACCTGCTCGAGCAAGCGGCGCGCGACGGCGCCGGAAAGCGCAGCCTCGCCGTTCGCGACTCCCCGCAGAAAGCCGACGATGCGCTCAGGCGGCTCGCTCTTGAGCAGATAGCCGGCTGCGCCGCCGCGGATCGCACCGAGCAGGTTGTCCTCCGTCCCGGACGCGGTCAGGACGACCACCTCGCAGTTGGGCGCCGCCTCGCGCAGCTGCGGCAGGGCCGTGAGCCCGTCCATGCCGGGCATCGAGAGGTCGAGCAGGATCAGATCCGGGGCGAGCTCGCCGGCTCGGTCGACGGCTTCGCGGCCGTCCTCGGCCTCGCCCACGACGTCGAAACCGTGCTGCGCCAGCAGCCCGGCGAGGGCTGAGCGGGTCAGCGGATGGTCGTCTACAAGCAGGATTCGCTCACTCATAGGGCTTCCACTCTTATCGGCAGGCCGCGATCTGCCGACAAGAGTGAACGTGCGGCAAGACGACAGGGACGACTTCCAGGCCTGGCTGGCAGGAGAGATCCTGCTCATCGGGCTGCTCGGCGCCTCGCTGGCGCTGTTCGTGACGAACAAGCACCTCCAGACCGAGGTCTATCTCCCGAACCTCCGGCTCGTGCTGCAGACGGTCGCGGCGTTCGCGGCCGGGATCATCGCCGTGCTGGCGGGTGTCCGCTACGCCGTCGAAGGCCGCCGCCTCGACCTGCTGCTTGGCACAGGCTTTCTGGTCGCCTCGCTCTCGACGATCGCGTTCTCGATCGTCCCCGCCCTGAACGGGCATCCGATCCACCGCCCAGAGGCATGGGCGGCGATCATCGGCCGGACCTATTCATGGGTGTTCATCGCGACCGCGCCGTTCGTGCGCGGGCGCTCGGGCCCGCGCGCGCTGGCGAACACGGTCATCGTCGCGCTGGCCGGGCTCTTCGCCCTGTGGCTCGGGCTGCGTTCCGCAGGTGCGAGCCTGCCGGACCTCGACCCGCACGGCGAGACGCCGTTTGCGCTGACGAGCCTGCTCTCGGCGCTGGCGCTGCTCAACCTGCTCGCACTGGTCGGTTTCGGCAAGCGGTTCTACGATCGCCGCGAGGATCTCGACCGCTGGCTCGCCCTCGGCTCGACGCTGATGCTCTTCGCGTCGCTGCACTACATCTTCACGCCGGTGCTCGCGACGAGCTCGGTCTCGCGCGGCGACTTTCTGCGACTACTGGCGTACGGCCTGCTGCTCGTCGGCGCGTGGCGCGCGATCAGCTTCGCCGTCTTCGGACGCGCCGTCGCCGAGGAGCGCGCACGAGTCGCACGCGAGATCCACGACGGGCTCGCCCAGTACCTCTTCGCCGTCTCCACGCACGCGACGATGCTCGAGCAGGGCGCGCCGCCCGAGCCGACGATCGCGAGGTTGAAGGAAGCCGCCAACGCGGCGCAGCAGGAGGCTCGCTTCGCGATCCTCGCGCTGTCGACCGCCGCCGGGAACGCAACTCTGGACGCCGCGCTGCGCCGCTACATCGAGTTTCTGACGGCCGACGGACAGCTCGAGGTCGACATCGACATCGACGCGGCAGTTCGGCTGGCGCCGGACGAGCAGATCGAAGTGTTCCGCATCGTGCAGGAGGGCCTCGCGAACGTGCGCAAGCACGCGAATGCACACCGCGCGGAGGTCGTCATCGGGCTACGTGAGGGCGAGCGCTTCGTCTCGGTGCGTGACGACGGCAGCGGCTTCGACGGTCAGTCGACCGCAGCGGGGCAAGGCCTGAAGAACATCCGCGCCCGCACGCAGAACATCGAAGGCGGCTTCAGCCTCACCTCGCAGCCGGGCTTCGGCACGGCGCTCGAAGTCGTTCTGCGCGCCTAGATATCTAGGCGGCGAGCGACTTCCGGCCGAGCAGCCACTCGGTCACGTCGGCGGCGGGCGCCGGGCGCGCGAGGCAGAAGCCCTGGGCGAGGTCGCAGCCGAGCGCGCGCAGACGCTGCAGAACCTCTTCGCTCTCGACGCCTTCGGCGACGACGGTGACGCCGAGGCTGTGCGCGAGATCGATCGTGGAGCGGACGATCGCGTCGTCCTCCTCGTCCGTGCCGATGTTCTGCACGAACGACTTGTCGACCTTGAGCACGTCGACGGGAAGCTGCTTGAGATGGCTGAGCGACGCGTAGCCACTGCCGAAGTCGTCGACGGCGACGCGCACGCCGCGCTCGCTGAGCCGGCCGAGCATCTTGTGCACGCCCTCGCGCTCGCTCATGATCGCGCTCTCCGGAATCTCCAGCTCGAGCAGCTCGGGCTCGATCTTCCAGCGGCGCAATGCCTCGGACACTTCTTCCTCCAGCCGCGAGTCGGCGAGGTCGCGGCCGGCGAGATTGATTGCGACGCCGACGTCGATACCGGCGTCCTGCCACGCGCGGCACTGTCCGAGCGCCGCATCGAGCACGAAGCGCGTGATCGGGCGGACGAGTGCGCTCTGGCGCGCCAACGGGATGAAGGCGTCCGGCAGAAGGAGGCCGCGCTCGGGATGCTGCCAGCGAACGAGCGCCTCGACGCGGCGCGTCTCGCCGGTCGCAAGGTCGACCTCGGGCTGGTAGTGGACGAGCAGCTCGCCGTTGTCGATCGCGGTGCGGATCTGCGTCACGAGGCCGAGCCCGTCGACGGAGTGCTGGTCGTGCTCTGCCGCATATACGACAGGAGTGTGCGAGTCCTTGCTCGCGTACAAAGCGATGTCGGCGCGCTTGAGCAACTGCTCGGCGTCCTCGCCGTGGCGCGGAAAGATTGCGATGCCGATGCTCGTCTCGAGCTCCAACGTCATGCCGTCAATCAAGAACGGATCGTCGAGCGCACGGCGGATCCGCTCGGCGACGAAGAGCGCGCTGGCGGAGTCGGTGGCGCCGAGCAGCAGCAGCGCGAACTCGTCGCCTCCGAGCCGCGCAACCGTGTCACTGGCGCGCGCAACACTG
>JBJMJR010000093.1:0-9373 GCA_045806245.1 Gaiellaceae bacterium | reverse complement strand
GGCACCATCTCGCCGGCGAGCTTGCGTGCTTCGACGGCGGCAAACGTGTACGTCGACATCGCGCGCTGCGCTTCGACGCGCGCCGCCTTCATCGGCTTGCCCGCTTCGTCGGAGATCAGGCGCGCCGCTTCCTCGTGACGGCGGCCGAGCGCGGCGGCGACCTTGACGAGGATCTCCGCGCGCTTGTGCGCCGGTAACGGCTCGCGCATCGCCTGTTCGGCCGCGTCGAGTGCCTGGCACGTTTCGCGCGCACCCGCTTTCGCGACGCGCGCGACGACGTCGCCGGAGTACGGCGAGCGCACCTCGACCCACTCGCCCGTGTCGCGCCATTCGCCCCCGATCAGCAGGCGTTTTTCGGAGAGCGCAGCAACCACGTGGCTAGTCTAGACAGGGATGTCTGCCTGGCACTCGGAGGCGCTGATCGTCGACGCAGTGCGGTCGCCGATCGGCAAGCGCAACGGGACGCTGGCGTCGATCCGCGGCGACGAGCTCGCCGGCCAGGTGCTCGACGCGCTCGTCCGACGCAACGACGTCGACCCCGCGCAGATCGAGGACGTGCAGTTCGGGTGCGTTACGCAGGTCGGCGAGCAGGGCTGGAACATCGGGCGCATGGCGCCGCTCGTCGCAGGGTGGCCCGAGACCGTGTGCGGGACGACGATCGACCGCCAGTGCGGGTCGTCGATGCAGGCGAATTTCAACGCGGCGACTGCGATCTGGTCCGGCCAGCTCGACGTCGTCGTCTCGGCGGGCGCCGAGATGATGTCGCGCGTCCCGATGGGCTCGAGCGGCGGCGACCTCTCGGACAAGCTGCTCGATCGCTGGCAGATCGTTCCGCAGGGCATCTCCGCAGAGGTGATCGCCGACGAATGGGAGATCTCGCGCGAAGAGCTCGACGGCTTCTCGCTCGAATCGCACCGGCGCGCGCTGCACGCGATCGACGAGGGCCGCTTCGAGAACGAGGTGGTTCCGGTCGACCTGACGAATCCGCACGCAGGCGTCGTGCTCGCCGTCGACGAGACGCCGCGCCGCGATACGTCGCTCGACGCGCTGGCGGCGCTGAAGCCGGCGTTCCGCCCCGAGGGAAAGGTCACAGCCGGGAACTCGTCGCAGATCTGCGACGGGGCGGCGGCGGTGCTGATCGCGAGTGAAGAGGCCGCCCGCCGTCTCGGGCTCGAGCCGCGCGCGCGCTTCGTCTCCTTCGGGCTCGCAGGCGTCGACCCACACCGCATGCTCCACGGAAATCCGCAGGCGTCCGCCGCTGCACTCGCGCGCGCGGGCCTGACCTGGGACGACATGGCGGTGATCGAGGTGAACGAGGCATTTGCGTCGGTCGCTCTGCAGTTCATCCGCGACGCGCGCCTCGAGGAGCGCACCGCCGACGTGAATCCGAACGGCGGCGGCATCTCGCTCGGGCATCCGCTCGGCGCAACGGGCGCGCGCATCACCGCGACGCTGCTGAACGAGCTCGAGCGCCGCGAGGCGCGCTACGGAATCGCCACGATGTGCATCGGCTTCGGCCAGGCGATTGCCGCGGTCATCGAGACCCTCTAGCCGTTACCCTCCGCGCGTGGGGGAGATGGCAGGGCGGGCAGTCGCGCGCGACCCGAAGGAAATCGTCGCGCGTGGTTACGACGCGATCGCGCTGCGGTACGCCGAGTGGGCCGGGCGCGTGACGTCGCCGGCGCTCGAGTGGCTACGCGATTTCGACGCGCGCCTTCCCGACGGGGCGGACGTGCTCGAGCTCGGGTGCGGTCGCGGGGTGCCGGGTACGCGCGAGCTGGCGCGGCGCCACCGCGTCACCGGCGTCGACATCTCGGCGGTGCAGATCGAGCTCGCGCGTCACCATGTTCCGGAAGCATCCTTCGTTCATGCCGACGCGCTCGAGCTCGACGTCGCGGGTGATTCGTTCGACGCCGTCGTCGCCCTCTTCGTCTTCGGGCACGTCCCGGTCGACGAGCAGCGGGAGCTGATCGGCCGGATCGCTTTCTGGCTTCGCGACGGCGGTCTCCTGCTGGCGACGTTCGGCGCCGGAGATCCCGGAGAGGACGTGGACGAGGACTGGCTGGGGGCGCCGATGTTCTTCGCGTCGCTCGGCAGGGACGCGTACCTGCCGCTCTTGCGCGACTGTGGCCTCGAGCCGCTGCGTGACGAGGTCGTCGTGCAGCACGAGCCCGGCCATGGAGACGTCGCGTTCCACTGGGTGCTCGCGCGCGCGTGAAGGAGATACGCAAGGTCGGCGTCGTCGGACTGGGGACGATGGGCGCCGGAATCGCGCAGATCAGCGTCCAGTCGGGACACGAGACGGTCGGCCGCGAGGTGAGCGCCGACCTCGGCGAGCGTGGACGCGCGACGATCGAGCGCTACCTCTCGCGTGGAGTCGAGAAAGGCCGTCTCTCGGCAGACGAGCGCGATGCCGCTCTTGGTCGGCTGACGCTGACGACCGAGCTATCCGACCTCGCCGACTGCGACCTCGTGATCGAGGCCGTGCTCGAGGAGCTCGACGTGAAGCGCGACGTGTTCGCGGAGCTCGACCGCGTCACCCGGCCGGACGCGGTGCTGGCAACGAACACGTCGGCGCTGTCGGTCTCGGAAATCGCCGAGGCGACGACGCATCCGCAGCGCGTCGTCGGGATGCACTTCTTCAACCCGGCGCCCGTGCTGCCGCTCGTCGAGATCGTGCGGACCGCGCAGAGCTCCGACGACGCGGTCGACGCCGCGTACGCGTGGGCGGAGCGGGCCGGGAAGCAGCCGGTGCGCTGCAACGACACGCCCGGCTTCATCGTCAACCGCATCTTGATCCCGCTGCTGAACGACTGCGTGCGCGTCCTCGACGAAGCCGACGTCCGTCCCGAGGACATGGACAAGGCGATGACCAACGGCGCCGGCTGGCCGCTGGGGCCGTGTGCCCTGATCGACCTGATCGGCATCGACGTGCACGTCCACGCGTCGGAGGCGCTGCACGGGAAGCTCGGCGAGGCCCGCATGGCTCCGCCCGAGCGGCTCGTGCGCATGCAGCAGGACGGAACGCTCGGCCGGAAGTCCGGCGCGGGCTTCTACACCTACTAAGCGGCGAGCCGCTGCGGCAGCGCGAGCCGCGGAGCCTGCGGCAGTTGCGGATGGCGCACGTGCGCGTCGCGCCAAATCTGGTCGGCCGTCTCCTCGCGGATCATCTCCAGTGCGACTGCGCGCATCGTCGCGATCGACGCGAGCTCGACGAGCCGCTCGGCTTCGGCGTGTCGCAGCTGCGTCGCGACGAGGGCGACCGCCTCGAGCCGGGCGACGAGCAGGCGGGCGGTGCGCTCGGAACGGGTTTCGTCCGTCACGGCCCGCATCTTCGCGGCGGCTTCGGACGGTCCTGCCGCCACGTCCGGTGCCAGGCACGAAAGGTGTCGCTACGGGACGGTGAGGCGGGCCCAGACGTTCGCGAGCAGGCGGTCGACGGCGGGGTTGCCGAGCGAGGCGCCGAAGTTGATCACGCCGGCGGCGAAGACCTTCGCGCCGGCGGGCGTCTCGTAGTACGTCATCTCGGCGGAGCGTCCGTTCGCCAGCAGCCCCGGTATGCGTGCCAGCACCTGCGTGCCGGGAGGTGACGCGGCCGTGCGCGCGTCGATCTCGATCCCGTAGCGGCCGAAGACGTCGCCATTGGCGAGACCGGTGTCCGCGAATGCCCACGGCGCCAGCGACGAGCCGGTCACCGTGTAGCCCGCCTGGCGACTCCCGTTGTTCGAGCCGACGTACTGCACGCCGACGACGGACGACTCGGGGCGGCCGAGGTCCCTCCACGGATCGCGTCGCACGAGCGTCTGCCCGACACGGTCGACGCGGCGGTACAAGTTGTTCGCGGCGAGAAACGCCAGGTTGCCGCCGACGTCGCGGTAGCGAGAGATCACGTCGTACTCGTGCCGCGTCACGTACTCCTCGTGCCCGGGGAAGACGACGAGGTCGTACCGCCGCGCGAGCTCGTCGCCCGTCGTGACACGGTCGAGGTCGTCGTCGGAGATGAAGTCCACCGCGTGCCCCGTCCGGTTCAGCCAGGCGACGAACTCGAGGTCCCAGTCGCGGAACCGGAACGGGACGCCGAAGTCGAGGAAGGGCCGCTCGAGGTCGACACTGCGATGGCGTCCCGTGACGTACCAGGAGTCGCCCCAACCGTCGCCGTCGGCGTCCTCGAAGTTGTACGCCGCCCACGTGTTCGTCGCCAGCACGACCGCGACCCGTTGCGTGCCGAGCGCGCGCGGCCGGACGATGAACGGCGCATACCCGACTCGTCCGTCCGGCGACGTCGCGCGCACGAAGTAGAGGCCGCTCGGCCAGTCGCCCGCCCGGACGATGCGCAACAACGCGGGGCGGTTGCGATGCGCGGTCCAGTCGACGCGAATCGGCCCCGTCTTCGCGAGCCCGCTGGTGCGGACGTCCTGCTCGCTCGGCCGCCCCGGCGACTGGTACGCGAAGACCTGGAGCCGCAGCGTCGGTGCGTCCGTCGCAAGGCGCAACTCCGCCGACTCGCCCGGCGCGTAGCTCCGCTTCGTGAACGCGGCGTCGATTCCCTGGATCCGGACGACCGGCGCGTTCTGGCGCCCGCCCGGCCCGTAGGCGCCGTAGACACGCGACCCGACACGCAGCCGCAGGATGTACGTCCGCGGCTGCGTCGAGCGCGCCGGTCGCCACGTGAGGGCTCGGGGACCTGCCCCGAACGGGCGCGACACGTGCCAGACGACGGACGTGCCTCCCTTGCCCGCCCGCACCATGTTCGTCGCGACCACGTCCAGCCGCACCGTCGCGGGGCGCGTCAGCCGGAAATGCACGATCGCGCGGTCGCGAAAGCCGTCGCCGTTCGGGCTGACCGTTGTCAGCAGTGTCCGGTCGCCGGCGAACGGCGCCGAGCCGTTCGTGACGTGGAGATCCTGCAGCGTGGGAGCAAGCGCGAGCGCCGCGAGCAGCAGCGCCGTCACGAATGTCCTTCTCCGCTTACAGATTCCTTACGTTCCACTGAACACGCGCATAATTGGAACGCCGATACTGACGTTCGATGAGGCGACTCCTCACCTTTGCCGTGCTCGCACTCGCGCTGGCCTTGCCGGCCGGCGCCGCTGCGCGCCCCACGGCGGCGACCGACGGCACGCTCTCCGTCAAGGAGGGCCGCGGCGTGATCACGATCCAGGGCCGGGGCGGTGTGATCGGCAGCTTCAACAAGGGGTCGGTGACGATCAACGATCCGATCGACGGCGACGGCACCGGGCCGATCGTCACGGGCGACGACTGGTCGAAGGAGAAGAGCGACACGGCGACGACCTGGGGCGGCACGAAGGTCCGCTTCCGGATCATCGGCGGCACCTTCCGCATCGTCGTTCGCGCCCGCGGCGTCAACCTCTCGTTCGTGGGCAAGGGCAACGTCATCCTCAACGGTGCGGGCACCGACGACGACGGGTCGTACGCCGTCAACGGGGGCGACTACAACCTGATCCCGGCGTTCGCGCTGCCCTTCGCGCTGTCCGCCGCCAGCTCGTAACCTCACGGCATGAGCAGTAGCACGCAATCGGTGCTCGTCGTCGAGGACGAGGCCTCCATCGCGTCCTTCGTCTCGCTCTACCTGAAGAACGCGGGCTACGACGTGCGCACGGCGACGAACGGCGCCGACGCGCTCGCCTCCGTGCAGAGCGCGCAACCCTCGCTGATCGTGCTCGACCTGATGCTCCCGGACATCGACGGCATCGAGATCTGCCGCCGCATCCGCCAGAAGTCCGACGTGCCGATCCTGATGCTGACCGCACGCGACGAGGACGTCGACAAGATCATCGGGCTCGAGGTCGGCGCCGACGACTACATGACCAAGCCGTTCAACCCGCGCGAGCTCGTGGCGCGCGTCAAGTCGATCCTCCGCCGTGCCGCGCCGGAGCGAAAGGAGCCCGAGAGCGCGGTCCTGCGTCACGGCGACCTCGTGATCGATTCGGGCCGGCGAGAGGTGAAGGTCGGCGAGCAGGAGATCCAGCTCGCGCCGAAGGAGTTCGACCTCCTCTGGGAGCTGCTCGACCACCGCGGGCTCGTTCTGACTCGCGACCAGCTCCTCGAGCGGGTCTGGGGCTACACCTTCGCGGGCGACACACGCACGGTGGACGTGCATGTGCGGCAGCTGCGCCGCAAGCTCGGCGAGGCATCGCCGATCGTGACCGTGTGGGGGGTCGGCTACAAGGTCGGGCCCGCGCGGGACGCGGTCAGCGCCTAGCAGTACCGTGTAACCGCCATGCTCGGATCGCTGCGCTTCCGGCTGCCGGCCCTTTTCCTGGTCGGCATCGTCGTGAGCGGAGTGATTGCGGCCGCGATCGCGCTGGCCCTGTTCCAGAACTATGCGCACAAGCAGCTGCTCGTGAAGCTGCGGCGCGAGGCGAACGGCCTGACCGAGCTCTACCAGCGACAGGCGATCGCGGCGAATGACACGGGGAAGAAGACCTTGCGCTTCGCGCCGCCGCAGCTCGAGCGCGCGACGGGGGACAAGATCTTCTACGTGGGCGCCGACGCGTTCCCGGGCGCGGGGCCGACCGGCCTACGCCAGCTCCCGCTGAAGAGCGTCGACTGGCGCGCGGAGACGACGCGCACGTTCGAGTTCCGCCCGCCGGGATTCAAGCGCATCTATCTGGCGGTGCAGCAGCCGATGCGCCTCGCACCGGGCAGTGCGCCTTTCGGTGCACTCGTGGTGGCGACGCCGAAGACGGAGATCACGAGCGGCCTGCGCCGGCTGCTCGAGCGGCTCGGCCTCGCGCTGATCGGCGGGATCGTCGCGGCGGCCGTGCTCGGCTGGTACCTGTCGCGGCGGATCACCGGCCCGGTGCTCGCGCTCTCGCAGGCGACGGACGAGATCTCCCGCGGTCACTACGACGTCGACCTTCCGGAGGTGCGCGGGGGCGGCGAGATCGGCCTGCTCGCGCAACGGTTCGGAGAGATGGCAGCGCGGCTCGGCGACGCCGAGCGGCAGGAGCGCAACTTCCTGATGAGCGTGTCGCACGAGCTGCGCACGCCGTTGACGGCGATCCGTGGTCACGTCGACGCGCTGCGCGAGGGGATCGCAGCCGACCCGGCCGTGCGCGCGGCGTCGCTGGACATGATCGCGAGCGAGACGACGCGGCTCGAGCGCCTCGTCGGCGACGTCCTCGACCTCGCGAAGCTCGAGGCGCACCGCTTCACCGTCCTCTCCGAGGAGGTCGACATGACGCGGCTGTGCGAGCAGGCGTACGCGGCATTCGGCGAGGAAGCGCGCCGCCGCCGGATCGACTACGAGAAGCGCTTCGATGCGAGCCCGACGATCGTCACCGACGGCGACCGTGTGCTGCAGATCATCTCCAACCTGCTCACCAACGCATTCCGCTGGACGCCGGACGGCGGCAAGGTCGAGCTGGAGCTCGCGGCGTCGAACGGCCGCATCTCGGTCGCCGTCGACGACAGCGGCCCGGGCGTGCCGGTGGGCGAGCGAGAGCGCATCTTCCGTCCCTTCTGGTCACGTGACGACTCCGGCACCGGGCTCGGGCTCGCGATCGCGCATGAGCTCGCCGCGGCGCTCGGCGGCCGGATCGAGCTCGACTCCGAGCCCGGCAAGGGCAGCCGCTTCCAGCTCGTCCTGCCGGCGGCTCCACGCCACTAACCTCCACCGCGGCATGAGCGTTCCGGCGCCCATTCTCGACCTCCCGCGGCGACGCTCGCTGCCGCGTGCGGCGTTCGTCGCGCTGCGGCCGCGCCAGTGGACGAAGAACCTGCTCCTGTTCGCGGGGATCATCTTCGCGGCGAAGCTCGGCGACCTCTCACGCTGGGGTGAGGCAGTGGCCGCGTTCGCCGCCTACTGCGCCGCGTCCAGCGCGAGCTATCTCGTCAACGACGTCCGCGATGCGCCGCACGATCGGCTCCACCCGGTCAAGCGGACGCGCCCGATCGCGCGCGGCGAGCTGTCGCCGAGGGCGGCCGAGGTGCTGGCGGCGTTGCTGATCTTCGGCGCAGTGCTGCTGGTCGCCCCGCTCGGGATCTCTTCGATCCTCTTCCTGTGCACCTTCTTCGCGTTACAGGCGGCCTACACGCTGCTGCTGAAACACATCGTCCTGCTCGACGTGATGACGATCGGCGGGCTCTTCGTCGTGCGCGCCGCTGCGGGCGCCGCCGCCGTCGAGGTGCGCATCTCGCCGTGGCTGCTGCTCTGCACGGCCCTGCTCGCGCTCTTCCTCGCCCTTGCCAAGCGCCGCGGCGAGCTCGTGCTGGTCGGCGCGGAGGCAACGCCCGGCCGTCCGGTGCTCGAGGGATATTCGCTGGCGCTCGTCGACCAGCTCGTGACGGTGGTCGCCGCGTCGACCGTTATCGCCTACTGCTTGTACACCTTCACGGCACGCGACTCGAAGGCGATGATGGTGACGATCCCGTTCGTCGTCTTCGGCGTCTTCCGCTACCTGCTGCTGATGCACCGCCGCGACCTCGGCGAGGAGCCGGAAGAGGTGCTGCTGCGCGACGTCCCGATCATCGTCTGCATCGCCGGCTGGGCGGCGAGCGCGGCGGTGATCCTGGCGCTGACCTAGCTAGGACGTTGCCGCGTCGGGGCGGCGGTCTTCCATGCGGTAGACGATCGCGCCGCGGCTGTCGTGCGACTGCTGCTCGAGCCGGTTGACGACCGCCTCGATGCGGCCCAGACGTGCGTCGACGCCTTTCCACCCTGACGAGACCAGGTCGACGAGGAGCGCGAGATCGTCCACGCGGGCGTTCCGTTCGGTCAGGAGGTCGCCTTCGAGCGCCGACAGCCGCCGGAGGAGCTGGTTCATCAGGCCGCGGATCTCGGCGAGGTTGCGGCCGACCGGCTGCGCTTCGCTGCGGACGGCGTCCTGGACGCGGCCGGGGAGCGACTCCTCGAGCGCGGCGGTCGCCGTCGCAAGCGCCTCGACCTGCTCGCGGGCGCGGACGAGGAGTGCGTCCAGCGCCGCACCGTCTGCGCGCTGCTCGACTCGCTCCTGTGCGCGCTCCATCGCGCCGTCCTCCATGGGCCACAAGGGTACCGTTGGCGCCGGATGAAAACGAGGGAGCTCGAGTACGACCTCCCGCCGGAGCTCGTCGCGCAGCATCCCGTGGCGCGCCGCGACGAGTCGCGCCTGCTGGTCTACGATCGCGTGTCCGAGCGGGTGCACCACCGGAGGTTTGCAGAGCTGCCGGACGTGCTCGGGGAGGCGCTCACGGTCGTGAACGACACACGCGTCGTGCCGGCGCGCATTCCGATCGAGCAACCGCGCGGGGAGGTGCTGCTGCTTGAGCGCGTCGACGGCGACGGGCTCTGGGAAGGGCTCGCGCGCCCGACACGTCGGCTGCGCCCGGGCAGGCGCTACGGGCCCGTGGAGCTGCTCGAGCATCTCGG
>JBJMJR010000092.1:0-15859 GCA_045806245.1 Gaiellaceae bacterium | reverse complement strand
GCACCGCGCCCTCGCGCAGGATGCGTGGTTCGG
This sequence comes from Gaiellaceae bacterium, assembly GCA_045806245.1. Taxonomy (GTDB): domain Bacteria; phylum Actinomycetota; class Thermoleophilia; order Gaiellales; family Gaiellaceae; genus 3-1-20CM-4-69-9. The sequence continues at coordinate 15,826 of JBJMJR010000092.1, read as the reverse complement.
GGCCGGTCAGGTCGACGACGGTGGACGGCGTGCCGGGCACCTCGCCGCCGTCGAGCAGCGCGGCGGCGCCGGCGCGGATCTCCGCCGGGACGTCCTCGAGCCGGCGCGGGTCCGGGCCGCCGGGGTGGTTCGCGCTCGTGGCCACGACGGCGCCGAGCTGCTGCACGACAGCGTGCGTGGCGCGCGGCAGCTCGGGGACGCGCACGCCGAGTGCGTCGGGGGACGTGCCGGTCAGCCAGGCGAACCGGTGCTGCGGATTCGCGACGACGAGGGTGAGCGGGCCGGGTAGAAGCGCGCGCGCCCCCCGCGGGAGCTCCGGGAACAGCTCGGTCAGCCGTCCGACGTCCGCCGCGACGAGCGCGGTCGGTTGCGCGGCCGGGCGGCCCTTGAGCTCGTAGAGCCTTCGCGTCGAGCGCTCGTCGTGCGGCTCCGCCGCCAGCCCGTAGACGGTGTCGAACGGCATCACGACCGGCAGTCCCGCGCGGAGGGCCTCGGCCGGAGTCATCGTCGTCCCTCGACGACGCGCGGCTTCCCGGCCAGGTCGGGCGTCACTCGCACGTGGGTGTACCCGAGGGACTCGAGGACTCGGGCCACGTCTCGTGCCTGGCACTCGTGCGTCTCGAGCACGAGCTGGCGCGTCTTCGCGATGCGCGCGAGCTGCTCGTGCAGCCCGGTGCCGACGAGCGCGGAGCGCGGCTCCCAGTCGCGGATCTCCGGTTGCAGTGTTTCCCATTCCCCAGGCGTGACGTACGGAGGATTGGAGACGACGAGATCCCAGCCTGCCGCGGCGACGTCGAAGCCGCCGAGGCGCATGTCGACCTCGAGGCGAAGCCGCTCTGCGTTCTCTCGCGCAAGCGCGACGGCGTCCGCCGACGAGTCGACGCCCGTGACGCGCGCGCCGGGGTGCTCGTCGGCGATCGCCAGCGCGATCGCGCCGGAGCCGGTGCCTACGTCGAGCACGCGCGGCGCAGCCTCGTGGCGCAGGAGCTCGAGGCAGCGCTCGACGACGATCTCCGTCTCGGGCCGCGGCACGAGCGCGCGCGCGTCGGTCTTCAGCACCAGCCGGCGGAAACCCCATTCGCCGAGCACGTAGGCGAGCGGCTCGCGCTTGGCGCGGCGTCCCAACAGGGCATGCCACGTGCCTGGCACCAGTTCGTCGCCCCGCGTAGACACGCCGCTTCGGGACGTGCCCAGCACGTGCGCGAGCAGCAGCTCGGCATCGACGCGCGGTGTGTCGACGCCCGCCGCCGCGAGCTCTCGCTCCGCGAGGCGGAGCGCTTCGCCCACCGTCACTCGCCGAGGGCGCGGCGGCGATCCTCCGCCGTCAGCGCCTCGGTGAACTCGTCGAGCTCGCCCTGCAGCACGCGGTCGAGCTGGTGCGTCGTGAGCTTGATCCGGTGGTCCGTGATCCGGTTCTCCGGGAAGTTGTACGTGCGGATCTTCTCGGCGCGCTCGCCCGAGCCGATCTGCGAGCGTCGCGTCGCGTCGAGCTCCGCCTGCTGCTTCTCACGCTCGAGCTCGTAGAGGCGGGCGCGCAGCACACGCAGCGCCTTCTGCCGGTTCTGTAGCTGGCTCTTCTCGTCCTGCATCGAGACGACGAGACCGGTCGGCACGTGCGTGATGCGCACGGCGGAGTCGGTCGTGTTCACGCTCTGCCCGCCCGGCCCGGTTGAGCGGTAGACGTCGACCTTGAGGTCGTTCGGATCGATCTCCACCTCGACCTCCTCCGCTTCCGGCATGACGGCAACCGTGGCCGTGGACGTGTGGATACGTCCCTGCGACTCGGTCTCCGGGACGCGCTGCACCCGGTGCGTGCCGCCCTCCCACTTGAAGACGGAGTAGGCGCCGTCGCCGTCGATCGCGAACGTGACTTCCTTGAAGCCGCCCGCGTCGTTCGGGCTCGAGCCGAGTTGCTCGACCTTGAAGCCGCGCCGTTCCGCGTAGCGCGCGAGCGCGCGGTACAAATCGCCCGCCCAGATGGCGGCCTCGTCGCCGCCGACGCCCTGGCGGATCTCGACGATGACGTCCTTGCTGTCGGCCGGGTCTGTCGGCGCCAGCGCGACGCGCAGCTCCTCGGCGAGTGCGTGGCTGCGCTGCTCCAGCTCCGGCACGAGCTCGCGCAGGTCGCCGTCGCCGCGCGCGGCTTCGAGGTCGTCGTGGATCTGGAGCCACTCGGTGGCGAGCTTGTGCGGAGCTTCCAGCTCCTTCAGCTTGCGCCCGGCCGCCGCCGCTTCCTTGTGGTCGTTGTAGACGGCAGGGTCGGACATGCGCTCCTGCGCTTCGTGGTACGAGCGTTCGAGCTCGTCGACGAGTTGCTCGATGTTGCCGGCCATCGCCGGCTCAGGTTAGCCCTGGAGCCGGGCGTCGAGCGTGATCTCGGGGACGCCCGCAAGCGCCTTCGAGACCGGACAGTTCTCCTTCGCCGTCTCGGCGGACTGTCGAAATTCGTCGTCGCTCGTGCCTGGCACGTTTCCGGTGACGTGCAGGGCAATCTTCGTGATGCCCTCGCCCGGTTGGAAGGTCACGGTCGCCGAGGTCTTGAGCTCATCGGCGGGATGGCCGGCTTGCGCGAGCCCGTTCGACAGCGCCATGGAGAAGCACGCGGCGTGTGCGGCTGCGATCAGCTCCTCGGGGCTCGTCTTCGACTGCGCGTCCTCCGAGCGCGCATGCCAGTCGACGTCGAGGCCGCCGATCGCGCCGCTCGTGACGGAATCGACGCGGCCGCTGCCGCTCATCAGGTCGCCGTGCCAGGTCACTTCCGCGGTGCGCTCAGTCGCCATCGGTCTCTCCCTCCAAGGTCGCGTTAACGGTCACCGTCGCGCTGGCCTCGATCAGCTTCGTGAACGGGCAGCCCTCGCTCGCGCCGGCGGCGAGGCGGTTCAGGGTCTCTGCATCGACATCTATTACACGCGCGCGCGCGAGAAGCTCGGAGGAGACGATCCGGTGGGAGCCGTCCTCCACCTGGTCGAGCGTCACGGTCGCCTGCACGTCGATGTGCTCGGGCGGTGTGCCCGCGCCCGAAAGCTCGCCCGCAAGCGACATCGCGTAGCAGGCCGCGTGCGCCGCCGCGAGCAGTTCCTCCGGGCTCGTCTTCCCGTCGGGCCGCTCGACGCGCGTCGCCAGCGAGTACGGCAACTCGGAGAACGCGCCGGTGGCCCCGCTGATCGCCCCGCTCCCGCGCGCGACGTTCCCCTCCCAGGTGACAGTCGCCTCGCGCTGGACCCGCGGCATTACGCCATCACCTCGACCTTGCGCTCATTCGGGTCGTGCGTGCCTTCGAGCGCGAGAACGTCCTTGAGCGCGCGGATCGACACCTCTACCTGGTCGAGCGACGGCTGGCGCGTCGTCAGCCGCTGCAGCCACAGGCCCGGCGCGAGCAACGTCATCAGCGCCCGGTTGTCCTGGTGCTTGCCGGCAAAGCGAATCAGCTCGTAGGCGAGCCCTGCGATCACCGGCAGCAGCAGGATGCGCGTCGCGATCAGCCAGTACCAGTGCGGCCGCCCGAAGAAGGCGAACACGAACACGGCGATCACCATCACCCACAAGAGGAACGCGGTGCCGCAGCGGGGATGGATCAGGCTGTGGCGCTGCACCGTCTCCGGCTCGAGCTCCTCGCCCGCTTCGTACGCGTTGATCGCCTTGTGCTCGGCGGCGTGGTACTGGAACACGCGGCGCAAATCTGGGAACAGCGAGATGAGCGACAGATAGAGCACGAAGATCGTCACGCGGATCAGGCCTTCGACGATCACGAACCAGCGCGCCTTGATCCCGATCCAGTCGGTGATCAGCGCCGGCGAAACCTTGAACAGTAGGATTGCGAAGCCGATCGCAATCGCAAAGGCGAAGAAGAGCTGCCCGCGGGTGAGCTCGGTGGTCACGTCCTCGCCCTCTTCGCCCTCCTGCTGCGCGGCGTAGTTCGCGGAGATAGCGAGCGCGCGAAAGCCGATCGAGAGCGACTCGCCGAGAGCGACGACGCCGCGGATCACGGGCAGCCGCCAGACGGCGTGGCGCGCCATCGGCGATGCGATCGGCTGGTGCACCTGCGCGATCTCGCCATCCGGCTTGCGCACGGCCACCGCCCAGTTCGACGCGCCGCGCATCATCACGCCTTCCAAGACGGCCTGTCCGCCCACGGTTGTCATGAGGAGGTGCCGCTAGCCGCGGCGGGCGCCGCCGGCCTTCTCGAGCCGGCGCTGGAAGCGCTCGACGCGCCCGCCCGTATCGACGAGCTTCTGCTTGCCGGTGTAGAACGGATGGCAGTTCGAGCAGATCTCGACATGGAGCTCGGGCTTCGTGGAACGCGTCTGGAATGTGTTCCCGCAGGAGCACGTGACGGTCGCAAGGACGTATTCGGGGTGAATGTCAGGCTTCATCTTCTGAAGCCAGGATAGCAGCGGCTGTTTTGGCTGCGACGTTGCCCCCCGAGACGACCGCGGCCACCGTCTGGCCGGGCTCGACCGTGACCGCGCCGGACATCAGGGCCGCCGCCGTGGCCGCCCCGGCGACCTCGCAGGCGAGCTTCATCCGGCCGTACATGAAGCGAAATGCCTCGCGCAGCGCCTCCTCGGACACGAGCACCGACTCGACGCCCAGGTCCATGCAGACGCGCACGCAGTTGGCGCCCGCGTAGGGCCCGTTCAGCCCGTCGGCGATCGACTTCGCCTCGACCGTGACCGGCTCGCCTGCCTTCAGGCTCTCGTGCAGCGCGCGCGACCGCTCGGGCTCGACGGCGACGACACGGGCGTCCGGCTTCAGGCCCTTCACAGCCGTTGCAATTCCCGAGACCAGCCCGCCACCGCCGACCGGGACGAGCACGACGTCGGCCTCCGGCGCATCCTCGAGCATCTCCAGCCCGACCGTCCCCTGCCCGGCCATGACGAGCGGGTCGTCGTACGGGTGCACGAGCGTCCGCCCCGTCGACTCGATCAGCTCCTCGAGCCGCACGAACGCGGCCGGGATGTCGGGCGCCTCGGTGTCGATCGTCGCGCCGTAGCCGCGCGCGGCGGCGATCTTCATCGGGCTCGCCGTCTGCCACATGACGACGAGCGCGTCGATGCCTTCGACCGCGGACGCGTACGCGAGCGCCTGCGCGTGATTGCCCGCAGAGATGGAGATCACTCCGCGCCCCTTTTCCTCGTCGCTGAGCGTTGCGAGCTTGTTCAGGACGCCGCGCGGCTTGAACGCGCCGGTGCGCTGCAACAGCTCCGCCTTGAAGAACACGTTCGCGCCGACCTGCTCCGAGAGCGTCGCCGAGCTCAGCAACGGCGTGCGGTGCAGGCGGTCGCCGATCCGCTCCCGCGCGCGGTAGACGTCGTCGAGGGAGATCAGCGCATCCGTCGTCGCCACGACGGGATCGTACGGGTTCTAGTAGCCGCCGCCCTTGCCGCAGCCCGCGAGCAGGATCGGCAGGAGCGGCAGGACGAGCAGAACGAGTCGGTAGCGGTACATAAAAGAGATACGCGAACGCGCGCCGATCGGATTACGTCAGCGTGTACTCCGGCCCGCTGCCGCCCTCGGGCGGCGTCAGCCGTCCGCCCTTCGCCGTGATCGCCCCGCACTGCACGCAGTTCGACGGAGTCACCGCAACGCCGTCGCCCGTTGCCTCGTAGACCTGCGCCGGGCACATGCGCTCCCAGAGGCGCGCCAGCTCCGGCGGCACGTCGCGGCGGATGACGATGTGGTTCGGCTGGTCGTCCCGCGTCTTGTTGCCCGACGCGAACACCGAGGAAAGCTTGTCGAACGTGAGCTTCCCGTCCGCTGCGGGATACGCGTGCGCATGTTCCGTCGTCAGCAGCTCCTGTTCGGTGTCGCGCTCCGTGCGCGCGTTGCCGGGCGGGAAGTGACCCTTCGTCGCGGTCATCGCGCCGGCGAGCGCGCCGCCGAGCCAGAAGCCGCGCCCGAACGCCTGGCGCATGTTGCGCACCTCCTGCAGGTCCTTCCAGACGAAGCTCTGCCGCAGCGCCTCGTCGTAGACGGCGAGCGCCCCGGGCGTCGACGGCGTCTGCCCGCGCTGCAGCGCGGCGAACGCGGCCTCGGCCGCGAGCGAGCCGGACTCGATCGCATAGTGAATCCCCTTCAAGGCCGGGACGTTCACGAGCCCGGCGCCGTCGCCGCAGATCAGCAGTCCCGGCGCGTGCAGCTGCTTCGGCAGCGAGACGAAGCCGCCCTCCGGAATCGTCTTCGCCCCCCACGCAACACGTTCGCCACCGTCCAGCAGCTTGCGGACGAGCGGGTGCGTCTTCAGCTCCTGCAGCAGGTCGTGCACGGACAGCTCGACGTCTCGGTAGTCGAGCCCGACGACCATCCCGAGCGTAACCATGTCGTCGCCCATCGGGTAGATGAACGAGCCGCCGAACTCGCGATATTTGGCCGCGGCCCGGAGCGGCCACCCCATCGTGTGGATCACCCGGTCGAGTGGCCGCGCGACCTTCCACACCTCCTTGACGCCGAGTGCCCAGACTTGCGGGTTCTCGCCCGCCAGCCCGAACCGGTTCAGCGCGACGCCCGTGAGATGCCCTTGCGTCCCTTCCGCGAGCACTGTCACGCGCGCGACGATGTCGGCACCGGGCTCGAAGTTGCCGAGCTCCTCGGCGTCGCGGCCGCGCCCCTTATCGCCTGTGCGCACACCGCGTACGCGTCCGTCTGCGGCGAGCAGCTTCACGGCGGACGTCTCGGGGAGGATCATCGCGCCGCCCTCCTCCGCCTGTTCCGCGAGCCAGCGCCCGAGCCGCGCCAGCGACGCGACGTAGTTCCCCTCGTTCTTCATCGTCGGCGGCGCCGGGATGCGCAACGCGCGCTTCGACGTCAGGAAGTAGACGGACTCGTGCTCGACGGGTCCGTAGAAGGGCATCTCGTCGATCCGCTTGCGCCCTTTGAACAGCCGGCGCAGCGCGCGCGGGTTGACGACGGCTCCGGACAGCAGATGCGAGCCGGGTTGCTTGCCCTTCTCCAGGACGGCAACCGGAACGTCGCCGAGGCGCTCGCGAATCTCCGGCGCGTTCTCGAGCAGCTGGCCGAGGCGGATGGCGCACGCGAGCCCCGCCGGCCCGGCGCCGACGATCAGGACCCCGACCTCGATCCGCTCCTCGTCGGGTTCCGTCGGCGCGGCGACGTAGTCCCGCGCGTCGAACGGCGGCGGATAGTCGGCGGGCTTCACGAGCTCTTGCGCGCTTTGACCAGCTCGGTCAGCTTCGGCACGATCTCGTGCACGTCGCCGACGACACCGAGATCCGAGAACTCGAAGATCGGTGCGTTCGCGTCCTTGTTGATCGCGACGATCACGCCGGACGACTGCATGCCGACCTTGTGCTGGATCGCGCCGGAGATGCCGCACGCGATGTAGAGCTTCGGCGCCACGACCTTGCCCGTCTGTCCCACCTGCGTGGCGTACGGGTACCAGCCCGCGTCGACGACGGCGCGTGTCGCGCCGACGGCGCCGCCGAGCGCCTTGGCGAGCTCTTCGACGAGCGTGAAGTTCTCCGGGCCGCCGAGCCCGCGGCCGCCGGCGACGATCACCTCGGCGTCCTCGATCGACGGCCCCGAGCTCTCCTCGTGCGCCTGGTCGATCATCCGCGCGGACGTCGAGAAGTCCTCGAGCGAGGCCTGCACGTCCTCGACGTCTGCGCTGCCGCCCGTCTCGCTCGGGTCGAAAGAGCCGGAACGGAAGAGGGCGAGGCGCGGCTCCGACGTCCACCCGACGTCCACGTACACGGAGTCCTGCAGCGCGGGCCGCTTGCCGACGAGCTTGCCGTCCTGCTCGGCGAGGTCGACGAGATCCCAGTTCAGGCCCGCGTCGAGCCGCGCAGCGAGCCCGGCCGCCACGTCCGCCGCCAGCACGGAGTTCGCAAAGAGGACCGTGTCGAAGCCGTGCTCGCGGACGAGCTGTGCAAGCACATCGACGCGCGGCTGCGGCAGCGGCGCCTCGAGCTGCTGATCGTCCGCGACGTACACCTTCGCAGCGCCGTACTTCCCGGCAGTCGCGGCGAGCCCGCGCACGTTCGAGCCGGCGACGACCCCGGCCACGTCGTCACCGAGAGACGCCGCCTTCGAGAGCACGGCGAGCGACGGCTTGAGCAGCTCGTCGCCGTGGTGCTCGAGGAAGACGAGCGTGCTCATACGAGGCGCTTCTCGGCGAGGAAGTCGAGCACCGCCTGCGCGGCGTTGCCGTCGTCTTCGATCTTCTTGGAGTCGCCGCGCGCCGGCGGGTCGTTCAACGCGTACACCTCGGTGCGCGACTCGAGCCCATCTGCGCCGAGCTCGGTGAGCGACAGAGTCTCCTGCGGCTTGGACTTCGCGCCCATGATTCCCTTCAGCGACGGGTAGCGCGGCTCGTTGATCGCGTCCGAGACGGCAATCACCGCGGGCGTCGGCGTCTCGATGACGTCGTAGCCGAACTCCGTCTGCCGCTTCACCGTCAGCTTCCCGTCGGCGTGCGTGACCTCCGCGGCCTGCGACACGACCGGTAGCCGCAGGCGGTCGGCCACAGCGGCCCAGAGGACGGCGCCGTCGGAGTCGTTGGCCTGCTGCCCGAACAGGATCAGGTCGGCGCTCTCGCGCTCGAGGGCCTGCGCGAGCGCTTTGCTGGTCGCGACCAGATCGGCGCCGGCGAGCGCTTCGTCGGAGACGAGCAGGGCTCGGTCTGCGCCCATCGCCAGCGCTTTGCGCAGGGCGTCCTGCGCTTTCGCGGGGCCCATCGAGACGAGGACGACCTCGCCCTCGCCGCCCGCGTCCTTCAGGCGCAGGGCCTCCTCGACCGCGTTGGCGTCAAAAGGGTTGAGCGCCCCTTCCCCCGAGCGGTCGAGCCGCTTGGAGCCGGGATCGATGCGGCGATTCCCTTCCGGCACTTGCTTGACGCAGACGGCGATCTTCATGCGCCGCGGACTCTACTCGCGCCGAAAGCGCTGCTAGGCTCCAGCCCTTCGGACGCGAACCGGAGCGCCCGTTCTCGTATGAGACGCCACCGGACGACAGCCCGAGGGGTCCTCTTCCTCGCCGCGATTCTCGGCCTCGCCGCCGGGACGGCTGGTGCTGCCGCGCCGAGAGTGCCTGACCACATCATCTTCCCGGTCGTCGGCCAGGTGCAGTACATCGACGACTTCGGAGCGCCGCGACCCGGCGGGGCGCATCAGGGAAACGACCTCATGTCGGCCAAGCGCTCACCCGCGGTCGCCGCCGAGGCGGGCACGGTGAAGTACTGGACGACGTCGCGCTCCGCCGGCTGCATGCTCTACCTCTACGGCGTCAGCGGCACGATCTACTACTACATCCATCTGAACAACGACCTGACGACGAAGAACGACAACCGCGGCAAGTGCGTGCGCGGCGTCGCCTACACGGTCAAGAACGGGGCACGCGTCGTCGCGGGTCAGCAGATCGGCTACGTCGGCGACTCGGGCGACGCGGACGGCGGTGCGTCGCACCTGCACTTCGAGGTGCATCCCGGCGGCGGCCACGCGGTCAGTCCCTACCCGTACTTGCAGAAGGCGTACAAGCTGCTGTTCGCCGCGAAGGCCGGCGCGCCGTTCTCACTGGCGTTGACCGGCGTCGTGGTGTCGGCGACGACCGACGAGCTCGTCGTGAACGTCGCGACGTCGCAGGCGTGGCCGTCCGGGCTGACGCTGACCAAGCTGAACAGGCCGGTCACGCTGGTCGTGCCGCCGGCGGCGCTCGTGCAGACGATCGTGCCGACAGTGCGCACGGTCGCCAGCGTCACGCTCGCGACCAAGGGCCAGAAGGTCGTCGTCTGGACACAGCCGGCGCCGGCAACCTTGAAGGCTGAACGCGCTGACGACGGAGCGCTCACGGCCGCCCTGATTCAGCTCGGCTAAAGAGCAGCCGGCCGGCCCCTGAGGGACCGGCCGGTCTGCGTTCAGCGCTTAGACGGCCAGGCCGCGCAGCACGCCGCGCACCGTGTTGTCACACGGATTGCAACGAGGCTGGCACTGGGGCTGGCACGTCGGCTGGCACGTCGGCTCGCACTTCGGCTCGCACGGAGGCGGGCACGGAGGCGGGCAGGAATTGCAGCACGAGCTCGAGCAGCAGCTGCCGCCGCGATCGACGGTCTGCCTCTGTCCGAGGTTGTTCGACTGCGTGTTCCCCTGCGTCGCGGTGTTCGTCGACGCAGCATTGACGTTGTTGCCACTGTTCTGGTTCACGTCGCCGCCGTTGAAGGCGCTGCCGTTCCAGCCGCTCGTCACGACCGGAGCGGACTCGGCCCGCTGGGTGGCGTCGTTCGATGCCGTGTTGCACTGACTCGCCGTCTGGTCGACGTCGCCGTTCGAGCAGCAGCTGGAACCGCCGGTGACCGACTGCGTCTGACCGAGGCCGTTCGACTGCCTGTTCGACTGGGTCGCCGTGTTGGACGACGGTGCGTACACGTTGTTACCGCTGTTCTGGGTGACCGTGCCACCACTGCCGCCGCACACGCTGCAGGAGCCCCACCCGTTGGCCAGGGCGAAGTTCGGGCCGCTCGTCACGACAGGCGCCGAGTAGGCGTTCTGCGTAGCCGAGTTCGTCCCGTCGTTCGACTGGTCCGCCGACTGAGACACGTCACCGGTGCTGCCAGAGCAGCAGCCCGAGCGGCCGTCCGTGACCGTTTGCGTCTGGCCAAGGCCGTTCGACTGGCTGTTCGACTGGGTCGCCGTGTTCGATGCGGGCGCCCAGACGTTATTGCCGCTGTTCTGGTTGACGTCGCCGGCGTTGAAGAAGGCCTTGTTGCCACCGCTCGTCACGACAGGTGCCGAGGTTGCGGTCTGGTCGGCCTTGTTCTCGCCCGTGTTCGACTGCCGGGCGTCCTGGCTGACGTCGCCGTTCGATCCGGAGCAGCAGCTGGAACCGCCGGCGACCGATTGGGTCTGGCCGAGGCCGTTCGACTGGTCGTTCGACTGGGTCGCCCTGTTCGAGGCCGGCGCCCAGACGTTGTTGCCGCTGTTCTGGTTGACGGTGTCACCACTGCCGCCGCCGCACGGGGTGCACGAGCTACCCCAACCGTTTCCGGCTGCGACGTTCGGGCCGCTGACGACGACCGGCGCAGACCTCGCGGTCTGGTTCGCCGTGTTGCTGCCCGAGTTGGACTGGTCGGCTGACTGCGACGTGTCGCCCGAATGGCTCGAGCAGCACGAGTTGCCGCCGTCCGCGACGGTCTGGCTCTGACCGGCGCCGTTCCGCTGGGTGTTCCTCTGGTCCGCAGTGTTCGAGGACGAGGCGTCGACGTTGTTGCCGCTGTTCTGGTTGACGTCGCCCTTGTTCAGGATGGCGTAGTTGCCACCGCTGACCACGACGGGAGCGGACGTGGCCGACTGGTCGGCGCTGTTCGATCCGTCGTTCGACTGCGATGCGGACTGCGAGGTGTCGCCACCGGAGTGGCAGCAGCTCCCGCCGGAGACGGTCTGGCTCTGACCGGCACCGTTCGACTGGTCGTTCGTCTGATGCGCGTTATTGGACGCCGAACCGTCGACGTTGTTCCCGCTGTTCTGGTTCACGTCGCCCTGGTTGAGGGCTGCCACGTTCGGGCCGCTCACGACGACCGGCTGAGAGGTGGCCGACTGGGTGGCCGAGTTGTCACCCGTGTTCGACTGGTCCGCGGACTGATCCGTGTTGCCGTTGCCGCCGGTTGCGGTCTGGGTCTGACCGGCACCGTTCGACTGGGTATTGCCCTGCGTCGCCGTGTTCGTCGACGACCCGTTGACGTTGTTCCCACTGTTCTGCGTGGTGGTGCCGCTGCCGCCGCAAGGGCTACACGAGCTGCCATTGAGCACGGCGACGTTCGGCCCACTCGTAACCGTCGGTGTCGAGGTCGCGCTCTGATCCGCGCTATTCGAACCGTCGTTGGATTGGGTGGCCGTCTGCGTTGTGCCCGCGGGCGGCGGCGGAGGCACGAGCGGGCCCGCGAGGGCACGCCCCACTCCTCCCACCAGCCCGAGCACGAGGCTCGCGACCAGCACTATCAACAAACGTTTCATGTGTGTACGTCTCCTTAGTTCGGGTTGAAAAAGCACCAACGGACCGCGCCGACCCAAGGGCGCGGTCGAAGGGCCCCGAACTAACCGGGTCGGTCGCTGAGCGCGAGGTAGGCCGGCTTCATCCCGAGAGCCAACGCGGGCCGGAGCCATCGGACCGCGGTCGGGATCGCCAGCAGAAACGCAAAACCGAGAAGAGCGAAAAGGAGAAGTCCGCCGCCGCCACCGCCTGCGCCCGCGAGCGCAGAGAAGACACCGCCGCCGGGAAGGTGCTGCCGCGGCGGCAGGTGCTGCGGTGTGCTCCCGCGACTGCCGGCGTGCGCGTCAGCGGCCCTCGGAGGCACTGCGGAGAAAACTGCCGTCGCGCGCCAGAGGTTCGGCTTCGTCGTCGCGAGGTGTGCGGTGCGCGACGCGCGCTGGACCGGCGTGCCCGTTCGCACGGGCGCGTCCGGCGAGAACTGCGACACAGTCGCGGGATTCGCCGAGACTGAGGTGACCGTCACGGGCGCTGCTACCTGCGCGATCCCACGATGCGGCTGCGACGCCGTGTGGTTCGTCGGCCGCGGCGCGACAGTTGCCGCCGTCGCGGGCGCCGCGTCCAACGCCTTCGCCACCGTCGACGTCGTCGTCGTTGTCGCGCTCTGCGTCACCGTGGCGACCGTCGCGGCTGCACTCTGCGTGACCGTCTTCACGCTTGCGGTCGCGTTCTTGGTCACCGGCGCTGTCGTGCTCGCGACGGTCGCCGTCGCTGCGGTCGTCGTTCCCGTCGCGGCGTTCGAGACCGTCGCGACGGCAGCGGTCGCGGTCGACGTCACTGCCGCGGCCGGCGCGGGCGTGCTCGCGGTCGGCGCGGCAGCTTGCGGAGCGGCGGCGACCGGAGTGGCGGGCGTCGAGGGCGCGGCGGGTGTCGACGGCGTGGCCGGAGTCGACGGAAGACCGGCGTGCGCGACGTCCGCGAAGGCGGCGGCCCCGAGGACCGCGGCGAGGACGACGAGCGAGCGGATCACAGTCTTCTTCGCGCGTGAGGACACGCTCCTCTTGTCCCCGCCCAGCCGTCCGCCTTAACGGCCGAAACGCATGTAACCACCACGAAAAACACGCAATTTCCACGAGGTTGCATCTGTAGCCAGAGCTCGTCCGTGCCGATGTGACACGTGGTGCCGTCAGTTGTGAGTCTGTACGTCTCCACACGCTGACCGCCCTACGCGCGCTCCGGGGGCGAGCCATGCCCCCGGGGCCGCGCCGAGATCAGTGTCCGCGGAAGACGGGCTCGCGCTTCTCGACGAACGCGGTCATGCCTTCCTTCGCGTCGTCGCTGGAGAACAGCTCGCCGAATGTCTCCCCCTCCGCGGCGAGGTTGGCCTCGTGGTCGCCGCCGAGTGCACGGTTCGCGAGCTCCTTCATCACACGCAAGGCGATCGGGCTCTTGGACGCGAGCAGCGCCGCCGTCTCGCGAGCCTTGTCGAGCACCGGATCGTGCACGGCGTTGACGAGCCCGATCCGCAGGGCTTCATCGGCGCCGACGACGCGCCCGGTGAAGATCAGCTCCTTCGCGACGCCGAGCCCGCAAACGCGCGCGAGGCGCTGCGTCCCGCCCCAGCCCGGAATGATCCCGAGGTTCACCTCGGGCTGACCGAGCTTCGCGCCGCTCGCGGCGTATCGGATGTCGCACGCGAGCGCCAGCTCGCAGCCGCCGCCGAGGGCGAACCCGTTGATCGCCGCGATCGTCGGCTTCAGCATCGTCTCGAGCAGCCGGCCCGCTTCGTGGCCGAGCGCGCCCCACGCTTTCGCCTGCTCGACGTCGAGGCCGCTCATGTACTTGATGTCTGCGCCGGCGACGAACGCCTTCTCGCCCGCTCCGGTCAGGATCACGGCACGCACGTCGTCATCCGCGGCCACCTCCTGCAGACGGTCGCGCAACTCCGTGAGCGTCGCGACGTCGAGCGCGTTCAGCGCGTCCTGCCGGTCGACGGTGAGGACCGCGACGGCACCGTCGCGGCCGACGTCGATCAACTGACCGGGACCTTCCCTTTCAGAAAGTCGACGATCTCCGTCGTCGCGGCGCCGGGACCGAACACCTCGGCGACACCGAGTTGCTTGAGCTCTTCGGTGTCCTCGCGCGGGATCGTGCCGCCGACGACGACGAGGACGTCGTCCGCGCCGTTTTCCTTCAGTCCGTCGAGGATCCGCGGCACGAGCGTCATGTGCGCGCCGGAGAGGATCGAGATGCCGACCGCGTCCGCGTCCTCCTGGATCGCGGTCTCCACGATCTGCTCGGGGGTCTGATGCAGCCCCGTGTAGATGACTTCCATGCCGGCGTCGCGCAGTGCGCGCGCGATGATCTTGGCGCCGCGGTCGTGCCCGTCGAGCCCGGGCTTGGCGATGACGACCCTGATCTTCCGCGCCACGCGCCGCAGTCTACGGCCGGACGCGCACGAACGTCAGCTTCCAGACGGAGCGCTGTGTGATCGTCCCGCTCTCGGGAGCGCCGTAGTGCTTGCGGTGCGTCGCGGCTGACGTGAGCGTGATCCGCCCGATGCCGTCGTCCGCCAGTGCCCGTGTGGAGATGCGCAGCGGCCCGGGACGAGGACCGAGCGGGGACGCAACGGCGTCTTTGGGCTCGCGCGGACATTGCGCCGCCGGCAGCGAGAGACGAAGCGAGCTGATCGTGACGCGGCCCGGCCCGCTCGCCAGCAGCGTCGCGCGGCCGTTCGCGAACTGGCGCGCACTCTTCGGGCACGACTCCGGCGTCGTCGTCCGCACGCCGGCACACTCCTGGACCTGCGTGTTCGCGCCGACCAGCGTGAGCGTCCCGCTGAGCGTCGGCACGGCCACCGTCTCGACTCGGCCGCCGTGAAAGCGGACGAGTACCGGCCGCGTCGAGCGAAACATTGCCGTCCGCCGGCCGACCGAGCGTTGGGAGCTCTCGCATTCGAGCCGCGCAAGCGGTGCGCTCGTGTAGTCCCACGTCGCCGTCGCCGTGCCGGTCAGCGTCAGCTGGAAGACCTCCGGTGACGGCGCGGCCGACGCGTGCACGGCCGCGCCGGAAGCGACGGCCACGGCAGCGACGAGCAGGAGCAGTCTCGATGCAGACATCCGAAGGATCAGACGCGCGCGGCGCGCAATTCCTGCACTAGAAAACCGGCGTCTCGCGCCAGACGCCCCAGACGTCGCGGAGCGCGTCGCACATCTCGCCCATCGTCACGTAGCTCTTCGCGCCCTCGACGATCGGGAGCATCAGGTTGCGACCCTCCCGCGCCGCGTCTTCCTTCAGCCGAGTCAAAGCAGCTTCGACCGCTGCGCTGTCACGGCGCGAGCGCAGTGCCTGGACGTGCTCGATCTGCTTCTGCTCGAGCGACGGGTCGACCCGCAGGATCTCGAGCGGCTGGTCGTCCTCCTGCTGGTAGCGGTTGACGCCGACGATGATGCGCTGCTTCTGCTCGACCTCGTGCTGGTAGCGGAACGACGCCTCGGCGATCTCGCGCTGAAAGAAGTTCTCCTTGATCGCCGGGATCACGCCGCCCAGCTTCCGGATGCGGTCGAAGTAGTCGTACGCCTCCGCCTCGAGGCGGTTCGTCAGGTCCTCGACGTAGTACGAGCCGCCGAGCGGGTCGATCGTGTTCACGGCGCCGGTCTCATGCGCGATCACCTGCTGGGTGCGCAGCGCGAGTCGAACCGCGTTCTCCGTGGGCAGCGCGAGCGCCTCGTCGAAGGAGTTCGTGTGCAATGACTGCGTGCCGCCGAGCACCGCCGCGAGTGCCTCGAGCGCGGTGCGGATGATGTTCACCTCGGGCTGCTGCGCCGTCAGCGACACGCCCGCCGTCTGCGTGTGGAAGCGCATCAGCCACGACCGCGGGTCCTTGGCGCCG
>JBJMJR010000091.1:0-4807 GCA_045806245.1 Gaiellaceae bacterium | reverse complement strand
TGCTGCGCATCCTTCTGGCCGAAGTACGCGACGCTCGGCCGAACGAGGTTGAACAGCTTGAGACACACTGTTGCGACGCCGCGGAAGTGTCCGGGGCGCGCGCTCGCCTCGCCTCCCGTCACGTCGACGTCGACCCACGTGCCGAAGCCCTCGGGATAGATGTCTTCCGCGGCCGGCACGAACAAGACGTCGACGCCGGCTTGCTCGGCCAGCCGCGCGTCGCGCTCCTCGTCACGCGGGTAACGCGCGAGATCGTCCTGGGCGCCGAACTGCGCCGGATTGACGAAGAGCGAGACGACGACCTGCGTGCACTCGGCGCGCGCCGCGCGCATGAGCGAGAGATGCCCCTCGTGAAAAGCCCCCATCGTCGGGACGAGGCCGCGGCGTCCGTCCTCGAGCACGAGGCGCAGCTCGCGCGTTCCCCGCACGATCCTCATCGCGTCGTCGCTTCCGCGAGCACGTCGTAGAGGGGCTCCAGCTCGGGTCGGGCGGCGCGGATCGCCCGGCGATGCGCCTCCACGGTCTCCCAGTCGCCGCGCTCGAGCGGTCCGGTCAGCTCGAACCCATTCTCGATCGTCCGCTGCATCAGCGGAACGAGCGCCTCCGCAGGCGCACCCGCGGCACGGAAGAGATCCGATGCGACCGCGTGCAACGTAACGAGGTAGTTGGACGCAATCGCCGCACCGGCGTGGTACAGCGGACGGACCGCGTCGTCGAGCTCGAACGGCCGCAGCCCAAGCGTGTCCGCGAGCCAGAAACCGGCCGCGCGGGCCGCATCCGTCTCGGATGTGACCGCCGCCCACGCGCCGTCGAGCTGCTCCGGGCCCCGCGCGCGCGTGAACGTCTGGAGCGGGTGGACGGAGAAGCGGCGCACGTGCGGGTCGAGCGCGGTCAGAGGCGTCGCGCCCGACACGTGCGCGACCCACGGTCCCGCCGGCAGCCCCGCCGCAACGTCTGCAATCGAGTCATCCGGGACGCAAATCACGACCAGCTCGCCCACGGCTCGCACGGCGACGCCCCGCTCGCGCAGGCGGGCGGCAACTGCCGAGCCGACGCGGCCCGAGCCGATGATGGTGGCGCTTTCGAACACGTGTGTCGCTCCAGTTCCGGAACGGATACCGGGCAAATCGAATGCTACCCTGGCGTCCCTCGTGGGTCGCCGTCTCCTCGTCGTGGCAGCTGTGCTGGCATTTTTCGCCGGCGCGGGACAGGCGCGCGCCGGAATCCCGCTTTCGCCGTGCCCCGGGAAGAGTGGCGTGCAGTGCGGGACGGTCACGGTTCCGCTCGACCGGACCGGGGCGACGCCGGGAACGATCCCGCTGCACGTCGAGGTCCTGCCGGCGGCCGGGACGTCGCGCGGAACGATGTTCCTGATCGCAGGCGGGCCGGGTCAGGGCTCGGCCGGCTCGTTCGATCTCGGCCCAGGCTTCAACCGCGAGCTGATGCAGTTCATGTTCCCGGGCTACACGCTCGTCGCCTTCGACAACCGCGGGACGGGGAAGTCCGCGCTGATCGACTGCCCGCCGCTGCAGAAGACCGTCACCGGCAGCGTCGAGGTCGAGGCGCGGCTCGCGGCCGACTGCGCGAACACGATCGGGCCGACACGCGTCTTCTACTCCACGCGCGATCACGCCGACGACACGGATTCGGTGCGCGCAGCGCTCGGCGTCGAGAAGATCGGGCTGTACGGCGTCTCGTACGGGACGAAGCTCGCACTCGCATACGCGCTCGGCTATCCGGCGCACGTCGAGCGGATCGCGCTCGACTCCGTCGTGCCGGTGCAGTTCCCCGACCCGTTCGACCAGAACGTGCTGCAGGAGATGCCCGGCACGCTCGCGCGGTACTGCGCCGACGCCGTCTGCAAGGGCGCGACGCCCGACTACGCCGGTGAGGTCGTCACGCTCGCGAACAAGATCGAGACGACGCCGTTGCGCGGCAAGATCATCGGTGCGAACGGGAAGGCAAAGAGCGTCGTCATGAACGGCGAGGAGTTCCTGTCGATGCTGATCGACGCCGACCTCACGCCGGGTCTCGCGGCCGAGGCGCCTGCGGCGGTGCACGCGGCACTGCACGGAAACCCGCGGCCGCTGCTGCGTCTCTACGACTTCGACCTCGCGAGCAACGAGCTCACCGCCGCGGACTTGAGCTTCGGCTTGAACGCGGCGACGAACTGCGCCGACGGCGCGTTCCCGTGGGCACCCGGGACTCCCCCCGCCGGTCGGCCCGCCGCGATCGACACGGCGATTGCCAATCTTCCGCCCGGCGCGCTCGGCCCGTTCGGCAACTGGGCGGCCAAGATCGGCACGGCCTATTTCTGCGAGGAGTGGCCCTCGCCGGCCGGCAACACGCCGCTCGGGCCCGGACCGCTCCCGAACGTGCCGATGATCGCCCTCGACGGCGGCTTCGACCTGCGCACGCCGGTTGCGAACGCCGAGAAAGCCGTGGCCCAGTTCCCGCAGGGCAAGCTGCTCGTCGTCCGTGGCGTCGGTCACAGCGTGACGGGCGCCGACGTCTCCGGCTGCTCCCAGAACTACGTGCGCCAATGGATCCTCGGAACGCTCGACGCCCCGGACCAGGCCGAATGCTCGCAGCGCGTCAAGCCGCTCGCGAAGCTCGTGAAGGTGTTCCCGAAGCGGCCGGCCCGCACCGTCGCGAAGACGCTGCTCGTCGCAGGGCAGACGCTCCGCGAGGCCGAGGCCACCTGGTGGTTCAACTTCTCGGCGCCGGTCCGCGGGCTTTACGGCGGCAAGCTCGCGACGGGTAAGAACGGCGTCACGTTCACGCTGACGCGCTACAGCGCCGCGCCGGGTGTGCTTCTGAGCGGCAAGATCACCTTCGTGGACATCGGGCCGCCCTCCACCTTCAAGGGCACGATCAAGGTCTCCGGCTCGGCCGCAGTCGCCGGAACGCTCAAGGTCGCGAAGAACAACAGGATCAGCGGCACGCTCGGCGGCAGGCACGTTTCCGCCAGCTATTAGCTGATTTCCCGCGCGTCCGCCGCTCGGCCTAAACTGCCGAGGCGATGCCGATGTACGAGTACGTCTGCATGAAGTGCGAGGAGCACTTCGAGGAGCTGGTCCGCGGCGACGAACACGTGGCGTGCCCGCGGTGCGCGACGACCAACGTCTCGCGCCAGCTCTCGACGTTCGCGCTGATCGGCACCGCCGGGCAGACCGGCGCTTTCGGTGGTGGTGGCGGCGGCTGTTGCGGCGGGAGCTGTGGCTGCGGTCACTGAGCTCCACGCGTATCGCGACGAAGTCGCCGGTTGCACGCGCTGCGCGCTCGCCGGCGGGCGCACGCAGGTCGTCTTCGGCTCGGGGGATCCGGCCGCCGACTTGATGTTCGTCGGGGAGGCGCCGGGCTTCCACGAGGACAAGCAGGGCGTGCCGTTCGTCGGCGCTGCCGGGAAGCTGCTCGACCAGCTGCTCGCCGGGATCGGCCTGGCGCGTGCCGACGTCTACGTGGCGAACGTGCTCAAGTGCAGGCCGCCGGGCAACCGTGACCCGATGCCCGAGGAGATCGAAGCGTGCGAGGCGCACCTCTGGCGCCAGATCGAGCTGATCCAGCCGCGCGTCGTCGCAACACTCGGCAACTTTGCGACGAAGCTCCTCTCCGGCCGTCCGACCGGCATCACGCGCGTACATGGGCAGGAGCAGGAGACGACGCTCGGCGGACGCCGGGTGCTGCTCTACCCGATCTACCACCCGGCTGCCGCGCTCTACACGCCGCGCATGCTCGAGGTGCTGAAGTCCGACTTCGCGCGCATTCCCGAGCTGATCGGGCGCGACGTCGCGCCGCCGCCGCAGCCGGTCTTCCTGACGCCGGTCACGGCCGAGCCGGCCGTCCAGCTCGGCCTGTTCTGACCGAGACCCGCTCCGCCGAGCAGACCGAGAAGCTCGCAGCGGAGCTCGCTGCCGACCTCGGCCCTGGCGACATCGTCACGGTGTCGGGCGAGCTCGGCTCCGGGAAGACGACCTTCGTGCGCGGCGCATGCCGCGCGCTCGGCGTGACGCAGCCGGTCACGAGCCCGACATTCACGATCGGGAACCGGTATCACGGCCGTGTCGACGTCTCGCATCTCGACCTGTTCCGCTTTCGCGACGTGTCGGCCGCGGAGTGGGGGGACCTCGAGCCGTACTTCGACGATGCGGTCGTCTTCGTCGAATGGCCCGAGGCGGGCGCCGGCGTCTTGCCGCCGCCGAGCGTCAGCGTCCGGCTCGAGCACGGCGACGGCGGGACGAGGCTTGTCACGATTGACCGCGATGCTGATCCTGGCGTTCGACACGGCGACTGACGTGGCGACGAGCGCGCTCGTCGCCGACGGCGAGGTGCTCGGCGAGCGCACGTCGCGCGCGGTGACGCTGCTCGAGGACGTCGACGCGCTGCTGCGCCAGGCAGGTGCCCAGACGCGAGAGCTCGAGGCGCTTGCCGTGGGGATCGGCCCCGGCAGCTTCACCGGCGTGCGCATCGGCCTGTCGACGGCGCGCGGTCTCGCGCTCGGGCTCGGCGTGCCCGTCGCCGGCGTCTCGACGCTCGCCGCGCTCGCCGCAGGCGCCCCGGGCGCGCTCCCGGTCATCGACGCGCGGCGCCGCGAGGTGTTCGTCCCCGGCCAGGTGCTCGCGCCCGCCGACCTCGCGGTTGAGCCCGGGCGGCTCTACGTCGGCAGCGGCGCCGTCAGCTACCGGGACGTGCTGGAGGCCAAGGGCGGCAGTGTCCCGGCCGACGGCGACGAGCGCCACCTGCCCCGCGCCCGCTTCCATGCCGGGCTGGCGCGCGAGTTCGGGCCGGCGGAGGCGGTCGAGCCACT
>JBJMJR010000090.1:0-17770 GCA_045806245.1 Gaiellaceae bacterium | reverse complement strand
GCGGAAGTCAGCCGGGGGTGGTCGCCGGAAACGACCAGGAGCTCGCGGACGTCGCCGACCTTGCCGCGCGCGGCGCGCAGCGAGTCGCCCGTGCCGAGCGGCCGCTGCTGGACGGCGACGTCCATCCCCTCGAAGGCATGCACCGTGTCGGGCGCGACGACGAGCACGAGCGGGTCGGGGCCGAGCGGCTGGACCGCAGCGACGACCCAGTCGACGAGGCGTCGCCCCAGAAGGGGATGGAGGTGCTTCGGCGTGGCGGACTTCATCCGCGTGCCGAGGCCGGCGGCCATGATGACGGCGGCGAAGTTACTCATCGGAGCTGGGGCGCCAGGATTCGAACCTGGGATCGCGGGACCAAAACCCGCTGCCTTACCACTTGGCTACGCCCCAAGGTAAGGCCGAGATTAGGTGCGTTGTCTGTGGTCGGTGAAGAGGTAAACGAGCGCGATGAGTGCGAAGCCGATGATCGCGACAATTGCGATCAGCTTCAGGATGAACGCGAAGATCACGACGAAGATCGCGAGGACTTGTGCGGCGGCCGCGATCCATGACAGCTCGCGCGCCACGTCCCATTTGAACTGCCGTCCGGCGACCATGTAGAAGGCCAGCACGATGACCGCGAGGCCGATGATCGTCCAGCGGCCGATGTCGTGCGAGAACGCTGCGATCAGGCCTTCGACGACGGCCGTCCAGAGCGCGATCCGGATGCGCCGGTCGCGGAGCCAGCGGCCCCCGCGTGTGCTTCCTGCCTCTATCGCGGGCTGCGTGTAGGCCACGAAATCAACGGTACCACGCGGGTGCCGTGAGCCATGTGCGCCCTTTTGACGCCAGCCGGCGCTGCGCTGCGCGTGCGTGCGCGCCGTGCAAAAAGAGGCCGTAGACGCTCGGTCCCGCGCCCGTCACATCGGCGCGGAACGCACCCAACTGCAGCAACTCGGCGGCGAGCGGTGACGTTGCGAGGTCGTTGGGCGGCAAACCCGCGAGGTCGCGCGGCCGGCGGACCGCCTCGAGCGCCGCAAGCAGCTGCCGCCGGCGCTCGTCGAACCCCTCGTGCCCACGGCGTGCGTCGAACGCGGCGAACACCTCCCCGGTGGACGACTTCTGCGCGCCCTTCGGCAGCAGGAGCACGATCCAGTAGTCCTGCGGCAGCTCGAGCGCTGAGAGCTCCGTCCCGTCACCGCTGCCGAGCTGCGGCCCATCGGCGAGGAAGTACGGCACGTCGGCGCCCAGCTCGCGAGCCGTTGTGTGCAGCTCGTCGTCGCCGAGCGGAACGTCACGCAGTTCGTTCGCCAGCCTCAGCGCAGTCGCGGCGTCGGAGCTGCCGCCGCCGAGGCCGGCGGCCACCGGTATGCGCTTCGCGAGCTCCGCTCGGAAGGCGGTGCCGTCGGCGACTGACTCGAGCGCGCGGCGGACGAGCGTGTCGCCCGCGAAGCCATCGACACGCACCGTGGGTGCGCGCTCGACCGCAAGCCGGTCGCAGAGCGCGACGCGCTGGTAGACGGTGACGAGCTCGTGCCGGCCGTCGGTTCGCGGCGGACCGACGACGAGCGCAAGGTTGATCTTCGCCGCGGCCGGCGCGCGCTTCACCGCAACGCTCGGGCAAGCTCGAGAAAGTCGGCCGGTGTCAGCTCCTCGGCGCGCACGTCGGGAATCTCCGCGCGCGCCATGTCGATCCCGGAGAGCTGGAGCGAGTTCGCGAGTTTCTTGCGCCGATGCGCGAAGGCGCCTTCGACGATCCGCTTCACGTGCGCGAAGTCGTCGGGCAAGCCGGTGCGGCGGAACGCGACGACCGCCGACTCGACGTTCGGCCGAGGGCGAAAGACATTCCGCGACACGGGATGGAAGCCCGTGCGCTCGGCGACCAGCTGGATCAGCACCGACACTGCGCCGTACGCCTTCGTCGACGGTGTGGCGAAGAACCGGTCTGCGACCTCTCGCTGCACCATCACGCACCACAGCTGCATGTCGGGCAGGCCGTCGAGACTTTCGGCGACGAGCGGTGTCGCAATGTTGTACGGCAGGTTGGCGACGAGCTTCGTGGCGGCCGGAGCCGTCTCGCGCAGGTCGAGCCGGAGCGCGTCGCCGAAATGCAGCTCGACGTTGGGACGGCCGGCCACCCGCTCGACGAGCTGCGGCCCGAGCGAGTTGTCGAGCTCGACCGCGTAGACCTGCCGGACGCGGTCGGCGAGGAACGTCGTCAGCATGCCGAGACCGGGACCGATCTCGAGCACGACGTCGCTCTCCTCCAGCCCGGCGAGCCGCCCGATCACGCCGAGGATGTTCTCGTCGACGAGGAAGTGCTGTCCCAGCTCCTTCTTCGCTCGAACGGTCACGCCAGCTGGAACGCGGCGGACGCGTTCGCGTCGATCCGCTGCGCAAGCTCGCGCGCATCCTCGCCCCGCGTTTCGGCAAGCGACTCCAGCGTGTGGACGACGTACGCCGGTTCGTTCCTCTTCCCGCGCATCGGCTGCGGCGCGAGGTACGGGCAGTCGGTCTCGGCCAGGATGCGGCCGGCCGGAATCGCCTGGGCGGCCTCGCGCAGCTCCGGAGCCTTCGGATACGTCACGTTTCCCGCGAACGACACGTAGTAGTCGCGCTCGAGCGCGACGGGAAGCAGCGCCGGCGAGGAGAAGCAGTGCAGGACGACGGTGCCGCCGAAATCGGCGAGCAGCTCGGCCGTCTCGTCCTCCGCCGCACGGCAGTGCACGATCACCGGCTTGCCGAGCTCGGCGGCGAGCTCGAGCTGCTCCCGGAAGACGCGGCGCTGGTCCTCGTGCGGCGCATAGTCGCGGTAGAAGTCGAGCCCGATCTCGCCGACGGCGACGAGGCGTCCCTCGGTGACCGCGGTCAGCTCGTCGAGCGATTCGCCGTCAGCCGCTTGATGGGGATGAATGCCGGCCGCAACCATCACTCCCGTCTCGGCCGCCGCGATTCCCAGGGTCGCCCGCGTCGACGCGAGCCCCGAGCCGATCGCGAGGATGCGCGAAACGCCCGCCTCCCGCGCACGTGCGATCGCGGCGCCCGCGTCGTCGAGCGCGTCGAGATGTGCATGCGTGTCGATCACTGTGCGGTCAGCCGACTGAGCTCGTCGTCGACGATCGCAGGATCGAGCTTCTTGAACAGCGCGGTCGGCTCGCGCAGCTTTTGGCCCGCGGGCAGTTCACTGGCCTGCCAGCCGCGCACCCAGTCCTCGTAGTCGCCGGTCAGGATCGTGTGGACGGTTCCGTCTTCTTCCTCGATCTCGCGAAACTCCAGCGGGCCTGCCAGCCAGCCGTCATACCCGAGCAGCTCGTGCAGCTTCTGGCTCGAGAACGGCAAGAACGGCGTGAAGATCAGCTTGAGCGTGTCGATGATGCGGAGCGCCACGAACAGAATGGTCGCTGCGCGTTCGCGGTCCTCCTTGATCGCTGCCCACGGCGCCTCGCGATCGACGTATTGGTTACCGATGCTCGACAGCCGCATCGCTTCAGCGAGTGCCGCCATGAAACGCGCCTGCTCGATCAGCTCGCCGACCGACTGGAAGCCCGATGCGACCGCCGCAAGCGCCGCGCGGTCGGCATCGGTCAGTTCCCCCGGCGTCGGCACTTCGCCGAAGTTCCGGAAGGCGTTCGTCAACGTCCGGTTGACGAGGTTTCCCCAGTTGGCGAGCAGCTCGTCGTTGTTTCGGCGCACGAACTCGGCCCACGAGAAGTCGCTGTCCTGCGTCTCGGGGCCTGCCGCGGTCAGAAAGTAGCGCACCGGATCCGGGTCGTAACGCTCGAGCACGTCGCGTACGTAAATCGCAACGGCCCGACTCGTCGACAACTGCCGCCCCTCCATCGTCAGGAACTCGCTTGCGACGACGTCGTCGGGGAGGTGCAGCTCGCGTCCGTTTCCGAGCTCGCCACCCGTCTCGTATCCGAGCAACATGCTGGGCCAGATCACCGTGTGAAAGACGATGTTGTCCTTGCCCATGAAGTACGCATGCAGCGAGTCGGGCTCCTGCCACCAGTCGCGCCATGCCTCGGGCGTGCCCCTGTTGCGCGCACATTCGACGGCCGCCGAGAGATAGCCGATCACAGCGTCGAACCAGACGTAGATTCGCTTCGTCTCTTCGGGATAGCCCTCCACCGGCACGGGGACGCCCCAATCGATGTCCCGCGTCATCGCACGAGGCTTGAGGTCGTCGACCAGCGAAAGCGAGAAGTTCCGGACGTTTTGGCGCCAGGTCGTCTTTCCCTCGATCCAGGAACGCAGGCGATCGGCGAACTGCGGGAGGTCGAGGAAGAGATGCGTCGTCTCCCTGAATTCCGGGGGCTCGCCGTCGATGATGGAGTGCGGCTCGATCAGGTCTGCAGGATCGAGCTGATTGCCGCAGTTGTCGCACTGATCGCCCCGCGCTTCCGTGAAACCGCAGATGGGACAGGTTCCTTCGATGTATCGGTCGGGGAGCGTGTTGCCCGTCGTTGCGGAGAACGCGCCGAGCGTCGTCTTCTCGACGAGACAGCCGTGCTCGTACAGCGTGCGGAAGATGTCTTGCGTGACGTGCGCGTGATTCTGCGTCGTCGTCCGCGTAAAGCAGTCGTAGCTGATCCCGAGGTCTCGGAGATCAGTCCGGGTCAGCTCGTTGTAGCGCTCGGCGATCTCACGCGGCGACACGCCTTCGCGATCCGCCGTGACCATAACGGGCGTCCCGTGTTCGTCCGTACCACTCACCATCAGGACGTCGTTGCCCTTCAACCGGTGATACCGCGCGAAGATGTCGGCCGGCACGGCGAACCCGACCACGTGGCCCAGATGACGCTTGCCCGATGCATACGGCCATGCCGGCGCCACCAAAACCTTCCGGATGTGCTTTTGCTCCCGCTGCGACAAAGGACGACTCCCGCTCGACCGGGACCATGATAGGAGGACGCTTCCGGCAGACCGCTCGCGCCCGCAGGCCTGCGAGGCAGAGCGCAGCCAATGTCACGAATCCGCCGACCAACCATGTCGGCACGTTCGATGTGCTGTGCGCGGTTAGCGGCGATCGCGCATGAAGACGCTGTGCGCTCACGAGCGCGTCCGGTCGCTCGGTGTGCGCCATCGCACTCGGCAACGTGGCGTGTCCGACGGACGTGCTTCGAGCGTTCCTCTGAACTGAATGGCGCACCTCTGTCGAACGAACCACCGGCCTCGGCGCGGCGGCTTGGGATCGCGCCGCGGTTCGGGTCGCGGTGTGGGAGCCCACCGTGGTTCGCCTCGCTGCCGTCGAAGCCGCGGACGCCCGCGAGTCCACATCGGTGACCGAGGCGAGAGCCGGCGCCTGGGAAGCCGGCTCTGCGAGCGGTGCGGGCTGCGACGCGGGCTGCGGCGCGACTTCGGCGCTCACGGCCGGGACGACCGCCGCCGCCGCAACGGGTTGCGCCGCCGGCTCCGACTCTGCGGGCGCAGCCGGGACGGGACGCGCCGGCAGGAACGAGAGGGGGTCGACGTAGCCCTGCTGCTCGCTCGTGACGCGCAGCCCGAAGTACACGAACGGCGCGTCGAGGTCGACGACTCCACTCGGCCCGACGGTTCCGACGACAGCACCTTCGCCGACCCGGGCGCCGCGTACGACCTCGATCGAGCCCAGGTGCACGAGCGTCGCCGTGTAGCCGGACGGCGTCTCGATCGAGACCGTCTTGCCGCCGGTCGGCACGGTGCCTGCGAAGCTCACGACCCCGTCGGCGGGCGCGCGCACGTTCGCGCCGGCGGCAGCACCGAGATCCAGGCCGCGATGCTGGCCGGCCGCGTACGGATGCGCGCGGTCGAACGAGAACGGCCGGAGCACCGGGCCGTCGACCGGCCAGGTCCACGCCTGCGCCGCCGACACAGGCAGTACGAACGCGCAAAAGGTGAGCAGAACGAGTCGCCGCAGCACGAGGAAGCCTCCTTGTTGCCAGATTTGAGAACTCAGCGACGGTACCAAGACCGTCCTGTCGTTGTCAATACTGGCTACAAAGTACGGCGGTAGAGCTCGTTGCGCGCCGCGCCGGTGAGCCGGGCGACGACGTCGGCTGCCTGCCTCCGCGGCACGCCTGCGTCGACGAGCTCCGACACGGCGGCGACGGCTGCGGACGCATCGACGTCGCCGGCTGCACCCGCGCCGACGACGAGCGTGATCTCGCCTTTCGGCGCAGAGGAGAAGCGCGCGGCCACCTCGGCCGCCGTCCCGCGGGCGATCTCCTCGAACTTCTTCGTCAGCTCGCGGCAGACGGCGACAGGACGCTCGGGATCGACGTCCGCGAGCGACCGCAACGTCGCAGGCAGCCGCTGCGGCGACTCGAAGGCGACGACCGGATGCGGCCACTGCGCGAGCTCCTCCCACAGCGCACGCAACGCCTTCGCCCCGCGCGGCAAGAACCCGACGAACTGGTACCGCTGCCCCGCGAGCCCGCTTGCGACGAGCGCTGTCTCCACCGCCGACGGTCCGGGCAGCACCGTCACCGCCACGCCGGCGCCGAGGGCCGCGCCGACGAGACGCGCGCCCGGGTCACTGATGCCGGGCAACCCGGCATCGGAGACGAGCGCGACGCGTTCACCCGACTGCAATCGCGGCAGCAGCTCGGCCGTCCGCTTCGCCTCGTTGTGCTCGTGGTACGAGAGCAGCCGCGCCGAGATGCCGTGGCGGTCCAGTAACACGCGCGTGTGTCGCGTGTCCTCGCAGAGGACGACATCCGCCGACCGCAGCTCGTCGAGGACGCGAAGCGTCACGTCCTCGAGGTTCCCGATCGGCGTCGCGCAGACCGCGAGCGGCATCTACACCAGCGCGTCGAACGCGACGAGACCGGCCCCGATGAGCCCCGCGGCCGTCCCCAGCTCGGCGCGCACGATGCGCACCCGCTCGCCGGCGCCGGCGAGCCCCTCGCGCTTGACGATCTCGCGAGCCGGGTCGAGGATGAAGTCACCGGCCGCCGCGAACCCGCCGCCGATCACGACGAGCTCGGGATTGAAGATGTTGACGAGGCTGCCGATGCCGGCGCCGAGACGCCGGCCGATCCCGTCGAGGATCTCGATCGCGCGCGGTTCCCCCTCGTCGGCGAGGCGCACGAGCCGATGCGCGTCGACGGGCGGCCCGAAGACCTCTTGCGCGAGCTTCGCCGCCGCGACGCCGGTGACGTAGGCCTCCAGGTGACCGCGCCCCGTGCACGTGCCCTGGCATGGAATCCCGTCGTACTCGATCACGATGTGGCCGAACTCCGCCCAGCCGCGGTAGAGCCGGCCGTTGAGGACGGCGCCGCCGCCGCAGCCCGTGCCGAGCGTCAGCATCACCATCGTGTCCGCCTCGCGCGCGGCGCCGAAGTGGAACTCCGCGTACGCGGCGGCGTTCGCGTCGTTCTCGATCCCCACCGGCAACCGGAACCGCTCGGACATGCGCGTGCGGAAGTCGATCGACGCGTCGAGCGGGATGTTCACCGCCTGTTGCGCCCGGCCGGTGATCTGGTCGATCGGCGACGGAATGCCGAAGCCGACCGCCGCGATCTGGTCGTCGAGGAGCTCTTCCACAGCCGCGTCGAGCCCGGCCAGCAGCTCGTCCTGCGACGTGACGGGCGTCGCATGCTCGCGGCGGCGCTCGACCTGGCCGTCCCGGTCGACGATTCCCGCCAGGATCTTGGTCCCACCGAGGTCGACGCCGATAACGCGTTTCCCGTCCAAACCGCGCGGCTACCCTACTGGGTCGATGGCGACAGGAGAGAAGCCCTACCGCGTCTACCGAGGCGGGCGCGTGAAGGGCCGCGTGCCGCTCGAGCGCCCGCAAACCCGCCGGGACCGCAACGGCCGCACGCCACGCGAGCCGCGCGTCCGCCGGCCGCCGCGGCGCTGGAGCTGGCGGCGCCGCATCGGCCTGACACTGCTCGCGCTCTTGGTGCTGCTCGTCGTCTGGGCGATCGCGGGCTACCTCTCCTTCCGCGGCGGCGTCGCGAAAGCGAACGACCGCCTGCAGAAGACGTCACCCGGCATCGACCGCGTGCTCGCACCGCAGAGCGGAGCGATGATCTCCAACCCGACGACGATCCTGATGCTCGGCCGCGACTACGCGAACACGGATGCGCGCGTTGCCGACAACCACTCCGACTCGATCATGATCCTCCGCACCGACCCGGACCATCACCGGCTCGCGTACCTGTCGATTCCGCGCGACCTGCGCGTCGCGATTCCCGGTCACGGCGAGCAGAAGGTCAATGCGGCGATGCAGTTCGGCGGTCCCGATCTCGTCCTCCGAACCCTCCGAGGCGTGACGGGGAATGCGCTCAACATCAACCACGTCATGATCGTCGACTTCACGCAGTTCAAGCAGCTGATCGACAACATTGGCGGAATCGACATCACGGTTCCGGCGCCGATCCTCTCGGATAAGTTCGAGTGCCCCTTCGACGCGCACCGCTGCGCGACGTGGAAGGGCTGGCGCTTCGCGAAAGGCCGGCAGCACATGAACGGCCGGCGGGCTCTGGTGTACTCACGCATCCGCGTGAACCAGCTCGACCCGAGCGACTCGGACATCAAGCGCGGCGAGCGCCAGCAGGCCGTGGTCAACGCCGCAATGCACAAGCTGCTCGGCTTCGGCACGTTCCTCAGGCTCCCGTTCCAGGGGAAGACGCTCGTGTCGCCGTTGACGACGGACCTGTCGGCGTGGCAGTTCGTCGAGCTCGGCTGGGTGCTCAAGCGAGCGGGCGCAAGCAGCACCCTGCATTGCCGCCTGGGCGGTACGAGCAGCAGCTACGGCAGCGACATCATCGGCAACGAGGACAACATCGCAGTCGTCGCGATGGTCACCGGCCAGTCGGCCGCGCAGCCTCCCCGGCCCGGCGGCGGCCCCTTCGCTCCCGGTTGCTTCGTCGGCAACCGGAACTTCTAGGCCTCGGCGGCCTTCTTTTCCGGCGGCTTGTCTTTCTTGTCTTGCTTCTCCGCGCTACCGGTATCGCTCGTGTCCTTCGCGGGCTCCTTCTTGCCGCCGCCGCGCCCGTAGTCGGTGGAGTAGAACCCGGAGCCACGGAAGTGGACGGGAACCGGATACAGCACGGTCACGACGGGCGACGCGCCGCAGACGGCGCACGCCTCCGGCGCAGGCTCGGCGATGCGCTTGAAGACTTCGAAGAGGTGCCCGTTCGGGCACTTGTACTCGTACGTAGGCATGGCAATGAAGGACGCTAGCAGCGTTATCGGCTTGGAGGCCCCTGCGGTAAAGGTCGACGCCTTCCGGGCGGCGACGGCGCTGCTGACCGCTGCGGTCGCCGGCGTCCTCGGCTGGCTGCTCGGCCAATGGCCCCCGCACGAGGACGAGGCTCTCGCGCTCTTCGTCGGCCGGGGCTCGCTCGGCGATGTCCTGCACACGGTGATTGCGCAGCGCGGCGGAGCGCCTCTGCACTTTCTGCTCGCCTGGGCCGTCGTCCATCTGGGCGGTGGGTTGACAGCGCTGCGGCTCGTGTCGCTCGTCTTCGCCGTGGCAAGCGTGCCGTTGATCGCCTTACTGGGCGCGCAACTCGCCGACCGCGCGACCGGCGTCGTGGCGGCGGCGTTCGCCTCCGCGAGCTGGGTCTTCCTCTTCCACGGGATCTTCGGGCGCATGTACAGCCTGTTCCTGTTCACGAGCCTGCTCTCGTTCCTCGCATTGCTGTCCCGGCGCTACGTCCTGTGGGGAATCGCGCTGCTGCTGGTGCTTGCGAGTCATCCGTATGCCGTCCTCGTGGTCGGCGCGCAGGTGCTGTTCGTCCTGCTCCGCGTCCGCGAGCGCCCCGCCTTCCTGACGCTCGCCGCGGTCGCGGTTGCCGGCTTCCCGTTCTGGTGGGCGGACGTCGTGCTGCGCAACCGGTTCGACGTCGGCGTCGGCGGCGGCGGACGGAGGCTGGGCTCGCCGCGCTCCGTCCTCCGTTACCTCTGGTCGGTCGCCGGTGACTTCAGCTCGCACGCCCACGTGTGGGCCGCGTGCCTGCTCGTCCTGGCTGTCGTCGGTGCCGTCCTGCTCGTCCGGCGCAACGTCGAGGCGGCCGTGCTCACCGCTTGCGTCGTCGTCGTGCCTGCGGTCGCGTTCATGGTCGCGACCCTGCACTCGACGACGTCGCCGGAGGCACGGCACCTGATTTTCGCGCTCCCGTTCTTCAGTGTGCTGCTCGCGCTGCCACTCGTCACGCTCGCGCGGGCGGGTGCGGCGTTCGCGGCGGTTGCGCTCGTGCTGGCCGTCGTCGTCGTCGTCGGGGAGGTGCGGTGGGCCCACACGAAGACGCCCGAGCTCTTCGACGGCGACCCGGCGGGCGAAGCCCATGCACGCGATGCCGCCGCTGCGTGGCTTGCGTCGACGAGCCGGCGGAACGACGTGTTGCTCGGCTACGAGCCCGTCTTCCTCCGCGCCTGGGAGGACAACCGCTCGTTCTCGCACCAGGTGCTGCCACGCGCAGACCCCGGGCTGTTCGCGGACGCGCTGAAAGGCATCCACGCTCCGCTCGGACGCGGCGTCTGGGTGTTCGACGCGAGCGACACCACGAACGCACGACAGCGCGCGACGATCGCATTCGTCCTGCCGAAGCCGGCCTCGGAGTTCGAAGGGCATGTGTACGGGCCGTATCTGGTCATCCGCACGCGCGAACCGCTCCGCACGCGGGCGGGTTACATCGCGGTGGCCAAGCGCGTTCTGCGCGTCGGACAGTCGCTGCAGATCAACGACGCCGACGTCAACCTGCACACTGTCGTGCAGGCGGAGTCACGGCTCTAGCTCGTCGCGCTCGCGCTCGACGACCTCGTGGTAGCACGGTGCGCCCTCGAAGGCCTCGAGCCCCTGCGGCGTGCGGCGCAGATGCGCGTCACGGCGGCGGCGGCGCCGGGCGGCAGCCAGCGCGGCCGACGCGCCGACGAGCCCGCCGACGACGAAGGAGCCGAGACGCCCGCGCCTCTGCTCGCCGTCCATGGGACGATCGTAGCTCCATGCTCGTCGTCACCCTCGGCGATCTCCTGCTCGACGTCATCGTGCGCCTGGACGAACCGCTCGCCGCGGGCGCCGACGCCAACGCAGCCACGCGGACCGCAGCGGGCGGGCAGGCCGCGAACGTCGCCGCGTGGGTGGCCGCGCTCGGCGGCGACGCGCGCTGCGTCGCACGGCGCGGCGACGATGCGGCGGGAGCGTGGGTCGATGCGGAGCTCACCGGTCGCGGTGTCGAGCTCGCCGGGCCCGTCGACGGCCGCACGGGCGTGGTCGTCTCGCTCGTCGCACCGGGCGGCGAGCGCACGCTGGCGTCGGATCGCGGCACCGCCACGCTGCTCGAGCCGGCCGACCTCGACCCGGCCTGGTTCGCGTGCGACTGTCTGCACATCTCCGGCTACGCCCTCCTTGCCTCGCCGATCGACAAGGCCGCTGCGCGTGCCGTCGAGCTTGCGCGCGCCTACGGCGCCCGCATCAGCGTCGACCTCTCCGCATGGACGCGAATCCGGGCGTACGCGCACTTTCAGGAGCAACTCGAAGACCTGGCGCCCGACATTGTCTTCGGGAACGCGGAGGAGTGGGACGAGCTTCCTGCGTTTCAGGCGGGGACGCGGATCGTGAAGCACGGCGCGGAAGGCTTCGACGTCGTGCGTGACGGCGAGGCAGTCCGGTGCCAGGCACCAGACGTGGCCGTCGTGGACACAACGGGCGCCGGCGATGCGCTGGCGGCCGGCTTCCTCGTCGGCGGCGCGGAGGTAGGCGCGCAGGCTGCAGCGCGATGCGTCGCGCAGGTCGGAGCGATGCCGTGATCCGCGTGTCGGAGGAGGTCCGCGACGCGCGCGCAGTCGTCGCGCTGGAGACGACGCTGATCGCGCACGGCTTTCCGCCGGGCGACGGCATCGCGGTCGGAGTCGAGGCCGAGCAGCGTGTCCGTGACGCGGGTGCCGTGCCGGCGACGGTCGGCGTGCTCGACGGCGAGATCCGCGTCGGGCTCGAGGCCGCGGAGCTGGAGCGGTTCGACGCGGGCGCGCGCAAGGCCGGCCCGCGCGATCTCGCCGTGTGCGTCGCGCAGCGCGCAGTCGGCGCGACGACGGTCGGCGGCACGCTCGCGGTGTGCCGCGCTGCCGGGATCCGGTTCATGGGGACGGGCGGCATCGGCGGCGTGCATCGCGGCTACCCGCACCCGCCCGACGTCTCCGCGGATCTCGGCGAGCTGGCCCGGACGCAGGCCCTCGTCGTGTCGGCCGGAATCAAGTCGCTGCTCGACGTGCCCGCGACGCTCGAGGTTCTCGAGACGCTCGGCGTGCCGGTGCTCGGCTTCCGCACGGACGAGCTGCCGCTCTTCTACACCGCCCGCGGCGGTCCGCCCGCCCCGGCTCGGGTCGAGTCCGCCGAGGAGGCGGCACGGGTCGCGCAGGAACACTGGAACCTCGGCGGCAGCGGCCTCGTGCTCGCACAGCCCCCGCCCACCAGCCTCGACGACGTCGAGCCGCTGATCGAGCAGGCGCTCGCCGACGCCGGGCGACAAGGCGTGAAAGGACAGGCCGTGACGCCGTTCGTCCTCTCTCAGCTCCACGAGCGAAGCGCCGGCCGGACGCTCGCCGTCAACCGCGAGCTCGTTGTGGCGAACGCCGGCCTCGCCGCCGAGGTCGCTGTGAGCGCGTCCCTACACTGAGTCGCATGCCACGCGGGTACGAAGAAGGCCCGGTCGCGGAAGCCGCACAGGCGAGGCTCGACGCGCTGGAGCGCGGGGAGTCACTCGAACCGGAACGGCGCGATGCCGATCGCCGCGCCGTCTACGCCTCAACGGACGACAACCCGGAGCAGCATTTCCTCGGCTGGGCGGACGAGCTCGATCCCGAGGAGCTGTTCGCGTCCGGACGCGCGTGGGGCATCACCGTTCGGCGTAGGCCGGTCGGCCCCGAAAAATAGGCCTCCCGGCCCATTGCACCCCGCGGCGCGCGTCGGCACGTTGCACACGTGCACGTCTTCTCCCGCACTGAGCTGCTCACCTGGATCGTGGCGCTCACGATCATCGAGGTCCTTCACCTGAAGTGGATCTGGCTCTCCGAATGGAGCTGCCGGCGCTGCCACCTGAAGAACCTCCAGTGCGAATGCCCAGGACGCTGGGCGAAATACCTCTAGCGCTTCGAGCAAAAGCTGCGCTTTTGCTCGACACGGGTAACGCCGCTTCGCGGTGAACGTGCGCGGGCAGAGCCCGCGCACTCCTAGGTCTCCCCGATTGTTCTCTTCCGTGCGGCGCGGCGATGCTCCGCGTCGCCGCGTCGCATCAGTCCGGCCTCCGGTTAGCCGACTGCTTGGAGGAATTCGTCGATGGTAAGCGCCGTGAGCGTGCGGATCTTCGTGCTGCCGCGGGCGCCGAGCGCGACGGAGACACGCGCGATGGTTGCCGAGTCGGGCGCTTCGACGACGTTCACGAAGTCGTATTCGCCGAGGGTTGCCCACTGGTGCACGACCTTGGCGCCGAGCTCCTCGACGTCTTTGTTCACCTCGCGCAGGCGATCAGGATTCGCCTTCAGTGTCTGCACGCCCTGCGGCGTCAGGCTGGAAAGAAGGATGTATGTCGCCATTCGAATTCCTCCTCGGTCGGGGGCCCGACTCTACTCGGGCGGCCTGGTCGACGTAGAGCACCGCCGCGCCGAGCACGAACAGCGGCGCGAGGACGACGAGCGCCAGCACCGCCGCGACGCGGATCGCCTGGCCGCTGCCCGCCCGGATCGCAAAGAAGACGACGAGCCCGGTGAGGAAGATCGTGATCGCGAGCGTCGCGAGCGATCCGAGCGCATGCACGTAGTCGGCGCGCGCAAGCTCGACGCCGCGGCGTAACGCGTCCGCGTAACTGCGCCGCTCGACGAGCGCGGCCGGCACGGCGAGCCCGACGAGCGCCAGCCACGCGAGGGCGACGAGATAGATCCCCGGGAAGATCCACAACCGCGACACGCAGATCGGCAGGAACGCGAGATATCCCGCCGCGAGCGCCACGGGGACGTACCGGCCGTGCCCGATCGGACGCACGAGCGCGACCGCGCCCGCATACGACGAGGCGAGCACGAGCGGTCCGATGCCGACGACGACCACGACGCGTGTTACGCCGTCGAGCTCGGCCGCGGCGATTCCAAGCAGGCCCGGACCGATCCCGAGCGCGAGCGACGGCCAGAACCGCGCGCCGTACAGACGGATCGCCTCGGCGACGAGCTGGCCCACCGTGCGCGTCTCCGGAGGGAGCGGCGGCGGAAGCTGAGTGCGCGGCACCCGTCGAATCTAGCGAGGAAAGGCCGGGAAGACGGGACGCCCGCTCTTCCAGTCGACCTCGAGCATCGCCGTCGCCTTCTGCAACGCGTCGAGGTGTGCTACCGGTTTCCGCGTCTGCGTGTCGATCACGTCGCCTGTGCCGCCGACGTAGAGAAAGCGCCCGTCGGCGCTACGCGTCAGCGAGCCGGGTCCCGTCAGCGTCGTCAGCAGGCGGACGTCGTCGATTCGCCTCGGCGGCGATGCGGGGACCGCGCTGACGTCGAACACATGCAGCGTGTTGTTTGGCGCGTCGAGCACCCAGAGCTCCGGCCGGTCCGGCGCGAGCGAGAGGCCGTGACTCGGCGGATTGGGGCCGAAGCGTGGGTTCCACGTGAAGCCCTTGAAGTGAACGACGTACGCAGTGTTGCCACGACGCATGTCGATCACGCGGAAGCCGAGGAGCCTGGGCTGCGTCACGTACAGGACGCGCTGCTCTGCATCGGTCTCGGTCACGATGGTGCGGTCGAACGGCGCCAGTCCGCCCTTCGCCAGCTTCCGCGTGCGCAGGTCGAGCGTGTACGGGCCCGTTGCCGTGCGAAGCGCGATCTCGTTTCCGTTCGGGGCCGCGGTGGAGATGTCGTGGGCCTGGGCGAGACGGAGCTGCCCGACGAGCTGTTGCTTCTCGTCGAGCGTGAAGAAGCACGCCGCGCGATCGGCGAAGACGACGGCGTACCGATGCGTCGCCCCCTCCTCCGGGGGACGCCACGTCGGGACGCCGGAGACGAGGCACGGTGGCACCGACTCCGAGCTGAAGTAGACGGTGAGGCCGACGATCACGCCGGCGACGACGAGCACGAGCGCCGCCGCCCGAAGCCAGACCCGGAGCCTCATCGCAGCTCGGCGAGCAGGAGCGGCAGAGCCTGTTCGATCGCCGCCAGTGCGTCGTCGAAGCGCCAGCGGGCGCGGTCCGGCTCGTCGATCTCGTTCGACACGGCGCGCACCTCGAGGGCCGGGACCCCCGCGAGCTGCGCGGCGCGCAGCACCGCGAATCCCTCCATCGCCTCGACGGTGCAGCCGCTCGTCCCGCCGACGCGGGCGCTCGTCCCGATCGGGAGCACCTGCGCCTGGGGCAGCGCCCGGCGTGCGCGTTCGAGCAGCTCGGCGTCCGGCTCGACACGGCCCGGGACGAGCGGGCCGTCGCCGGCGTCCTCGTACACGGCCTCCGACCCGATCACCAGCTGCGGCACCTCGATTCCGCGCGCGCCGGCGATGCCGACGTGCAGCACGGCGGCGGGCGACTGGACGGCGAGCGCCTGCCCCGTCGCGGCCGCGGCCTCGACGGGGCCGATGCCGCAGGCGAGCGTCGCCGCGCCGGCTGCGCCGGCGAGCTCACGCTCGGTCGCTGCGATCACGAGGATCACGCCGCGAACGGTAAGTCACCCGAAGGGGTGAACGCGCGCAAGGAAGTCGCGTGCACGGCATCTCCATCTGCACAACCGCAAGAAGAAACCGCCGCAGGCCCGCCGCAGGCCGGCGACGTACAACACATAAAAGGCCGTCCGCCGCAGGGGCGGCCTTTCTTTTGCCGGTGTCCCCCTAGTGGGGGATTTCTGTTTTCCCTTGCAAGATCGGCGCCGATGATGCGTCTCAGTAGGACAGCCGCAAGCCGCAGCAGTACGGAGGTATCAGATGTACGCCGCACAGATCCAGACGGGGGAGCTGAGGGTGAACGACCTGCCGACCACTTACGGTGATTGGAGCGACTACGCACGCTTCGCCGTGACGTTTGCTCCAAAGGATCGTGAAGGGTGCAGGGAGTTCGCGACGAGCGCCTTCGCCAACTGGCGGAGGACGAGTGAGGTGCCGCGCACGTTGCAGGAGTTGCGCGCGTGCCTCTGGTTCGAGCAGCGCCGCTGGCGCTTCATGGGCCGCGAGCCCGACGCCGAAGGAATGCAGTACGCAGCCGCCCTGATCAGGGCGATGCGGAACTACGTCCCGACGGCCTAGGAACCAGCAGCCGCAACAGCCGCAGTCACCGTGTCGTCCACCGACGACACCGGTGACTCGCGCGCGACCCAGGGATCGCCGCCGAAGTAGCGCACGAAGATGCGTTCGGCGGTGCGGGTCGCGAGCGCCTGCGTCGTCAGCGTCGGGTTCGGCCCGCCGAGACCATTCGGGAGCATCGAGTTGTCCGCGACGAAGACCCGCTCGACCGCTAGCGACTCCCCGTCGTCGTTCACGACAGCCCCCATCCGCATCGTCGAGTGGATGTGCAGCAGCACGGGAGCCCAGTCCATCCGCACGACCTCCTTCGCGCCTGCAGCTCGGAGCAGCTCGGCCGCGCGCGTTGCGAGGAAGTCGCGGTTCGCCAGGGTCCGCGGCGTGCGCGCGCGCAGCTCGACGCGCGCCAGCGGGCCGTGCGCGTCCGGTGTCATCACGTTCGAGACCGTCACGCGATTCTGCGGCAGCACGTCGTCGTCGGTGAGGACCGCGACCGACATGAGCCTGTCGACGTCGGCGAGCAACCGGTGAAGGCGCGCACCAACGACCCGCTTCCCCGGCTCGTTGCTATCGGTGAGCCCCTGGGCCTGCAATCCCGGCGCCACTCCCGCCTGCTCGATGCAGCCGTAGCCGGGGAAATCGGCCCGCGCCGCGGACGTCGCGCCTTTGCTCGAGCCCGTGTTGCGCGCGAAGCGCCCGACGACGAAGTCGAGGTAGTGGTCGGTGAGGCCGCGGCCGACCTGGTCGTTCGCGTTCGGCAGGCCGCTGTTCAGCCACAGGCGCGGAGTCTCGAGCGCGCCCGCGGCAAGCACGACGACCTTCCCCTCCTCCGTGGTGAGCGCGCCCGTGCGCGTGTTGCGCCACGTCACGCTGCGGATGTCGCGCTCGGCGCTCACCTTGACGGCGAACGCATCGGGCACGAGCGTCGCGGCGCGCCCGTGCGTCCAGCGGTCGGCGGTCACCGCCATCGGCACGTAGCTGACGTGCGTCGAGCGCTTCGCCTTCAGGTTGAGCGGCGCCTTCAGCGGCAGGAAGCAGCCCTGCGGACAGTGCCCGCAGAACGTGCAGCCCTTCGCCTTCGGATAGACGAGCTGTTTCGCGTTGTTCGTCCTCCCGGCCGTGCCGTGCGGCTGCAGGATCGCGTTCTCCTGCGGACGGCAAGCCGCGCGTGAGATGTCCTTGGACGTCTGCGTCGGCAGCCCGAGCTTGGTCGCCGCGCGCAGGAAGAGCTCCTCCTTCGTCCCCATCGCCGCGGTCTGCACCGGCAGTGTGTGCTCGACCCACTCGTAGTACGGGATCAGGTCGGCGTAGCCGGCCAGCGCGTCGGGCATCGCGCGCGGCGAGTTGCCGAAGTAGTGCAGCGTCGAGCCGCCGACGCCGGCCGTCTGCCAGACGAAGCAGTTCTGCGGCAGATCGCGCGCCCACGGCGCTTTCGTCCGGTCGCCGGGGCCGAAGCGGAAGACGCCCGTTGCGGGGTTGTTCGCCGTGTTCTCGTCGTGCGACCACTCGCGCTCCGGATCCGTCCACGCCGGGCCGGCCTCGAGCAGCAGCACGTCGAGCCCGCGCGCGGCGAGCTCCTTCGCAACCACCGGACCGCCGGCGCCG
>JBJMJR010000089.1:0-5045 GCA_045806245.1 Gaiellaceae bacterium | reverse complement strand
GGCTGCCACTTATCGGGAAGTGCGTCCTCAGGGAAGATTGCCTCGACCGGGCACTCCGGTTCGCACGCCCCGCAATCTATACATTCCTCCGGGTCGATCACCAAGATGCGATCGGCCTGGTGGATGCAGTCGACGGGACAGACGTCGACGCACGACAAGTCTTTGATGTCGATGCAGGGCTCGGCGATGATGTACGTCATCGGGCCGTCACTCTAACGACGGGTCTCACCCCGAGGAGTCAGACCCCGGTCCTTCGCCGCCCGCATCTCGAAGCCACCGGAGCCTGCGGATAAGACAGGCGCAGCAGGCTTATCCGCAGGCGGACTGATGCGGTCTGCCGACGCGAAGCATCGGCAGGCCGCACGGAAGGGTCGTCTCGCCGACCGACACAGAAGCGTGCGAGCTTTGCTCGCGCGCGTTTACCGCGAAGCGGCGTACAGAGATCGAGCGAAAGCGGAGCTTTCGCTCGACGGCTAGCGCGCGATCAGCTCCTCGACGATCTGAGGCGCCCGTTCCTGCAGGGCATTTTTCACCAGCACCTGGTCGAAGCCCGCCTCGTGCGCCCGCCTCAATCCGGCGGTGTCGGTGTGCCCGCCGAAGCCGACGATCGGGACATCCGGATACGAGTCGGCGACATCGTCCGGATCGACACGACTGATGTCGGCGATGACGATGTCGGGCCAGTCCGCGCTGTCCGACGTCACGAAGTGATGCCCGGGCAAGAGGGCCTCGAGTTTGCCCCGGAAGAAGAGATCGACCCCACACAACAGGATCGTCGCCATCGGCGGGAGCGTACCGCGCTCGTGGGTCCTGTTGCTAGGGTCGCGCCCGTGGAATTCGTGGCCGTCGCCCGCGTCGAGGACGTCCCGCCCGGCACCGTGCGCAGCGTCCGCGCCGGCGAGGAGGAGATCGCCCTCGCCCACTGCGACGGCGGCTTCTACGCCGTCCAGCAGCACTGCATCCACCTCCAGGGCCCGCTCGGCGAGGGGCACCTCGACGGCTGCGTCCTCGCCTGCCCCTGGCATGGTTGGCAGTACGACGTCCGCACAGGCCAGAACGAGTTCGACCTCGCGATCCAGCTCCGCACCTACGACGTCCAGGTCGAAGACGGAGAAGTTCGCGTCGGAGTACCGGCAGGGGCTTGAGCTCATCCGCCGCGGCGAGTACTTCGCCGCGCACGAGGAGCTCGAGCTCGCCTGGCGCGCCGCGCCGAAAGAGGAGCGCGACTTCCTCCAGGGGCTCGTCCACGTCGCCGTCGCCTGGTACCAGGCCGGGCGCGGCCGGCGCATCGGAACCGAACGCCAGCTCGAGAAAGCCATTCGCCGCTTGACGCCGTACGCGCCCACCCATCGCGGCCTCGACCTCGACGCGCTGCTGGTGCAGCTGCGACGCGCGCTACAGGTCGCCCAGGCCGATGGCCTCGAGCACGCGGTGCGTATAGATCTGGACGCGGTAGAACTCGTCGAAGAACAGCAGTAGGCCGAGCGCGACGAGGATCGCGCCGCCAATGAGCGAGAAGAGGCGGTAGTGGTCGCGGAGCCAGCGAAACAGCGTCATGCCGCGCACGAAGAACACCGCGACGAGCAGGAATGCGAGGCCGAGCCCGGCCGAGTACGCGGCAAGCCACGCAGAGCCGCGCAGCACGGTGTCGGAGTTGCTGGCGGCGGCGAACGCGCCGCCGAGGAACGGGCCGACGCACGGCGCCGCGCAGATCGCGAACGCTCCGCCGAGCAAGACGCGGGAGCCGCGCCGGCGCGCGCCTTGCAGCAGCCCGCCCGCGACGAGCCGGTCGGTGCCGGGCAGCAACCCGAGGAACGCCAGCCCGGCGACGACGAGGATGAAACCGGCGATGGCGCGCTGCGAGCTGTCCGTCAGCGCGCTGGAGATCAGACTTGCCGCGGCGCCGAGCGCGACGAAGACGACGGCAAAGCCGGCGATGAACGGCAGGCTCGCGAGCGCAACGCGGCGGCCGACGCCGGGGTCGCCGAGATGCTGCGCGTCGACGGCCGAGACGGCGGAGAGGTAGCCGGGGACGAGCGGTAGGACGCAGGGGAACGCGATCGACGCGAACCCGGCCAGGAACAGCAGTCCCGCCTTTTCCATCAGGACTCGTAGCGGCGCAGCGCGTCGTCGACCCGGCGCTCGAGCGCCGGATCGAGCGGCGCCGTCGGCGCGACCGGCTCACGCGTGTGCGACCAGCGCCACGCTCCGGCGCCGACGACAGCCGCAGCCGCCACGATCCCGGCAATCGGCAGCCACCAGGCGAGCAGCCCGAAGCCGTGATGCGGAGGCGCTGCCAGGATCGCGTCGCCGTAGTTCGCGACAAGCCGGTCCTCGATCTCCCTCTTGGTGTCGCCCGCCGCGATCCGGCGCGCGATCACGCGCTTGATCTGCTGCGCCGCCGGCGACTCGGACTGGTCCAGCGTGGTGCCGCAAACGGGGCACATCACCTCGCCCTCGAGCTCGGCCTGCGTCGGGTGCCGTTCGCTCGCCTGGGCAACCGGCACGACGAGCAGCGCCGCGACGCAGGCGGCCAGCAAAACTCTCACGACGCGGCGATCTGCCGCAGGTAGCGCGGCAGGTCTTCCTCCACGATCAGCTCGCCGACGACCTTGCCGCTGCGTGAGACGAAGAAGATGCGCGGAATCGGCAGGCCGCCCCACTTCGCGAGCACCTTGCCGCCGCCGTCGTGGACGCTCGGGTAGGTGATCCCGTGCTTGCGCTGCCAGCTGCGCGCGTCGGCGGTGAAGTCCTTCGTGTCGACACCGACGAAGGCGATCCGGTTGCCGTACTTCTTCAAGGCCGCCTCGAGCCGCGACGACTCGTGGATGCAGGGCGTGCACCATGACGCCCAGAAGTCGACCACGAGCGGCTTCTTGCCGCGAAGCGACGCAAGGTCGATGCGGCCTTTGCCGTCGATCCGCGCGAGGTCGAACGCCGGCGCGGTTGGATGACGGCCCTGATCGAGCGCCTTCGACACGGTCGCCGTGTTGTCATGCGCGACGCGCCAGATCAGCAGTGCGAGCAGCGCCCCGACGACGGCGACTGCCAGCGCCTGCGCAGTCAGCCGGAGAGGCCGCGCCATCAGGCCGCGACGATGAAGACGGTCGTCCCGACCTCGACGTGATTGAAGAGCCACTCCGCCTGCGGAATGTGCATACGGATGCAGCCGTGCGAGACCGAGTAGCCGATCGAAGTGTCGGACGGCGTGCCGTGAATGCCGACGCCTGGCGCCGACAGTCCCATCCAGCGCGTGCCCAGCGGGTTGTTCGGCCCCGGCGGGATCGGCTTTTGCCCCTGCGCCCACGGCGAGTCGGGCGGGTACCACCACGGGTTCCGCCACTTGACGACGATCGAGAAGCGGCCGAGCGGCGTCGGGTACTGCTGCTGACCCGTCGCGACGGCGAAGAACCGGCGGTACTTCATGCCGCTGTAGAGAAAGAGCTTGTTCGAGTTGCGCCGGATGACGATCACCGGGCCGAAGTTGCTGCGCGTGACCTTCGGCTTGACCGTCTTCGCGCCCAGTCGAAGCTCACCGCGCGTCATGGTCGCGAGTGCGACATTGATGTCGTGCACTGCCTTGCGCTGGTCGAGCTTCCGGCCGGCGCGTTCCTTCGAAAGCCACGGGCGCAGGTTGCGCAGCGAGAGCTTCGCGTCGACCGGCGCACGGTCGTAGCGCTGCGCGAGCTTGGCGACGAAGTCCGCGATCGTTCCGCTGACGACGCTCACGCCGAGCGGGATCGACTGGTTCGGCTGTGCAGCGAGCGCGCGCTCGACCGCGCGGTCGACGACGGCCGTCGCGCCGAGGACATCAGGGGTGACGAGCACACTCGTCGTCCCCACTTCGAGGTCGAGCGGCTGCGCGAACTGCTGCTGCACGGCCGCGGTGGCCAGGTCGGCCGTCAGGCCGCCGACCGCAATGCCGCTGATCGTCACGCCCTCGGGAATGGTGGCAGGCTGCACGTCGTCGGCAGCCGCAGGCGCGGACGCGACGAGGAGCCCGGCAACGAAGAGGAGGCAAAGACGCTTCACGTTGTCAATCCAGTAAAGACCCGTGGATCGTTCGTGATGATACCGTCGGCTCCCCAGGCGACAAGCCTTTCGACGGTCGGCCGGTCATCCACCGTCCAGACGTAGACGGGCACGTCGAGGTCGTGCGCGCGCGCGATCGCCTCCTTCGAGGCGACCGAGTGGTGCAGCGTCAAAGCCGTTGCGCCGGCGCGCGCGAGCAGCTTCGGGATCCGCCGCGGCAGTGAGGAGCCGATCGACCTCAGTGCGCTGCGCACGACCGGCGCCAGCGGCCCGCGCTTCGAGATTCCGAGCCGGTCACGGGGGAGGGTGAACGATCGCGGGAGCGCCGGCTCGAGCGCCGCCACGCGGCGAAGTGAGTCGGCGTCGAAGCCGCTGACCCACGAGCGCTCGAGGACCCCATGTCGCCTGAGGGCCTCGACCACGGCGGCCTCGATCCCCCGACGCTTCAGATCGACCTGCAGCCCGACCCCCGGGAGGCGCTCTGCGAAGAAAGCGAGGGCGTGCTCGAACGTGACGACGCCCGGTTCGCCCATCCGTCGCGCGTCGTGCGCGACCACGACCGTTCCGTCGGACGATGCGAGCACGTCGAACTCCAGCATGTCGCAGCCGAGCTCGACCGCAAGCGCGAACGCCTCGGGTGTGTTCTCGGGCGCGAGCGCGGATGCACCGCGATGGCCGACGCGCGCGAAGCGCCCGTCCGGACGCCGCAGCTCGATCACACGCGCCGAACGACGACGACCGCGCAGTCGTCGGCGAGCTCGCCGCGCGCGAACGCGCGGCAGTCGTCGAGCACCGCCTGCGCCAACTCGGCCGGGGGCAGCGCCGCACGCTCTCTCAACGCGGCGTCGAGACGCTCGGGGCCGTAGAGCTCGCCGGCGCGGCGCGCCTCGATCACACCGTCGGTGTAAAGGACGACGGCATCGCCGGTGCCGAGCGTCGCCTGCACGTCGTCGTACGCCTGCCCGAGCTCGACCCCGAGCACGAGCCCATGCGCGTCGAGCGACGTCACGCTC
>JBJMJR010000088.1:0-13257 GCA_045806245.1 Gaiellaceae bacterium | reverse complement strand
CGGTCGGCCTTGTCCACGCGGGAGTACCACGCGTTCATGTCGATGCAGCCCATGTTCACCATCCAGAGCAGTCCGAGCTCGTCGTTGACGAGCGGGAAGTTGACCCACTTCTTCTGCGGCGGCGATTCGCGCGTCGAGACGAGTGCGCGGTACCTCGGGATCCAGTCGGGCATGTGCGCCGGCGCATCCTTCTGGAAGAAGCGCCCGGCCTCGATGCCGTCGGGCCAACGCACCATCGTGAACGGCCTGTCCCGCAGATGCGGAAGCAGGACGGGCGCAACGGCGCGGTAGTACTCGAGCAGGTCGCCCTTCGTGACGCGCTCGACGGGGAAGAAGACCTTGTCGAGGTTCGACAGCTTCAGCTCGCGCGAGCCCTTGACGATGCGGTCGCCGAGCGGGACCTCCCGGCGGACCTCGTCGGCCGCCTTGTCCTCGCGCAGGCCCTGGTACGACGGCGCGCGCAGGCGGCCGTCGTGCGTCCACTCCGCGAACTCGACCTCTGCGACAAGCTTCGGCTCGACCCAGATCACGTCGCTCTTGCGCACCTTCGGCATCTTCGGCACCTCGCGGAACGGCGACGTCTCGCGGCGCAGAGGACGGAGCTTGTCGAGCAGCTTGTCGATCTCCTTGCTGTTGAACCCGGTGCCGACGTTGCCCGCGTAGACGAGCTCGTCGCCCTGGTAGACGCCGAGCACGAGCGACCCGAAGCTGGACGCACGCCGCCCCGTCCC
The DNA here is from genome assembly GCA_045806245.1 of Gaiellaceae bacterium. GTDB lineage: Bacteria > Actinomycetota > Thermoleophilia > Gaiellales > Gaiellaceae > 3-1-20CM-4-69-9. Next base: position 12,526 of record JBJMJR010000088.1, on the reverse strand, counting down.
CTTCGTGTACCCGGCGACGACGAACTCCTGCTCGCCGTGCGTCTTGACCTTGAGCCAGTCGCGCGTGCGCTTCCCCTGGAGGTACCGCGAGTCGAGACGCTTGGCCATGATCCCCTCGAGCTGCTGCTCCGTGGCGGCTTCCAGCAAGGCGTTGCCGTCGTCGAACGACTCCGACAGCCGCACCGTCCGGTTGCGCTTGTCGAGCAACGACACGAGCCGCTTGCGCCGGTCGACGAGCGGCAGATCGACGAGCGACTCGCCCTCCACCTCGAGCACGTCGAACGCGTAGTAGACGAGCGGCGTGCCGGACTTCCCCTGCTGCATCGCCGAGAAGCTCGAGCGTCCGGTGTCGTCGAGCGCACAGACCTCGCCGTCGAGCACGCAGTCCGGCGTCTTGACCGCCTTGGCGATCTCCTTCGCGACCTGCTCGAAGCGTGCGGTGAGGTCGTTGCCGTTGCGGCTCGTGAGGACGACCTCGCTCTGCGACACCGTCGCGATCGCGCGATAGCCGTCCCACTTGACCTCGAACTCCCAGGCCGCACCGCGCGGGACGTCGTCGGCGAGCGTCGCGAGCATCGGCAGGTACCGGCGATGCTCCGTTCGCGGCTCCGGCGCGGCGTCGTCTTTCTTGCGTAGCAACAGCCAGTTCTTCTCGTCGCCGCTGAGATGCGCGGGGATCAGCGCCCAGGTGCCGTTGAGCCGCTCGCCGCTCAGACGGACGGTGAGCCCGCCGTTCTTCTTCTCCTCGACGAGCTCGTACGTGCCGTGATCCCAGATCTCCACGGTCCCGGCGCCGTAGTTGCCTGCCGGGATCTCGCCCTCGAACGTGGCGTAGTCGAGCGGGTGATCCTCGACATGCACGGCGAGGGCCTGCTGTCCGGGCTCGAGCGGCACGCCTTTCGGCACGGCCCAGCTCGCGAGCGCGCCGTTGCGCTCGAGGCGGAAGTCGTAGTGGAGGCGACGCGCGTCGTGACGCTGGACGACGAAGATCGGATCCTTCTCCCTGCCGCGCTTGGCCCCGAACGGCTCGGGGGTCTGCTTCGGGTCGCGCTTGCGCCGATACTCGGAGAGCTTCTGGGCCATCGTGTGAGCTTTGCGGATACCCCGCGCCCGGCGCGTTTCAACTCGGGCCGGATCGGCTAAGCACTAGTTCAAAGGAGGGCTGATGTCCTCCGAAAAGCTTCTCCACCCAGCGGGGGGGTCGACTCTTCGGGCCGGATTTCCGGCCCGAAGTCGTTCTGGGGTCCGGGGATAAGGCTGTGGATTTTGTGGAGAGGTGACACCCGTCCGCGCCCCGAACCTACCGAAAGCTCAGCGAAGCTCCTGACTTTTCCCACAGGGCGGTCGTTTGCTCAGGCGTAAACGCCAAGTGAGCGGAATTTGGCTCGCCGCCTGCGCTTGAGGTCGTCGGCAGGCACGGATTCCAGCTCCTCGAGTGCCTCCTGCAACGACTCTGCGAGCAATCTGGCGGCCTGGTCGGGGTCCGTGTGGGCGCCGCCCTCCGGCTCGGGGACGATTCCGTCGATCACTCCGAGCTCGAGGCAGTGGACGGCGTCGGGCTTGAACGCGGCGGCCGCCTTCTTCGCTTCGCCGGCGTCACGCCACAGGATCGCCGCGCAGCCCTCCGGCGAGATCACGGTGTAGATCGCGTTCTCCTGCATCAGCACCTTGTCGGCGAGTGCCGTCGCGATCGCGCCACCCGAGCCGCCCTCGCCGATCACGCACGCGACAGTCGGCACGTCGACGCGCGCCATCAACGCCTGCGCGCGCGCGATCGCTCCGCCCTGACCGTGCTGCTCGGCCGCGACGCCCGGATACGCACCCGGAATGTCGACGAGGCTGACCAGTGGGAAGCCGTGGCGATCGGCGAGCTCCATCAGCCGCATCGCCTTGCGGTAACCCTCCGGATAAGCCATCCCGAAGTTCCGGTGCGTGCGCTCCTTGATGTCGCGTCCCTTCTGGTTGCCCAGCAGTGCGATCGTCCGGCCGTTGAACGACCCGAGGCCGACGACGAGCGCGGCGTCGTCCGCGCGGCCGCGGTCGCCGTGCAGCTCGACCCAGTCGTCGAGAAGCCGCTCGACATAGTCGAGCGTGTACGGACGGTCCTGATGGCGGGCGAGCTCGACCGACCGCCAGATCTCCTCGTCGGTCGGCGCGGCCTGGATGCGGTCGAGCTGGCGCTGCAGCTTCTCGAGCTCCCCGGAGAGACGCGCGCCGCCGAGCAGGTTGAGGTTCCGCAGGCGCGCCAGCCGGTCGCGCAGATGCAGCTCGTGGTCAGTCGCCATTGCGCGAGAACAGCCGCAGGAGCCGCGCGACGTACGGCCGGAGCTCCGGCCGCGGCACGATCGCGTCGATGTGCCCGAAGCGGAGGTTCTGCTCCGCGAGGCCGAAGTCCTCGGGCAGCTTCTCTCGCGTCGTCTGCTGCACGACGCGCGGACCGGTGAAGGCCAGGAGCGCGCCGGGCTCCGCGACGATCACGTCGCCGAGGCTCGCGAAGCTCGCGAGCACCCCGGCGGTCGTCGGATGCGTCATCACGCTGATCATCGGCTGGCCGGCGTCGTGCAGATCCTCGACCGCGCAGACCGTCTTCGGCAGCTGCATCAGCGACAGGATCCCTTCTTGCATCCGCGCGCCGCCCGACGCCGTCACCGACACGAGCGGGACGCCACGCTCGATCGCGCTGTCACATGCGCGCGAGAACTTCTCGCCGACGACGCTCCCCATCGAGCCGCCCATGAACGAGAAGTCCATGACCGCGAGCTCGCAGGTGGTGCCGTCGACCGCCGCCTGCCCGATCACCATCGCCTCGCCCAGCCCGGTCTTCATCTCCGCCTCTGCGAGTCGCTCCGTGTAGGGGCGCAGGTCGAAGAAGTGCAGCGGGTCCTCCGAGCGGAGCTCCGCCGCCTCCTCGACGAACGTCCCCTCGTCCGCGAGCGAGGCGATCCTCGAGCGCGCGCGCATGGGGAAGTGATGTCCGCAGTGCGGGCAGACCCAGAGCGCCGCGTCGAGCTCGTCGTCCCGGTAGTGCGACTGGCACTGCGGGCACGTGTTCGGATGCTGCTTCCCCGGCGGCTCTGGGACGTTCCGGTGCTCGATGGAGACGTCGATCCGGGAAGACATGAACGTCGAGTTTAGACTCGCCCCGGCTCGGTGCCGGTTCACAGCCCCAGCGCCGCGGCGAAGGCCGTCAGCGGCTCGATGTTCGAGGGCTCGAAGGTGAGCCCGGTGAAGCCCGCGCCAAGCACCTTGGTGCGCGCGTCGACGGCACGCAGGATGCGGTCGGCGTCGAAGCGGGACAAGCCGTCGGGCTCGGGCATGAAGACGGACATCTCGGACGGCTCCAGGACGTCGACGTCGAGCGCAACGTAGGTGCAGCCGGCTCCTTCGAGGGCAGCCGGGATTGCGTCCTCGCCGAGGTGCACGCCGCTCTCCCGGATGAACTCCTCTTCGGGCGGGTCGAGGCTCCGCGCCCCGACGAGCACGACGTCGGCAGCGGCGATCGCGCCCGAGTCGAGCAGCATCCGCAGCGGCATGCCCCACTGGTTCCCCGAGGGAGAGCTCTCCGGCGTGTTCAGATCGCCGTGCGCGTCGAGCCAGACGACGGAGAGGCGGCCCTGCCGCGCAGCCAGGCCCTCGACCGCCCCCACGTGCGAGCAGCAGTCGCCGCCGAGGATGAGCGGGCGCTCGGGAAGATCGGCGGCGAGCGCGAGGTTCTGCTCCTCGAGCGTCTCGGCCTCGATCACAGCCGTCTCGGGAAACGGCAGCTCCAGCCACGCGGACTCCGCCATCGCCTCGCCGCCGTCACCCCAGGCCTGCGGCACGCGCACCATGCCCGAGTGGAAGACGCGGCCGCACGAATGGCACTCGTAGTCAGGCCCGATTGCGACGGCGGTGTAGGTCTTGCAGTCCGGGCACTTCGCGCGCAGGCGGCTCATCCGAATTCCTTGCCGTAGACGACGGCCTCGAAGGCGACGTGCATGCCGGCACGCTCGTACAGCCTCGTCGCGCCGGTGGGATTCTCTGCATCGACGCCGAGCGTCACCCGCCGTTTCCCACGGCGGTAGAACTCCGCGAAGGCGTGGTGCAGCAGCGCGAGCCCGACGCCGCGCCTGCGCCACGGCTTGCGCACGCCGATCAGGCCGACGAAGCCGGCGCCGGAGCGGTTGGGCTCTCCGCGCAGGACCGCGGCGATCTCGTCGGCGTCGCGCACGACGAACCAGAGCGTCGGGTCGAAATCCGGATCCTTGACGAGCCGCATCTCACGCCACTCCTCGAACGACATGGGCACGAAGTTCCACTCGTCCTCGAACGCCTCGACGGTGACGGCGTGGAACGCCTCCGCATCCTCCGTCTTGAACGTCTCGACGCGCAACCCTTGCGGCCACTCCACGGCAGCCGGCGGCTCGTCGAGGTCGATGGCCATGCGGTACGAGCGGCGCAACTCGCGCAACCCGAACTGCTCGAAGAGGCGATGTGCTCGCTCGTCACCCGCGAGCGACCATGCATGCAGCCTCGGCTTGCGGAGCTCGCGCGCACGCTCGTCGGCGCGGGCGACGAGCCACGCGCCGAGGCCGCGGCCCTGATAGTCCGGGTGCACGTAGCCGTCGAGCTCGAGCGTGTCGCCGTGGGGAAACGCGACCCCGTAGGCGCCGATCACATCGCCGTCGTGGAGGACCCACGAGTCGTGCTCGATATCCATGATCCGCCACCAGCCGAGGAGCTCGGAGACGGACGATTCCGACCAGCCCTGCACCGCGACATCTGCAGCAGTGATCAGCGCATCGATCGCAGGCGCGTCTTCGAGCGACGCGCGGCGCACGCTGAGCCCGTCAGGTGGGGACGAGCTCATCGAGCGTGTCCGGCAGCGGCGCCAAGTCCGGCAACTCGCGCGTCGGAGCAGGCGCCGCCCGCTCGCCGTAGCGGTTGATCCAGATCGTGGTCAAGCCCAGCGCGTGGGCGGGGGCGATGTCGTGGTAGTGACTCTGCGCGACGTGCACGTGGTGGTCGGTCGCTGCGCCCGTCTCGGCGAAGAAGCGGTCCCAGTGAGTGCGCGCCGGCTTGTACGACCCGATCTCCGAAGCGACGATCGCGAGCTCGAACGGAACGCCGATCCGCGCCCTCGAGGCCTCGATGAAATCCCGGTCGGTGTTCGACAGCAGCGCGAGCTTCCAGCCGCGCGAGCGCGCTTCCTCGAGCGCCGCACGGACCTCGGGGAACGGCTCCCACGACGGCAGCGAGCTCGCCACGAGCTCGGGGTCGGCGACGCCGAGCCTGCGCGCAACCTCCGTCATGACGCCGCGGTACGAACTGGCCGGATCGTCTGCCTGAACCTGCGGCTCGAGCTCGTGATACTGCTCGAGGAGCTCGTCGCTGCCGAACGCGCCGCGCAGGCCGCCGTTCCAGTCGATCAGCGTCCCATAGCAGTCGAATGTCGCCCAGCGGTCAGTCGTCGACACGCTTGAGCACGATCGACGCGTTGTGACCGCCGAAGCCGAACGAGTTCGACACAGCGACCCGCACGTCGGCGTCGCGCGACTCGTTCGCGATGTAGTCCAGGTCGCACTCGGGATCCGGGACCTCGTAGTTGATGGTCGGCGGCAGCTTCCCCTCGCGAATCGCGAGCGTCGAGAAGATCGCCTCGACGGCGCCGCCTGCGCCGAGGCAGTGGCCGGTCGCACCCTTCGTCGAGGAGATCGGCGTCCGGCGGGCCTTCTCCTCGCCCAGCGCGAGCTTGATCACGCGCGTCTCGGCCGCGTCACCGAGCGGCGTCGACGTGCCGTGCGCGTTGATGTAGTCGATCTCTTCCGGCTCGATACCGGCGTCGTCGAAGGCCATCTTCATCGCGCGCGCCGGATTCGTCCCGGTCGGATCCGGCTCGGTGACGTGCTTCGCGTCCGACGAGAGCCCGTAGCCCGCAAGCTCCGCGTAGATCTTGGCGCCGCGAGCGCGTGCGTGCTCGAGCTCCTCCAGCACGACGAGCGCACCGGCCTCGCCCATGACGAAGCCGTCGCGTCCGGCGTCGAACGGCCGGCTGGCGCGCTTCGGGTCTTCGTTCCGCCGCGAGAGGGCGCGCATCGCACCGAAGCCGGCGATGCCGACCTGGTTGATCGCGGACTCCGTGCCGCCGCACAGCATCACGTCCGCACGATCGAGACGGATGTCGTCGAGCCCCTGGCCGATCGCCATGTTCGACGCGGCACAGGCGGTGCACTCCGAGGAGAGCGGACCGCGCGTGCCGAGCTCCATGGACACCCAGCCGGCGCCCATGTTCGGGATGATGCAGGGGATCGCGAACGGGTTGACGCGATCGGGCCCGCGCTCCTTGAGCGTGTCGTAACAGTCCTGGAAGGACTTGATCCCACCGATGCCGGTCGCAACGGACGCTCCGATGCGGTCCGCTTCGGCCGCGATGTCCAGCCCGGAGTCGGTCTCGGCCTGCCGGGCCGCGGCGAGGATCAGCTGGGCGAAGCGGTCCATGCGACGCGCCTGCTTGCGCTCGATGTAGTCCGCCGGGTCGAAGTCCTTCACCTCGCAGGCGAAGTGGACGAAGTAGTCGGTCGAGTCGAACTGCGTGATCTCGCCCGCACCTGACTCGCCGGCGAGGAGATTTCGCCACGTCGTGTCGACGTCGTTGCCGAGCGGCGTCACCGCCCCGACACCCGTGATCACGACTCTGCGCCTGCCGTTCGTCGACACCTACATCCCCAATCCGCCGTCGACGAGCAGCACTTCACCGGTGATGAAGGCCGCGTCGTCGGAACAGAGAAACCGTACCGCCCCGGCGATGTCCTCCGGTGTGCCGAAACGGCCCAGCGGCGTGTTCGCGAGCATCAGCTCTTTCATCTCGTCGGCGATCACCTGCGTCAAACGAGTGTCGACGTACCCGGGCGCGACGACGTTGGCGCGTACGCCGCGGTTCCCGAGCTCGCGCGCCAGCGCCTTGGTGAAGCCGATGATCCCCGCCTTCGAGGCGGAGTAGTTCGTCTGGCCTGGGTTGCCGTGCAGGCCGACGATGCTGGAGATGTTCACGATCGAGCCGCCTCGACGCTTCATCATCCCGCGCGCGACCGCCCGGCAGGTGTGGAAGACGCCGCCGAGGTTGGTGGCGATGACGTCGTTCCAGTCGTCGTCGGGCATGCGCGCCAGCAGGCCGTCGCGGGTGACGCCCGCGTTGTTCACGAGGATGTCCAGCTCGCCCGCCTCGTCGACGAGCCGCTTCGCCTGCTCGGCGTCCGCGACGTCTGCCTGCACGGCCTGCGCGCCCGCTTCGGCCGCAACCTGTTCGGCCTCTTCCTTGCCGGACCGGTAGCTGAGAGTCACGTCGGCGCCCGCACGTGCCAGCTCCAACGCGATCGCGCGGCCGATCCCACGGGAGCCTCCGGTGACGAGGGCCTTCTTGCCCTCGAGCGACGCAAACGCGTCAGGCAGAGGAGAGCGTCTCCTCGAGCTTCGCGAGACTTTCGGGCGTCGAGACGGAGATCGTCTTGGCGTCGCGGTCGATGCGCTTGATCAGCCCCGACAGCACGTTGCCCGGCCCGACCTCGACGAACGTGTGCACGCCTTCGCGGACGAGTGCCTGCGCCGCCTGCGTGAACCGCACGGGAGCGGTCAGCTGCTCGACGAGCAGCGGGCCCATCCGCTTCGCGTCCTCGATGCGTGCGGTGACCGTCGACATGAACGGCGCCGTCGGCTCGGCGAACTTCACACGGTCGAGCGCGGGGCGCAGGCGATCCGCGGCGCGTGCGACCAATGGGCTGTGGAATGCGCCCGACACGCGAAGCTTCACCGCGCGACGCGCGCCCTCTTCCTCCGCGGCCTGACAGGCCTCGTCGACGGCCGGGTTCTCCCCCGACACGACGATCTGGCCGGGGCAGTTGTAGTTCGCCGGCCACACGTTGAGGATGCGGCGGCAGATCCGCTCCACGACCTCGTCGTCGAGCCCGAGGATCGCCGCCATCGAGCCGGGGTTGTGCTTGGCGGCGTCGGCCATCGCAAGGCCGCGCTCGCGCACGAGGCCGATCGCCTCCTCGACTCTCATCGCACCGGCGGAGGCGAGTGCGGCGAACTCGCCGACGGAGTGCCCGACGACGAAGTCCGGCTTGATTCCGCGCGACTTGATCGCGGCCAGGATGGCGAGGCTGGTCGCGACGAGCGCCGGCTGCTGCACCTCGGTCTGCACGAGCTCTGCCTCGGGCGCCTCGAAGCAGAGATGCACGAGGTCGAGGCCCGAAGCCTCGCTGCCGCGCTGGAAGACCTCCATCACCTCGGGGTGGGCTTCCGCGAGCTCGCGGCCCATGCCCGCCTCGAGCGAGCCCTGGCCGGGGAAGCAGAAGGCGACGAGGCCGCTCTTCACAGCGTCCACCTCATCAGCCCCGACCCCCAGGTCAGGCCCGCGCCCATGCCCGTCATCAACACCAGGTCTCCCTTCTTCAAGCGGCCGTCCCGCTGTGCCTCTGCCAATGCAAGCGGGATTGAACCAGAGGACGTGTTCCCAAAACGGTCGACATTCACAACCATGCGCTCCCGCGGGATCCCCAGCTTCTGGGCAGCGTGGTCCATTATCCGGACGTTCGCCTGGTGCGGAACGTACACATCGACGTCCTCGACGGAGACGCCGCAGCGCGCGAGCACGGCCTCCGCCGACGAGACGAGCACGCGGGTCGCGAACTTGAAGACCTCGCGCCCGTTCATCTGGACGTAGCCGTTGGCGGTGCCGTCGTCGATCCGCCGCGAGCCGCTACCGGGCAGCGAGAGGTGGATTCCGCCGGCTCCGTCGGCTCCGAGCTCGAACCCGAGAAACCCTCGCTCGGGAGTGCGCTCGAGCACGACGGCGCCCGCGCCGTCCCCGAAGAGGACGACGGTCGAGCGGTCGGTCCAGTCGAGGATCCGCGACAGCACGTCGCCGCCGACCACGAGCGCGCGCTGCGCGAGGCCGGCGGCAAGCATCCCGTACGCCTGGACGAGCGCGTACATGAACCCGGTGCAGCCGGCGAGCAGGTCGTACGCACCCGCATCGGGCGCGGCGAGCGCGTCGGCGAGCAGCGCGCTCGAGGTCGGGAACATCATGTCCGGCGTCACCGTCGCGCACACGAGCAGGTCGATGTCGCGGCCCTCGACGCCCGCCTGCGCGAGCGCCGCTCGCGCCGCGGGCAGTGCGAGGTCGGTGAACGCTTCCTCGGGCGCGGCGATGCGCCGCTCCTTGATCCCGGTGCGCTCGGTGATCCACTCGTCGTTCGTGTCCACGATCGTCGCAAGCTCGTCGTTCGTCAGCACCCGCTCGGGCACATACGCACCGAGGCCGGTGATCGAGATCGGATCGCCCTGTGCCTTGCCGATCAACGCTCGACCGCGAAGGTCAGCGTTGCCTTGCACGCGAGCTCACCGTCGACGCGGGCCTCGGCCTTGCCGCGGCCGATCGGGCCGCGTACCCGTTCGAGCTCGCAACGCAGCTCGAGCACGTCGCCCGGCTCGACAATGCGTTTGAAGCGGCAGTCGTCGATACCCGCGAAGAACGCGAGCTTGCCGCGGTTCTCCTCCTCGCTCAGCACCGCCACCGCGCCGGTCTGTGCGAGCGCCTCGACGATCAGCACGCCGGGCATGATCGGGCGGCCGGGAAAGTGGCCACTCAGATACCACTCGTCCGCGCGCACGGTCTTTCGCGCGACCGCGCCGACGCCCGGCCTGACCTCCACCACCTCGTCGATCAGCAGAAAGGGTGCGCGGTGCGGAAGGATCTCCTCGATCGGCTGTTTCATGTCGCTCTAGTCTAGGAGGGTGGCGGATTCACTCGCCCCCGACGCTGTGCGCCCGCTCCTCTCCGGACGGTTCGGGCACGTGTACCGCCACGAGGAACAGTGCGCGTCGACGCAGCGCCTGCTGGCGCCCGACGACCCCGAGGGTGCCGTCGCCGTCGCCGAAGAGCAGAGCGAGGGACGCGGGCGGCTCGGCCGCTCGTGGCACGCTCCGCGCGGAACGAGCGTCCTCGTCTCGGTGCTGTTGCGCCCGCCCGTCGCCGCGTCCCGTTTGCCGGAGCTGTCGCTGATCGCCGGCGGCGCCGTCGGGGAGGCGATCGCCGAGGTGACGGGGCTCGAGCCGGCGATCAAGTTCCCGAACGACGTCCTGCTGGGAGGCAAGAAGGTGGCCGGGATCCTGGCCGAGTCGAGCGAGGGACGCGTCGTGCTCGGCATCGGGGTCAACGCGAACCAGGGCGAGGACCAGCTACCGCCCGACGCGCAGACCGAGCCGACGTCCTTGCGCCTCGAGCTGGGGACACCCGTTGATCGAGGTGTGCTGCTCGCGGCGATCCTGCTGCGCGTCGAGCGCGCCTACGACCGCTGGATTACGGAAACTTCAGCGTCCGGCTGAGGTTGCCGGCGGCGTCGCGCGCGACGATCCGAACCGAGCGGACGCGACCGTGTGGATACGCGAACGTGCCGGCGCGCACCGAGCGCACGACGCGCTTGCCGTTGAGGAACAGCGTCACTTGCGCAGGCTCGCTGACGGAGAAGCGCAGCGTCCGGAACGACAGCGCCCGCAGCAGCGGGGGCGTCGTGTCGATCTTGAACAGGACGGTGCGCGTCGCCGTTCCCACGACGCCGCTCGTGGTCAGCGCACCGGCGTAGGTTCCGTCCTTCGCCCCCGCGCCGTTCCAGCCAACGCTCTGGCGGCCCGGCGGCAGCGTCGCGGCGTACACGGGCGTGACCGTCTTGCCCGCACGCTGCACGTCCAGCTTCACGTTCGCGACGCGCGCGAGCTCGAAGGAGAACGTGAGCGCACCGTTCGTGACGGCAGGCGCGACGGCGAACTGCGTCACCGTCCGGTCGATCACGACCGGCACGCTCGCCGACACGGCCGACTTCGCGTTCGCGGCGGTCAACAGCAGCTGGAAGTGCCCTTCGGGTGCGTTCGTGGCAGTGAACTTGAACGACTGCTTTCCCGGCTGATGCTGCTGCGTGAACAGCGTCGTCACGTCGTGACCCGCGGAGTCGCGTAGTGTCGCGGTCACCGTGGCCGCGGCGGTGAGCGTGTACGAGATCTGCGCCGAGTCGGTGATCGTCCGCGGCGTCGCGTTCAGCGATTTGATCGCGAGCGCAACCGGCGCCGTGCCGATCGTCCCCGTCGCGGGCCGCACGTCGGCGCCCGCGGAGATCGTCCACGTGTACGACGCCTGGGGCGCGGTCGACGCGTCCCACGTCCAGTCGATCGCGTCGCTCGTCCCCGTACCGCTCGCAACGACCGCACCTGTCGAGTCCGCCACCGTCACCGTCCATGGCAGCTCCGCGCTCAGGCGCGCACGGAAGCGAACCAAGCCGCCGAGCTGGCCCTCCACCGCCGGCGCGTACAGCTTCGGGAGCCCGGTCGTCGCGGCCTGCCGCGCGAGTGCGCCGAGGAGGGCATACACCACGGAGCCCGGGCAGGTGGTGAAGCCGGTGTCCCGGTGGCCGGAGACGGCGCGCAAGAACACAGGCGTGCCGGCGGGGAAACGGGCGTTGCCGCCGGAGGCGTACGTCAACGTCGACAGCGGGTCGACGTGCGCGATGTCGAGCCGCCACGCGAGCAGGTTCACGAGCGCCGCCTTCTCCGCCGCCGTCGGTGCCGTCGTCTGGTACGTGCCGAGCAGCGCGACGCCGGTCGCCCCGGTGTTGAAGCCCTCCGCGTGCGCACCGATCACGTTCTTGTCGACGCCGCCGTACCGGCCCTCGAACACCTGGCCGTACTTGTCGACCAAAAAGTTGTAGCCGATGTCGTTCCAGCCGTTGCCTTTCACGTGGTAGACCTCGATCCCGCGCACGATCGCGGCCGACTGCGCGGCCGTGTACGCGTTCGTGCCGGCCGTGTGGTGGACGATCGCGAGCTGCAACGTGCGTGCATAACTGGGTGCCGCGCGGCGGATTGCCTCGTTCGCGCCCCACGCGGCGCGGGAGATCACCGGCGGCGAGCCCGCCAGGGAGAGACGGCGCAACGGCACGTCCTGCTCGGTGCTCTGGATGAAGTACGCACGCAACCGCGTGACCGTCCCGTGCAGGCGGTAGGCGATGCGGTCGGACGCGCCGACCCAGTACGGGTTGCCGAGTCGCCAGCTCTGCGACGGATGGTCGGGAAGATCTTCCGCTTCGGGTGCAGCGGGCTGCCACGCGCTCCAGCGTCCTGCAACGGAGCGCGTGCGGAACGCGACCGAGCCGCGCCCGCGCCAGTGCAAGCCGACCATGTCGAAGCGAGGCGTGGCGGCCGCAAGCCTGCGCTCGCCGTGCAGAGCTACCTCGCGCATCGTCAGCGACGCCTCGCCGAATGCGGCGGCAGGCGCAACGAAGAACGCAATGACGGCGGCCAGGGCGATTTTCACCGCGACTCAAGGGTGCCTACGCGGTCAGTCGGCCTCAAGGCCGCTGATAGAATCCTTACGAGTTGAAGAACGCCATTTTGCGGGGACTTTTACTCCTCGGGGCGGTGCTGGCGTTCGCCTCGTCAGCCAACGCCGCAACGCCGCGCGTCCTGGCGATCCACTTCGACGCCGACGTCAATCCCG
>JBJMJR010000087.1:0-5949 GCA_045806245.1 Gaiellaceae bacterium | reverse complement strand
TCCTCAACGGGTCGAAGAACTGGATCTCGTACGCGAACGTCGCCGACCACGCGCTCGTGTTCGCGAAGACCGACCCCGGCGCGAAGCACAAAGGGATCTCCGCGTTCATGCTCGAGCGCGGCATGCCGGGCTTCACGACGGCAGACACCGAGAACAAGCTCGGGATCTGGGCCGGCTCGACGGGCGAGCTGTTCTTCGAGAACGTCGAGGTGCCGGCCGAGAACCTCGTCGGCGAGGAGGGGCAAGGCTTCGAGATCGCGATGTACGGACTCGACCAGGGCCGCTTCACCGTGGCGGCGGGCGCGTGCGGCGTCGTGCGCGCGTGCCTGGAGCGGTGCGTCGAGTACGCGCGCGAGCGCGAGACGTTCGGTCAGCCGATCGGCAAGTACCAGTTCGTCCAGGACATGATCGCCGAGATGGTGCTCGGCTACGAGACGTCGAAGCTGCTGGTCATGCAGGCCGCGTGGATGAAGGACCAGGGCATGCGGAACACGCGCGAGACGTCACTGGCGAAGTGGCACGCAACCGAGTGTGCGTTCCGCGCCGCGCATCTCGCGATCCAGGTGCACGGTGCGTACGGCTACTCCGCCGAGTACGGGATCGAGCGCTACTTCCGCAACGCGCGCGCGCCGATCATCTACGAAGGCACGACGCAGATCCACAAGCTGATGCAGGCCGAGCATGCGCTCGGCTTCCGGCAGCTCAACGGGCGGGACGGCGAAGTGTCGCCGTTGTGCTCCTGGGCGCCTGCCTTGTCGCCGGTTCACGCTCGCGCGTGAACCGGGTCTAGTTCCCCGCGCGGGCCAAGCCCGCGCGCTCTTTGCGTGGTAGGCGATTGTTCTCTTCCGTGCGGCGCGAACATGCTTTGCGTGTTCGCGTCGCATGAGGTCGCCTCCGCGTAAGCCGCGCTTACGCTCCGGCTTTGACGGGTCTGACCCCTTTAGAAGCCGGGGCCGGATCGGGCCGGTAGTGGGCTCTGAGGCAACCCGCTCCGCGGGGCGCCCGCGTTGTACTCGCTCGGCGCGACGTCGTTCGGGCCGTCGGGATAGAAGAGTGACGCCAGTGTTTGGATCTGCTTCCGGCCGACGTCGAGCTCGAACTGGCCGCCGCCGTACAGGCGGATTGCGTGGGAGTCGCAGTACTCGATGCACTCCAGCAGCCGCTCGATCGTGCCGAAACGCGACGGCTTGATGTTCATCCAGCCGGGCTCGACCGCGAGCGCGCGCACGTCGTCGACGGAATGGATCGGCGCGTCGAAGCTGAGCCGCTTCTCCAGGCCGCGCAGAACCTCGCCGCACGCTCCGTCGAGCGACGCGTCCTCGATCACGACGTCGGGGAACAGGTCGACCACGTTTCGGTACAGCTCGGGATCCGGCTCGACGTCGACGGCAGTGCCGCGGTAGTACGCCTTCAGATCGAGCACGCGCACGCGCCCGGTGCCGGCGAGCCGCTCCATGAACGGACGGTCCCACTCGTTCTCCGGATCGAGCTTCAACTCGAGCTCCGGAGCTGCGGACAGCCACGCGAACGCATCGCCGCGCGTCGAGACGACGAAGCGCACGGGCCGCGCCTCGCGCTCGACCGCCTCGCCGAGCGACGTGCCGGCCTGGCGCAGCGCGAGATCGAGGGCGGCGCTCTCGAACGCCCAGCGCCGATAGTCGCGCGACGCGGGCATCTTCGGCTCGCCCGAGAACAGCTGCAGCCCTTCGAGCGCTGCCGAGAACCCGCCGAGCGTCGTGGCCCCCGCTGGCTCGAGCGCCGGAAACCAGTCGTGATCCTCCGCCGTGTACGTGACGTCCTCGCCGCGCCCCTCCGCACCGCCGCCCGACAGGACGACGATCGTCGTGACCCGCTTGAAATCCGACGAGACGTCGACGGAGCGCTGCTCCGTCCGCACCTCGTCGACGACCAGCTCGTGGTCGCACAAGCGTTCGAACAGCGCCATCAGCCGACGGTCGGCTCGACCTTGCCGCCCGGCTCGGCGCGCATCATGCGCGCGACCAGCGGCGTCGCGGCGAGGATCGGAATCCCGCAGACGATCCAGAGCACCTGGTAGCCCTGCGTCGTCTTCAGGAATGGACGCGCAAGGTCGATCGCGGCCCCCGCGACCGGCGCGCCGAGCAGCAGGCCCAGCCCCTTCGTCGTCGTCGCCAGCCCGGAGATCGCGCCACGGTGCTGGGAGGGCATCAGCTTGAAGAGCAGCCCCCACGCCAGCGTCATGACGGTGCCGCCCGCCACCGACACCGGGACGATCAGCGCGAAGTACCAGGTGTGCCACGACGTCGCGAGCCCGGCGACGAGAAAGCCCCCGCCGTACACGAAGGACGCGAAGAAGATCACGCGTGCGATGCCGAACCTGTCGCCGAGGCGCCCCGCAAAGATCGCTGCGATCACGTAGCCCGTCGCGACTGCGCCGAGCACTGCGGAGGAGATCGTCTTCGACTCGTGCAGGCCCTCGATGATGTAGAGGACGACGAACGTGCGCGCGGCGGCGAACGTCCCCTCCCACGCCGCGTTCGCGATCAGGAAGCGCCTCACCTCCGTTTCCTCGACGAGGATGCACCAGCTCCGCTTGAAGTAGGCGCCCACGCCTTCGAACACGCGCCCGTGACCGCCGTCCTCCGAGACCCACAGGATCGCGGCGCCGCAGGCGGCCGTCGTCACGACGGCCGCGAGGACGAACGGAGCGGCGTGCCACACCTTCAACAGGAACCCGCCGCCGACGAGCGCCGTTCCGAGCGCGATCCCGCGCAGCACATGCTGGATCCCCTGCGCGCGCCCGTACGTCGACGGCGGCAGCAGATCGGGGTACAGCCCGCGGTACGGTGGCTCGTACACGTAGTACGCGAAGAAGAATGCGAGCACGATCAGCGTCGTCGTCCAGAGGTTCGGCATGAACGGCATCAGCAACAGGCAGAAGCCCATCGGCCCGAGCGCAGCCAGCATGAACGGCCGCCTGCGTCCGAGCGGCGTGTGGAACGTGTCGCTCCACGGGCCGATCACGGGCGACAGCGTCAGCGCGAAGACGCCTTCCGCTCCGAGCACGAGCCCGATCAGCGTCCCCGAGTTGGTGAAGCGGTCGAGCAGCGGCGGCAGGTAGGCGGCCGTCGTCGTGATCGAGAACGCGAGCCCGAAAGCCCCCAGGCCGAGCGTCCAGAAGAGCCTGCGGCGAACGGCGGGCTCGCGCGCCGCCGCTTGAGCGGTCAACTGCGCCACGAAGCTAGAGCGCGGCGGCCTCGCGGTCGGCGGCCAGTCCGCCGCACACGACTTCGATCACGGTCTGCTCAGCGATGGCGATCTGCTCGTCACCGTCGTCCAGCTGGCCGAGCACCCACCCGGTGAGGATCTCCTCGAGCGCGCCGTAGAAGACGTAGCTGACCATTCGCGGGTCGAGGTCCGTGCGGAACTCCCCCTCCTCCTGGCCGCGCGCGATGATCCGTTCCAATCCGGCGAACGCCTGGTCGATCTCGTCGATCCGCTTCTGGAGGTGCGAGCCGCGCGTCACCTCGCGCACGAGCACGCGCACGAGATCGGGATCACGGCGCCAGGCCCGGAGCAGGATCTTCGCGACGCCGGCAAGCCGGTCGCGCGCTCTTTCGTCCGTCTCCTCGACCGCCTGCACGGCGTTGAGCACGTCGCGCCACGTCTCGCGGAAGATCGTCTCGAGCAGCTCTTCCTTCGAGCGGAAGTAGTGGTACAGCAGACCATGCGCAACGCCCGCCTCCTCGGCGATGTCGCCGACGCGCGACGTGTGGTAGCCCTTGTGCGCGAACACGCGCACGGCGGCGTCCAGGATGACGCGGCGCTTGTCCTCCTGACCTGTTGACCGGTCAGTCAATGTACGCAGCATAGTGGAGCCTCTCGCCGGGATCGTCGTCGCGGACTTCACGCGCTACCTCCCCGGGCCGTTCGCCAGCCGCGAGCTGCTGGAGCGAGGAGCACGCGTCATTCGCGTGCAGGCGCCGGCCGGCGATCCGATGCAGGACGTCGCGCCGGGCTGGCACGACGCCCTCAACGCCGGGAAGGAGACGGTCGTCTGGGACCTCGAGCGCGACCCCGGCCTGGGGCGCGATGTATGTGCACAAGCCGACGTCGTCCTCGAAGGGTTTCGACCCGGCGTGGCGGAGCGGCTCGGCGTCGGCGCAAGCGGCGTCCCGAACAGCGTCGTGTACTGCTCGATCAGCGGTTTCGGCGCCGGCGACCGGCGTGCCGGTCACGACCTCAACTACCAGGGTTGGGCGGGGCTGCTGTACGACACCGCACCCGCGCTGCCGCCCGTGCAGATCGCCGACCTCGCGGGCGGCGCGCTCTACGCGGTCGTCGAGATCCTGACGGCACTCCTCGAGCGCGAACGCACCGGAGCCGGCAAGCACATCGTCGTCTCGATGACGCACAACGCGCATCGCCTCGCGGCCCACCGTCTGCACGGCGACGAGGAACGGACGCTGACCGGCGCGCTCGCGTGCTACCGCATCTACGCCACAGCCGACGAGCGATGCCTGACGATCACGCCGGTCGAGCCCAGGTTCTGGCGACGCCTCTGCGAGCTGCTCGGCCGCGAGGATCTCGTCGAACGGCAGTACGAGCCCGACCAGGAAGCCCTGGCCGCCGACCTCGCCGCCGTGTTTCGCACCAAACCGCTGGCCGACTGGCTCGAGCTGTTCGACGGCGAGGACGTGATGGCAGGCCCCGTGGCGACGCTCGCCGAAGCTCGTGCCTCATTCGGGGGATAGCCGCAGACAACGAGCAGGACGATTTCCCGGGCATGACCGCGCGGCGCGTCCTCTCGTTGCTGTGCCTCTGCGCCTGCGCCGCCCTGCTCACCGCGGGTTGCGGCGGTGACACGCTCTCGTTCGACCCGGTCGCGAGCGCCGCGACGAAGACGGCGTCCTCGGAGTCGTCGCGCGTCGCGTTCACCGCGACCATGGACGTGAACGGCGTCGGCGGCATGGCCTTCAGCGGCGCCGGTGTCTTCGACGGCCGGCTGCGCTCCGGCGCGTTGAACATGCGCTACCAGCTTCCCGCCGCCGAGCAGGCGCAGCTGGGCGGCGTCGATCCGACGATGGAGATGATCATGGACGGCCGCGACGGGCTCGTGATGTACATGCGCTCGCCGCTGTTCGCGCGCGTCGCCGGCGACAAGTGGATCAAGGTCGACGTCGCGAAGGAAGCGCACAAGGAGGGCGTCGACCTTCAGGCCGTGCTGAACTCGACGCAGGCCGATCCTTCGCAGACGCTCGCGATGCTGACCGCCTCCACCGACGCGCACCCCATCGGCTACGACCGCGTCCGCGGCGTCTTGACGACGCACTACGCGTTTAACGTCGACCTGGCGCGGCTCGCGAAGCAGCACAAGGAGCTTCGCGAGACGTTCGACAACGTGCGCAAGCTGACCGGCATCAGCTCGTATCCCGCCGAGGCCTGGATCGACAAAGCCGGCCGCGTGCGTCGGCTGAAGATCGACATGTCGTACACCACGCCCACAGGCGGTGCGTTCAGGATGTCGATGACGGAAGACCTCTACGCGTTCGGCCTCAAGGTCGACGTCCGGCCGCCGGACGCGAGCCAGGTGCTCGACGTCTCTGCGCTCGCCAACGGCTAAGCGCCCTCGACGTCGTTCTTTCCGCCCGGCAGCGCCGCAGTCAGCTGTCCAAGCGCCTGCGTCACCTCGCTCGGGATGATCCAGACCTTGTTCGACTCCCCCTGCGCGATCTGCGGCAGCACCTGCAGGTACTGGTAGGCGAGCAGCTTCGGATCCGCGTCGCCGTCGTGGATCGCGCGGAAGACCGTGTCGATCGCCTTCGCCTGGCCTTCGGCATTGAGGATCGCCGACTCGCGCTGCCCCTCGGCGCGGAGGATCGCGGCGGTCTTCTCGCCCTCGGCGGTGAGGATCGCGGACTGCTTCTGCCCTTCCGCCTGGAGAATCGTCGCGCGCTTCTCTCGGTCGGC
>JBJMJR010000086.1:0-6751 GCA_045806245.1 Gaiellaceae bacterium | reverse complement strand
TCCCCCGCTCTCCACCCTCGAAGGGCGGCGCCTCGCAGGAGCCGAGCGCCGAGCAAAGCGACTGCTCTTCCCGACGGAGGACGGTGAGCTCGTGCTGCTCGTCCACCTGATGACTGCGGGGCGGCTGAAATACCTGCAGTTCGGCGAGCGCGGGCCGAAGACGCCCGCGTTCCAGCTCGTGTTCGAGGGTGGGTCGCGCCTCGTCCTCACCGAGGCCGGCGCGAAGAAGCGCGCCGGCGTGTGGCTGCTGACGCCCGAGGAGGCGGAGCAGGAGCTCGCGCACCTCGGCCCGGAGGCGCTCGGGATCGGCGCCGAGCGGCTCGCTGAGATCTGCGCCGAGGAGTCGCGACGCCTGCACTCCATGCTGCGCGACCAGCGGGTGATCGCGGGCATCGGCCGCGCGTGGGCGAACGAGATCCTGCACCACGCGCAGCTGTCGCCGTACGAGCTGACGCGCGACGTCACGCCCGAGCAGGTCGAACGTCTCGCCGCGTCGATCGACGCGGAGCTGCTGCGCGGGCTCGAGCTGCGCGAGCGCGGTGCGAACGACAAGAAGACGTACCGCGTGCACAACCATTTGGGCGAGCCGTGCTGCGTGTGCGGTACGCCGATTGCACAGGTGGACTTCGAGGAGCACACGATCTACTACTGCCCGGAGTGTCAGACCGGCGGGCGGATCCTCAAGGACCGCCGGCTCTCACGGCTCTTGCGCTAACGCCCGCTCGACCAGCTCGGCTGCTTCGCGCACGCGGGCGACGTCACGTTCCGAGAGGCGGCCGAGCAGCGTCGCAAGGTTCGCAACCCGCCGCTCGCGGCCGCGCTGCATGACGCGGCGCCCCTTCGCGGTCGCCGTCAGATGGTGGATGCGGCCGTCCGCCGCGTCCCGTTCGCGGCGCACGAGACCTTCAGCCTCGAGGCCATGCACGATCCGCGTCATGGTCGGCGGCCGCACCTGCTCGGCCGCGGCGAGCTCGCCGAGCGTCCGCGGCCCGCCGAACACGAGCACGGAGAGCGCCGACAGCTGCGCCGGTGGGACGCCTGTCGCGGGATCCTCGCGCCGGACATGCCGCAACGCGTGGATCGCAGCGGAATGGAAGCGGTCGGCAGCCTCGATTGACAGCTCGTCGGCGATTCGTTAGCTTAGCTAACTATGTCGGATGTGCTGCAAGCCGTTTACCGCGGCGACCGCGCCGAGGCCGAGCGGCTCGCCGCCGGCCGGGAGCTGACCATCTTCGAGGCCGCGGCGCTCGGCCGCACCGACCGCGTGCGCGAGCTGCTCGCCGGCGATTCCTCGCTCGTCGATGCCTACGGCGACGACGGCTTTCACCCCGTCGGGCTCGCCGCGTTCTTCGGCCACGTCGACACGACCCGCCTCCTGCTGGAGCGCGGAGCGGACGTCAACCAGCTCTCGCGCAACGAGCACATCCAGACAGCTGTGATTCACGCGGCCGCGGCGAGCGAAGGCAAGGACGAGGAGACGCGGTACGAGCTCGTCAAGCTCGCGCTCGAGCACGGCGCCGACCCGAACCTGCAGCAGGGCGGCGGGTTCCGTGCGATCGACGCTGCGCGCCAGAACGGCGATGCTCGCGTCGAGCAACTGCTGCTCGAGCACGGCGCGACGTCCTAGCCCCGCCCCTCCTCCCACGCGTCGAGCAAGCCCTCGACGTGCCGGCGCTGCTCGTGCGTGAACGGCATGTCGTCCAGCAGGCGCCGCACCTCCGACGGATCGTCGTTCTCGATCGCCGCCTCCAGATGCTCGCGTGCCGGTGTCGGCTGCTGGAGTTGGCGTCGAAGCCAGCGCAGGAGGCTCACCTGCGCGGCTCGGGTCATTTCGGGAGCGTGACCGTCAGCGTGTCGCCGTCGAGCTCGACCGAGCCGCCGAGTGCGTGCACGACGCGAACGGCGACGGCCGCGCCGAGATCGCGCAGCTCCTGCCCGAGGACGACGGGCCCCGACGACGTCGTCACCGGAGAGATCGTCAGGATTGCGCCGTCGACGTGGAGCTCGACTTCGTCGAGGCCGCCGTGGCGGAGCGCCGCCTGCGCGAGGGCCGAGATGCCGCGTTCTGTCGGCTCCGGGTCGACGCGCACGACGCCGCCCTCGCCGCTTACCTTCACGCGGTCCTCGCCGAGTTGCGCCGCCGCGGATCGCGCGAGCTCCATGCTTTGCACCTCCTGCAGGCTCGGCTCGTAACGCCCGGCTTCGATCCGCGTCGCGGTCCCGAGCTCGTCGAGCAGCTCTGCAAGCTGGCGGGAGGCCGCGTCGATCATCTCCATGTAGCGCTGCCTCGGCTCGCCGAGGTCGCCCATCCTGATCAGCGTCTGCGCGAATCCATGGATCGTCGCGAGCGGCGTGCGCAGGTCATGTGCCGCGAGCGACACGAGACGCGGGAAACTGGAGTCAGCGGCAGCCATTCGGCGCCAGACACTAACGCGCTACGAGGTCAGAGCCCTTCGGGCTCCGGCTCCGGAAGCGGAACCTGTTCTCGGTGCCCGCGCGCAGGCGCGCGATGTTCGCGCGGTGCAGCACCACTACGGCGACCGCGGCGACGGCGGCGAAGATGATCACCGGCCAGGACTCGCCGAGCAACGCGGCGGCGACCGGAAGCGAACACGCCGCGAGCATCGAAGCGAGCGACGCGTAACGGAAGAGGAGAAAGAAGACGAGCCACACGGCTGCGCCGACCGCGCCGACAACAGGTGCCACGCCGAGGAACGCGCCGCCGCACGTCGCAACCAGCTTCCCGCCGCGCTGCCACTTGAGGAACAGCGGCCGCCAGTGGCCGAGCATCGCCGCGGCTCCTGCGAGCACGCCCGCCAGATCGCTGACGACGAGCGCGCCGACGAGCGCCGGCGCCAACCCCTTTGCCGTGTCGAGCACGACCACGGGAAGCCCGAGCCGCCAGCCGTACGCGCGCCAGACGTTCGTGCCCCCGATGTTGCCGCTGCCGCGGCTGCGGATGTCCTCGTGCTTCACGAGCCGCACGAGCCAGTAGCCCCACGGCATCGAGCCGAGCACGTAGCCGCCGAAGACGAGCAGCGCTGTCGACATTCAGGCTACTTCTGGATCTGGTACTTCGACACCCAGTCGTTGACCGTCGACCAATCGAGATTGTCGAAGAACGCATCGATGTACGACGCGCGGTCGGTCTGGTAGTCGAGGAAGTACGCGTGCTCGTAGACGTCGAGCGCGATCAGCGGCGTCGCGTTCCAAATCGGGAACGTGTTCTGCGCGTCGCCGACGTAGTTGAACAGCCGCCCCTCGTCCCAGTCGTACGCCGTCCAGGCCCAGCCACGGCCGGCCATGCCCGTGGCCTTGAGATCGGTGCGCCAGTTCTGGAACGAGCCGAAGTCGCGCTCGATCAGGTCGCCGATCATGCCGTCGGGATCGCCGCCGCCGCCGCCGAGATGCTCGAAGTAGATCTCGTGGTTCTTGATCCCGCCGATCGCAAAGGTGAGATCGAGCTTGAGGGCGCGGATCTCCGAGTAGACCTGGTTGGCACTCGCGGTGTCGACGCCGTCGAGCTTCCCCAGGATCTCGTTTCGCTTGTTGATGTACCCCTGGTAGAGCTTGTAGTGCGCTTCGATCGTCGCCCGCGAGATGCCGTCGAGCTCGTACAGCTCTGGGCGCAGCTCCCGCGGGGTGATCTCCTCGAACTTGAACGCAAGCGTCGCCATGGCCCGGGAGCATATCCTCGTCACACCTAAGAGAAAGGGGAGCCCTATGGCCTTCGAGGTCCCGCCTCTGCCCTACGACTACGACGCGCTCGAGCCGCACATCGACGAGCAGACGATGCGCATCCATCACGACAAGCACCACCAGGCCTACGTGGACAACGCCAACAAGGCCCTCGAGGGGACCGAGTGGGCGGACCGCTCCGTCGAGTCGATCCTCGCCGACCTCGAGATCATCCCGGAGGACAAACGCGCCGCCGTCCGCAACAACGTCGGTGGCCACGCAAACCACACCCTCTTCTGGGAGATCATGGGACCGAACGGCGGCGGCGAGCCGTCAGGCTCGCTGGGCGAGGCGATCGAGTCGACGTTCGGCGGCCTCGATGCGCTCAAGGCCGCCGTCAACGACGCCGGCGTCAAGCGATTCGGCTCGGGCTGGACGTGGCTCGTGCATGACGGCACCGCCCTCAACGTCGTCTCGACGCCGAACCAGGACTCGCCGATCTCGAACGGCCAGACGCCGCTGCTCGGGATCGACGTCTGGGAGCACTCGTACTACCTCAAGTACCAGAACCGGCGCCCCGACTACCTCGCGGCCTGGTGGAACGTCGTCAACTGGGATGCGGTGCAGCAGAAGTTCGAGAGCGCGCGCTAGTCGCGCGCGCTCTCGTTTGCGTTACTTCCGGACGACGGGCTGCGTGCCACTCCAGCTGTCGAGATAGCCGCCGCCGAGCTCGGTTGCCGGCATGAAGACGCGGATCGACCAGCGGCCGCGCGGCACGAGCGAGCGCACGAAGCGCACCGAGATCAGCCTGCCCGACTTCGAGCCGAGCGTGAGCGACCGGATGTTCACCCACGTCTTCGTCAGCGTGTAGCGCTGCAGGAAGACCGTCTTCCCGGCGAACGACTGGCCGCCGAGGACGTAGAAGTGGAAGAACCCCGTCTTCGAGACGAACGGCAGCTTGATCGCCGCCTGCACCTGCACGGTCACCGACGTCTCGGACTTCCCGGGCCACTGCGCCTGATACGTCGTGCTCAGCTGCGGCGTGACCGTGAACGAGAAGGCCCCGCCGGTCGTCGTCTGCAGCGTCGCGACGACCTCCTTCGTCGTCTGGCCGAACGGCAGCTGCACGAGCGTCACCGTCTCGCCGGCCTTCTTGTTCGAGACGGTGCCCGTGAGGGTGACCGTCCCGCCGTACTTGACCACCGCCGCCGAAGCCGCGAGCGACACCTGCGGCGGCGCGCCGCGGGTGATCACCGTCCCCTTCAGTCCCGGGTGGAGCGCGTCGTGGTAGTGGATCGTTCCGCCGCTGTGGAACGCGTGCGTGTACGACTTCCCCGGCGCCAGCACTGCCGAGGCGAACTGTCCACCGTTCGCGACGATCTGATGGTCGATCGTGTCGCTGTTCGTCCACGTGACCGAGTCGTCCTGGTTGATCGTGACGCTCTTCGGGACGAACCCTGTCCGTTTGATCGAGACCGTTACTGTCGCCGACGACGCCGGAGCGGCCAGCACCAGAGCCAGCGTCGAGGCGGCGAGCAAGATCACCCTGCGCATCTTCGGAACCCCCTTGATCATGCGTTTGTGGAGGTCTTTTCCTGCTACAGACCTTCCGACGCTTCCGGGCCGTTAAAGGTTCGTAAGCGTTTTGTGCTGCAATCCGACGGACGTGGAAATGCGTAGAGATCCAAAGGAAATGGGCGTCTATGCCTTGCCAACGGCCATGCCCCTCGAGGCACGGAAGGAAGCGGCTCCGCGGGAGCCGTTCCTCGACGACCCTTCGGTCAGCGACGGCGACCTGATCCGGCGGATCGCGCGGCGTGACGCGAACGCATTCGAGGCCCTCTACCGGCGCTTCGCGCGGCCCGTTTTCGGCCTCGCCCTACGGCGGCTCGGCGACCGGATGAATGCCGAAGACGCCGTGCAGGAGACTTTCGCCGCAATCTGGCGGTCCGCGCGCACCTACAAGCCGGAGCGCGGACCGGGTGCGCCGTGGTTGTACGCCGTCGCCCGGAACGCGATCGTCGACCGCAGCCGCGGCCGCAGCGAGCCGCCGGGCGAGGGGCCCGAGCTTCCGTCCGACGAGCCGTCGCCGGCGGAGCGCGCCGAGACGTCGTACACGGCCTGGCGCGTTCACCGCGCGCTCGAGACGCTGGGCCCGAACGAGCGCGAGGTGATCGAGCTCGCCTACTACGGAGGGCTCTCCCAGAGCGAGGTCGCCGACTACCTCAACATCCCGCTCGGCACCGTCAAGACGCGCACGCGCGCAGGCCTTGGCCATCTCGCCGACCAGCTCGAAGGAGAGGTGAGATGACTCGTCGTCCCGACTTCGACGATCTCGTCAGCTACGAGATGCCGAGCGCGGAGCGCGAGCGGCTGCGCCGCGCGCACGAGCTGCTGCTCGAGGCCGGCCCGCCGCCGGAGCTCTCGCCCGAGCTCGACAGCGTGCCCTGGCCCGAGGACGCGCTCCACCCGCTGTTCGGCCGCCGCCGGCGCCCGACCGGACGACGCGCGCTGCTGCTTGCGGCGGCGCTCGTGACCGCCGTCGTCGTCGGCTTCGTCCTCGGGCAGGCGACGACGACGACCAACAGCAACTCGTCGATCAAGGCGAGCCGGACAGTGCAGCTGCACGGCACGACACTCGCGCGCGGAGCGCTCGCGACGCTGCAGCTCGGCCATGCGGACGACGCAGGCAACTGGCCGATGGTGCTGCACGTCAGCGGGCTGCCGAAGTTGCCCAAGGGCGGTTATTACGCGCTCTACCTGACCAAGGGCGGCCGACCGCTCGTCTCGTGCGGAACGATCAACGTGTCCGGCGCGACGTCGGTGCGGCTCTCCGCGGCCTACGTGCTCGAGCAGTTCGACAAGCGCGGGTGGGTGATCGTCAGGCAGACGCCGGCGAACAACTTCCAGCCGGACCAGATCGTTCTTCGAGCTGCGTAGGCCGTTCGCACGGAAGGGAAAAACGCTTGCGAGCCGAGAAGGTGCGTTAGACGGTTGGACGGGCAAAGCCCGCCCCACCTCTAGACGGCATCGCAAGCGATGCCTAGGCGTCTAGGGCGCGACGCGGCCCGCC
>JBJMJR010000085.1:0-7268 GCA_045806245.1 Gaiellaceae bacterium | reverse complement strand
CGTCGTCCGCAGCAGCCGGCCGCTCAGGTCGTGCACGTGCAGAGTGCCGTCGTTCCCGCTCGTCACGTACGCCCGGGCCCCGTCGAAGGCGACGTGCTGCGGCGCCGACCCGGCCGCCAGCATGCGGACGACGCGGCCCGTTCGGGCGTCGTGGATCCCGACGACGCCCCGGTCGCCGGACGTCAGCCAGGCATGTCGGGTGCCTGGCACGAAACCGACGTCGTGCAGGGGAAACGCCGGGCGGATCGAGCCCACGTGTCGCGGCTGGAGTGGTCGGGCCACGTCGACGACGGCGAGCTCGCGCGCGGCGGTGCCGAGCGCGACCCAGAGGGTGCGGCCGGCTGCGTCGATGGAGAGATGTCGCGGCCAGCCGCCGAGGTGCAGCCGCGCCACGACCCGCGCGCGCAGCACGTCGACGACCGCCAGGTCGGCCCGGCCGGAGTCGGTGACGTACGCGTACCGCCCGTCCGGTGACGCCGCGGTGTAGCGCGGCTCGCCGAAGCCGCGCACGACATCCTGGACGGCAAGGCCGCGCAGCAGCGACACCTCTCCGATCGCCGTGTGTGCCAGCACCGCCGTCTCGCCGACACGCTCGATGCTGCGCGGATCGGGACGGGTGGCGATGCGCCGCACCACTCGTCCCGCGAACGGATCGACCACGACGACGGCCGCTTCCGTGTCCGCGGTGACGAGCGCCAGCTGCGCGCGCTGCGTCCCGGACCGGAGCGCGATCGGCGCGGCCGCTGCGGCCGCGAGGAAGTCGCGCCGGTTCACCCCCTCCCTACGCCGCTACCCGGCGGAGAGGTCCCGACCCGCGAACACGCGCTCGACCTCGTCGCGCAGCGGCCCGTCGAGGTCGACGAGCTCGTCCGCCAACACTCGGGCGCGTTCGAGCAGCGGGCGGTCCTTGCGCAGGTGCGCGAACTTCAGGTCGGTGAGGCCGGACTGGCGCGTCCCGAGCAGCTGCCCGCCGCCGCGGATGTCGAGATCCTCTTCCGCGAGCTCGAACCCGTCGGTCGTGCGCACGAGCGCCTCCAACCGGCGCACGGCGCTCTCCGTCAGGTCCTCGCGCGCGCGCGAGATCAATAAGCAGTACGACTGCTCCGCGCCGCGTCCGACACGGCCGCGCAGCTGGTGCAGTTGCGCGAGGCCGAAACGGTCGGCCTCCTGGATGATCATGATCGTCGCGTTCGGAACGTCGACACCGACCTCGATCACCGTCGTCGCGACGAGCACGTCGAGCTCGCGTGCCTTGAACTGCGCCATCAGCTCGCGCCGCTCCGCCGGCCGCAGCCGTCCGTGCAACAGCCCGACGCGGTAGTTGCGTAGCTCCGCGCGCCGCAGCCGTTCGGCCTCCGCCTCGGCCGCACGTGCCTGGCTCGTCTCCGATTCCTCGATCAAGGGACAGACGACGTACGCCTGCCGCCCGTCGTCGAGGTGCTTGCGCAGGCGCGTGTACGCGTCCGCGCTCTTCGCCTCCGTCACCCAGGCGGTGATGATCGGCTTGCGGTTGGCCGGCGGCTCGGCGATCTCGGACACGGCGAGATTGCCGTAGACCGTCAGCGCGAGCGTGCGCGGGATCGGCGTCGCGGTCATGTGCAGGACGTGCGGCGAGCGCGCCTCCGTCAGCGCCTTGCGCTGCTCGACGCCGAAACGGTGCTGCTCGTCGACGACAGCGACCGCGAGGTTGTCGAGCTCGACGCCTTGCTGGATCAGTGCATGCGTCCCGACGACGATGTCCGCGTTGACGTCGTGCTTGACGGAGCCGGTCAGCAGCGCGCACGTGACGCCGAGCTCGCGGCACAGCTCGTCGAGCGTGAGGAAGTGCTGCTCGGCGAGCGTCTCCGTCGGCGCCATCAGCGCACCCTGGCGGCGCGACTCGACCGCGCGCAGCAGCGCATAGAGCGCCACGACCGTCTTGCCGGAGCCGACGTCGCCCTGCAGCAGCCGCTGCATCGGCACGGTGCGCTCGAGATCGCCGTCGATCTCGGCGATCGCACGCTCCTGGTGCTCCGTGAGACGGAAGGGAAGGACGTCGCGGTAGCGCACGACGAGCTCGCCCGGCGGGTCGAGTGCAGGCGCAACCTCCTGCTCGCGCTCGCGGCGTTGCAGCGCCAACCCGACCTGCAGCAGCAGTAGCTCGTCGAACGCGAGCCGCCGTCGCCCGCGTTCCGCTTCGTCGAGCGAGCGCGGGCGATGGAGCGCCCAGAGCGCATCGACGCGCGGCGGCAACGCCTCCGACTGTTTCAGCGCGGCCGGCAGCGGATCGGCGAGCGACCGCGGCAAGGCGGCGGCGACGAGCTCGCGCAGCTTCTTCGGCGTCAGCTCCTCGCTCGCCGGATAGACCGGCGCGAAGTCGGCCGTCGCCTGCCCGTTGCCGATGTCGAAGCTGCGGACGTCGAAGCCGTACCGCCCCTGCCGCCCGCGCAGCCGCACCGGCGTGCCCGGCTGCAGCTGGCGCTCGAGCCAGGGCTGGTTGAACCACGTCGCGGAGACGGTCGCCGTGCCGTCCGAGACGCGCGCGGTCAGCATCTGCAGGCGGCCGCGCCGTCGCGTCGAGACGGACAGCACCTCGCCGCGGATCGCGACCTCCTCCTCGCCGCCGAGCTCGGCGATGTTCAGCTCGTCGACGGGCTGCTCGTAGCGGAACGGCTGATGGAGCAGCAGGTCGCCGACCGTCGCCAGGCCGAGCCGCTCCAGCCTCTTCTTCACCGCCGGCCCGACGCCCGACAGCGTCTCGACCGAGCGCTCGAGCGTCTCAGCGCGGGGGAATAGGCGCGGCCGCGGCCACGCCTTCGCCTCTACGCCCGCGAACCCGAACCTCACTCCACGTCATCGAACCAGAAGAAGCCGACGGTGCCGGGCCCCGCATGCGTGCCGACGACGGCCCCGAGCGTCGTCACCACCTCGATCTCGCTCTGCGGCCGCTCGGCGTGCACCATCTTCTCCAGCGCGCGAGCGCGCTCGGGCGCGTCCGCGTGCGCGATCCCGACCTTGAGCGTCGGCGTGTCGTCCGAGGTCGACGTGAACGCCGACACGAATTCCTGCATCGCCTTCTGGTTGCCGCGCACGCGCTTCAACGGGACGACCTCGCGCTCGATCGTGAGGATCGGCTTCACGTGCAGCAACTGCCCCGCCCAGGCGCTCGCGCGACCGATGCGGCCGCCGCGGCGAAGGAACTCGAGCGTGTCGACCGTGAAGATCAGGTGCGCCTGCTCGCGGTAGCGCGCGATCAGCGCCTCGATCTCGTCATCCGTCGTGCCGCGCTCCAGCCGCTGCTGGATCGCGAGGCCGAGCATCGCGATCGCGGCCGACGCGCTCTGCGAGTCGACGGTCCGTACCTTGTCGCCGCCGATCTCGGCCGCCGCCGTGCTCGCGCTCTGGTACGTGCCCGACAGCGCGGACGAGATGTGCAGCGAGTAGATGCGGTCGTACGCGGCCAGCTCCTCGTAGGTCGCGAGGAAGTCGCCCGGCGTCGGCTGCGACGTCGTCGGCAGGTGCTCCGAGGTGCGCAGGCGCGCATAGAACTCGGGCGGCGCGAGCTCGACGTAGTCGCGGTAGCTCTCGTCGCCGAAGAGCACGTACAACGGGACGACGCGCCAGCTCGCGAACCGCTCCGACGCCTCCGGGAAGTCGGCCGTGGAGTCGAGGACGATCGCCGTGTTCTCGGCGGTGAGCTGCATCACGCGGCGTTGCGGATCGCTTCGACGATCTCGTCCAGCTCCTGGTCCTTCGACAGGCACGCGACCGCTCCGGCCTCGAAGAGAGCGTCGACCTCGCGCAGGTTCGCGGACGCCGTGAGGCAGACGACCGCGACGTCGGGCGCCGCCTCGCGCACCGCGCGCGTTGCCTGCACGCCGTCGATGCCGGGCAGCCGGTAATCCATCAGCACGACGTCGGGCTTGTGCTCGCGCACGGCGTCGACGGCCGCGGATCCCTCCGCGACCGACGCGACCACCTCGATGTCCGAGCGCAGCCCGAGCAGGAGCTCGAGCGCCTCGCGGAACACCTGATTGTCCTCGACGAGGACGAGGCGGATCGGCTGGGCCATCCGACTGAGCCTATTCGGCAGACAGGAGGAGCGGGTAGTGCGGTTGGCCGCCGGCCTGGACGTCGAGCTCGAGCTCCGGATGCCGCTCGCGGATCCGTGCGAGCAACGGGTCCAGGGCGGGCGCGTCCGCTCCGGTCAGGAGCGTCAGCAGCATCCGCGGCTCGGCGAGCAGCGCGTCGGTCACCCGCGCTGCCACGTCGTCGAAGTCGTCTCCGGCCGCCACGGCCTCGCCGCCTGCGAGACCCAGCCAGCCGCCCTCGCGCACCGAGATCCCGTTCAGCTCGACGTCGCGCGAGGCCCGCGTGACCTCGCCCGTCACGATGCCCTCGAGCACCTCGGTCATCTCGGCCGCGTTCTCCGCTGCCGAGCGTTCCGGCAGGAACGAGACCAGCGCGGCGAGCCCCGCCTGGATCGACTCTGTCGGGACGACGGTCACGGGCTTCGCCGCCAGCCCGGACGCCTGCTCGGCCGAGAGGATCACGTTCGCGTTGTTCGGCAGGACGATCACCTCGTCGGCATCCGTCTCGGCCACCGCCTGGACGAGCTCGGCCGTCGACGGGTTCATCGTCTGGCCGCCCTCGACGACGGTGTCCGCGCCGAGGCTTTCGAAGAGCGTGCGGTTTCCGTCGCCGGCGACGACGGCCACGATCCCGCTGTGCGCCGGAGGGAGGTCGGGGACCGCTTCGAGCAGCCGTTCCTCGCGCTGCACGGTTTGCTCGTGCATGTTCGCGATCTCGACGCGGTCGATCACGCCGCGTGCGGTCCCGATCGCGAGCGCGGTGCCGGGCTCGTCGGTGTGCACGTGCACCTTGAGCGCTTCGTGGTCGCCGACGACGAGCAGCGAGTCGCCGAGCTGCTCGAGCTCCGACTCGATCGCGTCCGCGTCGAGGTCGTCTCCCTCGATCAGGAACGTCGTGCAGTAGCGATAGCGCGACAGTTGCTGGTGAATCGCCTCGACGTTCAGCTCCTCGCGCTGCGGCGGCGGCTCCGGAAGCGGCTCGCCGGAGACGGCCGCGGCCAGGCCGCGCACGATCTCCAGCAGCCCCGCGCCGCCCGCGTCGACGACCCCGGCCTCGCGCAGGACGGCGAGTTGCTCGGGCGTGCGCTTGACCGCGTCCTCACCACGTTGCACGAGCGCGACCAGCAGCTCGGCGTTCGTCGAGCCGCCGTGCGTCTCCGCCTCTTCCGCGAGCTCCCGGATGACCGACAGCATCGTCCCCTCGACCGGCTGCCGCACCGCGCGATAGGCGGCATCGCTCGCGGAGCGAAAGGAGCGCGCGAGCGTCTCGGCGTCGACGTGGCCGTTCGCCGCGAGCGGCTCGGCCGCGCCGCGAACGATCTGCGAGAGGATGACGCCCGAGTTCCCGCGCGCGCCCATCAGCGCCGCTCGTGTCACCTCTTTCACCAGCGCGAGACGTTCGTCGCTCGTCGTCTGGTCGAGCTCCTCGACGACGGAGCGCGCGGTCGCCGTCATGTTCGTGCCGGTGTCGCCGTCGGGGACCGGGTAGACGTTCAGATCGTCGATCCGCTGCCGGCTGCGCTCGAGCGAGGCGAGCGCGGCGTGCGCGAGCTCGCGGGCGACGGTGAGATCGCTCATGCCCTCGACCTGCGGACGTCCTGGATCCGCACGTCGACGCTCGCGACGGCCAGGCCGGTGAGCCGCTCGACCTCGTACTGGACGCGGTTGCGCAGCATCGATGCGACCTCGGCGAGGTTGAGGCCGTACTCCACGACCACGCTGAGCTCGATCGTGACGCCGTCCTCGCTGCTCCCGCGGACGGTGACGCCCTGTCGGAGCGGATCGCGCGTCAACAGCCGCTTGCGCGAAGCCATCCCGACGACGCCGTAGGCCTCCGTCGCGACGCGGCCGACGATGTGCGCGACGACGTCGTGCGAGATCGAGATGCGGCCGAGCGGCGAGCTCAGCGCGGGAGCAGGGGCCGCCTCCACGTCGGGATTAGACCACGGTGCGCCTGCGGGGGACGTACGATCGCGCTGTGGGAGTAGGGGCGCTTGTCAGCCGACTCGATCGGTGGGCCGGAAGCTTCAACCGATGGTTTGGGAGCGCTGCCGTGGCAGCAAGCGCCGAGCGCTCGGGATCAGTGAGCGGTCCGCCCTCGATGGATCCGACCGCTGTCGTCGTCGTTCTTGGCGAGATCGAAAGAGACGACGGCTCGGACCACGCAGACGCGGAGGAACGCGAGACGTAGGGGCCGGGACTGGCTAGATCGCCTTCTGCACCTTGCCGCCCTTGAGGCAGCGGGTGCAGACGTACGCCCGGGTCGGCTTGCCCTTCAGCAGGACGCGAACACGCTGGAGGTTCGGGTTGAAGCGGCGCTTCGTGGCCACCATCGAGTGGCTCCGGTTGTGACCGAAGCCAGGTTTCTTCCCGCAAACGGCGCAGACCTTGGACATAGCGCGCGCAGTCTAGCTAACGCGCGCTGGCGCGCAGTTGCGCGAAGGCGTCCGCCATCTCGAGCGCGGTCCGCACGGCCTCGCCGCCCTTGGAGATGCGCGCGAGCGCCTGTTCCTTCACGTCCACCGTCAGCACGCCGAACGCCACCGGGACGCCCGTCTCGAGCGCCGCCAGCTGCAGGCCGCTGGCCGCCTCCGAGGCGATGAAGTCGAAATGCGGCGTCTCGCCGCGCACGACGCACCCGAGCGCGACGACGCACGCGTACCGGCGCGTCTTCGCGAGGGCCATTGCCGCCAGCGGCAGCTCGAACGCGCCCGGAACCGGCATGACCGTGATCGCCTCGCGGCGCACGCCGGCCTCGTCGAGCTCCTCCAGCGCCGCCTCGAGCAACTGGTTCGTGATCTCGCCGTTGAAGCGCGACGCAACGATCGCGACGCCGCGCCGCGTGCCGTCGGGCATGCCCTCGAGGACGTTGACGTCGTCCGGGATGTCGAGCTCGCCGTACGCGTGTTGCAGCTGCTCGTCGGCATCGCGCTCCTGCGCGGGCTCGGGCTCCTCCTCCGGCGCTTCGCGGAACTCCTGCGGCTCCTCCAGTCCTTCGACGTTCTCGCTCGACCAGGTTTCGCTCACTCGCTGCCCTCCAGCGGCTCGTACTTCAAGTCCTGATGGTGAAGCTTGTGGCCGAGCTTGTCACGTTTGGTCGCGAGGTAGCGGGCGTTCTGGGGCGTCGGCGTCGTCTCGATCGGCACCTGCTCCACCACCTCGAGGCCGAAGCCCTCGATGCCGGTGATCTTCTTCGGG
>JBJMJR010000084.1:0-38998 GCA_045806245.1 Gaiellaceae bacterium | reverse complement strand
TCTGGCGGATCACTTCGGCGGCCTCGTTCACCTCGAGCAGCGAGAGGTCGTCACCGCCGGCGATGGAGAGCAGGATGCCGCGAGCGCCGCGGAGCTCCGTGTCGATCAGCGGCGAGCGCAGCGCCCGCTCGGCCGCCTCGCGTGCGCGGTTCTCCACGCCCGACGAGAAGCCGATGCCCATCAGCGCAGTGCCGGAGCCTTCCATGATCGTCCGCACGTCCGCGAAGTCGAGGTTGATCAGGCCCGGCAGCGTGATCAGGTCGCAGATGCCCTGCACGCCCTGGCGCAGGACGTCGTCGGCGATCTTGAACGCGTCGAGCATCGAGGTCGACTTGTCCAGCACCTCGAGCAGGCGGTCGTTCGGGATGACGATCGTCGTGTCGCACTCCTTGCGCAACGCATCGACACCGGTCTCCGCCTGGGCGCGGCGCTTCGTCCCCTCGAACTTGAACGGCAGCGTGACGATGCCGACGGTGAGCGCGCCGAGATCTTTCGCAATGCGCGCGACGATCGGCGCCGCGCCCGTGCCCGTCCCGCCGCCCTCGCCGGCTGCGACGAAGACCATGTCCGAGCCGCGCAGCGCGTGCTTGATCTGGTCGTAGCTCTCCTCGGCTGCGTTGCGACCGACGGTCGGCTCGGCGCCGGAGCCGAGACCCTTCGTCAGTTCGCGGCCGATGTGGATCTTCGTCTCGGCGTCGGAGATCTGCAGCTGCTGCACGTCGGTGTTGACCGCGACGAAGTCGACCTGGTTGATGCCGGCGTCGATCATCCGGTTGACGGCGTTCAGTCCCGCGCCGCCGACGCCGACGACCTGGATCTTCGCGAGATACGAGCCGAGCGAGCCGACGCGCGCGTGCGAAAGCCGCGGAGCCGGTTCCGGCATCGGCTCGTAGTACCGGGTGACCGGCGGCTCGGGAATCGTCGCCGGCGGCGGCATCGGCTCCGGGCTCGGCTGCGGGGGCTCCGGCTGTGGCTCCGGCACGGGCTGCGGGCTGGGCACGGGCGGAACCGGCGTCTCGACCTCGTCCTCCCAGGTCGGAACGTGCTCGACGGTCGACTCGTGCGGCTCCTCGGCCGGCGGCTGCTCGGGCGTGACCTCGCGCTCCTGTTGTCGCTGCGACGCCTCGGTTGCCTTGAAGAGCTCGGCGAGCGGGCCCTCACGCATGCTCGCGCGTTTTCGCGCCATTGAGCACCTCCTTCGCGAGGTCGCGATAGAGGGCGGCGGCGTCGCCGCCCGGCTCGTAGCCGAGCACGGACTGTCCCTTCACCGGCGCCTCCGCGTAGCGGATCGTCTTGCGAATCTTCGTCTTGAAGACGAGGTCGCCGAAGTTCTCCTTGAGGATGTCGACCGCTTCCTTCGAGTGCAGCAGGCGCTTGTCGTACATCGTCGGCAGGATCCCCTGGATCGCGACCTCGGGGTTCAGGTTCTCGCGGATCATCGAAAGCGTGTTCTCGAGCTGGACGAGCCCGCGCAGCGAGAGGTACTCGCATTGCACCGGGACGATCACGCCGTTCGAGGCGACGAGCGCGTTGATCGTCAGCAGGCCGAGCGACGGCGGCGTGTCGATCAGGATGTAGTCGTACTTCGGCTTGACCGAGACGAGCGCCTTCTCGAGCGCGCGCTCGCGGCCGATCATCGAGGAGAGCGCGAGCTCCGCGCCGGCGAGGTCGATCGACGAGACCGCGACGTCCACCTCGGCCTCGCGGATGATCTCCTCGATCGGAAGCTTGTGGACGAGCACGTCGAACATCGAGCGCTCGATCTCATCCGGGTTCCAGCCCTGACTCATCGTCAGGTTCCCCTGCGGGTCGAGGTCGACCAGCAGGACCGCATTGCCCTTCTCTTTGAGAGCGACTCCGAGATTCAGCGTGGTCGTCGTTTTCGCCACGCCGCCCTTTTGGTTGGCGAACGCGATGACCCGTGCCAAAGTAGATCCCTTCCTAGTGGACGTTGAGCGTGTGTTGGGACGCGGAAGCAAACGGGAGAGCCCCATGTGGCGCTCTTTCAACCCAGGATAGCCGGTTCCTGCCGATACCCCGCATAATCATGCGGGTTCCGGACGTCGTCTAGGAGGCGATGCGGCCGGTCGCCTGGTCCGGCGCCGTCAGCTGCAGCCGGAGGGTGTACTTCAGCGACACGGGAGCGGAGCTGACGAGGCGCGCGTCACAGTTGCCGGGCCCCATGTTCTGGAGGTCGAGCGTCCGTACCTTCTGGCCCTTGGCGATAGTGCGGGTGCCGGCGACCTTGCCGTCGCAGACGACCTTGATGCTGGCGCGGACGCCCTTGCGCGCCGCACGCGAGACGGTCGCCGTGAAGGTGACGCGGCGGCCGGGCCCGAGCAGTCCGAACGGGACGGACTTCGTCGCCCGCGGGCTGAGAGTGCCGACGCGGTCAACGACGAGCGGCACGTTCGGCGCCGCCGGCAGCGTGCCCTGCGGCGAGCCGAGCTCCGAGAACATGTCGGCCTTCAGCGCATCGTCCGGCGGGTGCAGCCAGGTGATCCCGTAGTGGTACGAGGGGCCGACGTGGATGTACGCATAGTCCTCCGCGAAGATCTCCGCGATGCTGTGATCCCAGCCGAGCGAGTAGTCGAACGCGACCTCGCGGCCGGCGAAGAGCGACGCCATGCCGCGGTCGGCCCACCAGACGGGGATGCCGTTCAGCTCGGGAACGCCGGGGACGGACGTGGAGGCGTCGACGTGATGGCCGTACTCGTGGATCAGCGTCCCCTCGATGAACTGGCTCTTGCCGGCGGGGATGAAGATCGTCGGGCGCCCCGCATGCGAGTAGCACGCGGCGGCCGCGTCGCCGCACAGGCCGTCGATCGCCTGGTCGGGGACGATGCGGATCGTCACGTTGCTGATCTCGTCGCCGTGCGCGACCGAGCGCAGGATCGCCGCGTACCAGTCGGTGTCGACCGCTGTCGCCCGGACGTCGAAGGTGATCGTGCGGCCCTGCAGGTCGGTCGTGTTGATGATCGCGGCATTCGCGCCTGCCGAGACGGCGAGCATGAGGACCAGCGCGAGCAAGGCGATGAAGGGCTTCATGGCGGCGCGGGTCATGGAAGCACAGATCCCTGGAAGTCGTCGGCCGCGGAGCTAAGAGCTACGTAAGAATCGCTGCGCGTGCAGGGCGGAAGCGGCCGATCAGCGCCCAGATCCCTGCGGCCGCGACTACGACGGCGCCGACGAGGATGACCAGCCCCTGCGCGGCAACCGCGAACGCGAGCGCCTCGCCCTTGGGAATGCCGGCGACGATCAGGATCGCCGCGCCCGCACCGGCCTGCGTGGCCGCACCGGCCGGCGCGATCGGCAGCGAGGCCGAGGCGGCGGAGGCGCAGAGGAAGGCGAGGGCGAGCGTGAACGAGCCGCCGCCGATCGCGAGTGCGTTCAGCAGCACGAAGACCGCGACGCCGCGGAGGGCCCAGGAGACCGAGATCAGGAGCCACGCCTGCGAGGCCGAGCGGCGGCACGCGGTGTGCTCGCGGAGCCAGCGGCCGACCTTCCAGCGCGCGACGAAGTTGAGGCGCGCGATCCGCGGCAGGCTGAGGACGAGTGCGGCGGCGGCAACACCGGCGGCGGCGACGAGCGCGAAGCCCACCTGGACGCCGCCCGAGTGGGACGCGGCCGCGGCAACGGAGGCCATCGGCGCGAGCGCGGCGCTGTCGAGCAAGCCGACGACGATCAGGGTCAGGCAGATTGCGCCGAGACCGGCAGTCTTCTTGCCCGGGAGCCGGCGGACGACCGCGATGCGGATCGCCTCATCGAAACGGCCGGGAAGTGCGACGCCGCCGACGGAGGCTGCGCCACCGGCGGCTGCGAGGGTCAGTGCCTGAGGGCGCTGCTCCTCAGGGAAGAGCCGCTGCCAGCCCCACGCCTTGAAGGCGTAGGCGAAGAGAAAGAGAACACCCGCCGCGACGACGAGCAGCGGGTCGGCGCTCGCGAGCGGCCAACCCGAATGGACGAAGTGGAGCATCGTCAACGTGGCCGCCACGAGGGCAACGCTCACGAAGACGGCGTTCAAAGCGATGCGGGCTCGGCGTGAGCCTGCGAGACGACGCGCTCTCCCCATGCGACTCGATATCGGGAAGTTCTCGAGAAGCCTGGAGATCCGAACGGGGGACAGCGCTACGCCTTTCTGGTCGGGGAAGGACTGGGTTCGCCGGGAAAGGCGGCAGTCCTCGGGGCTCCAACCGGGCGAATAGGCCAAGACCCCGCAGAAGATCTTGTTCGAGCCGGGGTAACAGCAAACGTCGTTCGGTCGCTACTACACGGTACACCCATAAAGGTGCTTCCGACCGACTCAATCGGGCTCTTCGCCGTCCCAGTAGCCGAGCTGCTCGATCCGGCCGATCACGCCGACGCCGCGCCACATCATCTTCCTCGAGCGCGGATACCAGCAGATGTCATTCGGCTCGCGCGTTCCCCAGGCGAGGAACGTCAG
Source organism: Gaiellaceae bacterium (assembly GCA_045806245.1). Lineage (GTDB taxonomy): Bacteria > Actinomycetota > Thermoleophilia > Gaiellales > Gaiellaceae > 3-1-20CM-4-69-9. The sequence goes on along the minus strand of JBJMJR010000084.1, from coordinate 34,554 downwards.
TCCGTTGTCGCCGCCTCGGAAGCGGTGCGCGACGCCGTTGCCGGGCGGCACTGCGACCACCGATCCGCGGCGAACCGGATGCCGTTCGTCCGGCCAGACCTCGAACGCGCCGTCGCCGTCGAGCACGACGAAGATCTCCTCCTCCGCCGAGTGGGCGTGCGGCGGGCCGGACGACGTTCCCGGTCCGCACTCGATGTACGTCATTCCGGTCCAGCGCGAGCCGGCCGCGTCGGCGACGAAGCGCCGGCGGCAGCCGCCGAACACGTCGACCTCGACGTCGGCGACGTTCACGATCGTCGACGGTCGCTCGGATTCGGACTGCGGCCAGACGAGCTCCGGCTCGCGATCCCACGGATGGCCGTCCTGGGTCTCGATGTAGCCGGTGATCGACCACAGCGTCTTGCCGCGCGGAAGCTCGGCGCTCGTGAAGTACTCGCGCGCGCCGAACGCGAGCACGTCGAGCCCGTCGTCGCCAGCACGAATCGTGTGCGCCTCTCGTGAGTTGTTGTAGACGATGCAGTCACCAGCACGGATGTCGTACGCCTTCTCGTCCAGCCACGTCTGCCCGGAGCCGGACAGGACCCAGAAGATCTCCTCGGCCTCGCCGTGCACGTGGGCGGGCGTCGGCATCTCGCCGGGCGCGAGCTCGATCCGTTTGATGCCGCAGCGATAGCTACCCGCCGCGGTGCCGAGGTTCGACCAGGTGCCCGCCATCTGGCCGCGCTCGTTTCGCCGCTTCTCGACCTCGTCCCAGTGCGCGATCCCCACTGCCGCGCGACTATGCCACGGGCGTCGCGAGCGCCGATGCGCACCGCTCGACTGCTTCCTTCGCTCGCTCACCTCCTTCCGTGCGTGTCCACGCCTCCGCGTCCTGGACGAGCCCGCGCAGCTCTTCGAGCAGGACGCCGGGGGGTGCGCCCTCACGCTCGAGCGCCTCGATCCGGTCGAGCCGGGCCAAAACTGCGCGGGCTTCGTCCATGCAACGACCGTAGCCGGAGCAACCGCACGGCTATGCGCCGGAATCGTGCCTTCTTAGACTCTGGGCATGGTTGCCTGTCCAGTCTGCGCGGCAGAGAACGCCGAGGGGGCGCGCTTCTGCTCGTCGTGCGGCGCCGCACTCGCCGAAGGACAGGCGGCTGCCGGCGAGGAGCGGAAGGTCGTCTCGGTGCTGTTCGTCGACCTCGTGGGCTTCACCGCCGCATCGGAGCAGGCGGATCCCGAGGACGTGCGCGCACATCTCCGTGCGTATCACGCGCGCGTGAAACAGGAGATCGAGCGCTTCGGCGGCACCGTCGAGAAGTTCATCGGCGATGCCGTCATGGCCGTGTTCGGCGCACCCGTTTCCCATGAGGACGATCCCGAACGTGCAGTCAACGCCGCACTGCGCGTAATCACAGCGGTCGAAGACCTGGAGGACGTGTCGGTCCGCGTCGCCGTCAACACCGGCGAGTCCGTCGTCACGCTCGGTGCCAGGCCCGCTGAAGGAGAAGCGATGGTGGCGGGGGACGTCGTGAACACCGCCGCCCGGCTCCAGCAGCACGCACCCGTCAACGGCGTCGTCGTCGGCGAGGCGACGTACCGCGCGACTCGCGACCTCTTCGAGTACGAACCACTCGCGTCCGTCTCCGCGAAGGGCAAGAGCGCTCCCGTGGCGCTCTGGCACGCGAAGGCAACACGCCGCCGGTACGGGGTCGACGTCGAGCCGGTGGCCCGCACGCCGCTGATCGGGCGTGACGACGATCTCGCACTGCTCCGGTCGACGTACACGCGCACGCTGCGGGAGTCGTCAGCGCAGCTGGTGACGATCACGGGCGAGCCAGGCGTCGGCAAGACGCGGCTCACAGCGGAGTTCCGCAGCTGGGTCGACGATCAGCCCGAGATCGTGTTCTGGCGCCAGGGACGCTCGCTTCCGTACGGCGAAGGCATCACGTACTGGGCGCTCGGCGAGATGCTCAAGGCCCAGGCCGGGATCCTCGAGTCCGACCCGCCGGAGGATGCACGCGCGAAGCTCGAGGTCGCGGTCGCCCAGGTGACGAGCGACCCGGACGAGCAGCGATGGCTCACGACGAGCCTCGCCCCGCTTGTTGGCACCACTGAGGGCAGTGCGACGTCGACACCTGAGTCCTCGTTCGCATCCTGGCAGCGCTTCCTCGAAGGTGTCGCGGCACAACGGCCGCTGATCGCCGTCTTCGAGGACCTGCATTGGGCGGACGAGCAACTCCTCGCGTTCATCGAGCATCTCGTGGATTGGTCGAGTGGCGTCCCGTTACTCGTTCTCTGCACAGCGCGGCCCGAGTTGTACGAGCGATCGCCCGGCTGGGGCGGCGGGAAGCGCAACTCCAACACGATCTCGCTCTCGCCTCTCGGCTCGGAGGACACTGCCCGCCTGCTGGCGGCGTTGCTGCAACGCGCCGTGCTGCCGGCGGAGACGCAGATGCGCCTGATCGAACATGCGGGCGGCAATCCGCTGTATGCCGAGGAGTTCGTCCGCATGCTCGGCGACACCGGGCTGCTGACGGCCGAGGGAAGCCTCCGCGACGGAGACATTCGCGTGCCCGACAACGTCCAGGCGTTGATCGCGGCACGACTCGACACGCTTGCAGCCGACCGAAAAGCGCTCCTGCACGACGCGGCCGTGCTCGGCAAGGTGTTCTGGAGCGGCGCGGTCGCCGCGATGAGCGGTGTCGACGAGCAAGTCGTGCGTGCGGGGCTGCACGAGCTCGTCCGGAAGGAGCTCGTGCGCGCGGTTCGCGAGTCTTCCGTGAAGGATCAGACGGAGTATGCGTTCTGGCATGCGCTGGTGCGCGATGTCGCGTATGCGCAGATCCCTCGTGGCGCCCGCGCGCGCAAACACGTCGCGGCGGCGGAGTGGGTGGAGCAAATGGCAGGCGAGCGCGTCGTCGACCACTCCGAGCTCCTGGCGTATCACTACGACCGAGCGCTCGAGCTCGCACGCGCCGCCTCCGCCAACGCCGACGTGCAACCACTCGTCGAAGCTTCGCGCCGTGCTTTCGAGCTGGCCGGAGATCGCACCATTTCACTCGACCTACACAAGTCGTTCACCTATTACGTTCGGGCGGCCGACCTCTACGCCAGCGACGACGTCAACCGGGGCAGGCTCCTGCTCAAGGCGCTGCAAGGGCGCGGCGGTCCAGCCGCGACGGCCGAGGAGCTTGGAAACGAGGCGGTCGCGATCTTCCGGTCAGCGGGCGACGAGGTCGGCGAAGCCGCCGCGCTCGACGTGCTCGCCTCGATTCTCTGGATCCGCGGCGATACCGCGCGCAGCTACGAGCTCGAGATCGAGGCGCTCGCAATTCTGGAACGCCACCCGCCCGGAGACGACCTTCTCAACGCCTACACGCGACGCGCGGGCAGCATCGCGATCGGAGGCTCCGCGGAGGAGGCGCTCGAGCTCATCGACAAAGCTTTGCGCCTGAGCGAACGTCTCGATAGTCGAAAGGTCGAGGGGCGGTTGTACCAGTACCGCGGCATTGCTCGCGTCGATCTCGGCGATCTTGACGGAATCGACGATGTTCGCAAGGGGTTGGAGCTGGCGCTCGATGCCGGAGACCTCGCGACAGCCGGGATCGGTTACAGCAACCTCGCCAGCAACCTGTACCCGCTGTCGGCGACCGACGCGCTGGCTGTCTGGGAGGAGGGCCTTCAGTTCACGGAGCAGCGCGGGATCCTGGGCAATCGTTTCTGGCAGCTTGCGGAGAGCACTTGGGCGCTCTTCGACCTCGGCCGTTGGGACGAAGTCGTCTCGCGTGCCAGCGAGGTCGTGGAGTGGGCTGAGAGCAGCGGTCTCAACTACGGCGCGACGATTGCGGCGAATCAGCACGCCGTGGTCCTGCTGAATCGCGGCGAGTTGGAAGCCGCCGCTGTCTTGCTCGACAAGTTCCTCCCGGTCGCACGCGAGATCGGCGATTCGCAGGTGCTCGTCCCGGCGGTCGCTGCGTCCGCGCAGCTCGCCCTCGCACGAGGTGACGTCGCCGCCGGCGTCGAGTTCGCTCGCGAGGTCGAAACGCGCACGCGGACTGGTGGGTCGGTCTACCGCTCGATGCATCTCCCAGCCCTCGTGGGGATCGCGCTCGCCGGCGGGGCCGACGACGTGGCGTCGGCATTCCTCGAGACGGACTACGGCTCCGCGGCGCGCACTGCGCATTCGTTCGTTGCCGCGCGCGCGGTCGCGGCCGAAGCTGCCGGAACGTTCGAGGACGCGCTGAGGCTCTACGAAGACGCGGCGACGGGCTGGGACGACTACGGCTTCGTCCTCGGACGTGCCGAGGCGCAGCACGGAGCCGGCCGGTGCCTTCTCGCCTTGGGGCGCTCGCAGCAGGCCGTCACTCCGTTGCGCGAAGCGCGGGGTGCGTTCGCGCAGCTCGGGGCGCGACCCGGTATCGAATCGGTCGACGACACGCTGGCGGAGGCCGCGACCCGCACCGCCTAGCCGGCAACGAGTCGAGCTTGCGCGACGCGCGCGAGCTCTTTACGCGACTCGGCGCTGTCGCGCCGGAAGCGACGGCTCGTGCAGCCCGAGAATCGACTGGTTGAGCGTCTCGACGAGCTTCCCGCGGTCGCCGTGCAGAATCGCCTCGACGAGCGCGCGTCGCACGACATCCGGATCGGGGTCGCCCGTCAGACGCGCCTGCAACTCGGCACGCGCGCGCGGTGTGTCCCCGAGCAGCACGGCCCCACGCACTGCCGCGGCCCAGAGGCCGTCGGTGGCGCCGAGCAGCGCAGCGAGCGACTCGCGTAGCTGCTCCGCCTGAAACGGGCCGTCCTGAAACAGCGAGAGCTCCCAGCGGTCGATTGCCTCGCCGAGCTCGGGGTCGTCGTCGACCTCGTCGAGCTTCAGCAGCATGTCCGCAGCGACCGTGGCGCGGAACGAGTCGAGGCGCTCCACCTCCCCCGCCGGCTGGGTGGCCGCGATCGGGACGACGGGCCGGATCCCGTACGGACGCCAGTCGAGGCGCTCGAAGAGGACCGGGCCGGCGGCGACCGGCGCCGCGGTGGCCAACCGGATCGCGGTGATCGCGTCCGCGAACTCGCCGGGCGAGTCGGGCGGTTCAGTCGCGCCGGTCTCGAGCGAGCGCTCGAGCTCGAGCACCGAAAGGCGGTCGACCTCCCTGCCGAAGTCCACAGGGAGCAGCCCGCCCGCCTCGGGCCAGAGCTTCGCCAGCTCGCCTGTGCCCGCGAGCCGGATGCGCAGTCCGCGGCCGAGCTCGATCGTCGTCCCGCCGGTCGTCAACCCGATCAGTGGTGCCACGGCGCCGTACTGGTGGCGCTCGCCGAACAGCGACCGCTCGAGCTCGGAGTAGGCGCGGTCGAACGCGTCGTCGTCCCAGTCGAAGCCGCCGCAGATCTCGGCCGTGTCCATCAGCAGCGGCAGCAACACGCTGGCGAACAGGGCTTCGTCTTCTCGCGCGCGTGGACCGGCATGTGCGCGGGCGTAGATCGTTGCCGCCGGCTGGCGTACGAGCTCCTCCACCGCGAGCTGCGCGTCGGGCCGCTGCCGCAGCGTGTGCGCGCGGTGTTCGATGAACGGCTTCACGAGCGGGCGGTACTCGTACAGCGCGGGCTTCGCATACGTCGTGTGCTCCTCGAACGCGAACTGCACCTCGGCCCCGCGCTCGATGTCTCCGAGCAGCGCACGGAACGTCCCGAGGCAGAACGCCCTCAGGGCGGCGTACAAGTTCGGTGCGCGCACGACCACGGCTCCGCTTACGCCGCCGGCGGGCCCTCTCCTTTCTGGCACTCGGGGCACCAGTACGCCATACGGGCGTCGTCGCCCTGCGGCCACGACTTGATCGGCGTGCCGCAGCGCGGGCACATGTGCCCTTTGCGCCGGTAGACCTGTCTCGTGCCTGGCACCGAATCGAGGCGCGCGCGCATCAACCGGTGCGCCGCTGCGAGGACGGCGCGCAGCTCGTCGTCGGTGACGTCGCCAACGTGCCGCCACGGAGAGACGCGCTCCGCCCAGAGCGACTCGACTTTCCAGACATTGCCGATGCCTGACACCAGCCGCTGGTCGAGCAGTGCGTCGCCGACGGCGCGGTGCGGATCGCGGCGGATGCGCGCGACCATTTCGTCGTAGTCGGGCGGCTCGGCGAGGATGTCGGGCCCGAGCCGCCGCGCGACGCCGCGGTCGAGCTCCAACACGGGGCCGTTCCAGAGAACGCCGGCATGCTCGTCGCCTTTCAGCACCAGCCAGGGCGTGCCGAAGACGGGCGCGTCGCGGCCGAGGACGCGCCAGCGCCCCTTCATCCGCAGATGGCTGCGCAGCACGAGGCCGCCCTCGAAACGCAGCAGCAGGTTCTTGCCGACGGCCTCGACGCTTTCGAGCCGGCGGCCGTCGAGCTTCGGCGCGAGCTGCTTCACGGCCGCGCGGGGATGCGGCGTCTCGACCTCGAGCTGCTGCCCCACGAGGACCTGCAGCCGCCGAGCGGCACGGTGCAGCGCGTCGCCTTCGGGCATGCTGAAAGGGTATGCGCGCCGCGCTGGCAGGAGCGATCGCCGCAACCGTCTGGGGGCTGCAGGAGCCGCTCGACCGCCGCGTCTTCCGCTGCGAGTACTCGGATGTCCGGCTCGTCGGCGGGCTCCCCGTGCACGCGCTGAACGGCGCGCTGTTCGGGCTGGCGTTCGCGGCGGTGCGCCGCCGCACCAACATGGAGCCGCGACGGCTCGCCGTCGCGCTGGCGCTGGCCGAGCACACTGCGCTCTGGCCGCTCATCGGCGTGTTCGACCGCGAGGTCGTCAAGAGCCCGCGCGCGTTCGCGCAGGGCGTCTACCGCCACGCGCTCTTCGGTTACCTGCTCGGCCGGCTCGCGTAGGCCGCAAGCGCGGCCAGGCCGACGCCGGCCGCGACGAGCAGTCCGCGCCGTGACGACCCGCCCTGCGGCTTCGGCGACGCCGCGCGCTCGGGATACGGCCCGCGCGGTCCGCTCGCGCCGTGGTCGCGCGCGAGCTGGATGACCTGTGCGATATGGAGTGCGCGCCGCTCCGTCGTCTGCTCGATCTGCGACCGGCAGGAAAAGCCCGCGGTCACGACGAGCTCGTCCGGCGAGGCCTCGCGCACCTTCGGGAGCAGCACGCGCTCGCCGCACGCGATCGACACGTCGTAGTGGTCCTTCTCGTAGCCCCAGGCTCCGGCCATCCCGCAGCAGCCGCTATCCGGTTTCTCGACCTCGACGCCCATCGCCTCGAGGAGCTTCTTGTCGGGGTCGATTCCGCCCGTCGCATGCTGGTGGCAGTGCTCGTGCAGCACGGCTTTGCGATGGAGCGGCGGCGGCTTGTAGCCCTCCTGCTGCAAGAACTCGGCCAGGTGATATGTCTGCTGCGCGAGCCGCCGCGCATCCTGGTCGTTCGGCCGCATCTTCAGCAGCTCGTCCTTCAGCACCGCGACGCAGCTGGGCTCGGCGCCGACGACAGGCGTCCCGGCGCGAATGTCGTCGCGCAGGGCGTCGAGGACGCGCACGAGGTAGCGGCTCGCCAGGTCGAGCATCCCGTAGTCGTAGAGCGGCCGGCCGCAACAGAGATGTCCATCAGGCATGACGACGCGGCAGCCCGCATCCTCCAGTGCCTCGACGGCGGCGACGCCCACGTCGGTGTGGAAGTGGTTCGTGAACGTGTCCGGCCAGAGGATCACGCGCTTGCCGCCCGGGTTGTGCGTCCCGCGCGCTGCGTACCAGTCGCGCAGCGTCTGCGGTGCGAACTCGGGCAAGTGACGCTCCGGATGAACGCCGACGAGGCGCTTCGTGAACGGTGCGACAGCGTTCGCGAGGCGCGGCATCTTCGACGCGACGCGCGCCGCCTGGTTGATCAGGCCGAACGCGTAGGCATGCCTCGGCCGGAGCTTGCCGTCGTAGTAGTGCGACAGGAACTCCGACTTCAGCGTCGGCATGTCAACGCTGACGGGACAGTCCTTCGTGCAGCCCTTGCAGGAGAGACACAGGTCGAGCGCTTCGAGCACCTCGTCCGACTTCCACAGCGGCAGCTCGCGGTGGTTGACCATCTCCCAGAGCAGCCGCGCGCGGCCGCGCGTCGAGTGCTTCTCCTCGCGCGTCACCATGTAGCTGGGGCACATCACGTCGCCGTGGGTGTGCCGGCACTTGCCAATGCCGACGCAGCGGACGGTCGCGTGCTCGAAGCTCCGGTGGTCCTTCGGGTAGGCGAAGTGCGTCTTCAGTTGCGGCGGCGCGTAGTTCGGGCCGAGCCGGAGGTTCTCGGTGATCGGGTACGGGTCGACGACCTTGCCGGGGTTCATCTTCCAGTCGGGGTCCCAGATCGACTTGAACTCTCGGAACGCTTCGATCAACTCCGGCCCGTACATCTTCGGGAGGAGCTCGGCCTTCGACTCGCCGTCGCCGTGCTCGCCGGAGATCGAGCCGCCGAGCTCGACGACGAGGTCGGCCGCCTCGTCGAGGAACGAGCGGAACTGCTTGATCCCCGGTGCGCTGCGCAGGTCGAAGTTCCAGCGCGCATGGATGCAGCCCTGGCCGTAATGGCCGTAGAGCGCGCTGTCGTAGTCGTACTTCTTCGCGAGCTTGCGCAGGCGGCGAAGGTAGGTGCCGAGGTGCTCGGGCGGGACCGCCGAGTCCTCCCACCCCTCGTACGTGTCCGGCTTGCCAGGAATGAACGCCGTCGCGCCGAGTCCGGCCTCGCGCACGTTCCAGAGATGCTGCTCGTGCTCCGGATCGTCGTAGAGCTTGACGCCCTCCGGCGGGTTCTCGCCCTTCTTCAGGTCGTTGATCAGGTCGTGCGCCTTCGCGTCGGCCTCGTCCTTCGTGTCGCCGCCGAACTCGATGACGAGCCAGCCCTTTCCTTCTGGGACGAGCTCGATGTCGTCGGGATGCATGCCGACCGCCTTCATGTCGTCGATCAGCACGTGGTCGATTCCCTCGAGGCCGGTCGGCTTGTGCTCGAGGACTTGCATGACGTGGTCGGCAGCCTCGTACTCGGTGTCCCAGCCGACGACGAGCAGCGACTTGTGCTTTGGCGCGGGGATCAGGTCGACGGTCGCCTCGAGCACGGTCGCACACGTGCCCTCGGTGCCGACGAGCGCGGCGGCGACGTTGAAGTCGTTCTCCGGCAGCAGGTCGTCGAGGTTGTAGCCGGAGACGCGCCGCGGGATATCGGGATAGCGCTCGCGGACGAGCGCCGCATAGCGGTCGCGTAGCTCCATCAGCTGCCGGTCGATGTCGGCATCGCCGGAGCTCCCTTTTGTCACGCGCAGGCGGCGGCCGTCGTACAGCAGCACGTCGAGCTCGCGCACGTTGTCGGACACGCGGGCGCCGGTGCCCTCCCACACGGCCATGATCGAGCGAACGCCGCAGGAGTTGTTCCCGATCATCCCGCCGAGCGTGCAGTGGTCGTGTGTGGACGGGTCCGGGCCGAACGTGAGCTGGTGCTGGGCCTCGGCCGGGTCGCGCAGGTGGTCGAGGATCAGGCCGGGCTGCACGCGCGCGACCTTCGCGCCTGCGTCGATGTCGAGCACCTTGTTCAGGTACTTCGAGAAGTCCATCACGACGGCGACGTTGCAGCACTGGCCGGCAAGGCTCGTGCCGCCGCCGCGCGGCAACACGGGCGCGCGATGCTCGCGGCAGACGCGCACCGTCTCGACCACGTCGTCGACCGTGCGCGGGATGACGACGCCGATCGGGAGCATCCGGTAGTTCGAGCCGCCGGTGGAGTAGAGCGCGCGGTCGCCGTTCGTGAAGCGAATCTCCGCCTCGGTCGAGCGACGCAGCTCGTGCTCGAGCGAACGGACGTCGACTTCCTCCGTCGCGACGGGCGGCGTCTTCGCACGCGGGTAGGGCTTGGTCGGGACCTTCACGCCTTCAGCTCCAGACCGTGACCCGGGCGCGAGCGGTCCGGCCGTAGCGCACCGCCGGTGGGCTCGAGCACGCCGTCGAACAGCTCATGCTCGACGCGGATGTGGTCGTGGAAGTACTCGATGTGGCGGAAGTGCGGCACCGCGCAGCACACATGTGCGCTCGCCTGCGGCGCGCAGTGCGCGGAGATCTGCAGGCCGTACTGCTCCGCGAGCCCGGCAGCGTTGAGGAAACCGGTGTAGCCGCCGCAGCGCGTGACGTCGACCTGCAGGCAGTCGACGGCGTTCGCGCGCAGCAGGTTCTCGAAGTCGGCGGGAACGTACGCGTACTCGCCGGCTGCGACGTCGAGCGACGAATGCTCGCGCACGTAGTGCAGCCCTTCGGCGTCGGCGGAGCTGACCGGCTCCTCGAACCAGGTCACGCCCCACTCGTCCGCGTACCGCTTCGCCCACTCGACGGCGTCGTCGCGGTCGAAGGCGCCGTTGGCATCGACATAGAGCTCGGTGTCGTCGCCGATCGCCACCCGGGCGGCGTCCAGCCGGGCCGGATCCTCCTCGGGTGCGCGGCCGAGCTTCATCTTCACGCGCGGGATTCCCTGCTCGACCCAACCCGCGAGCTGCTCCGCGAGCCGCTCGAGCGAGTACGACGTGAACCCGCCGGACCCGTACACGGCAGCCTCGTCCCGCACGCCGCCGAGCACGTCGACGAGCGGCTGGTCGAGCAGCCGCGCACGCAGGTCCCACAACGCGATGTCGACCGCGGACAAGGCCATGAAGCCCAGCCCCGGCCGCCCGACATTCCGCAGCAAATTCCCCATTTCGTGCCAGGCACGAGACGTGTCGCGCACGACGTCCAAGCCGCGCACGGCGGGCGCGAGCTTGTCCTCGATCAGCCGGACGGCCGCGTCAGCTGTGTACGTGTACCCGAGGCCGACCGTGTCGCCGGCGAAGGCCTGGACGACGACGATCGTGGTCGAGTCCCACTCGAACGTGCCGTCCGATTCAGGCCCGTCGGTCGGGATCGTGCGCGCGAACGCCTCGACCCTATCGACCGGGCAGGAACTCGAGGATCTTCTCTTTGAAGGACTGAGTGATGACACCGCGTGCTTCGGGGTCGCCCTTGCGCAGCGCCTTCATCAGCGCTCGCGCCTGGTCCGTGCGGATATGCGGAGGAAGCGGCGGCACGTTCGGATCGCACACTGCGTCGATCACGAACGGCCGGTCTGCCTCGAATGCCTGCCGCCATGCGTCGCCGATGTCTTCCGGCTGTTCGACGCGCACGCCCCGGAGCCCGATCAGCTCCGCGAACTCGCCGTAGCGCACGTCGGGAATGCGCTGCGTCATCGGGTTCATCGGATCGCCCATGAGCGCCCGCTGCTCCCACGTCACCTGGTTCAGGTCACGATTGTTGAGAACGAGCACGACGAGTCGTGGATCGGCCCACTCCTTGTAGTACTTCTGGGCGGTGATCAACTCGGCCATCCCGTTCATCTGCATCGCGCCGTCGCCGACCAGGGCGACCGCGGGGCGATTCGGATGGCAGAACTTCGCCGCGATCGCGTAAGGCACGCCCGGCCCCATCGTCGCCAGCGTCCCGGAGAGCGACGCCTTGTGCGTCGGGCCCAGCTTGAGGTCGCGCGCGTACCAGTTCGCCGCCGACCCGGAGTCGGAGCTGATGATCGCATCCTCCGGGAGATGCTCGTTCAGCTCCCAGAAGAGCCGCTGCGGGTTGATCGGGTCGGCGTCCTGCATCGCCCGTTCCTCGAGCAGCCGCCACCACCCGCGGATCTCTTCCTCGATCTGCTCGCGCCAGCCGCGCTCTTGCTTGCGATTCAGCAGCGGCATCAGCGCCGTCAGCGTCTCCTTCGCGTCGCCGACGACGGCGCACTCCATCGGATACCGGATCGAGAGCATGCGGCCGTCGATGTCGATCTGGACGCCGCGCGCCTGTCCCGGCTTCGGCAGCCACTCCGAATACGGGAACGACGAGCCGACCATCAGGAACGTGTCGCACTCGTTCATCAGCGTCCAGCTCGGCTTCGTCCCGAGCAGCCCGATCGAGCCGGTGACGAACGGCAGGCCGTCCGAGACGACCGTCTTGCCGAGCAGCGCCTTCGCCACGCCGGCCCCGAGCGTCTCGGCCACTTCGACGACCTCGTCGCTCGCGCCGAGCGCGCCCTGCCCGACGAGCATCGCAACCTTCTCGCCGGCATTCAGGATCTCTGCGGCCTGCTGCAGTTGCCCTTCCGGCGGCACGACGCGCGGGCGCGTGTAGCCGGGCGCCGACACGACGGCGCCGTGCTCGCGCGGCGGCTCTTCCTGCGCCGGCTCCTCGGCGAGGTCGTTCGGGATGATCAGCGTGGTGACCGTCCGCTGGTCGAGCGCAATGCGATGCGCGCGGTCGACGAGATGCCGGATCTGCGTCGGCTCGTACGCCATCTGCACGTACTCGTGCGCGACGTCCTTGAACAGGCTGACGAGGTCGACCTCCTGCTGGTAGCTGCCGCCGAGACCCATGCGTGCCTGCTGGCCGACGATCGCCAGCACCGGCTGGTGGTCGAGCTTCGCGTCGTACAACCCGTTGAGGAGATGGATCGCGCCCGGGCCCGAGGTGGCGAGGCAGACCCCGACCTCCCCGGTCCACTTCGCGTGCGCGCACGCCATGAAGGCGGCCTGCTCCTCATGCCGCACCTGGACGAACTTCAGCTGGTCCTTGAAGCGCTCGAGGGCGCCGATGATCGCGTTGATTCCGTCGCCGGGATAGCCGTAGATGCGGGAGACGCCGTTCTCGACGAGTCTTTCGAGGAGGAAGTCTGCGGTGAGCTTGGCCATGGGGAGGTGATCCCCATGGCCAAGCGAGCCAAACCGCCGAACCGCTAGCGGACGAAGTCGAACTGGTGCTCGTGCGTGTAGGCCTCGACCTGACGGCCGAGATTTGCCGCCTGCACGTCGGTGTTGCGGAAGTGGATCCCTGCCCAGATGCGCGCCTCGACCACCTGGTTGACCACAGCCGAGAAGTGGTCATAGGACTGGTGCTCGCCCGGGAAGCGGCTGCTCGTGAGATAGAACGTCATGTCGTCCGTCCCGAAGAACGACTGGAACGCGTGCATCGTGGCGCTGGCATACGCCGTCTGGCCGGACGGATGGTCTGGATACGGCGGCGTGACCAGCGGCGGCGGTGTCGGCGGCCCGATTCCGCCGATCGACGGATCCAGCGACGGATCGAAGAGCGGGGTCCAACCCGCGGCCTTCGTGGTGTCGGGATTGCCGTCCGTGTCGGCATTCCTGATCGCCGTGATCGGCCGCCAGAAGCGCCAGTGGTACTTGTCGTTCCAGGTGTTGATGATCGCGTCCGCGGCGTTCAGATCGATCATCGCGAACAGGAGAGCGCTGTCACGCGTGCTCAATGACAGTTGGTCGACGAACCTGCGCGCCACCCCGTTGTAGTTCCCGGCGGGATTGCTCTGCCAGAACACCGCGAGGTGGGTCTGCTCAGGCGAACGGGCTGTACTGTCGATCGCCCCCCACCGCTCGACCTCGTTGACGTCGGCGGCGTAGGCGGGGCTGTCCAGAGCGTACGGGCCGGCAGTGCGGAACTGGTCCGCGCTTTGCACGAGGAACGGCACCGCGCCCCTGACCCATGGCGTCGGGTCGCAAAGCAGCCCATTGGCACCGGTCAGCGGCTGCCAATCTCCAGGCCCCGATCCGGACGCGCAAGTGATCACGATCGGATTGAAGTGCCCTTGTGCCAGCATGGCGTCGGCGGCCATCCGCCCGACCGCGATGCCTTGGGCCTTGCTGCTTCCGTCGGGAATGGCCAGCAGCGACGCGTCGTACGCGGCCTGGAAGGTCGCGTGCTGTGCGGAGAACGTCCCGTCGAGCACTCCGAACGCCGCGGTTGCGACCGCTGCGTCGAGCGACGCCTTCGGGAAGCTTCGGTCGATGAGATACGGCTTGCCGTGCCGGTCGACCGCGTTGGCGGCGCCGTACACAGCGCCCTGGACGGTCGCCAAGAACACACCGGCAGCGGGCGCACCGGAGGCAATCGGCGGTTGCGCGAGCACTGTGTTGACGGCGATCTCGTTCCACTTCGTGACTTCGTTGGCTTGCGCTGCGATCGGAAGTGCCAATGCGACGGCGGCGCCGAACACGGCCAAACGGCCGAATCGTGCGGCGTTCATTGCGTGCCCCTCTCTTCTCGGACCCCGGCCGAGCTTTTCCCCGGTTGTGTGAGTCGTCACCACCTTCCTCCTCTGGATAGGCGGAGTCAATGGCGCGGTCGAGCGCGCCGAGTGACGCTCAGCTAAGGACGGAGCACGGCGCGGCGCGGCCCGGCCAGGAACCCCGCGTCGAGCAGCAGCGGGTAGATCGGGGTCTCACTGACGGGCTCGCCGTCGAACCGCTCGACCGCGAGCCGCTTGGCGCCACCGCGCACGACGTGGTCGACGACCGCGCCGAGTGCCGTGCGAAGCCACTCCTCCTCGGGCTCGCGCAGCGGGATCAGCGAGCGACCGCCGCGTTCGACGAACAGTGCGGCTTCGCCGCCGAGCAGGACGACGAGCGCACCGGCGACGCGCGCCGCACGCCCGCCTGCGCGCTTCGGCCACGGCAACCCGGCGCCGTACGGTTGCGCGGGATCGGCGGCAGCGAGCACGAGCGGCTCCTTCTCCTCGTCGTCGCGCGGGCGGAGCTCGCGCAGCCGCTCGACCGCTCCGGGTAGCGCGAACTGCGCACCGCCGAGCCCTTCGACGAAGTAACCGCGGCGACAGACGCCGAGCGTCTCCAGCGCGCGCAACTGTCCGTACACCGCGCTGTACCCGCCGGGAATGCCTTCGCCGCGCACGCCGTCACGCGTGACGATTCCCTGCCGCTCCAGCAAGAGCTCCGCGAGCGCACGCTGGTCGGGCCCGTCCGGAAACAGCCGGTCCGCGAGCGACCAGCGTCCCTGCGTGGCCGTGATCCCGGCCGAGCGCTGTCGCGAGAAGCGGCGCGGCCGGCCGCGCGCAGGTTTTGACGCCTGATAGCGACGGCCTGCACGCAGCGGCGTCCAGGCGTCGTTCGTGACTTCGCCCGCCCAGACGAGATCCCACAACGCCGGCAATGCGACCTCCGGCTCCAACCGGGTGGCGGCGACGAGGTCGTGCCAGAACTCGGCACTGCGCGCGAGCGCCGCACGGATCGCGTCGTGCGCGTCGCCTTCGGGACGCGGCGCCGCCGCAGGACGGCCGAGCGCTGCAGCGTCCTCACGGAAGTAGACGGCGACACGGTCGAGGCCTGCACCGACCCACACCACCTCGCCCGACGCGCACAGCTGGTCGAGCTGGCCGGGATTGAAGCCGGGCACGCGGCGCGGCAGCACATCCGACTCCCACAGCGAGACCGGCAGCGACAGTCCCTGCAGCGGGACGAGCGCCTCGCGCAGCGTGGCGCGCCGGTCGATCCCGTGCCAGTTCGGCAGGAAGCGCCCGAGCGACGCCTGCTCCGCCGGCTCGACTTCCTTGCGCAGCGCCGCGAGCGACGCGCGCCGCAACCTCCGCAGCACGTCGGGGTCGCACCACTCGCGCTCCGTCCCGCCGGGGCGGAGCTCGCCACGCACGAGCTGCTCCGTGCGCTCGAGCCCCTGCAGGACCGGCTCGACGTCGCGGCCGAAGCGCTCATTCGCTTGACGGGTCGTGAACGGCCCGCGGCCGCGCGCGTAACGGAGGACGAGCTGCTCGAGCGAATCCGGTCCACCCTCGAGGAACACCTCGGGCAGGCCTCCGGGCGGCATGACGCCGAGGGCATCGCGGTAGCGGCCGGCGTCCTCGGCGGCGATCAGCCGCTCTTCGCCGGCCAGGCGAACGAGCAGCGCCCGCCGCTCTCGCAGCAGGGTCTGCGCGAAGCCCTCGTCGTACTCGCCCGCGCGGAGGTCGCCGCGCAGGCGCAGCTGGTCGTGCAGGTGGTCAGCGTTCCGCGGCGAGCCGCGCAGCTGCGACTCGACCTCCTCCACCGCCCCTGCGTCGAGCAGGTCGCGCAGCTCCTCCTGCCCGAGTAGCTCGCGGAGCAGGTCGCGGTCGAGCGACAGCGCCTGCGCGCGTCGCTCCGCGGGCGGCGTGTCGTCTTCGTACATGTACGTGGCGATGTAGTCGAACAGGAGCGAGGCGGAGTAGGGCGACGCCGATGCCGTCTCGACGTCGACCAGGTCGAGCTCGCGGGTGCGCAATCCCTTCAGCAGACGCTTCAGCGACGGCAGGTCGAACACGTCCTGCAGGCACTCGCGGTACGTCTCGAGGATGACCGGGAAAGAGCCGTAGCGGCGCGCGACCTGCAGCAATCCCTGCGCCTTCAAACGCTGCTGCCACAGCGGGGTGCGCTGGTCGGGCCGCCGCCGCGGGATCAGCAGCGCGCGCGCCGCGTTCTCGCGGAAGCGCGCGCCGAAGAGCGCGCTCTGTCCGACCTCCTGCACGACGAGCTCCTCGATGTCGTCGGGCGAGATGACGATGTCGTCGGTGGGTGGCGGCGAATCGGCGTCCGGCAGATGCAGCGCGATACCGTCGTCCGACCAGATCGACTGCACCTCGAGCCCGAGCGACTCGCGCAGGCGTGCGGCGAGCGCGAGTGCCCACGGTGCGTGCACGCGCGCGCCGAACGGCGTCAGGATGCACAACCGCCAGTCGCCGATCTCGTCGCGGAAGCGTTCGACCACAACCGTCCGGTCGGACGGGACGGCGCCGGTCGCAGCCGCCTGCTCGTTGAGGAAGGTGAGCAGGTTCGTCGCCGCGTGCGCGTCGAGGCGGTGCTCTTCTTGTAGACGCGCGAGTGCGACCTTCTCGCTCTGCGCGACCAACTCACGCGATGTGCGCCCGATCGCCTCGCCGAGCTCGTAGGGGCGGCCGACGCCCTCGCCTTTCCAGAAGGGCACCGCCCCCGGCACGCCGGGCGCGGGCGAGACGAGCACGCGGTCGCGCGTGATCTCCTCGATGCGCCAGGTCGACGCGCCGAGCAGGAACGTCTGGCCTGCACGTGCCTCGTAGACCATCTCCTCGTCCAGTTCGCCCACGCGGCCGCCGCCGTCGACCAGGTGCACGCCGAACAGGCCGCGGTCCGGAATCGTGCCTGCATTCGTCACTGCGAGGCGGCGTGCGCCTTCGCGGCCGCGGATGACGCCGGCGGTGCGGTCCCAGATGATGCGCGGCCGCAATTCGGCGAACTCGTCCGACGGGTAGCGCCCGGCGAGCATGTCGAGCACGTTCTCCAGCTGCGTGCGCGAGAGGTCGGCAAACGGATACGCGCCCCGCACGAGCTCGTGCAGGTCGTCGACGGAGATCTCCTCCTCGGCCGCAACCGCGACGATCTGCTGCGCGAGCACGTCGAGCGGGTTACGCGGAATGACCGTCTCCTCGATCGCCCCTTCGAGCATCCGCTTCGCGACGACCGCCGACTCGAGCAGGTCGGCGCGGAACTTCGGGAAGATGCGGCCCTTCGAAACGGCGCCGAGCTCGTGCCCGGCGCGGCCGATGCGCTGCAACCCGCGCGCGACCGACTTCGGGCTCTCCACCTGCAGCACCAGATCGACCGCTCCCATGTCGATGCCGAGCTCGAGTGACGAGGTGGCCACGAGACAGGGAATCTCGCCGGCCTTCAGCAGCTCCTCGATCTCGACACGCTGCTCGCGCGCGAGCGAGCCGTGATGAGCGCGCGCGATCTCCTGCTCGGCGAGCTCGTTCAGCCGCAGCGCGAGCCGCTCGGCGAGGCGTCGGTTGTTGACGAAGAGGATCGTCGACCGGTGCTCCCGTACGAGCCGCAGCAGCTCGGGATAGATCGACGGCCAGATCGATGTCTGCTCGGGCTCGCGCATGTCCTCGAGTGGCATTACAACCTGCAGGTCGAGCTCCTTCGCCGTGCCCGCGTCGACCAGCTCGATCTCGCGCGCACCGGAGACGAAGCGGCCGATCTCCTCCAGCGGTCGCTGCGTCGCCGAGAGGCCGATGCGCTGGAACGGCTCGTCGACGAGGCGCTCCAGCCGCTCGACGGAGAGCGCGAGATGCGCGCCGCGCTTCGTCCCCGCGACGGCGTGCACCTCGTCGAGGATCAACGTGCGGACGCCCTTCAGGTTCTCGCGCGCGCGCGAGGTGAGCATCAGGTAGAGCGACTCCGGCGTCGTGATCAGGATGTCCGGCGGGTGGCGGAGCATCTGCGCCCGCTCCTTCTGCGGCGTGTCGCCGGTGCGGACGGCGACGCGCAGCTCGGACTGCAGGCCGGCCAGTGGCCCGCGCAGGTTGCGCTCGATGTCGTAGTTCAGGGCCTTCAGCGGCGAGACGTAGAGCAGGCGCAGCCCCTCCCCCGGCTCCTCCTTCAGGCGGTCGATCCCGTACAGGAAGGCGGCGAGCGTCTTGCCCGAGCCGGTCGGCGCCTGGATCAGCGTGTGTTTCCCGCTGGCGATGGCCGGCCAGCCGAGCTCCTGCGCGGGGGTCGGCGCGCCGAACGCGCTCTCGAACCAGGCCCGGGTAGCCGGCGAAAAGACCTCCAGGGCGCTCATGCGGTCAGAGTACTCGTCAAGATCGCGGCTATGACCTACGCCGTCAGCGGCTCGTACTTCGAGTCGTGCAACTGTGACCCGATCTGCCCGTGCCGGATGTCGGACGGCATTCCCGGCGGCCGCTCGACCCATGGGGAGTGTCTCGGCGCGCTCGCGTGGCACGTCGAAGCGGGCCACGTGGGCGACGTCGACGTGACGGCGCTCAACGTCGCGCTGACGGTGCGCTACCACGACGACGAGCCGGGGTCGCCGTGGACGATCGTGCTGCACGTCGACGCCGCGGCGAGCGAGGCGCAGCGTGCAGCGCTCGCCGATGTCTTCCTCGGCAAGCTCGGCGGTCCGCATGTCGGAGCCCTGCCGTGGATCCGCAAGGCGCGCGAGCTCGTCGACGTCCGCGTCGACTCGATCGAGCTCCGTCCCGACGGTGCCGGCTACGTGCTCGCGGTCGGCGACGCCGTTCGGCTACGCGCGACGCAGCTGGTCGAATCCACCGCGGTCGTGCGCTGCGGCATTCCCGGCTACGACCAGGCCGGCCGCGAGCTCGTCGCGGACGAGCTCACGGTGAGCGACGAGCCGTTCGTCTGGTCGTTCAGCGGGAACTGCGCCTTCGCGAGCCGCTTCGACTACGCGTCGGCGTAGCTACTTGCCGCCGTACGCGTAGTAGAGAACGAGCCCGACGGCGACCACCACCGCGACGATCACGCCGATCACGATCGTGACGCCGGTGAGCGCGATCAGGGGCGTGCGCGGGCTGCGGCCGCGCTCCGCCTCGGCTTCGAGCTCCTTGACCTTCTCGACGGGATGAGCCATGGCCGCGCTCTACCCGAAGAGCGAGCTCGCTACGCATAAAATGCCTCCGTGCCGAGCGCGCTGCACTTCACGCCCAGCGACGAGGCCAATGCGCTGCTCGCGCAGGAGCCGATGGCGCTGCTGATCGGCTTCGCGCTCGACCAGCAGGTGACCGTGCCGACGGCGTTCTCCGGGCCGCTGAAGATCAAGCAACGCGTCGGGACGCTCGACGCGCACACGCTCGCCACGACGGACCTCGAGCCGGCGTTCCGCGAGAAGCCTGCGGTGCACCGATTCCCCGGCAACATGGCGAAGCGCGTGCGCGAGCTCGCCGCGGTCGTCGACGAGGAGTACGGCGGCGACGCGTCGCGCGTCTGGACCGACGCGAAGGACGGCGCCGATCTGCGCAAGCGCATCGCGGATCTTCCCGGCTTCGGCGAGATGAAGATCAAGAGCCTCGGCGCGGTGCTTGCGAAGCGCTTCGACGTCGCGGTCGCACAAGAGCTCGTGCCGAACCATCCGACGCTCGGGGACGTGGATTCGGCCGAGGCGCTCGAGCAGTACCAGGCGAAGAAGCGGGCGCACAAAGCCGGCCTCCGCAAGCCGGCCTGAGAATGGCCACGATGCGAGCTGCCGGCATCGAGAGATTCGGCGGCGAGGTGCGCATGCTCGAGCTCGCGGCGCCGGGCTCTCCTGCGCCGGACGAGGTCGTGATCTCGGTGCGCGCAGCAGGCGCCGCCAACTGGGATGAGTTCGTCCGAAGTGGGCAGTGGGACGTCGGCCGGCAACCGCCCATGGCGCTCGGCGTCGAGGCCGCAGGGGTCATCGAGTCCATCGGTGACAACGTGGCGACGCTAGCGCCGGGTGACGAGGTGCTCACCCACCCGGTACCGCTGCGAGACCAAGGCACGTGGGCGGAGCGGCTCGTCGCTCCAGCCGAAGCCGTTGCGCCGAAGCCGAGCGGCATTCCATGGGAAGAAGCGGCAGCCTTCCCTGTCCCCGCACTCACCGCCGATCAGGCCCTCGCAGAGGTTGCACCCGATCCCGACGGCGAATGGGTTTTGGTCCACGGGGCAGGCGGCGTGACCGGAGGCCTGATCGTGCAGCTCGCAGTCGCGCGAGGAGCGACAGTTGTCGCGACAGCCGGGCCGTCCAGCGCGGCTCGCGTTGTGGGCTACGGCGCGGCCCTCGTGCTCGACTACCACGACCCGGAGTGGCCGGTCCAGGCGCGCGACGCGTCCCCCGATCGACGTGGCGTCGGGGCGGCGGTCAACGCGGCGCCTGGCGGCGCGGCGCTCGCGGCGCAGGCCGTGGCCGACGGCGGTCGGCTGGCGACGATCACCGGTGATCCTCCCGCGCCCGAACGAGGCGTCGCCGTCACGGACGTCTACGTCCGAGCGGACGGCGCAGGACTGGCCATGCTGGCGGCAGCGCTCGACGACGGGCTGCTCTCGATCGATATCGCGTCAAAACTGCCGCTAACGGCCGCCGCGGCGGCGCTCGACGGCGCGGTGTCCGGTCGTGCGGGCGCCATTGTGCTCGTGCCGTGACCTTGTCGTGACGGATGCGTGGAGGCGGAGGAGCACGTCATCCCGCTCCTCCGCCTCTTCACTCGCTCCTAGTAGCCTGCGCGGGCGAATTGCTCGCTGTACGCATGCCACGAGACGCCCTGATCCGGGCTGTCCCAGCAGAACTGCACGTAGACCATGCCCGGAACGAGTGAGCCGTGGCCGTACTCCGACGACGCGGCGATCCGCCAGGTGCCGGTATGCCAAGCACCGTCGCAGGTGAACTCGCTCGGGGCGGGGTGTCGCTCCAGCCATGCGCCGTCAGGGAACGTCAGTGAGCTGCTGCCTTCGAGTTTGAGGGCAGAATCCGGAGCCCCGCCGGCTTCCTGCTTCACCGAGACGAACAGATGCGCAGGCTCGGACGACGCTGGACACGCATACCTGCCCGTCACGTAGGCGACGGACGGATCGTTCTCGTCGATCCGGATGACGCCGATCTGGTTGGCATTCGCTCCGCCGCTGTGGGTGCTCGTGGGGTCCGCCAACGCCACCGAAGTCGCGATGACGGCAAGCGCTGCTGTTGCCAGCCAGACGCCGAGGAACCATCTCCGATTCATTGTTCTCCACCTTTCGTGTGCGAGCACATTTAGTAAGAGTGACTGACTGTCTTAGATACTGACAGAATGAGCGCGAGGATGTCAACGAGCCGCCGCCCCCCGATGCCGGGCTCGTCTCGCGATCAGACCCCGAACATCGGGATCTTGCTGCGGGACCTGGCCCAGGAAGTCGTGCGGCGTGTGGCAGCCGGTCTGACCGAAGCGGGCTTCGGCGACGTCCGTCCAGCTCATACAGCCGTCTTCCAACACATCGACGCCGATGGGAGCCGGCTTACCGACCTCGCCGAACGAGCCCAGATCACCAAACAGTCGATGGGCTATCTCGTCGACTACCTCGAGGATCGAGGCTACCTCGAGCGGCGACCGGACCCCAACGACCGCCGGGTTGCGCTGATCTGCCTGACAGATCGCGGCTGGGACGAGATCAAAGCCGCGCTGGCGATCATCGCCGACGTCGAAGACGAATGGGCTCGACGGTTGGGCAAGGCGCGCATGCGCGAGCTACGCAAGGCCCTCGCGGAGCTACGCCCAGCAGCCGGCGACCGCTAGTCCTCGATCTGTGCCTTTCCATCTCGCTGCAGGGCAGCGAGTGCGGTTCGCATGGCCTCGAGCTTCTCCGACGAATGACCGGCCCAGTCAACGAGCTCGCCGACGACGCGCAGCGGCTCGCGGCTACGGAAGGACTGCGTCGGATTCCCCGGGAACTTCTTGTCGGTCACGTTGGGATCGTCCTCGAAATCCCCGATCGGCTCGACAATGTAGATGCGTCCGCGCCCGTCACCGCCCGCGAGCTCGGCCCCCCAGACCGCAGCGTCGAGCGTTGCTGTGAAGTAGACGTAGTTCATCACCCGGCCCGCTTCGAAGTTCGATTCGCGCCCGGGAACCAGCAGATCACCGACCGCGAGGTCCGCCTTCGTGCCGTGCAGGTAAACCCCCGCCTCGTACACCTCGAACGGCACGGGCTCACGCGAGGTGCTCATGCGCCGATGCTAATGATGATGGGATGCTCTTTCTTCGTGGCTAGAATCCGGCACCCACGCTGGGAGCGGGCGATCATCTTGGTCTCGATCTGCTTGGCCGTGGGCGCCTCGCCGGCGGGCGCAACCTCACCGGGACGCGACGGCCGCCTTGCCTACATGGTCAAGGACGGAGCGGGCCATTGGCAGATTTGGGTCGCAAGCGCTCGCCTGTCCGGCGCGAAGCAACTGACGCGGGGCCCGTACGACAGCGGCTGGCCGGTGTGGTCGCCGGACGGCAAGACGCTCGTCTTCGACAGCCCGCGTAGCGATCGCAGCCCGAACGACCACGCGCACGTGAACGACGTGTTCCTCATGAAAGCCGATGGCTCCGGGGTGAAGAAGCTGACCGACTCAAAAGGAGGGAGCGGTGATGCCGCCTGGTCGCCCAACGGATCCTTGATCGCGTTCGACGCCGACCGCGGCGACGCCAAGAAGCGCGCGATCTACGTCATCAACGCGAGCGGGGGGAAGATCAGGAGACTCGAGAAGCCCCCGAAAGGCTTCGACGACTACAAACCTCGTTTCTCTCCGGACGGACGGCAGGTTGCGTTCTCGCGAGCGCGCGGGACGGCCGAAGGGGCACCATCGGCCCTTTTCACGATGCGCCTCGACGGGACCCACCTCCGCCGCCTGACGTCGTTTTCACTGCACGTCGACGATACGGACTGGTCGCCCAACGGCCGGCGGATCGTCATCGAGGCGTATCCGAACCCTGCGGCATACGGCGACATCTACGACATCGACGCGAGCGGCGGCCGACCGGTGAATCTCACTCGAAATCCCGCGGGCAAGGCCGGTTGCGCGGATCCGATTTGGTCACCAGACGGCAAGAAGATCCTCTTCCTCGACAACCGCGTCGTGGACGGAGTCGGACGAACCGGGCTTGCAACGATGAACCCCGACGGCTCGAACCGCCGGTTCGTCTCTTCGCGGAACCTCGAGATCCACCAAGTGGACTGGGAAACGCTGCACTAGCTCGTCTTAGGACGCCGCTTCCAGCAGAACTTCGGTGCATTGCACGTAGTTGCGGGCGCCAACCGACCGCCAGAAGGAATGCGACCGCTCGAGCTGCACGTGGGCCTCAGCCGGTCGGCCCTGCTGAACGAGCCACTCGCCTACCCAGAGCCGTGCCTCCGCAGCCGGCGTGATCGCGCCCATGTCCTCGAGGATTGACGCCGCCGCGTCGATGTCGCGCTGCACGAGCAGGGCCGCAGCCCGGAGCCAGGGGACATCGACTGGGCACGAATCGATCGCAGTCTGCAATCGCGCCTCCATCCCCGTTGTCGAGGCCGCACACCAGGCATCGACGATCCAGCTCTCGACGTAACCGGCGCGTGTCTGGACCCAGGCATCCAAAAGCTCTGCGAGAAGCCGCGCCGCCTCTTCCTGCTCGTCGACCTCACTGTGGAGCCGCGCGCGAAACGCGAGTGGTCCGCACAGACTCTGAAAAACGTCGCTGCCACGCACGAGCTCCGCAGCGCGCTCGGCATCAGCGAGCGCAGCCTGCGCGCCCTCGTCGGCGAGCACCATCCGGGCACGGCAGACCCGGGTCTGGGGCTGAATCCAGAACGGCGACGCCTCGTACCCGCGAATGAGCTCGTCGGCAATCCGTCGAGCCTCCTTCCACTCACCCGCGAGCATGTGATCGATGGCGATTTCGGTGGAAAGCCACCGCGTCGGTTCCTCGTAGCCGATCTCCTCCGCGACGTGCAATGCCTCGCGATGCAGTTCCGCCGAACGTCGAAGCTCTCCCTTGAGGCCGAGGACCGACGCCAGATTCCCGGTTGCACGCAAGAACTCAGGCCCGCCCGACCGTCGGGAAATCTCACGGCTCGACTCGAGATCCTCGAGCCCGCCGTCGTCGCCCAGCGACACCCGTGCGACGCCGACGGTGTTCAAGACCGACGCCCGCATCTCGTCGCGGCCGAGCTCCTCGGCCAGAACGAGCGCCGGCCTGCCAAGCGCCACGGCGCGGTCGTTGTCGTCGGCCAGCATTGCGAAGCGGCTCAGGTTCACCAGAACTCGAAGCTTCACGCCCTTGTCGGTGATTCGATCGGCGAGCTGCTCGGCGATCCCGAAGTGCTCGTTCGATCCGTTGTGATCGCCGCGCAACCAGCGGTATTCCCCGAGCAGCACCTCGGCTCGGGCTGCGTCCGTCGCGTCCCCGGCAAGAAATGCTTCACGGGCGGCCAGCAGTCGCCGGTCGCTCGAGATGTCGACGTAGATGGCCGCCTCTGCATGGTCGAGCACGAGCCTGGGCCACTCCGGATCGTCTGCAGGCGTCAGTTCGACAGCCTCCTCGAAGAAACGGGCGGCATTCGTGAACGCGTTGAGCGCGACCGCCCGCCGTCCGGCATCTCGTAGCGCATGGCGCGCGCGGACGACCACCGATGTCACGTCACGACCTGCGGCGCGCCCGTACTCGAGCGCGCTCGAATAGTGGTGGGCAAGCAGCTCGGCTGAGTCCTCGCCACGCACGTGCGCCTCGATCCATTCCGCCACTTGCTCGTGACGCTCCGACCGCGTCGGGCGTGGGATCTGCGCGTAGGCGACGTCGCGCACGAGGACGTGACGGAACACGTACTGAAGCTCGCCTTCCACCGACGATCGCCGCTCACGACGCACGAACTCCTTGCGCTCGAGCGCCTGGAGCACGACGTCGACCGAGGCTGCGTCGCGGTTCGCGGTGAGCGCTCCGGGCCAGAAGACTTTTCCAAGCACCGCGGCGTCCTGCAGGAACTCCTTCTCTGCGCGCGTCAGGGAGTCGAGCCGTGCCGAGATGAGGCCTTGAACCGAGTCGGGAAGCTCGATCGTCCCCGGGTCGGACAACCCTCCACGCTCCTCCAGCATCCGCGCGAATTCCTCGGCGTACAGTGGGTTACCGCCTGCCCGGGACAGGACGGCCGACTGGACCGCCGCCGGCAGGACCGACCGCTCGAGAATCACGTGAACGAGCTCGGCCGTCTCCGTTTCGGAGAGCGGGGAGAGCGACAACGTCGCCGCATTTGTCTTGCCGCCGCCCCAGTGCGGACGGCGTGCGAGTAGCTCCGGGCGCGCGGTGGCGACGACGAAGAGCGGCACGTCCGTCGCCCAGTCGACGAGCGAGTCGACGAAGTCGAGCAGCCCGTCGTCGGCCCAATGCAGATCCTCGAACACGAGGACGGTCGCGCGCTCGGCCGCCAGCGCCTCGACGAAGCGGCGCCACGCCGCAAACGCATCGATCCGCCGGTCCTCCGTCGATGCCTCGTCGGCAATTCCGACGAGCGGTTGCAACATCGTTCGCAGCCAGTCGACCTCCTGCTCGCGTGCGACACGGCCGAGCGCTTCGCGAAGCTTGGCATCGGCGACGGCGGCGGCGTCGCTCTCGAGGATCCCGGCCTCGGCCTTGACCATTTCGCCGAGCGCCCAGTAGCTGACGCCCTCGCCGTACGGAAGCGAGCGGCCCTGACGCCAGCGGGTCAGCTCTGCTTCCGCTTCGATTCGGGCCGACAGCTCCTGGACGAGCCGGCTCTTGCCCATACCGGGGACACCGACCACGGTTACGAGCTGCGGCTCGCGGTCGGCCCGTGCGCGATCCAGTGCGTCCAGCAGTTGGTCGAGCTCGCGGCGACGGCCGACAAGGCGCGTCGCCGGCTTCAGGTCGACGTCGACGCCGAACAGGGACCTTGCTGCCACCGCCTCCCACACCGGTACCGGCTCCTGTTTCCCTTTGGCCGTGACGGCGGGTCGCTCGCGGTACTCGATGCGTTGGTCGGTGGCGCGGAAGGTCTTCTCGCCGACGAGGACTCCATTGACTGGCGCAGCCGTCTGCAGGCGCGCCGCGGTGTTGATCACGTCCCCGGCAACGAGGCCCTCGCCCGCATCCGGGCGCGCTTCGACGCTGACGAGGGCTTCACCCGTGTTGACCGCGAGCCGTACGTCGACGCCCTCCGTGTCGAGCGCCCAGTCGCGAATCGCGAGCGCCGCGCGGACGGCTCGCTCGGCGTCGTCCTCGTGGACGAGCGGCGCACCGAACACCGCGACGACCGCGTCGCCGATGAACTTCTCGACGGTGCCGCCGTGGCGTTCGAGCTCAGCACGCACGCTCGCGTGGTACGACGACAGCTGGGCGCGCACGTCCTCGGGATCCATCCGCTCCGCAAGGGCTGTGGAACCAACCAGGTCACAGAAGACGACCGTCACGACTTTGCGCTCTTCGAGTGCCCGTGCGAGCGGCGCGAGGCGTGCACCACACTCGGAGCAGAACTTCGCCCCTGCCGTGTTCGTCGAGCCGCAGGATGGGCACTTCATGCCCGAAGAGTACGCCGAACGCGGGCGACTTCAGACTCGGTGGTAGCGCGCCTGGAGCAAACCGAAGACGCCGTACGCGAGCAACCCGGCCGCGACTGCCGTGAGGACGACGTCCCCGTAATCCGCGTGTGCCAGTCGCGCCATCGCCCCACCGAGACTGACAACTCTGCGCGCATTGAAGTCGACGGCCGCCTTGAGCAGAAACCACGAGATCACGCCGAGGACAAATCCGAGCGCGCAGAAGCCGACGGAGCCGGCAACCCTCAACAGCGGCTCGGCGGCCGCCTTGTGCTTGTCGAGGCGAAGCGATTCCATGAAGCGCCGGCTGACGCCCCAGTAGATGTTCACCGCCGCGACGATCGCGAGAGCGGCGCCGATGGCGCCGACCAGCTCAGGGCCTCCGGGCCAACCGAGGATCCCGGACGCGGCGCGCTTCGCGCCCCCGTGTGCGCGCGCGCCGGTCAAGACGCGCACGGCCGTCGCGGTCAACAGCGCGTACAGGACCGCCTGCCCGAACTGGATCGCACGCCGCCCGAGGCCGCCGGGGCTGCTCCCCATCCCTCCTCGGTCGAAGATCGCCTGCGCGAATCGCCAGATCGAGTAGCCGCCGAAGCCGATCGCGAGCAACACCAGCAGCACCCGGGTCCACCCGCCCTCCGCCAGGACGACGAACGCACCTCGGGGGTCGGTCAGCTTTCCGCGTTCTCCGAATGCAAGCTCCAGGGCCAGCACGGCGATGATCACGAAGCACGTGCCCTGTGCCGCGAACCCGCCGCGGCCGAGCCATCCGATCCAGCGCGCGCGGGCGGCGCGTTCCGCGTGTGAGAAGGCAACCACGGCGGGGGAATAGCCGCGCGGCCGCTCCGCTAACCATCTCGGGTTTGCGCCTTCTCTCGACGGAAACTGTCCCGACGAGGAGGTGGATCAGATGGGAGACAAGTCAGATCGTGCGTCGGGGGCAGCGAAGGAAGCCGCAGGAAGGGCGACCGGCAATCGCGACCTCGCCGCGAAGGGACGCCGCGAACAGGTCAAAGGCGACGTCAAGAAAAGCGGCAAGAAGCTGAAGGACGCCGCCAAGAAGATGTGACAGCAGCCGCCGATGGCCGTCCCTGAGACACTTGCTAGCAAAGCGGCCGGGCACCGTCCCGGGCGCGTGCGGGCGGCCATCGCCGCGGCGGCGGTCGGCACGGGTGCCGCGGTGCTGACGTACCGCGTGTTGCGGTCGGAAGGCGGAGGCGAAGCGAGCCCGTAAAGGAACAAGCGGCTGCTGCCGATCTGCACGACGTGGTCAGCAGCATCAGTGACGGTGCGCGGCTCATGCGCGCGAGCTTCGACCTCGTCCGGCGCAGACGCCGGCTGCTCCTGTTCCCGGCGATGTCAACGGCATGCCTCGCGGTCACGGCCGGTTTCTGGATCTACGAGGGCGCGTGGCTCTACGCGATCGACAGCGCGTGGTTCCTGTATGTCCCAGTCGTCGTCCTCGGGCTCTACTCGTTGACGGTCGTGGGGATCTTCTTCAACGTGGCGCTCGCAGGCGCGGCCGCCGACGCAATCGACGGCTCGAAGCCTTCCCTCGGCGACGCGATCAACGTCGCGTGGCTGCGGTTCGGCGCAATCGCGACCTGGGCGGCGTATGCGGTGTTCGTCTCGCTCGTGCTGGGACTGGTCAAGAGCGTCCGCGGCCTGCGCTGGGCGGGTACCGCCGCGCAGATCGCGTGGAACTTCGCGACGATCTTCGTGGTGCCGTTGATCGCGCTCGAGGGCGAGGGCGCGTCGAGCGCACGCAAGCATTCGTTCAGCCTGGCGAAGGAGAACTGGCGCGCCGAGTCAGGCGGGCTCGGAGCGCTGCGCGTGGCACTCATCGTGCCGATGCTCCTCTTCTACGTGGACTTCAGGGTGCTTGCGAGCGGGCACGTCCACTCATTCGCCGGCCGAGCGCTGCTCGGGGCGATCTTGCTGGCCGGCTTCGGCGTCGCCGTCGCAGCGAGTGTCGTCAGGCAGGTCTTCGCAGTCGAGCTGTACCGCGCCGCTAAGACATAGCGCGCGCACGCTCGAGGCTCGTCGCCGGCCAGAGCTCGCGCATGTCGTAGTAGACGTCGAAGGCAGGCACGCCCTCCGGCAAGGCGACCCAGGGCAGCTTCGAGCGGGTGAAGATGTGCACGTCCGGCGCCACCGCCGAAGGGTCGTCGAGGGTGCCGGCGCGGACGAACCTGACGTCAGGCCTCGTGTACTGACTGTAGAGCGCCGTCTCGCAGCTCGGGCAGCGCCAGATCTCCTGCGCGCCGCCGTTGTCGCGCGGCACGGGCACCTGCCGCGGTTTCCCGGAGACGAGCTCGACGCGGTCGGCCTCGATCAGGATGTTGATCACGAACGCGCTCCCGGTCTGCCGCTGGCAGTTGAGGCAATGGCAGCAATGGACGAAGAGCGGCTCCGACGCGAGCCGGTACCGGACCGCGCCGCACGCACAACCACCTTCCAGCTCGGCGCCCACGATGTGCGTAGCCTACGAGCCTTGATCACGGTCCACACGCTGACCGACGGCGGGCAGACGGCGCTCGACATCGCCCACAAGATCGCCGACTTCGTCTCGCCCGCGCGCCAGTCGTTGGAGCTCGCGCTGTACGACCTCCGCCTGCACGACGAGACGGCGGACGTCGTGCGCGCGGCGCTCGTCGGAGCCCACGAGCGCGGCGTCAACGTCCGGCTGCTCTACAACCTCGACAAGGACGACCGGAAGCCGCCGCTGCCGCCGCCGCCGAAGACGGAGCCCAGCCTGATCGAGTCGTTGCCCTTCGAGACGGCCGCAGTCCCGGGCTGGCCCGACCTGATGCACCACAAGTTCATCGTCCGCGACCGCGACGCCGTCTGGTCGGGCTCGACGAACTGGACAGACGACTCGTGGACGCGCGAGGAGAACGTCATCGTGATCGTCGAGTCGACCGGTGTCGCGATCCGCTTCCAGGAAGACTTCTCGCAGCTCTGGAAGAAACGCGACGTGCAGGCCTCGGGAAAGGTGCCGACCGATCCGATCCGCGTCGGCGACGCGCAGGTGCGGACGTGGTTCTCTCCAAAACGCGGCGAGAAGCTCGCACACGAGATCGCGCACGCGATCGGCACGGCGCAGCAGCGCGTGCGCATTGCGTCGCCCGTCATCACCTCGGGACCGATCCTCGGCACTCTGGCCGAGGTCGCAGCCGACAAGAAGGTCGACCTCGCCGGCGTCGTCGACGCGACGCAGATCGACGAGGTCTTCGACCAGTGGCGCATGAACGGCAACAACACCTGGAAGACGCCGTCGCTGACGTTCGTCCTGCGCAACGCGCCGTTCACGGGCAAGCGCTCGACGCCGTACGCGCCCGGCGCCGTGCACGACTACATGCACGCGAAGGTGTGCGTGTGCGACGACACCGTGTTCATCGGCAGCTTCAACCTGTCGCACTCCGGCGAGGAGAACGCGGAGAACGTGTTGGAGATCGCGGATGCGGGACTTGCCGACCGCATGGCCGCGTTCGTGGACGCGATTCGAGCGAAGTACCCGGCGCTAGCGCTGGACGAGCTCGCGCACGTTGGGTAGCGGCGTCAGGACCGGCTCGACGGTCGCGCGCAGGTGCTCGTAGTCGGGAGGCAGCGAGAGCCTCTCGCCGAGATGCTCGAGCGGCTCGTCGACCGTGAAGCCGGGGCCGACGGTCGCGATCTCGAACAAGACGCCGCTCGGCTCGCGGAAGTAGATCGACTTGAAGTAGAAGCGGTCGATGACCGGCGTCGGATGCGCACCGCTCTCCGCGACGCGCCGCTGCCACGCCTCGTGCTCCTCCGGCGGCGACGCCCACGCGACGTGATGGACGGTGCCGGCGCCCGGAGCGCCGCGCTCCTGCGGCGCTTCGTCATAGGCGTACCAGGAGCCGCGACGGTCGCCGCGCACCTCCCAGACCGAATCGCCGTGCGGGTCGAAGGACAGCGTCTGCTCGAGGAAGTCGCGGCTCGGGCCGGGGTCGGCGAAGGCGCGTACGCCGTCGAAGCCCTGCAGGGCGAGCTCGCGCGGAATCTCCGGGTGGTCGGCGACGAGCGGCTCGTCCGACGTCGCGACGACGGAGAGCTCGAGGTCGAGCCCCTCCGGGTCGCTGAAGCGGAGGCTGCCCTCGTGCCGCTCGACGGCGACGCCTTCTGCCGTCAGCCGGTCGTTCCAGAACTCGATCGCGTCCTCGGAGGCGACGCGGAAGACGATGCGATGCACCATCCCTCGTCCCGCGCGCCCCGGCGGCGCATTCGGGTACTCGAAGAACGTCAGGTCGCTGCCCGCGCTGCCTTTTTCGTCGGCGTAAAAGAGGTGATAGACGGTCGGGTCGTCCTGGTTAACAGACTTCTTCACGAGCCGCAGCCCGAGCACGCGAACGTAGAAGTCGACGTTGCCCGGCGCGTCGCCGGTGATGCACGTGATGTGGTGGATGCCCTCGAACCGCACCGCGCCACGGTAACAATCGGCTGATGAGTCTCGTCGCGCGCATTCGTCCGGCCGCCGCTGGAAACCCGGAAGGCGCGCTCGTCCTCTTCCACGGGCGCGGCGCCGACGAGAACGACCTGTTTCCGTTGCTCGACCTGCTCGATCCGCAACGCCGGCTCATTGGCGCAACGCCGCGAGGCCCGCTGTCGCTGCCGCCCGGCGGCGCGCACTGGTACGCGCTGGGCGGAATCGGGACGCCCGAGCCGCGCACGTTTCACTCCAGCTACGGCGCCGCGGCGGAGTGGCTCGACGCATTCGTCGCCGAGCATGGGCTTGGCCTCGACAAGGTCGTGCTCGGCGGCTTCTCGCAGGGCGGCGTGATGACGTACTCGCTCGGGCTCGGCGCGGGCCGGCCGCGGCCGGCCGGGCTGATCGCGCTCAGCTCGTTCATGCCGACGGTGGAGGGCTTCGAGCTCGACCTCTCCCCGCCGCTGCCGCCGGCCGCGATCGGACACGGCACGCTCGACGACGTGATCGGCGTCGAGTGGGGCCGCCGCGCGCGTGCGGCCTTGGAGGAGGCCGGCGCGGAGGTGCTCTACCGCGAGACACCGATGTTCCACCAGATCGATCCCGAGTTCGTCGACGCGCTCGCGGTGTGGCTCGATGAGAGACTTGCGCCGTGAGCGAGGCGATCTTCCACGAGCCCGGCGGCGGCAGGCCGATCGACCTCGGATCCTTTGCGATGACCGTGAAGGCCACCGGCGAGGACACAGGCAATCTGTTCTCGCTGCTCGAAGCGGAGGAGCCACCCGGCTTCGGCCCGCCGCTGCACATCCATCACGACGCAGCGGAAGCGTTCTACGTCCTCGAGGGTGAGTACCTGATGTTCCTCGAGGAGCGACAGGTCAGCTGCCCGGCCGGCTCGTTCGTCTTCATTCCGGCAGGGATGCGACACGGCTTCCGCGTTGGCGACCGGCCCAGTCGCAAGCTCAACTTCTTCTTTCCCGCGGCGATGATCGGGTACTTCGACGAGCTCAGCGCGGCGGTCAGGCGCGGCGACGCAGAGGACGCGCTGGCCGCGATCGCGACCGGGCACCAGATGGAGATCGCCGGGCCGATTCCCGAGAGTTACGTCTAGGCGCTACTCGACGAGCGAGAGGAAGCGCTTCGTTCGCTCGTGCTTCGGCGCTGAGAAGAACTCGTCCGGCGGCGCCTCCTCCAGAATCTGACCCTCGTTCATCATCAGGATCGAGCTCGCGACGCGGCGCGCGAAGCGGAGCTCGTGCGAGACGACGACCATCGTCATCCCTTCGCGCGCGAGGTCCTCCATCACCTCGAGCACCTCGCCGACGAGCTCGACGTCGAGCGCCGACGTCGGCTCGTCGAACAGCATCGCCTTCGGCCGCATGACGAGCGCGCGCGCGATTGCGACACGCTGCTGCTGGCCGCCTGACAGCTCGTCGGGATAACTGTCTGCCTTATCGGCGAGGCCGACGCGCGCGAGGAACTCGAGCGCCCGCTCACGCGCGTCCTTCTTCGACAGCCGGCGGACGTCGCGCAACGCGACCGTCACGTTGCCGAGAGCGCTCATGTTCTGGAACAGATTGAAGCGCTGGAAGACCATCCCGATCTCGGACCGGTGTGCAGCCAGTTCACGTTCTTTGCGGTCGCTGACGTGATCGCCTTCGAGGAAGACCGCACCGGCATCGACCGGCTCGAGCAGGGCGAGACACCGAAGCAAGGTCGACTTGCCCGACCCCGACGGTCCGATAATCACCTTGACCTCGCCGCGCCCGACCTCGAAGGTCACGCCGCGCAGCACCTCCAGCCCGTCGTACGACTTCGACACACCATCGGCCCGCAGGACGGCGTCGTTCATCGCGCGTCGTGTGCGACGGCCGGCACGGCCACCGCGCGCCGACGCCGCGCCCGTGACGTCCAGGTGAAACGCCGCTCGAGCCGGCTCTGCAGGAACATCAGGACGCTGACGATCACGAGGTAATAGACGAGCGCGGCTCCGTAGACCTCAGCGAACTTGAAGCTGACGGACGCCTGCTCCTGCGCCGCCGTCAGCAGCTCGTGCACGGAGATGACCGATGCAAGGCTGGTCAGCTTGAGCAGCGTGATGAACTCGTTGCCCGTCGGTGGGATGACGATGCGCACCGCCTGCGGCACCACGACCCTGCGCAGCGTCTGCCAGCGCTTCATGCCCAGTGCGCGGCTCGCCAGCTCCTGGCCGGGATCGACGGCGAGCAGGCCGGCGCGGATGATCTCTGCCATATAGGCGGCCTCGTTCAGCGCCAGCGCGATGAACGCGGCGAGGAACGCGGTGTACCAGGTGTGCGTGAAGACCGGCCACAGCTGCGGCAGCACATCCCAGATGATCAGCAGCTGAAGCAGCGTCGGCGTCGCGCGGAAGAACCAGCTGTAGAGGAACACGAGTAAACGCACGGCCCGAAACCGCGATGCGCGCCCGAGAGCCAGCGGAAACCCGAGCAGAATCGCCGTTCCGAGTGACGCGCACGTGAGCGCGATGGCGAGAAGCGCTCCCCTCCAGTACGGCCCGGAGGTGAGCGCTTCCCAGAAGAGGTGGGTGTCGAAGTTCGCGAGCACCCTGACGGGCGTCCCTACTTCACGTCACTCGCGGGAATCTGCTGCTTCGCCGCCAGCTTCTTCAGCGTGCCGTTCTTCCTCAGCTTCGCGATCGCCGTCTTGAGCGCCTTCCCCAGCTTCGCGTCGGACTTGCGGTAGTAGATCCCGAACGTGTCCTTCTCTGGGAAGAGGTACGCGATCCCGAGCTGGCCGGGGTGCTGGCGCTTCTGGTACGCGCCCTCGGTGTCCTGCGTCAGGACGGCGTCGGCGCGGCCGATCAGCAGCTGCCCGATCGCGTCGGTGTCCCCGGGGTAGCCGGACAGATTCATCTGCGGCTTCCCCTGTGACTTGAACTGGTCGTTCAGGCTCTTCAGGTACGCCTCGTATTGCGTCCCTGTCTGGACGGCGACGTTGCGGCCGGAGAGGTCGTTCGGCCCCTTGATGCCCTTCGGGTTGCCGCCCTGCACGATCAACGCGCGGTGCGTCTGCATGTACGCAACGGCCGGGAACTGCGCCGTGCGCGCGGGCGTGACGAAGATCCCGCTGATCACCATGTTGCACTTCTTCGCGCCGAGCGCGGGCAGCAGGCCCGGGAACGCCGTGCTGACGAACGTCGCCTTCACCTTCCAGAGCTTGCCGATGGCGTTGGCCATGTCGATGTCGAAACCGATCGGCTTGCCGGCGGTCGTCTTCGACTCCATCGGCGGGAAGGTCGGGTCGTCGCAGTACTTGAACGAGCCCTTGACGGGCGCGATGCCGATGGCCCCAGCCGTGCTTACGGCACCCAGTGCCGCGAGCAGCACCAGCGGAACGAGATAACGCTTCATGGAATCCTCCTGACGGTCAGCCGACGCCGGCGAGCAGGAACGCGCGCTGCTCCTTCAGCATCTCGCGCGCGATCACCAGACGCTGGATCTGATTCGTGCCCTCGTAGATCTGAGTGATCTT
>JBJMJR010000083.1:0-18207 GCA_045806245.1 Gaiellaceae bacterium | reverse complement strand
GGCCTCAAGGCCGCTGATAGAATCCTTACGAGTTGAAGAACGCCATTTTGCGGGGACTTTTACTCCTCGGGGCGGTGCTGGCGTTCGCCTCGTCAGCCAACGCCGCAACGCCGCGCGTCCTGGCGATCCACTTCGACGCCGACGTCAATCCCGTGACGCAGAACTATCTGTGCCACCAGCTCAAGCAGGCGGCGAAGCAGCACTACGCCGCCGCGGTGATCGTGCTCAACACGCCCGGTGGCCTGCTCGAGTCGAAGGACAAGATCGCCCTCTGCGAGCTGAGCTCGAAGGTGCCCGTCCTCGTGTGGGTGGGGCCGAACGGCTCCTTCGCCGGGTCGGCCGGCGTCTGGCTCGCCGAAGCGGCTGATTACCTGGCGATGGCGCCGGAGACGAACATCGGGTCGTCGACGCCGATCGACTCCAGCGGCGGCAACATCGGGTCGGATCTCCGGCGCAAGCTGATCAACCACGAAGCGGCGTCGCTCCGCGCACTCGCACAGAGCCACGGGCGCAACGCGAAGTGGGCGGACCGCGCCGTCCGCGTCGCGACGAACGCGACCGCGCAGGAGGCGAAGCGGCTGAACGTCATCGATGCGATCGCGCCGACGCTGCCTGCGTTGCTCCAGCAGTCCGACGGCGTCAAGACGAAGCCGCGCGGTTTCGTCCTCCACCTCGGCGGCGCGCAGATCCACGACGTGCACGAGGGCTTCTTCACGCGTCTGCTGAACACGTTGATCGACCCGAACATCCTGACGCTGCTGTTCTTGGCCGGCCTCGCCGGGATCGGCTACGA
The DNA here is from genome assembly GCA_045806245.1 of Gaiellaceae bacterium. Classification (GTDB taxonomy): domain Bacteria; phylum Actinomycetota; class Thermoleophilia; order Gaiellales; family Gaiellaceae; genus 3-1-20CM-4-69-9. The sequence goes on along the minus strand of JBJMJR010000083.1, from coordinate 17,414 downwards.
GATCTTCCATCCCGGCGTCGTGCTGCCGGGCGCGCTCGGGCTGGTCGCGTTGATCACCGCCTTGTTCGGCTTTTCCGTCCTGCCGGTCAACTGGGCCGGGTTCATCCTGCTGCTCGCCGGCGTCGCGCTGCTCGTCGCCGACGTGCACGTCACGTCACACGGAGCTTTGACCGTTGCGGGACTGATCGCGATGTGCGTCGGCGCGATCTTCCTCTTCCAGAACGCCCCCGCTCCGTACCACACCTCGAAACCGCTCGTGATCACGATCGCCCTCGTGCTCGGCGGCGTCTGGGCGTTCGCAGTCGGCAAGGCGTGGCAGGTGCGGCACAGTCCGGTCGAGGTGGCGCCGGAGCACATCGCCGGCGCACTCGGCGAGGTGCGGCGCGACGGCCTCGTCTTCGTCAACGGCGAGCTGTGGCAGGCGCGCTCGGCCGGCGGTGAGCAATTGCGGCCGGGCCAGAAAGTGCGCGTCGAGTCGCTGGACGGGCTCACGCTGACGGTGAGGCAGGAAGGCGTAGGATCGTCGGCGTGAGCGCAGCCCTCATCATCATCGCGATCCTCCTGTTCCTGATCGTCCTGTTCCTGTTCTCGGCGATCAAAGTGGCGCGGGAATACGAGCGCGGCATCGTCTTCCGGCTGGGTCGCCTGCTGCCGGCGCCGAAGGGACCAGGTCTCTTCCTGCTCATTCCCGTCGTCGACCGCATGGTGAAGGTGGACCTGCGGACGATCACGTTGACGGTGCCGCCCCAGGAAGTCATCACGAAGGACAACGTGCCGGTGCGCGTCAACGCCGTCGCCTACTTCCGCATCGTCGACCCGAAGGCGGCGATCGTACAGATCGAGAACTTCATGGTCGCGACGTCGCAGATCGCGCAGACGACGTTGCGGTCGGTTCTCGGCCAGCACGTGCTCGACGAGCTGCTCTCCGAGCGAGAGAAGATCAATGCGATCCTGCAGGGAATCATCGACGAGTCGACTGCGCCGTGGGGGATCAAGGTCTCGATCGTCGAGGTGAAGGACGTCGAGATTCCGAGCAGCATGCAGCGCGCGATGGCGCGACAGGCGGAAGCAGAGCGCGAGCGGCGCGCGAAGATCATCAACTCCGAGGGCGAGTTCCAGGCGGCCGAGCGACTGAAGGATGCGGCGCTCGTCATCGCAGAGCAGCCAATGGCACTGCAGCTCCGCTATCTGCAGACTCTGCTCGAGCTCGGCTCGTCGCAGGCCACGACGATCGTCTTCCCGGTGGACCTGCTCCGGGCATTCGGCACGAGCGCCGACACGAGCTGACCGGCGAGCTTCGCCGCGAGCCCGAGTCGGGCCGAACCGCCGTGATCGCCCCCGGGCGCGCGAAGCGTCCCGGCGCAGCGCGCGTTCAGCTCGAGCCCCCGACGCCGACGGAGCTCGAGCAGTGTCCATTCTGCGCCGGCCATGAGGACCGGACGCCGCCGCAGACGCTCGTGCTGCCCGAGGAGGGCGACTGGCGCGTGCGCGTCGTGCCGAACCTCTACCCGGCGCTGGAGCGGCAGGAGGTCGTCGTCCATAGCCGCCGGCACATCCGCTCGCTCGCCGAGCTCGACGGAGACGAGCCGGAGCTGATCGCCGAGGCGTGGCAGCGCCGCGCGGCTGCCGAACCGGGTTACGTGCACGCCCTCGTCAACGAGGGGCGCGAGGCCGGGTCGAGCCTGCCGCACTCCCACTCGCAGCTCGCGTGGCTCCCCGCGCCGCCGCCCGCGCGGACACGGCCGCGCCTCGAGCCGTTCCACGAATCGGGAGGGCTGACCGCGGGGTGCCCGTGGGCGAGCCGGCTGCCCTACGAAACGGTGATCGCGCCGAGCGACCCGGACCGCGGCGGGATCCGCAGCGGGCTGCTGCCGGCAGCGGTGCGCCTGCTCGTCGGCGTGGTGCGGCGGCTGCACGAGGTCGAAGGGCCGGTGCCGCTCAACGCCTGGCTCGAGCACGACGAGCGCGACTGGCGGCTCGTCCTCTTGCCGCGGCTGACGATCCTGGCCGGGCTCGAGCTCGGCGCCGGGATCTTCGTGAACACGCTGCCGCCCGAAGAGGCGGCGCGACGCCTAGTTCTCGGCTGAGGCCGCGGGGGGCTGCTCGCGGAAGCGGCGGGCGGCATCGATCGCCGCACCCAGGTTCAGGCCCTTGTCCTTCGCCTGCTTGATCAGCATCACGGTCTCGAGCGCCTCGATGTCGTAGATGCGCTGCTTCTTGCCCTTCGTCGGGATCTGCGCCTTGTTCGTCCAGTAGTCGAGCTGCATCTTCGAGATGCCGGCGATCTGACAGACCTGGCCGAGGTAGAGCTCGACCTTGCCGAGGTGCTCGGCGAGATCGATCGGCTCGAGTAGGTCTACCTGTCGACTGGGCGCCATATCGTCTTCGTCTCCCTTTGCGGCGGAACCCCTTGTTTCAAAGGTATACAGCGCTGGTTCGCGAGGGGGAAGGGGTTTCTTCAAAATCTCCCCCTTTTGGGGTGCTCTTTGCGGAGGTTTGTGGCGGCGCTAGCCCTCTGCGGGGCCCGCGCCATTGGTCTCCGCGGCCGCCTCGGCCTTGTCCTCGGCCGACTCGACGACCGGGGCGAGAGTCGAGACGTGCTCCCCCTCACGGAGGCGCATGACGATCACGCCCTGCGTCGCGCGGCCGGAGCGCTTGATGTCGTCGGCGGCCATCCGGATCACCGTCCCGCCGTCGGAGATCAGCATCACCTGATAGCCGTCGCGGACGACGCGTGCGCCGGCGAGCTGGCCTTTCGCCTCGGTCAGCTGCACCGTCTTCACGCCCATGCCGCCGCGGCCCTTGACCGGGTAGTCGGCGACACGCGTGCGCTTGCCGTAGCCGTTCTCGGTCACGACCAGGACGTCGGCGTCGTCGTGCGCGACGTTGACGGCGATCACCTCGTCGTCGGTGCGCAGGCGCATGCCCTGCACGCCCGAGGCGTCGCGTCCCATCCCGCGGACGTCGGTCTCGTGGAACCTGATCGCCTGGCCCTTGCGGGAGACCATCAGGATGTCGTCGTTCCCCGACGAGTTGCGGACGCCGACGAGCTCGTCGCCTTCGCGCATCTTGATCGCGATGATCCCGTCCGAGCGAAGAGGCGTGTTGTAGGCGGCGAGCTTCGTCTTCTTGACGACGCCCTTCTTCGTTGCGAAGACGAGGTACTCGGCCTCCTCGAAGTTACGCGTCTGGATCACGGCGCGCACCTGCTCGTCCTGACGGAACGGCAGCAGGTTCTGGATCGCGCGTCCCTTCGACTGCCGGGAGCCGAGCGGGAGCTCGTGCACCTTCAGCCGGTAGACCTTGCCGACGTTCGTGAAGAAGAGGATGTAGTCGTGCGTCGACGCGACGAACAGGTGCTCGATGTAGTCCTCGTCCTTGAGGTCCATCCCCATGACGCCGATGCCGCCGCGGCGCTGCTCGCGGTACGTCGTGACCGGTAGCCGCTTGATGTAGTTCGAGCGCGTGATCGCGATCACCATGTCCTCTTCCGCGATCAGGTCCTCGAGCTCGAGCTCGTCCTCGGCCTGCACGATCTCGGTGCGCCGGTCGTCGCCCTTGCCGTACACGTCGTTGAGCTCGCTCAACTCTTCCTTGATCACGCCGTCGATGCGAGCCGGGTCGCCGAGGATCGCGCGCAGCTCCGCGATGCGCTCTCGCAGGTCGTCGTAGTCGCGCTGGATCTCGTCGCGCGCGAGCTTCGTCAGACGCGACAGCCGGAGATCCAGGATGGCCTGGGCTTGCACCTCCGTCAGGTCAAATGTGCTCATCAGGCCCTGGCGTGCGGAGTCGGTGTCGTCGGCCGCGCGGATCAAGGCGATGACCTCATCGAGCCGGTCGAGCGCCTTGAGGTAACCCTCGAGGACATGCGCCTTCTTCTCGTTCTGCCGCAGCTCGTACTTCGACCGCCGCGTGACGACCTCCCGCTGGTAGTCGAGGTAGTGGCGGATCAACTCCAGGAGCGAAAGCGTCTTCGGGACGCCGTCGACGAGCGCGACCGCGTTGTAGCCGAACGTCGTCTGCAGCGGCGTCAGCTTGAAAAGCTTGTTCAGCGCAACCTGCGGCACAGCCTCGCGCTTCAGCTCGACGTAGATGCGCATGCCGTCCTTGTCGGAGTGGTCCTGCAGCGCATCGTCCGACATCGGGACCTCGGTCAGCGTTCCGGCCTTGACGAGGTCGGCGATCTTCTCGATCACACCGCCCTCGCCCGCCTTGCGCACACCGTACGGAAGCTCGGTGATGATGATGGCGCTCTTGCCGCCGCGCAGCTGCTCGATGTGCGCACGCCCGCGCACCGTGATTCGGCCGCGACCGGAGCGATATGCATCGCGGATGCCGCCGCGTCCGACAATCGAGCCGCCCGTCGGGAAATCCGGCCCCTTGATCTGCTTCGAGAGCCGCTCGACGTCGATCTGCGGGTCTTCGATCATCGAGAGGATGCCGCTCACGACCTCGCCCAGGTTGTGCGGGGGAATGTTCGTCGCCATCCCGACCGCGATGCCCGAGGAGCCGTTGACGAGCAGGTTCGGGAAGCGCGCCGGCAGCACCGTCGGCTCACGCCGCGACTCGTCGTAGTTCGGCTGGAAGTCGACGGTGTCGGCATCGATGTCGCGCAGCAGCTCGGTGGCGATCCGCGACAGGCGGCACTCGGTGTACCGCATCGCGCCCGGCGGGTCGCCGTCGACCGAGCCGAAGTAGCCCTGTCCGTCGATGAGCGGATACCGCAGCGAGAACGGCTGCGCGAGGCGGGCGAGCGCGTCGTAGATCGCCGAGTCGCCGTGCGGGTGGTAGTTGCCCATCACGTCGCCGACGACGCGCGCGGACTTGCGTGTCGGCCGGTTCGGCTGCAGCCCGGCCTCGTGCATCGCGTAGAGCACGCGGCGATGCACCGGCTTCAAGCCGTCGCGCACGTCGGGCAGCGCGCGCGACACGATGACGCTCATCGCGTAGTCGAGGAAGCTGGTGCGAACCTCCTGGTCGAGCTCGCGTGTCTCGACCCGGCCGGCGCCCAATGGCTCGGGTGTCAGATCAGACATCGAGGTTCTTGACGTCCAGCGCGTTCTGCTCGATGAAAAGGCGACGCGGCTCGACCTCGTCGCCCATCAGGCGCGAGAACCACAGGTCGGCGGCGGCCGCATCCTCGACGTCCACGCGGATCAGCATGCGGCGAGCCGGATCCATCGTGGTCGCCCACAGCTCCGTGGCGTTCATCTCGCTGAGCCCCTTGAAGCGCGTGATCTGGATCCCACTCTTCGCCAGCGTCATCGCAGCGTCGCGCAGCTCCTCGAACGTCAGCGCCTCGAGCGAGTTCTTGCCGTACTTGAGCGAGTACGGAGGCAGCCCACCCACGATGTCGGCGAGCCGCGCATAGGTCGTGCGCACCCGGTCGTAGATCGGTGACGTGAACAGCTCTGCCGGCACGACGACGTTCTGCATCGCGCTCGTCTCCGTCTCGATCACCTGGATGCGCAGCTCGTCGGCGACCTCCTCGGACTCGAGCTTGTACCCGTTCGGCGCTGCGGCGGCGATCGCCTTGACGGCGTCGGCCGGCGAGCTCGCGTCCGACTCCACAAGTCGATGGGAAAGGACGAAGTCGGCGGCCTGCGGACCGAAGTCCGAGCGGAGGCGCGCAGCCCAGCCGACGTACTCGCTGAGCGTGCGCGCGAACCGCGCGTAGCGGTTCTCGGTGAGCTTCACCGCCGCGTTGTCGCGTGCCTGGATCTCCAGGTCGCCGAACCGCTCGCGCACGAGCAGCTCCTCGAGCTGCGACTCCTTCTCGAGGTACGTCTGCTGGTTTCCGAGCCGCGCCAGATACAGCGGCGGGACAGCGATGTACACGTGACCGCGCTCGAAGAGCTCCGGCATGTGGCGATAGAGGAACGTCAGTACGAGCGTGCGGATGTGCGCACCGTCGACGTCTGCGTCCGTCATGACGATCACCCGGTTGTAGCGCAGCTTCGCAATGTCGAACTCGTCGCCGATCCCGGTGCCGATCACCTGGACGAGGAGCTGCACCTCGGAGTTCGAGAGCACCTTGTCGATGCGGTTCTTCTCGGAGTTGATGATCTTGCCGCGCAGCGGGAGAATCGCCTGGTTCGATTTGTCGCGCGCGTCCTTGGCGGCGCCGCCGGCGGAGTTCCCCTCGACGATGAACATCTCGGCGAGCTCCGGGTCGCGCACCTGGCAGTCGGCGAACTTCTTCGCGATCTCGCCTCCGAAAGCGCCCTTGCGTCGCGTGAGGTCGCGCGCCTTGCGTGCAGCCTGGCGGGCGCGTGCGGCTGAGATCGCCTTCGTGATGATCTGCTTCGCGTCGGTGGGGTTCTCCTCGAGGAACTCCGACAGCTTCGAGTTCACGCTCGACTCGACGAAGCCCTTGACCCACGGGTTGCCGAGCTTGGTCTTCGTCTGCCCCTCGAACTGCGGGTCCTGCAGCTTCACCGACACGACCGCCGCGAGCCCCTCGCGCACGTCGTCGCCCTCGAGGTTGTCCTCCTTCTCCTTCAGGAGGCCCATGTCGCGCGCGACCTTGTTCAGCGTGCGCGTGAGCGCGGCGTTGAAACCCGACAGGTGCGAGCCGCCCTCGTGCGTGTTGATGTTGTTGGCGAAGGTGTAGACCGACTCCTGATACGACGCGTTCCATTGCATCGCGACCTCGACGTTGCCTTGCTCGTTCTCACCTTCGAAGTACGCGATGCGCTTGTGGATGCCGTCCTTCGTCGAGTTCACGTGCGCGACGAAGTCGCGGATGCCGCCCTCGTAGTGGAACTCGACCGTCTCGCCGCCGGCGCGCTCGTCGGTCAGAACGATGCGCAGCCCACGCGTCAGGAACGCCGTCTCGCGCAGGCGCTGCTGCAGCGTTTCCGCCGAGTAATCGACCTCCTCGAAGATCTCTGCGTCGGGCAGGAACATGATCGTCGTGCCCGTGTCGCCCTTCTCCGCCTTGCCGACGACCTCGACGTCGCCGGTCGGGACGCCGCGCGTGAACTCCTGGCGATAGACCTTGCCGTCGCGCCGCACCTCGGCGATCAGCCACTCCGACAACGCGTTGACGACGGAGACGCCGACGCCGTGCAGTCCGCCCGACACCTTGTACGCCGCGTCGTCGCCGCCGAACTTGCCGCCGGCGTGCAGCTTCGTCAACACGACCGTGAGAGCCGACATCCCCTGCTCGGCCATCTGGTCGACCGGAATGCCGGAGCCGAAGTCGCGCACCGTCACCGAGTTGTCCGGATGGAGGGTGACTTCGATCTTGTCGTTGCGGCCGGCAAGGGCCTCGTCGACGCTGTTGTCGACCACCTCGTAGACGAGGTGATGGAGCCCGCGAGGGCCCGTCGAGCCGATGTACATGCCCGGTCGCAGGCGGACCGGCTCGAGGCCTTCGAGGACAGTGATGTCCTTTGCGGTATAAGTGGCTTCAGTCATGAAAAAAGCCCTGCAAATTCACTACTTGCGGGCACTCCGAATTCTACCAGAACGAGCGGTCGTCAGCGGCCTTCGCAAGGCTCAAAGCAGCGGCTTTTGCGACCACTTTGCGGAGCTCTTCGTCACGAATCACTCGCGCGAGTGAGTCAGCTTCCGCGACGTGCTCCGGGCGCGGCTGCGGAGGCGTCTTTTCGTCCGCAGTCGAGGGCGCCGGCGGCGGCTCCGGAATCGGTCCCGGAGCGAACGCGAGCCGAGGCGGCGCGGCGGCGCCGAGGCGTTCGCGGATCTCCTCGGCACGGCCCTTGAGCTCGAACGCCCAGATCGAATCGGTCGTGTTCACGTGCAGCGTGCCGTCGCGCGCGAGCCGCGCCGGCCAGGCGTTGCGGGCGATCATGTCGCCGACCGCGGCCGACCACGCCTCCACCACCGGCGCCATGCCGGCGGCCGGCCCGAAGCGGCCGAGCTCGCGGCCGACGGCTTTGCCGACCTGCTCCATCAGGCTGCGCGCACGAGCCCCGGCGCAACCTCGAGCAGCAGGGCGGGCTCGACGGGAAGCGAGGACGCCTCGGTGGCGGTGACGAGCGTCTGCCCCGTGCCCTGGACGCGCTCGGCAAGCACGCGGCGGCGGTTCGGATCGAGCTCGGAGAGCACGTCGTCGAGCAGGAGCAGGGGCGCAAAACCGCGGCGCTCGGCGATCAGCTCCGCCTCGGCCAGCAGCAGCGCCAGAACGGTCAGGCGCTGCTCGCCCTGCGAGCCGAAGCTGCGCAGGTCACGCGGCCCGCTCGTGAGCAGCACGTCGTCGAGGTGCGGGCCGAGACCGGTCGCGCCGCGCTCGAGGTCGCGGTCGAGCCGGGCCTCGAGGGCCGCGACCGTCGGCGGCTCGCCCTCGTAGGTCATCCGCGCCGCAGGCAGCCCGAGCTCGCCGGCGCGCTCTGCGAACCCTTGCGCGAGCAAGGCGATCACCTCGCCGCGTGCCTCGACCAGCTCGCGTCCCAGCGTCGCTACCTGTTCCGTCCAGGGAGCGAGCGCCTCGCGCGAGGAGTAACCACCGGCGACGCGCCGCAGCGATGCGTTTCGCTGCGCGACGGTTGCCGCGTATTCCGTTGCGAGTTGAGCACGCGCCGGCGACAGACGCGCGAGCGCGCGGTCGAAGTACGCGCGCCGCACCGCCGGTCCGCCCTTGACGATCGCCAGGCGGTCCGGCGTGAAGACGAGCGTCGCAACCTCGGAGCGCAACTGCTCCGCGGCGCGCAGCTGCGCGCCGTTTACCTTCGCGCGCTTTCCCTCACCGACCTCCAGCGTCAGCTCGAGCTCGAGCTGCGTTTCGGCGCGCCGCCCTTTGAGCGCGATGCGCCCGGCGCGCTCGCCGAAGCGGACGAGCTGCGCGTCTGCGCGCGTGCGCGGCGAGAACCCCTGTGTGCCGACATGGAGCGACTCGAGCAGGTTCGTCTTGCCGGCGCCGTTCGGTCCCACCACGAGAACGAGCCCCGGCTCGAGCGCCAGGTCGAGCCTGGCGTACGACCTGATGTTGCGCAGCGAGACCGTCGAGACGATCAGGTACTACCCGGGCAGCCTGATCGGCATGATCAGGTACGTCGGGTCGTCCTCGCCGCCGTCGATCACAGCCGGCCGCAGCGGCGAGATCAGCTTCAGGCGCAAGTCGTCGGCGGCGATCGACTCGATGCCCTCGCGCAGGAACTCGGCGTTGAATCCGATCTCCATCGGCTCGCCGGAGAACTGCACCGGGATCGACTCCTTCGCCTCGCCGACGTCCTGCGTGCGCGCGAACACCGTCAGCTCGCCTTCCGCGAAACGGAGTTGGATCGGAGACGTCCGCTGCACCATCACGCCGACACGACGCACGACGTCGAGCAGCTCGCCGCGCGGCAAGGTGAGCTCGTGCTCGAACGCCTCGGGCAGCAGCTGCTTGTAGTTCGGGAACTGTCCGTCGATCCGGCGTGTCGTCAGCCAGACGTCCTCTGCGGCGAACACGACCTGGTTCTCGTGCACGCCGAGCTCAACGGTGTCGCCACCCTGCGCGATGCGTGCCAGCTCAGCGAGCGCGCGGGCCGGAATGATCGCCTCCAGTTCGGGCACGTCGCCGGCGAGGTCCGTCTCCTTCACCGAGAGCCGGTAGGAGTCGGTTGCGGCCATCACGATCTTGCCCGCCTCGAAGCGGACGAGGATCCCGGTCAGCACCGGGCGCGACTCGTCGCGCGACGCGGAGCGTGCGACGCGCGCGACGGTTTCGAGCAGCGACTCGCGTTCGACGGTGAACGTCCCCACCGCGTCCAGGTCGGGCAGTCGCGGAAAGTCCTCGGCCGCATACGTGTGCAGCGTCGACGCGGACGCTCCCGACGTGATGCGCACGACGTTCTCGTCGCCGCGATGCTCGATCGTCACCTCGCTGTCGGGCAGCAGGCGCACCAGATCGACGAGCAGCCGGCCGGGAACGACGACGGCGCCGTCACCCTCGACCTGCGCCTCGAGCGAGGACCGCAGCGACAACTCCATGTCCGTCGCGGCCAGGTGCAGCCGGCCGGCCTCGGCGCGCAGCAACACGCCGGAGAGAATCTGAACGCTCGCTCGGGTCGACACCGCACGTGCGACCACACCGAGCTTCTGCGAGAGCTCATCGCGCTGGCAAACGACTTTCATCCCCGTCCCTACCATGGTGTTGGTTTCAATCATTTAAAACCTCGTTGTAGTCATAGGGGCTGTGGGGACCGTGGAGGAGCCCCTTCTTCCCGTTGGTTGAGCCATTCTCGCAGGGGATGCAGATGGTGGACAGATGGGCGATGTCAACAGGCACAGACCCTCAACGGACTTGCTTCACACGTGCGGTCAATTCCTGCACAAGGTTGTAGACAGATCTGTCCTCACGGATAAGACGCGCGATCTTGGAGGTCGCGTGGATGACGGTGGTGTGGTCGCGTCCGCCGAATTCCTTGCCGATCTTGGGCAGCGACGAGTCGGTGAGCTCGCGTGAGAGATACATCGCGACCTGTCGCGGGTAGACGATGTTCTGGGAGCGCTTGTCGCCGCAGAGCTCGTCCATCGACAGCTGAAAGCGCTCGGAGACGAGCTCCTGGATCCGGCGGATCGACACCTCTGCCGCCTCGCCTTGCGGGAAGACGTCCTTGAGCACGTCCTCGGCCAAGTCGACGGAGAGCCCGCGCCCGGTGAGCGACGAGAAGGCCACGACGCGCGTGAGCGCGCCCTCGAGCTCGCGGATGTTCGTCGAGATGCGCGAGGCGATGAACGAGAGGACCTGCGGGTCGGGGATGTTGATGCCGTCGGTCTTCACCTTCTTGCGGAGGATCGCGATCCGCGTCTCCAGGTCGGGCGGCTGGATGTCGGTGATCAGCCCCCACTCGAAGCGCGAGCGCAGGCGCTCCTCGAGCGTTGCGATGTCACGCGGCGGCCGGTCGGAGGACATGACGATCTGCGACCCGGCCTCATACAGCGAGTTGAACGTGTGGAAGAACTCCTCCTGGATCCGCTCCTTGTGCTCGAAGAACTGGACGTCGTCGACGAGCAGCAGGTCGTAGGTGCGGTAACGCTGCTTGAAGCCCTCGATGCGCTTGTCGCGGAGCGAGTTGATGAAGTCGTTCATGAACGTCTCGCTCGTGACGTAGCGGACGGACAGGTCGCCCGAGTGCTCGGCGACGTACTGGGCGATCGCCTGCATCAGGTGCGTCTTGCCGAGCCCCGTGCCGCCGTAGATGAAGAGCGGGTTGTACGCCTGCGCCGGCGCCTCGGCGACGGCCAGCGCCGCCGCGTGCGCGAAGCGGTTGGACGAGCCGATCACGAAGAGGTCGAACGTGTACTTCGGGTTCATGCCGGCGTCGCTCCCCGTCGCCACGGCCGGCCGGGGCTGCGTCTCCGCCGCGGGGCTCGGCGTGTCGACCAGGACCCGCTCGGTCACCGAGAGCGCCACGCGCCGCTCCTGGCCGGTGACGTCGCGAACGGCGGCGCCGATCAGGCCGAGGAAATGGCCCTCGATCCACTCGCGGGTGAAGTCGTTCGGGACGCCGAGGACGAACGCGTCGTCGGACAGCTCGGACCCTTCCGCCTCGGCGAACCACGTGCGGTACGTGGTCTCGTTGAGGGCCCCTTTGAGCCGACCGGCAACCTCGTTCCACAGACTCTCAGCGGTCAGCTCAATTGGGCGCTCCACGCCGCTGTGCGACTCCTCTCCGGCTCGGGGAAGCGGCGAGCATACCAGCGTGTCCAACCACCTACAACGCGTGGACACTGGGGAAGAAATTCCGCAGATTTGCAGGGCTTTTCCTTACTCCACACGACTCTCCACACCTGTGGAGGAACCGTGACGGTTCATCACATTTGGAGGCACTTCTCGCACCCCTGGCTGTGGATAACTCTGTGCAGCAACGCTCATCTATACTGGCGCGACCACCGCCCCTCTTTGGGGCAATTTCCTCCCTCTTCGACCTCGTGAAACGGACGTATCAGCCCAACGTGCGCAGGCGTAAGCGCCGGCACGGTTTCCGCGCGCGCATGTCCACGCGTGCGGGTCGCGCGATCTTGAAGCGCCGTCGCGCCAAGGGCCGGAAGCGTCTCTCGGCGTAGAGAGCTCGGTGCAGCGCCGGCACCGCCTGTCTCGCTCGCGAGACTTCGACGCCGTCTACCGGCAGGGCCGCTCGACGTCCACGCGCTTCCTTGTTCTCTACTGGTTCGAGCGCGACGAGGATGCGGGCGAGCCGCGGCTCGGGCTCGCGGTGCCGAAGGCCGCCGGCAATGCGGTTGCTCGCAACAAGATCAAGCGGCAGCTGCGCGAGATCTGGCGCGCGCGGCTGGCGCGCGTTCCGGCCGGGCGCGACTACGTCCTGATCGCCAAGCCCGGCCTCTCGGAGGCGATCGCGGCGAACGGTGCGGACTGGCTCGGCGAGCGTGTCGACGAGGTGCTCGGCAAGGCGGCCGCGTGAGGTACCTCGGCATTGCCGCCGTCTGGGCGTACCGCTTCACGCTCCGGCCGCTGCTTGGCGGCGGGAGCTGCAAGTACCACCCCTCGTGCTCGCAGTACGCGCTCGACGCGTACAAGGAATTCGGTCTCTTCAAGGGCACCGTGCTCGCCGCGTGGCGGCTGCTGCGCTGCAATCCGTGGAGCCGCGGCGGCGTGGACTACGCGCGCGACCAGCGGGTGTTCACATGACGCTCGTCTATCTCCTGCAGCCGCTCGAGCATCTGCTGCGGCACGTCCTCAACGCCCTGCACTCGGTCGGGCTGCCGTGGGCGTGGGCGATCGTCTGCCTGACGCTGATCGTGCGGATGCTGCTCGTGCCGCTGACGGTCAAGCAGATCCACTCGATGCAGAACATGCAGGCCTACGCGCCTGAGATGAAGGAGATCCAGCGCAAGTACAAGGGCGACCGCCAGAAGCTCAACGAAGAGCTGATGAAGTTCTACAAGGAGAAGAACATCAACCCGGCGTCTTCGTGCCTGCCGCTGCTGGCGCAGTTCCCGGTCTTCATCGGCCTCTACTACACGCTGAAGAACTTCTCCAAGAACCCGCCGCCCGGCGACCTCTCCTGGCTGCATTTCGTTCCGAGCATCGCCGCCCACGTGACGAGCCACTGGTCGGGCTACGTGCTGTTGGCCGTGTACGTCTCGAGCCAGCTCGCGTCGACGTACTTCATGTCCGGCTCGATGCAGCAGTCCCAGCGCGTCTTGATGTACGTCCTTCCGTTCGCCTTCATCTTCGTGATCGCACGCTTCCCTGCCGGCCTCGTCCTCTACTGGATGACCACGAACCTCTGGACGGTCGGACAGGGGCTGATCACGCGTCGGCTGATTCCGAAGGTCGGCCCGCCCGGAGGCGGCAGCGGCGGAAGCGGCAGCGGCGGACAGAAGCGGTCTTCGCGGACTCCGCCCAAGAGCTCCCCGAATGGCGGCGCGGATGGCGCCGAGCTGCCGAAGGCGGAGGTCGAGCCGGAGCCGGAGGCGCCTGCGCCTGGCCAGCCGCGCCGCGTGAAGCGGAAGAAGAAGGCCCGGCGCTGATGGAGCTCCAGGTCGAGGCGACCGGCGAGACGGTCGGCGAGGCCAAGTGGTCGGCCCTGCGCGAGCTCGAGCGCCAGAGCCCCGGGCTGGACAAGTCGGCTGTTCGCTTTCAGGTCGTCTCGGAAGGCGAGCGCGGTCTGCTCGGCGTCGGCTTCACGCCCGCGCGCGTGATCGCGACGGTCTCAGCAGACGCCGCCGCGAGCGACGTCGCGCCCGCCGCGCCGCGCGAGGACGAGAGCGAGCTGGCCGGCGAGGCCCGCGAGCTCGTCGAGCGGATCGTCGACGGCATCGGCGTCAGCGCCCAGATCGAGCTCGACGAGGACGACGAGACCATCACCGTCACCTGCACCGGCCCGGATCTCGGGATGCTGATCGGCCGGCACGGCCAGACGATCGACGCGATTCAGTACCTCGCCAACGCCGCGATGTACCGCGGCTTCTCCGAGGAGCGGAAGGAAGTGGTCGTCGACGCCGCGGGTTATCGCGCCCGCCGCCGCGCATCGCTCGAGGCCCTGGCGGTTCGTTCCGCGGAGCGCGCGCTCGCCGACGCCGAGGCGGTCGAGCTCGAGCCGATGACCGCTGTCGAGCGCAAGGTCGTGCACGTGCGGCTGAAGGAGTTCGACGGCGTCGAGACGACGAGCGAGGGAACGGAGCCGAACCGGTTCGTCGTGATCCACCCCGTTGCTTGACGACTGGCTCGCCGCGCTCGTCGCGACTCCGGGCCTGACCGCCATTGCCCGCGTCGACCGCGCGCGCGGTGCACTTCTCGACGACGCGCTGCGCGGTGTCGAGATCGTGTCGCGGTACGACGGCCCGATCGTCGACGTCGGTTCCGGCGGCGGCGTCCCGGGGATTCCGCTCGCGGCGTCGCTGCCCGAGCGTGAGGTGACGCTGCTCGACGCCAGCGGCCGGAAGTGCGAGTTCCTCCGCGAGTGGGCGCCGCCGAACGCCCGTGTCGTGCAGGGCCGCGCCGAGGAGCAGGAGCCGGACGTCTTCGGGGTCGCCGTTGCGAAGGCGCTCGCGCCGCCGCCCGTCGCCGCCGAGTGGTGCCTGCCGCTGGTGCGTCCGGGCGGTGCGGCCGTGTTGTGGGTCGGGCCGACAGCGGATGCTGCACGCGTCGCACGCGTCGCCGCGCAACTCGGCGGCCAGCTCGACGAGGAAGACGGCTTCTTCGTCTTGCGGAAGGTCGCGCCCACGCCCGCCGGTTTTCCACGACGCACAGGCGCCGCGCGCAAGCGCCCCTTGGCTTAAGCGCTCAGGCGCAGCTGGTCCGTCACGGCCGCACGGTAGCGTGACGGGGTCGTGGCGAAGGTCTACGCATTGGCGAATCAGAAGGGCGGCGTGGGCAAGACCACGACGGCGATCAACCTTGCAGCCTGTCTCGCGGAAGCCGGCGAGCGTGCGCTCGTGATCGACCTCGACCCGCAGGCGAATGCAACGTCGGGCCTCGGGGAGCGTGCGAACGGCACCTCGACGTACGACCTCCTCGACGGCGCCCCGCTGGGCGAGCTGGCGAAGCCGACACGTTTCCCCAACCTCCACTTGATCCCCGCGAAGCCCGAGCTCGCCGGCGCGACCGTGGAGCTCACTCGTCACGGCGACGGCGAGACGTATCTGCGGCACGCGCTCTCGTCGGGTATCGAGCAGTACTCCTTCGTCTTCCTCGACTGCCCGCCGTCATTCGGCCCGCTGACCGTGAACGCACTGGCTGCCGCCGACCGCGTGCTGATCCCGGTACAGGCGGAGTACTACGCACTCGAGGGGCTGTCGCAGCTCGTGCAGTCGATCAACCTCGTGAAGATGCGGCTCAATCCGAGGCTCGCCGTCGGCGGCGTCCTGCTGACGATGGTCGACGGGCGCACGCGACTCTCCGCGGAGGTGGAGGCGGAGGTGCGCAAGCACTTCGGCAAGCTCGTCTTTACGACGACCGTGCCACGCTCCGTCCGGCTCGCCGAAGCGCCGAGCCACGGTCTCCCTGCGATTGCGTACGACCGCCGTTCGCGCGGCGCGGACGCCTACTGGAAGGTGGCGATGGAGCTTGTCGAGCGTGCCTGAACGACGCGGCCTGGGCCGCGGCCTCGAAGTCCTGCTCGGCGGCGCCGGCCCGACCGAGCTCGCCGAGCTTCCCGTCGACGCGATCCACCCGAATCCGCGCCAGCCGCGACGCAAGTTCGACTCCGGCGCGGGCGCAGGGCTTGCCGACTCGGTGCGCGCACAGGGCGTCGTGCAGCCGGTGCTCGTGCGACCGCGCGTCGCCGGCGGCTACGAGCTGATCGCGGGCGAACGTCGCTGGCGCGCCGCGCGCGACGCGAAGCTGAAGACCGTGCCCGCTGTGGTGCGCGAGGCCGACGACCGGGACACGCTGCTGCTCGGACTGATCGAGAACATCGCGCGTGAAGATCTCTCGCCGGTCGAAGAAGCGCGGGCGTTCGCTGTCGCGCTCGACGAGTTCGGGCTGTCGCTCGGCGAGCTGTCGGAGCAGGTCGGCAAGTCGAAGCCGGCGGTGTCCAACCGCGTCCGTCTGCTCGAGCTCCCGGAAGACGTCCTGAAGATGCTCGAGCGGGGCCAGCTGACCGAAGGTCATGCGCGCGCAGTGCTGGCCGTCCCCGACCACGAAGGGCGCCGGGCGCTCGCGCGCAAGATCGTGCAGAAGGGAATGTCGGTCCGGGCCGCCGAGCGGGCAGCGCGCTGGGCCGGCGCGAAGACGAAGCAGCGCCGGCAGCAGGCGAAGCTCGACCCGGCGCTCGTCGCGCGGGCAAAGCGGGCCGCTGACCGGATCACCGGCTTCTCGAGCCGGGTCGTCGCCAACCGCCTGGAGATCACGTTCGCCGACGAGACCGAGCTCGAGGAGCTGGTCGAGGCGCTCGAGCACGCCTCGCCCTAGCCGTATCCGGGCGGCCATGTGCGGCGTTGAAGCCGTGACATGCTCGGAAACTGGCTCCAGCAGGACATGGAATCGCTCGAGGCGATTTCGCAGGACGATGAGGCGAAGCGGATCTTTCTCCGCATGGCGGCGCTGTCCCGTGATGGGCAGATGGGGAGCTTCCTGACCGAGCTCGCGCGCGACGAGGATCTGGACGACGAGACGAAGGGCACGCTCCGCGAGCTCGCGGAGGACAACACCTTCCTGCTCGCCGTCGAGGACTACCTTCAGCGCACCGATCGCCTCCACTGACGGCGGCTACAATGCGGCCCGCGCGGGCGATTAGCTCAGTTGGTTAGAGCGCCGCTCTGATAAGGCGGAGGTCCGTGGTTCGAATCCACGATCGCCCACTCCGCGTCCTCGCCGCGCGGATGTCCCACGTGAGGTTGCCTTGGCGCGAAGCCCCACCTATGCTCGCGCGATGCCGACGCTTGGCGAGGTGATGACGAAGGACGTGCTCTCCGTCGAGCCGTCCGACACGATCGGCGAGGCGGCCGAGAAGATGACGAGCCACGGCGTCGGTGCGGTCGTGGTCTCCGACTTCGGGCGGATGATCGGGATCTTCACGGAGCGCGACCTGATGCGCGCCGTCGCCGGCCGCGTGCACTCGAGCGAGGCGCGCGTGCGCGAGTGGATGACGCCCGACCCGGTGACGATGGCCGAAGACGCGTCCGTCGAGGAGGCCGGCGAGACGATGATCGAACGAGGCTTCCGTCACATACCGGTCGTGTCCGGGGAACGCGCCGTCGGCATCGTCAGCATCCGCGACGTCGCGGAATGGCGACTCAAAGACCGGTAGCGGAAGCACCCGTAAAAGGTTTTGGAACGCCCTGACGGGTGAGGTTTGTCGCGCAGGGCCTGAGCTACCATCCGAAATGGTCGTCCCATGCAGGAGATGCAGATCTACGGCGTGAGCTTCGATCTGGTCGGCAAGCAGCCGATCGTTCTCCTGAAGACGTCCGAGGGCAACAAGTTCCTGCCGATCTGGATCGGTCACCCGGAGGCGGCGGCGATCCTGATGAAGCTGCAGAGCGCGACGACGCCGCGG
>JBJMJR010000082.1:0-4303 GCA_045806245.1 Gaiellaceae bacterium | reverse complement strand
GCTCGCCGGCGCGGCGCGCCTCGATCACACCGTCGGTGTAAAGGACGACGGCATCGCCGGTGCCGAGCGTCGCCTGCACGTCGTCGTACGCCTGCCCGAGCTCGACCCCGAGCACGAGCCCATGCGCGTCGAGCGACGTCACGCTCCCGTCGGCACCGAGGATGCGTGGTGCCGGATGTCCCGCACCGGCGACCGCAAGGTTGCCGGTGCGCGGGTCGATCACGACGTAGACCATCGTGATGAACTTGCCCGGCGCGATCTCGCCGACGACGACGTCGTTCGCCGCCTGGAGGAAGTCACCCGGCTCTGAGTGCTCCCGCGCGAGCGAGCGGAACACGAACTTCGCCATCGCCATGTCGGCCGCGGCCTCGATCCCGTGTCCGGTGACGTCGCCGAGCGCGACCGCAAGGCGCCCGTCGGGCAATTCCATGAAGTCGTAGACGTCGCCGCCGACTTCGACGCGCGCCGATGACTCGTACGCGGCGCCGAGCTCGAGACCCTGGAGCTCCGGCACCGTCTGCGGCAACAGCGAGCGCTGCATCGTGTCGGCGAACTGCTTCTGCTGCTGGTAGAGGCGCGCGTTGTCGATCGCCAGAGCAGCCTGTCCCGCAATCCGCACCGCCTCGTCGAGCGTGTCCTGCGTCACGGGTGCGCCGGGCCGCATCGAGACGATCGTCAGCGACGCGAGGACCTCCGCCGGCGTTGCGATCGGCACGGCCGCACCCGTCCACCCGCGTTCGAGGAACGGGGCGAGCTCGGGAAACTCGATCGCGGTGAGTTGAAACGGCTCGGACAGACGGAAGAGCCGCTGAATCGAGTGGGCTCCGAACGGCTGCGGGCGGAAGAGGACCGGCCGCATGACCTCTTCCAGTCGCGGGTCTGCCACCTTGAGCGCGAGCGGCAGCACCCAATCGCGCCGTTCGTCCGGCATCCGAATCAACGCAGCGTCGACGTCGAGCACGTCGACGATCGTGTTCGTCACGGCTTCGAGCGTTGCCTCGAGCGACAGGCTCTGCGCGAACGAACGCGAGATCTCGTAGAGGGCACGCAGCTGCTTCGAGGCTGCGCGCTCCGCATCAAGGGCGCGCTCGCGCTCGTCGCTGAGCCGCGTGGCGCGCTCGTGCAGCTGCGCGTTCTGCACCGCCACCGCGAGCTGGGCGGCGAGCGCGGTCAGCAGCGCCGCTTCGTTCTCCGAGAGCGACGTGCCCCTGGGCGGGAAGACCGCCAGCAGGCCGATCACCTCCTCCTGCGCCAGCAGCGGGGCCGCTGCCGCCGCCTCGATTCCGGCTTCGGCTGCGGCGTCCGCCACGCTCGCAAGCCGCGGGTCGCCTGCCACGTCGGGGATCGTGAGCAGGCCCCGCGAGCGGTACGGGCCGAGCGAGAGCTCGAGCAGGCGCTCGGCCAGGCGTGCGTGCGGACCGGCCAGGCCGACGTCCGCGGCGGCGTACAGACGGGCGTGTTCGTGGAGGTAGACGGCGAGCCGGTCCGCGTCCAGCAGTTCCGCGACACGCGCGACCGCGGTCTCGAGGGTGTGGGCGAGCGAAAGCTGTGAGATCGCCTGGCCGACGACGGCCAGCAGCGCGCGGGTGCGCTCCAGCTCGAGCGCCACGCGCCTGGAGCCGATGCTCGCGCGCAAGGCGTGGGCGGCGCGGACGCCAAACGTCGTGAGCGCCGCGAGATCGGTTTCCGTCGGCTCGTGCCCCGGCGGGAAAAGCAGCTGCAGCGCGCCGATCGGCGGCTGCCCCAGCTGCATCACGGCCGACGTCGTTCCGTCGAGTGCCTCGACCGCAACCGGCGTCCGCCCCGCGAACGCCCGCTCCGCCGCGGGCAAGACGGCTTCGGCGCTGCCGTCCGCGCCGGCCGAGGCGACCAGCTCGAGCTCGCTCGTGGTGCCGCTCCAGAGCAGCGCCGCCGTCGCCGCCGTGCCGTCGAGCGCGAAGCGGACGAGCTGCACGGCCGTGCGGGACTCGTCGGCGCCGGCGGCGAGGGCATCGCCGGCGACGGCCAGCAGCCGCTCGTCGCGCCCCGTGACAGACCCGTCGCCGCCGAATGCACGGAACGCGAGCGCGGCCTGCGCGGCGCCGACGCGCGCAAGGCGACGCTCTCCCTCGTCGAACGGCTGGCCGGAACGCATCAGCTCGAGCGAGCCGCACAGACGTCCGTCGACGTGAACGGGCAAGAGCAGGACGTTCATTGCATCCGCGCGTTCCGCCGCGTGTCGCACGGCCGGCGGCATGCGCGCGAGCTTCGACTCCTCGTTCGGCGGCAGCTCGTCCAGCGGGAACCCGGAACGTCCGAGCTCTGCGGCGAGCGCCTCGGAGGCAGTCGAGACGCCGAGCGCAGTCGCGCGCCCGTCGACCTTCGCGCGCGCGATCGCGACGTCCGCGTCGACGGTGCGTGCGGCGCCGTCCGCGACGATCTGAAGCGCCTCGGCGAGGCTTCCGGCGGAGGCCAAGGCCAGCCCCGCAGCCGCAAGGGCTTCGAGCTCGCGCTGGGTTTGTACGAGCGCCATCAACCCGACCCGAGAAAAGTATGGTCGAAGAGCAACCTGGACCGGCACTAGACTCCCCGCGATGGCCCAGCCGGCGCGACGCATCGCTGTTCCCAAAGACCCCCCCGTCGACCCCGAGGCGATCGACCGCGCATACCACTACCACCGCGCGCGCCGGAACGCGAAGCTACGCCGCAAGCAGGAGAGTGCACGCGCGCGATTGCGTTT
Organism: Gaiellaceae bacterium; assembly: GCA_045806245.1. Classification (GTDB taxonomy): domain Bacteria; phylum Actinomycetota; class Thermoleophilia; order Gaiellales; family Gaiellaceae; genus 3-1-20CM-4-69-9. Next base: position 1,584 of record JBJMJR010000082.1, on the reverse strand, counting down.
CACGGTTGCACTCGTCGTCCTCTTCGGGCTGGCGATCTTCCTCATGCTGACCATCTGGCATGAGGTTCAACACGTCTTCGGTCTCTGACCGAAGACGTCCTGAGGTACGCGCTTCGCGGAAACGTGCGCGGGCGAAGCCCGCGCACTCCTTGCCGGTCGGCGTTTGTCCGTGGCAGTGCGGCTTGGCGATGCTGCGCGTCACCACCCCGGATTAGCCCGGCCTCCCGCTAAGACCGCTGGCGCGCGGCTTAGCGTCCGGCCCTTCGTGTCGGCGATCGTCTCGCGTCTAGATCGCTAAAGGGGCTGCTGGGCGCGCGTGAACGGGCTCCACTCCGACTGCTCCCACGATGTGCCGCGGCACATCGGGCACGGCGGCAGCGCGCGGACGATCGTGACGCCGTAGCCGCAGTCCGAGCAGTGGTACTCGCCCTTGACGATTTGACCCGCGGCCCAGAACTCGACGTAGTCGTCGGTGGCCACCCGGTTCGTTTCCAAGCCCTCCGCCATCTCCAGACCCCCTAGAGTATTCCTTCGGCTCGACTCAGAGGCCATCCTCCCCCGCGGCAGACGTGCAGACACCCGACGAGACCCCCGACCCCTACCTGTCAGAGCCCCCCGAGGAGGACGACTGGCTTGTCGCGCCCGAGCCGCGGCCATCCCGCTCGTTCGAGCAGATTTGGGGCTGGGGCAACCAGCTGACCTGGATCGCGGGGCTTGTTCTGGCCATTTCCGCCTTTACCGGCTGGTACGTCGGCTCGGGCCAAGGCCCGACGACCAGCGTGATCGGCTGGCACACCGGGGTGCTCGGGAAGCTCGTCTTCTTCATCGGCCTCGCCGTGCTGGCCCTGGTGATCCTGCGGGAGTCGGGCATCGACCTGCCGGCAACGGTCCCGGAGAGCCTCGTGGTGATCGCCCTCGGCGCCCTGTCGACGATCTTCGTCCTGATCCGGCTGATCGACGTGCCCGACGAGTTCTTCGGCTGGCGCGGACGCGGCATCGGGATCTTCATCAGCCTCCTCGCCTCACTCGCGGTAATCGCAGCCGGTCTTTTAAGAGCTGGCGAAGAGCTATAGCGACCAGGGCGCCCAGTGCGGCGCCGCCGATGACGTCCAGCGGGTAGTGCACGCCGACGTACACCCGTGAGAACGCGACCGCGGCCGCGAGCAGGACCAGCACCGGCGCGAACGCGGGGAACGCGAACGAGAGCATCGTCGCGGCGGCGAAGCTCGTCGCAGCATGGCCCGAAGGGAACGACGAGTCGTGCGGCAACGGCACGAGCGTCTTGGGCTCGGGATAGCGCAGGGGCGGTCGCGGCCGATCGATCAGCGCTTTCAGCGCGGCCGCGGTCCAGTCCGCGAGCGCAACGCTGACGAACGTGAGCAGCAGCACGCCCCAGCGGCGGTAGATCGCGCAGAGCACCGCGGCGAGCACCAGCCAGAGCAGACCGAGCCGGCCCGCGTACGACAGGCCTTCGAAGATCCCGTTCAGCCAGCCCGCGCGGTGGTGGACGACCCAGCGCTCGAGATGGCGGTCGGCGGAGATCAGGCCGGGACGATCTGCTTCGTCTGCTCGATCAGCGCGCGC